>CALWES010000017.1 GCA_944377405.1 uncultured Lachnospiraceae bacterium | reverse complement strand
TGCTTACAAAAGTAGCGTTTCGTTTACAAAAAGGGATTTTTGCCTTACAAACGGGACTTTCGGGCTACAATTCACCCTTTTCATCTTCGCTATTAACACAAATAATTGACAATGTGTGACGATGTGTTATAATATCGCTAAATGGAGGTGATATTATGGCACTAACAACTATGAGTATCAGGGTCGATGAAAACGATAAGAAGCGTTTTGATGAATTTTGCGATCAGACAGGGCTCAATGCTTCCGTTGCAGTCAATATGTACATCAAGGCGGTACTGCGGGAAAATTGCATCCCGTTCGAGGTCAAGGTGGATCCGTTTTACAGTAAAGAAAACATGGAACGCCTTGAAAGAAGGATTGCTGATGTGAAGTCAGGGAAAAGCGTTTTAAAGGAACATGACCTGATCGAGGTAGACTGATGAGGAAAATGTGGGAGGACGAAGCCTGGGAGGAGTATCTGCATTGGCAGACTCAGGACAAGAAAACATTGAAACGGATCAATGAACTTTTGAAAAGCATTGATCGAAATGGATGTAACTGTATCGGGAAGCCGGAACCGCTCACAGGAAATCTTGCAGGATACTGGAGTGTCAGGATAGACGACAAAAATCGAATCGTATTCCGAATCGTTGGAGATCACCTTGAAATTATCCAATGTGGCTCACATTACAGAGACAAGTAAATACCAAAAAAAGGAGGAAGCCTTCGGGCTTCCTTTTTCGTGCTTAAAAACGGAGGAAAAGAAGATGGCATTTTACCAGAGAATATGGGCTCAGATCGACGAAGATGGCGTTGTCCAGAACCGGATGGTCTGCGACAACTACGAAGATGCGAACTATGTGACCCGGTGTACCTACGGCGAGAAGGCTCTGGCTGTAGAGATCAACCTGTTGGATGTATCCGAAGGATGCAAGTACATTGACGGCACCTTCTACCATGAGGACGGAAAGACCCCGTGTGCATACCTTCCGGACGTTGAGGAGCGGGTATCCGCTGCTGAGACCAGGGCGGATGCGGCTGAGGAGGCCATGAATACCATCCTCACGGATGTGATCCCGTCAATAATGCAGGCATAATGAGGCACTGGGACACTGATCCGGATGCCGAAGGAAGGGAGGAGTAAGGATGTTTGACAACTGCGTGTTTAAGGTCTCCGTCAGCACCAAGAAGTGGCTGAAAGCCGCCGCTGTGAGAGCGGTCAAGACCGTCGCTCAGGCTGCAATCGCCGGTATCGGTGCTGCGGTAGCCATGGGCGAAGTTGACTGGAAGTATGTAGCTTCCGCAGCTGCGCTTTCCGGAGTGCTGTCGATTCTGACGAGCATTTCCGGTATCCCGGAAGTCCTACACCCTTTCCGGTGTCCGGGCGGATTTCTACCGGCCCCCGTATGAGGAACTGGGGATCTCCGTTGACGGAAATACGGTGGGTCTGGTTACATACCCCATCGGCACCGGGCAGGGCGGCCTCCGGGTGACTGCAAGCTCCCTGAGAGTCCGGGCCCTTCCCTCCACCGACAGCCCGCAGACGGGAAGCCTGGCAAAGGGCTCTGTGATCTATCCGGACGCCAAAGCGTTCGATGATCGGGGCGTTAGATGGTATCGTACCCCGGAGGGCTGGGTCTCCGGTGCATATTTAACCGGATGGATCCTCAAAGGCGGCAACGGCAGGTGGTGGTATCTTCTCGAAGGGGACACGTGGTACTCCGGCACTATTGCGGTGATCGACGGGGCCGTGTATGCCTTCGATGATTCCGGCTACATGATCACTGATCCGGTGGAACTTACGCCGGACGGCAGCGGTGCCCTGCACTTAAAATACTTACTTTACATCGAACAAATGTTCTGATATAAAGTAAGTATGGAAACGAGAGAGAAGTACATCATCATATCTGGGAAGGTCGTGCCATGCAAGGTTATCCGGAAGATCCGTAATCGATACCTGATTGATACTGGGGTGGAGCGATTCACCGTAGAACCAGGGCGTCTCATGAATAAACAGAGGCCACAGGATATTCCATTCTGGGAAAAACGCCCAGGGATCCCTGGAACATGGCCACATTGAAGCCATTTGGATTATGTAAACGGATTTCATGGGCAATTCGTGGGCAGATTTTTCCTGAAAATTTGCATATTCAACCTGAAATTTTCAGGTTGAACCCTCCGGAAGTACGTCAAAAATATCAAAAAAACACGGTATATAAAGGATTTTCACTGCTTTCCTCTATATATCGTGTCTTTTCATTGCGGGTGGGTAATGGGACTCGAACCCACGACCTTCAGAGCCACAATCTGACGCGCTAGCCAACTGTGCTATACCCACCATATGATTGATCACGGTCTGCCTGTAAAGGGATACCCGTATATCAAATGAGCCAGAAGGGATTCGAACCCCCGACCCACGGCTTAGAAGGCCGTTGCTCTATCCAGCTGAGCTACTGACTCACATCTCCTGCTGTAACAGGACACATTGTTTTAAACAATGCTTAACTAGTTTAGTAGAAACTGCTCCGTTTGTCAAGCAGGAATTTTGAAATTTCCCCATTTCTTTCCTGTCTTTCCCCGGATCTGTGAAAAAACTGTGACCGGCCCTTTTTTCAGCCTGGCTAAAGGTTCGTGGATTACAATTTTCTGTAGTTCCGCAAGAAACGGAAAATCATAAGGGAATACAAGAGGAGAACAGATCATGAACAGGACAGAGTTTACAGGAAAAAGGACAGGCCTTTGCTGCCTTGCGGCAGCGGCCATGACAGCCGGGGTCCTCTGGGGCACGGCCATGACGTCCTTTGCGGCGGGAAGCGTGGATATGCATACGGAATATCCGGGTACCTCCGCCAAGGCAGGAGAAAGCATCAGCTTTGATATCAGTCTGGACAACGGAGGACAGGCAGCAGACGCCGCCCTCTCTATTGCATCCCTGCCGGAGGGCTGGGAGGGCTACATCTCCGGAGGCGGAAAGCGCATCACGGAGGTCCACGTTCCCACGGGAACGGACACGGCTTCCGCCATGCTGCAGCTGACCATTCCGGCTGATACCCAGGACGGCACCTATCAGGTCCTGCTGCAGTCCAAGGTGGGGGGAAGCGTAACAGATACCCTGCCCATCACCCTGGAGGTGAATGAGCTTACGGTGAGCCAGGGAGATTTTTCTTCCGAATACCCGGAGCAGGAGGGGGCCTCCGGCACCACCTTTACCTATAACGCAACCCTCATCAACAACAGCTCGGAGGCCCAGACCTACAGCCTTTCCTCCGGAGCTCCCGCAGGCTGGCAGGTGTCTTTCAAGCCCAGCGGCGAGAGCACCCAGGTGGCCAGCATCGAGCTGGAGCCGGGGGCAAGCCAGGGCCTTACGGTGACGGTGGTGCCGCCCAACAACGTGACTGCCGGAGATTACAGCATTCCCTGCAGCGCCGTTTCCGGAAGTGAGACCCTGGACATGGACCTCTCCCTGACCATCACGGGGACCTATGACCTGTCCCTGTCCACCCCGGACGGGAGACTGTCCTTCAACACCCATGCCAATGAGGAATCCGATGTGACCTTGAGCATCACCAACAACAGCAACGTGGAGCTGAAGAACATCAACCTTACGGCCTCCGCCCCCACGGACTGGTCCGTAAGCTTTGACACCCCCACTATTGACGTGATAGAGGCAGGAGCTACTGTAGAAGCCACGGCCCACGTGATCCCCTCCAAGGACGCCATTACGGGGGACTATGTGGTGACCATGAAGGCCGATACGGAGGAGGTCTCCGCCAGTGCCGATTTCAGGGTGGCAGTGGAGACCAGCATGGTATGGGGTGTCGTGGCAGTGGCAGTGATCGCAGCCCTGCTCTACGGTATCTACTATATGTTCCGTAAATACGGCAGACGATAAAATACCGGCAGGTGACGAACATGACAGGAACAGAAAAAATGGATCCGGAAGCTATCATCAGCATCCGGGACCTGACAAAACGCTATGGGCAGAAGACCGCCGTGGACAGACTGAGCCTGGATATCCGCAGGGGAGAGGTCTTCGGCCTCCTGGGCCCCAACGGCGCAGGAAAGACCACCACGACCCTGATGCTCACGGGCCTTACGGAGCCCAGCGGAGGAAGTGCCAGGATCGATGGGCTGGACTGTATCCGGGACAGCATCCGGGTCCGGCGCATCGTGGGATACCTTCCGGACAACGTGGGCTTCTACAATGATCTTACAGGCAGAGAGAACCTGCGTTTTACGGCGGCCTTAAACGGTATGCCGGAAAAGCAGGTGGAGGAGGAGATCGACCGGCTTTTGCTTCGGACAGGACTTTCCGGAGCAGGGGACCAGAGAGTGGGGACCTATTCCCGGGGCATGCGACAGCGCCTCGGGGTGGCGGATGTGCTGCTGAAGGACCCCAAGGTCATCATCATGGATGAGCCGACCCTGGGCATCGACCCGGAGGGCATGCGGCAGCTCCTTAGCCTGATCCGGGAACTGGCAAAGACGGACGGCAGGACCATCCTCCTGTCCTCCCATCAGCTGTACCAGGTACAGCAGGTCTGCGACCGGGTGGGGATGTTCGTAGAGGGCAGGCTTCTGGCCTGCGGCACCATCGGGGAGCTGGCAAAGGAACTGGCTGCGGACTCCAGCGTGCTTCTGGAGATCGAGGTGGACCCCTCAGAGGGGGATCTTCGGAGCGTCCTTCGGGAGATGCCGGAGATCCAGAGTGTGGGCAGAGAAGAGGACCGGTATGTGATCAGCGCAGGAAGGGATATCGGAAACGAGCTGTTGTCCGCTGCCATTGCATCGGGATGCAGGATCCAGTCCATGCGGCATCTGAACAATGATCTGGAGGAGATCTACCGTAGATATTTTGAGAAGGCGGAACAGGAACATGATAAACATCAGAACAATAAAAGATTTATCAGCAGGAACTTTGAAAGAAAAGCTGCCGGAGCTGAAAAAAAGTAACAGGAGAGAGGAGATCCGGGAAAGAAATACGGGGCTTGCGGCCCTTTACCGCAAGGAGATGCGGGATCACATCCGCAGCAGCCGCTTTCTGCTGATCCTTGTGCTCATCGTGATCACAAGCTTTGCAAGTCTGTACGGCGCCCTTTCCAATCTGAGCAGCGCAGGAAGCAGCAGTGAATTCCTCTTTCTGAGCCTGTTCACCACCAGCGGCAGCGCCATCCCCTCCTTTGTATCCTTTATTGCCCTGCTGGGCCCCTTTGTGGGCCTGGTGCTGGGTTTTGACGCCATCAACAGCGAACGGAGCAGCGGGACCCTGAACCGGCTTCTGTCCCAGCCCATTTACAGGGACAGCGTGATCAATGGAAAATTCCTGGCGGGAGCGGTCCTGATCTTTATCATGGTATACGCCATGGGAGCCCTCTTCGGGGCAGTGGGGCTTCTGATCATCGGGATCCCGCCCTCAGCAGAGGAGGTGGGAAGGATCATCGTCTTCCTCTTCCTGACGGCAGTTTATATCTGCTTCTGGCTGGGACTCTCCATCCTCTTTTCCGTGCTGTGCCGCCATGCGGCCACCAGCGCTCTGGCGGTCATCGCCTGCTGGCTCCTGTTTACGGTATTCATTAGTCTTCTGGCAGGGATCATCGCGGCCCTGATCTACCCCACGGATGGGGGCTTTGCGGGCCTCTTCAACATGGCGGACAACTACACCCTGAATCTGTATCTGAACCGGATCTCCCCCTATTATCTGTACGGAGAGGCAGTGACAACCATTATGAACCCCGGCGTACGGAGTGTGGGCCTTGTGATGGCGTCCCAGCTGGAGGGGGCCGTGGCGGGCTACCTGCCCTTCTCCCAGAGCCTGCTTCTGATCTGGCCTCAGTTTACGGGATTATGCGCCATGACCCTCCTGACCTTCACCATTTCCTACCTGAAGTTCATGCGCCAGGAGGTCCGGTCCAATGGTTGACAGCCGGAAAGGGAGCAGGTATGATTTTCTGATATGAGGATCCTGATCATCGAAGACAATCAAAAGCTGGCGGAGGCGCTCCGGGACGTACTGAGACAGGAGCGCTATGAGGCCGATACCGTAGGAGACGGAGAGGAGGGCTACGAGCTCCTCCGCTCCGGGCTTTACGACGGCGCGATCCTGGACGTGATGCTGCCCGGAATGGACGGCATCACGCTTTTGCGTGGAGCCAGAAAGCAGGGCTGCCGGGTACCGGTGCTGATGCTGACGGCAAAAAGCGAGACGGAGGACAAGGTGGAGGGCCTTTCCGCCGGAGCGGATTACTATCTGACAAAGCCCTTTGAGACCAGGGAGCTTCTGGCGGCCTTAAAGGCCATCCTGAGGCGGGGCGGAGACTTCCGGCAGGAGGTGCTTTCCTTCGGAGACATCAGCCTGGATCAGTCCACCTACAGCCTTATGAAGGGAGAAAAAGGGATCCGTCTAGGCAGGAAGGAGTATGAGGTCATGCAGATCCTCATGGGCAGCGGCAGTGCCATCGTGTCCAAGGAGACCCTGCTTTTAAAGATCTGGGGCAGCGAAGGGGAGGCCATGGACAATAACGTGGAGATCTACATCTCCTTCCTCAGGAAGAAGCTTACATTCTTGCGGGCGGAAGCCAGGATCGTAACGGTGCGGAACCTGGGATACCATCTGTCTGGGAAATAGAAGGGAAGGAAAACAGGATGCGGGAGATCAGAGGACTTCGGGTCAAATTCGTGGTATCAAATATGCTGATGGTGACAGCGCTTTTATGTCTGGCGCTGTTTGCCATCGGCTTTTTTAATAACAGCCGCCTGGAGCAAAGAAGCCTGGAGCTTCTGGAGCAGGAGGCGGCAGCAGGCAGCGGGGCCGGCACCTTTCTGGAGGGAGACGGCAGGATCCCCCATTTTTCTCTGATCCTGAACCGGGACCGGGAGCTCATAGGCCTGGAGGGACAGTACAGCTTCGGTGTGGACGACGCTGCCCTTCGGCGCCTTGCGGCGGAAAGCATCTCCGCCCGGGAGGACCGGGGGATCATGGAGCAGTATCAGCTCCGGTATCTGCGCTTCCCCACGGAGGAGGGCTACCGGATCATGTACGTGGATACCAGCATCGGCTCGGAGTTTACCGCAGGCATGTGGCGCTCCCTCTTTCTGACGGGGGGAGCGGTCTGGCTGTGCTTTCTGGGGGTAAGCCTTCTTTTGTCCAAGTGGGCCGTAAGCCCCGTGGAGAAGGCCCTGCAGCGGGAAAAGCAGTTCATTGCCGATAGCTCCCATGAGCTGAAGACGCCCCTTACGGTGATCATGGCAAACGGAGAGCTCCTTTCCGGAGAGGACAAGACCCCGGAGGAGGCCCGGCGCTGGACCGCCAACATCCTTCAGGAGGCCGTGGGCATGAAGAAGCTGGTGGAGGAGCTTCTGGAGCTCGCCAGGAGCGAGGCTCCTCTTTCTGCGGAAAAAAAGAGCAGGGTGAACCTTTCGGACCTGGTGATCGAAAGCGTCCTGTCCTTTGAGGCGGTCTTCTTCCAGAACGGCCGGGAGCTCTTAAGCGACGTGGAGGAGGGGATCTTCGTACGGGGCGCGGAAACGGAGCTCAGGCGGCTGATCTGCATCCTCCTGGACAATGCGGAAAAATACTCCGAAGAAGGGGGCAGTGCCAGGGTGGAGCTCAGAAGCTCTGGCCGCAGGGTCTGCCTTACGGTGTCCAATACGGGAGAGCCCATCCCGGAGGACAGGATGAAGGAGCTTTTTGAGCGTTTTTACCGGGGAGATGCGGCAAGGAGCGACCAGAAGGGCTACGGTCTGGGCCTGTCCATTGCAAAAAATATCGCGGAGCGGAACCGGGTCCGGATCCATGGAGAGTCCGGAGAGGGAGAGAACCGGTTCATCCTGGAATTCCGGGCGGAAAAAAACTGAGGAGGAGCCTGCCGGCAAGGCAGGCTCCTTTGGTAATTGTACCCCAAAAGATACCCTTTTCAGATAGGAAATCGTGCTATACTGTTAGGCAGAATCAAGACAGGTGAAAGGGGAATGTAGAGGCATGAAATTATTTACATTTAAGGGCGGCGCTCATCCCAATGAGGGCAAGGCCTTAAGTGAAAATTGCAGGATCAGAGCCCTCGACCTTCAGGGGGAATTCGTTTTCCCCATGTCCCAGCATATCGGAGCACCGGCAAAGCCGGTGGTGGCCCCGGGAGACAGAGTCCTGGCAGGCCAGAAGCTGGGGGAGGCCGGAGGCTTTATTTCTGCAGATGTGATCTCTTCCGTATCCGGTACGGTAAAGGCTGTGGAGCCCCGGATGCAGGTGAGCGGTTTTCCGGTAATGTCCGTTGTGGTGGAAAATGACGGACTCTATGAGACGGTACCGGGGATCGGCGAAAAGCGGGACTATCACGCGCTTTCAAAGGAAGAAATCCGGAATATCGTAAGAGAAGCGGGGATTGTGGGCCTGGGAGGCGCAGGCTTCCCTACGGCGGTCAAGCTAATGCCCAAAAATGACGAGGGGATCGACTGGTTCATCGCCAACGGATCCGAGTGCGAGCCCTTCCTGACCAGCGACTACAGGATGCTGATGGAGGAAGCGGAGCGGATCATCGGAGGTCTGGAGATCTGCCTGCAGCTGTTCCCCCATGCAAAGGGAGTCATTGCCATCGAAGATAACAAGCCTGAGGCCATCGCCCATGTGCAGGAGCTTCTGGGAGACCGGGAGGACATCCGGGTGGCAGCCCTTAAGACGAAGTATCCGGAGGGAGGCGAGCGGCAGCTCATCAATGCAGTGACCGGCCGTTACATCAACTCCGGCATGCTGCCGGCGGACGCAGGGTGCATCGTGGACAATGTGGCCACCCTGGCAGCGATCTACGACGCAGTGGCGGAGAGTACCCCTCTCATGGAGAAGGTCATCACCATTACGGGAGATGCGGTGACGGAGCCTGCCAATGTAAAGGTAAGGCTCGGGGCTTCCTATCAGGCTGTGCTGGAGGCCTGCGGCGGCCTTCGTGTCAGAGCAAGAAAGATGATCTGCGGCGGCCCCATGATGGGACAGGCGCTTTTCGAGACGGACTGTCCGGTGACAAAGCCCTCCTCAGCCCTCTGTGCCTTTGCCCATGATGAAGTGGCAGAGAACCCCACGACCCCCTGCATCCGCTGCGGACGCTGCGTGGAGGCCTGCCCGGAATTCCTGGTGCCTCCCATGATGGTAAAGGCAGCCACCCATGATGATCTGGCGGGCTTTGAGAAGCTGAACGGTATGGAGTGCATGGAGTGCGGTACCTGTTCCTATGTGTGCCCGGCCAGAAGACCTCTGACCCAGATCTTCAAGCAGGCCAGAAAGATGGTCATGGCAGACCGGAAGGTAAAGGCTGCAGAGCAGAAGCAGCGTGAGGCCCATGAGGCAGCGGCAAAGCTGGAGGCCGAGCAGAAAAAGGCAGCTGACCAGGCTGCAGAAAAGGAATAAGGAGGGAAGCGGTATGGAACAGACAACTGAAATCAAAAAACTCGCCCATGTGTCCTCCTCTCCCCATTTCCGGACAAGCGTGACGACACAGAAACTGATGCTGGACGTGGTGATCGCCATGATCCCGGCTTTCTTATGGGGTGTATGGCACTTCGGCCCCTATGCCCTTTTAGTGACCGTGGCCACTGTTCTGGCCTGCGTCGTATCCGAGTATGCCTATGAGCGGCTGATGAAGCTTCCGGTGACCGTAAGCGACTGCTCTGCGGTGGTGACCGGTATGATCCTGGCCCTGAACATGCCCCCGGAGATCCCTCTCTTCATCCCCATCCTGGGCGGCGTCTTTGCCATTGTTGTGGTAAAGCAGCTTTACGGAGGACTGGGACAAAACTTCATGAATCCGGCCCTTGCAGCCAGATGCTTTCTGATGATCTCCTTTGCAAAGCCCATGACGGACTTCTCCATGAGGGGAGCCGTGGACGCAGTTTCCACTGCAACGCCTCTGGCGGAGCTTAAGGCAGGGGGCAGCGTATCCCTGACGGATCTCTTCATCGGAAACATTCCGGGAACCATAGGCGAGGTATCCACCATTGCCCTTCTCCTGGGTGCGGCATACCTTCTGGCAAAAAAGGTCATCAGCATCCGGATCCCCGGCATGTATATCCTGAGCTTCGCGGTATTCATGCTGATCTTCTCCGGCCATGGCCTGGATCCCTATTACCTGGCCTGTCAGGTCTGCGGCGGCGGCCTGATCTTCGGAGCCTTCTTCATGGCAACGGACTATGTGACGGGACCCCTGACCCCGGCAGGACAGCTGGTATACGGCGTGATCCTGGGCGTGCTTACGGGTATCTTCCGTGTGTTCGGAGCATCGGCGGAGGGCGTTTCCTACGCCATCATCCTTTCCAACATTCTTTGCCCCCTCATCGAGAAATGTACGGTGCCCACGGCCTTCGGAAAGGGCCGCTACGCGGAGCTGACGAAGAAGCTTCTTACGGACAATAAGGACGTGAAAAAAGCGGAACAGGAGGGCAGATAAGTATGGCAGACAATATCAAGACTGCGGTAACACTTTTCCTGATCACCCTGATCTCCGGCTTCCTTCTGGGTGGCGTTTACGCCATCACAAAGGAGCCCATCGCAGCGGCAAATCAGGCAGCCCTCTATGCAGCCTATGAGACTCTGGTGCCGGGAGGCGCGGAGTACGAGGAGCTTCCTGAGGCAGCGGAAAAGGCAAATGCGGATCTGGCAGACGGCAGATTCGGAAATGTAACGGTCAACAACGTGGTAAGGCCGGTGGACGCAGCAGGCGAGCCCCTGGGCTACATCGTGGACGTGACCTCCCATGACGGCTACGGCGGAGATATTGAGATCACCGTTGGATATACGGGAGAGGAAGGGGCCCTGAGCTGTACGGGCATCAGCTTCCTGACTCTGGCGGAGACTGCGGGCCTTGGCATGAACGCCCAGGAGCCGGAGTTCATGGGACAGTATACAGGAAAGGGGACGGATCCCCTGACAGTCACCAAGAGCGGCAGTGCCGGAGAGGCGGAGATCAACGCCATGTCCGGTGCCACCATCACATCCGACGCCGTTACCAACGCCGTGAATGCGGCTGGCTACGCCGTAACGGCAGGACTGGAAGGCTAAGGAAGGAGGGAAGAGGATATGAACAAATATCTGGAACGGATCTATAACGGTATCATCAAGGAAAATCCCACCTTCGTTATCATGCTGGGAATGTGTCCCACTCTGGCCACCACCACAAGTGCCATCAACGGCTTCGGTATGGGACTTGCAACAACGGCGGTGCTGGTATTCAGCAACCTGCTGATCTCGGCCCTCCGGAAGATCATTCCGGACAAGGTCCGGATCCCGGCCTACATCGTGGTCATCGCTTCCCTGGTGACCATCGTGCAGCTTCTGATGCAGGCCTATGTACAGGGACTCTATAACACTCTGGGGATCTACATCCCCCTGATCGTTGTAAACTGTATCATCATGGGACGGGCGGAGGCCTATGCCGCAAAGCATTCCCCCCTGCTGTCCATGTTTGACGGCATCGGTATGGGACTGGGATTCACCCTGGCCCTTACGGTGATCGGCTTCTGCCGGGAGCTCATCGGCTCCGGAAGCGTATTCGGCTATGAGATCATTCCGGCGGACTTCCACATCAGCATCTTCGTCATGGCCCCCGGCGCCTTCTTCGTGCTGGCAGCCCTGACGGCTCTGCAGAACAGGTTCAAGGCTCCTTCCGCCACAAATGTTTCCAAGGAAGAGCGGGAGGCCCGCAAGCGGGCAGGAGAGAAGCTGGGCTGCGACGGAAACTGCCAGAACTGCATGCTCCATGCGGAGGAGATCGCAGCACAGGCAGCCAAAAAGGCTGAGGAGGTGAAGCGGTAATGAAAGAGTTATTATTGATCGCCATCGGTTCGGCCCTGGTGAACAACGTGGTGCTGAGCCAGTTCCTGGGCATCTGTCCCTTCCTGGGGGTTTCCAAGCAGGTAAAGACGGCAGCAGGTATGGGAACGGCAGTTATCTTCGTCATCGTCCTGGCCTCCGCCCTGGCATCCCTGATCTACGATCATGTGCTGGTGGCCCTTGGGCTGGAATATCTGCAGACCATCGTATTCATCCTGGTGATCGCTGCCCTGGTACAGTTCGTGGAGATGTTCCTGAAGAGATATATGGTACCCCTGTATCAGGCCCTGGGGGTTTATCTTCCCCTGATCACCACAAACTGTGCGGTGCTGGGTGTTGCCCTGACCAATGTACAGAAGAGCTACGGATTCGTGGAGTCGGTGGTGAACGGTGCGGGAGTCTCCATAGGCTTTACCATTGCCATCGTGCTGATGGCCGGCATCCGGGAAAAGATCGCATACAATGACATTCCCAGGAGCTTCCAGGGATCCCCCATCGTGCTGATCACTGCAGGCCTTATGGCGATCGCATTCTGCGGATTCTCCGGACTGATTTAAAGGAGGCGGCGGATTATGGATATGACAGCAGTATTGACGGCGGCGGGGATCGTCGGCGTAACGGGACTTCTGATCGGCATCCTTCTGGTGATCGCCGGTGAAAAATTCAAGGTCAAGGTAGACGAGACCCAGGTGGCAGTCAGAGAGCTCCTGCCGGGAGCAAACTGCGGCGGCTGCGGTTTTGCAGGCTGCGACGCCTGTGCAGAGGCCATCGCCCAGGGCAAGGCGCCGGTAAGCGCCTGTCCCGTGGGAGGACCTGAGCTTGCGAAGAGGGTGGCCATTGCCATGGGCATGGACCCCTCCAAGGCAGCAGTAAAGGAAATGATCGCCTTTGTCAAGTGCTCCGGCACCTGCGATAAGGCGGTGAAGAAATATGAATACTATGGCCTGAAGGACTGCAATGCCCTTTCCGTAGTGCCGGGAGCAGACGATAAGGGCTGCGAGTTCGGCTGTATGGGATACGGCGCCTGCGTCAAGGCCTGTAAGTTCGGGGCTCTGCATCTGGTGGAGGGCATAGCAAAGGTGGACGAGAGCAAGTGTACCGGCTGCCAGGCCTGCACCAAGGTCTGCCCCCAGCACCTGATCGTGATGGTGCCCAAGGGACAGCGTTACAAGGTAGCCTGCTCCAGCCACAAGCGCGGCAAGGACGTAAAGAGCGTCTGCGCCGCCGGCTGCATCGGCTGCACCCTCTGCACCAAGCAGTGCGAGTCCGACGCTATCCACATGGACAACAACGTGGCGGTGATCGATTACGATAAGTGCACCAACTGCGGCAAGTGCGCCGAGAAGTGTCCGGTGAAGGTGATCACCGGGATCACGGTGTAAAACAATCATCAATAATGAGAATGTGTCACTGAGAGAAGATCAGTGGCACATTTTTTGTGAGGGACATTTCGGCGTCCCGGGCCCTTCAGCCCACAGAAATAGGCCATGGGACGGTCCGAAATTCATTTTGTTTGATTTGGGGTGTACGTTTCAGGGACCGGTACACCCTGATTTCAAGAAACCTGATTTTGGGGTGTAAGTTCAGGAAGAAATGACGGCTTTTTAAAGCATTTCTTCGATTCGGGGTGTACCCACCAGGCTAAAGTTACACCCCAAATTTTCAAAAATCGAAATCGGACCGTCAGCAAGCCCTAAACTGAACCCTATAGGGTAGACACGAGGAAAAAGTGTTTTACATGCATTTTGAGAGTCCTCTCTCTACTGTGG
>CALWES010000016.1 GCA_944377405.1 uncultured Lachnospiraceae bacterium | reverse complement strand
ACGCAGCTTCCGTCTTCCACAAAGGTGCTTGCGGAGCCATCTGCCAGAACTAAAATCACGACAGGCGCGCCATAATAGGGGTCTGCGTTGCTTCCCATTACTTCTGCATTTAGTTTTGCGATCTCCTGTCTATATTTGGGGTCTGTAATTGCAATAATGGTGGGGGATTGACGTCCGCCGCCGGTAGGCGCGTAAGTCCCCGCTTCCAGTACAGCGTCCAACGCCTCGGAAGGGACAGGTTGCGGTTTGTAAGCCCGTACACTACGGCGCGTCTTGATCAGAGATAAGAAGTTGTTTTCCATAAAAAATCATCCTCCATTCTGCCAACACTTCCGAGATACGGGCAACAAAAAAGCCACACGGCTATCACAAGATAGCTGTGTGGCAAAAAGATGACCGAATCCGGAAAAGTCCACTCAAATTTTACGTCTATTATAATAGCGATCTTTCAGGAGACTGTCAAGCATCAATCTTTACGGAATTGTGGCGTATAATTTAATAGTCCCTTCCCATACAGTAAGTTCCTACCACCCGGTATTCCTCATCCAGCACCACGATATCGGCATCATGGCCGGCCTGAAGGACACCCTTTCTATCTGAGATTCCAAGGAAAGCAGCAGGATTGCTGGTACAGGATCTGATGGCTGCATCAAAGCTGATGCCGCAGATCTCCACAAGATTTTTAAGGCCCATATTCATGGAGAGGGTGGAACCGGCGATGGTTCCGTCTGAAAGCCGGGCCTGTCCCGTTTCATCCAGATGAATCTGCTGGCCGCCGAAGGCAAACACGGCACCGGTCTCAGCCTTTTTACACCGCAGGGAATCGCTTATCATGATACATTTATCGGGCCCCTTTGACCGGAAGTAGATATTCAGTACATCCGGATGGACATGCAGACAGTCGCAGATGATCTCCCCGTAAATGTCCCGGATCCGCAGAGCAGCTCCCGCAAGACCGGGTTCCCGGTGGTGAAAAGGCGGCATACCGTTAAAAACATGGGTCTCGCAGGTGACGCCGTTGGCGACGGCCATAAGAGCCGTATCAAAGTCAGCTCCGCTATGCCCTATGGAGACCCGGATATCCATGGAAGCACAGTATCTGGTGAGCCGGAAGTCCTCATCCTGCTCCGGAGCAAGGCTGAGATACCGGATCGCATTGCCGGATGCTTCCTGAAGCTGACGGAATTCTTCGATGGAGGCCGGGCGAAGAGCCTTTTGCGGCTGGGCTCCCTTATGGCCCGCATCAAAGAAGGGTCCTTCCAGATGGAGCCCCAGGATCTCAGCCCCTGTATCGTCCGAGGCAAGGGCTTCTTTTACGGAGCTGGCTGCATTAAGCAGGACCTCGTGCTTATCGGTAACGGTGGTGGGCAGGAAGGCGGTGACTCCTTCTTCAGGAAGCCTGCGGGCCCACATTTTCAGGCCTTCAGGATCCCCGTCGTTTGTATCGTAACCATAAGCGCCGTGGGTGTGGATATCGATAAAGCCCGGAAGGATCCGGAGCGTGCCGTAGTCCCGTACTTCATCGGGCTGGCAGAGTTTTCCTTCTCCTTTCCCATAGGGATAGACCGCTTCGATCTTTCCCTCGGATATGACCAGGTCCGCAGGGCGGAAGCCATCTGCGTACCATACATTTTTGCTTCGGATCAGCATGCCTGACTCCTTTCGAAAAGAGTTCTGTAAGTCGATTATAGGACAGATAGAAGATCCGTCAAGCAGGATCTGGCGTTTCTTTTCTTTCAAACTTCAGAACCCGCCCCGGGGCCCCTGAAAAATAAATGGCACGGAGCCGTCTCCTATGATATAATGACCTAATATGACCGAAAAGAAAACGGAGAACTGCCCATGGACGATATCCTGACACTGATCAGAAGAAAGAAAAACGACCTGACCAAAAAACAGCGGATCGTAGCGGAATACATGCTGGAGAACCCGGACGAGATGTCCTATATCACCCTGAAGGACCTCAGCCGGAAGATCGGGGTCACGGAGATCACGATCCTGAACACCTGTCAGGCCCTGGGCTTTGACGGCATCAATGCGGTGAAGTATGAATTCCGGAAGGCCCAGATCCTGGTGGAAAAGACCGACGTGGTGGACGAGCTCACCACTTATAATAACAATCTGGTTCCCGATTATGAGCTTTCCGACAAGGAACTGTTCTTAAGGGAGGTGGGGGACGAGGAGATCCGCATGCTGAAGGCTTACTGGGAGACAGCAGACCTTGGTAAGATCTTCGAGGCAGCAGAGCTCTGCACCCGCTACGACCGGATCATCATCTGCGGCAGGGGCTTTTCCTTTACCGTGGCAGAGCTTCTACAGAACTATCTGTCCTATGGGGATATCTTTTCCTCCGTGGTGAATACGGAGCTGAACGACAGCACCTATGGGATGCTGGCTGCCCTGAATGCCAGCACCCTGGTGATCGTTATCTCCTTCCCGGATTATTACTACATGACCACCAAGGTGGCGGAGTTTGCAAAGAACGCAGGGGCGAAGCTTATAGCCATTACGGACCGCCCGGACACGGAGGTGGCGGAGCTTTCGGACCTTACTCTGGCAGCTCCCACTATGGCCCGGATCTTCATGAATACCCTCTCTGCGGTGATGATGCTTCTGAATCTTTTTGCTTCCGCCCTTACCTCCATCCAAACAGAGAAAAAAAATGCCGGGGAGGTCGGGAAAGAAGCATGAAGTAACAGTTTGTTTCACTTAACAAATAAATAGTCTACAAATAAAGTGAATTTGATCTTGATCAAATTCACTTTATTTTGTAAAAGATGCACAAGTTTCTTGAAAGCCGCAAAGGATTTTGTGAAAATTATTGCAGGAAACTAAAGTAGATGCTATAATTGGCAGCATAAGTTTTATTATTTACTTCAAAACCAAACAATCATGGGAGGGAAAAATCATGAGAAAAAAATTGGTGGCAGTCCTTCTTGCCGGTGCCATGGCGCTTACGCTGGCAGCCTGTGGAGGCGGCGGTGAGAAGCAGGTCAGCGCTTCTGCCGGCAAGACTGTGGATGGAAATGTGCTTGATGATGAGCAGACCTACAACACATATCTTCAGTCAGAGCCTACAACGTTGGATAGTGTAAAGGGTAATGATACCTATGGCTGGAGCATCCTGGTAAACATTATGGAACCCCTTACAAGAGTTGAGGACCAGGACGGTAAGGATGTGAGAGTTCCCGCAGGTGCTGAGAGCTGGGAGTCCAACGAGGACGGATCCGTCTGGACCTTCCATCTGAGAGATAATAAGTGGGCAGACGGACAGGATGTAACAGCAGAGGACTATGCTTACGGTATCCGTCAGGCTCTGGATCCCAATTCCGGATCCTTAAATGGATATCTGATCACCTGCATCAAGAACGGAGCTGCTGTTAACAGCGGCGAGATGGATGCAAGTGAGCTCGGAGTAAAGGTTATTGACGACAAGACTCTGGAGATCACCCTGGAGAATCCGACCCCTTACTTCATTTCTCTGACCGATACCAGAGCAATGCTTCCCATGAGACAGGATATCGTTGAGCAGTATGGGGACACTTATGGCGCGGAGGCGACCAATATCGTTGGAAACGGCCCCTTCAAGGTAGACACCTGGACCCATAACTCCGAGATCATCCTGAAGAAAAACGAGAATTACTGGAATGCAGAGAACGTATATCTCGATACGGTAAACTTCAAGATCATCAACGATGAAAGCGCACTTTACAACTCCTTCGACAATGGCTCTATCGACAGCGTTTCCGTTGGATCTACCGAATGGGAGCAGCGCTTTGACAGCAAGCAGGATGTTGAGCGGAAAGACTTTAATTCCACCGGTATTCGTTTCCATTTCTATAATACCCAGGATCCGCTGTTCCAGAATGAAAATATCAGAAAAGCATTTTCTGCTGCAATCGATAGAGACGATGTGATTCAGACGATCTTCCAGGGCTTCCATACACCGTATGCTGCATGGGTTCCCCAGCCGGTTTCCATCGGTGACCTTGGAAATTACAGAGAAATTGCAGGTGATATGGAAGATACCATCAGCGGAGATCCCAAGGAACTTCTCCTGAAGGGAATGGAAGAACTGGGACTGGGCAATGATCCTTCTACCCTGACCGTAACCTTTACCTTAGGTGGAACCACCCAGTGGCTTAAGACCTATGGAGAGTATTTCCAGCAGGTATTCCATGATAAGCTTGGTGTAAATGTAGTAGTTGATCAGAATGAATGGGGTACCTTCCAGTCAAAGACAAACTCCGGAGATTACCAGATGGCATATATGGTATGGACGATCGATTATAACGATCCCTATTCCATGCTTGAAGTTATGAAGTCAACCGCAGGTTCCGTACCGACATTCTGGACCAATGAAGAGTATGATGAACTTCTGAATCAGGCTTCCGTTGAGATGGACGATCAGAAGCGTGCTGAGCTTATGAAGGAGGCAGAGCATCTGATGCTGTCAGAGGCCCCGATTTGCCCGGTAATCAACGAAGCAACTGTTAGATATAGCTATTCTTATCTGAAGAATCTCTCCAATTCACCTTTTGATACCATGGGTGCACAGAGAGTATATATCAGCGGGAAGTAATATTATAGTTGACTTATAGTCAGGAAACAGCCGGCGTGAAAATTTCAATTCAGTCGTCGGCTGTTTCCATATCATATGGAAAGATAACGATCCGCACAGTTTAAGAGGAAATAGGATATGAAAAAGTTTATTGCAAGAAGAATCGTTTATATGCTCTTCACATTGTTTGTGATCACGGCGGCGACCTTCTTTCTTATGCACAGCATTCCGGGAGATCCCCTTTCTTATATGGCTAGGAACCTTCCGGAACAGACCCGTGCAAACTACTATGCAAAATACGGGCTGGACAAACCTGTGTTTGACCAGTTTGTGATCTTTCTGAAAGGACTCCTGACGGAAGGAAGCCTTGGCGAATCCCTCAGGTATCCCGGCAGAGATGTAACGCAGTCTCTTTTTACTTACTCCAGCGTTTCTGTAGTTCCTGGTGGTCTGGCCCTTCTCCTTGGCCTTATCATCGGTGTACTGCTGGGTATCGTAGCTGCCCTTCATAAAAACAAATGGCCGGACTATATCGTGATGTTCATCGCGATTCTGGGTATCACTGTGCCGGTATTTGTTTTGGCATCGTTATTACAGTATATTTTCTCCGTACATTTTCAGCTCCTTCCAACTACAGGATGGGGCAAGCCGGAAAATATCATTCTTCCCGTGGCCTGCCTGTGTCTGAGTCCCATTGCGACATATGCCCGTTACGTGAAGTCCAACATGCTGGACGTTATGAGCCAGGATTATATCCTTACGGCAGAGGCAAAGGGAGTCAGCGGGTTTAATGTAATCAGGAAGCATGTGCTTCGGAATGCATTCCTTCCCTGTATTACGCTCCTTGGAGGGCAGATCTCAGGTATTTTTACGGGCTCCTTCGTCGTTGAGAAAATCTTTGGCATTCCGGGACTGGGATTCTATTTTATCAGTTCCATCAATGACCGTGACTATACCATGATTATCGGAACCACGGTATTTGCAGCAGCACTGTTTGTGTTTGCGCAGCTTATCATCGATATTGCCTATAGTCTTCTGGATCCGAGAATCCGTGTACAGTAGGAGGAATGACATGACAGTAGAAACCAAAATGAATACAGCTCAGATCCCGGATGAGAAATTCCGGATCCTGGGGATCAACGAGGACGAAAGCGAAAAGCTGGCCAGAAAGCGCGTCGGCTACTGGGCCGATGCCTGGAGAAGATTTAAGCAGAATAAGATCGCGTTAGCAGCAGGTATCCTCCTTCTGATCCTGATCTTCTTTATCATTTTCGGACCGGCCATCAGCGGCTACAATTATGAAGCCATGGACCAGTCCGCTATCAATCAGCTGCCCAGCGCGGAGCACTGGTTCGGAACGGATACCTTAGGCCGCGATCTCTTTGCAAGAGTCTGGCAGGGAGGCCGGATCTCCATTATCATTGGTCTGGTTGCAGCAGCGGTTTCCAGTATCATCGGATCCATTTACGGCGGAATTGCTGCATATTTCGGAGGAACAGTGGATGATATCATGATGCGTATCGTAGAGATCCTTCTCAGCATCCCCTACCTGCTGGTGGTTATCCTGATCTCCGTGTTTACAGACAGCAAGAGCCTGGGCACCATGCTGGTGGCCCTGACCCTGACGGGCTGGTGCGGTATCGCCCGTATCGTCAGAGGACAGATGCTGCAGCTGAAATCACAGGAATTCGTCCTGGCGGCAAATGCCCTGGGCGTATCTCCCATGAAGATCATTATGAAGCATATGATCCCGAATACTTTAAGTCTGATCATCGTTGCCATTACCTTTGATATTCCCGGATACATCTTCTCCGAGGCCTTCCTGAGCTACGTAGGCCTTGGAATCCAGTCACCGCAGACCAGCTGGGGTGCTCTGGCTTCATCCGCACAGGATAAATTCATGTTCTATCCGTATCAGCTGTTCTTCCCGGCGCTTATGATCGCACTTACGATGCTGGCTTTCACGCTGATGGGAGACGGACTTCGGGACGCTCTTGACCCGAAACAGAGAAAGTAATGCGGGGGAGATGTTATGGAAAACAATAAGGAAAAAATACTTGAAGTTGAAAACCTGCATGTGTCCTTCAACACCTATGCAGGAGAGGTAAAGGCAGTCAGAGGCGTAAGCTTCGAGCTGCACAAGGGAGAGACTCTGGCCTTCGTTGGAGAGTCCGGCTGCGGAAAGTCCGTGACCTCAAAGGCCATCATGCGGCTTCTGAAGCCGCCCTTTGCGGAGATCAAGCCCGGCTCAAAGATCATCTGCGACGGCAAGGACGTTATGAACATGTCCAAGAAGGAGCTCTATGAATTCCGCGGAGACGAGATCAGCATGATCTTCCAGGATCCCATGACCTCCCTGAACCCTACCATGAAGGTGGGGGACCAGATCATTGAGAGCCTGATGCTCCATAAGCACCTGGACAAGAAGGCAGCCAGGGCGGAAGCCATCGAGATGCTCCGGATGGTAAACATCCCCAGCCCGGAAAAGCGCGTGGACAACTATCCCCATGAGATGTCCGGCGGTATGCGCCAGAGAGTTATGATCGCCATGGCCCTGGCCTGCAACCCCAAGATCCTCATTGCGGACGAGCCTACTACGGCCCTGGACGTAACGATCCAGGCCCAGATCATGGACCTGATGAAGGACCTGAAGGAGAAGATGAACACCGCCATCATCCTGGTGACCCACGATCTGGGAGTGGTTGCAAATTTTGCAGACCGGATCCAGGTCATGTATGCAGGACAGGTAGTGGAGCGGGGTACTGCCAAGGAGATCTTCTATGAGGCAAAGCACCCCTATACCTGGGCGCTCCTGAGCTCTATCCCCAAGGTGGGCGACAAACCGAAGTCCGAGCTCTATGCTCTTAAGGGTACGCCGCCGGATCTGATCCTTCCCCTGAACGAGTGCCCCTTCGCTTCCCGCTGTGAGTACTGCATGGGGATCTGCCGGGAGCAGAATCCCATGGAGACCAGTATCAGCGATACCCACAAGGTATCCTGCTGGCTGATGCACGAAAAGGCACCCAAGGTAAAGTCATTCTACGATAAACAGAAGGAGGCTGAGGCATAATGCAGGAAACGATGAAAAACGATGAGATCCTCGTGGCCGAGGACCTCTGCAAATATTTCAAGGCAGGCCGTAAGCAGGTGGTAAAGGCCGTGGACCACGTAAACATCCGCATGAAGCGGGGAGAGACCCTGGGCCTTGTGGGAGAGTCCGGCTGCGGAAAGACCACCTGCGGCAGAACCATGATGAAGCTCTATGAGCCCACCTCCGGCAAGATCCTCTTTGAGGGCAAGGACATCTCCAAGCTCCACGGCAAGGACCTGCTGTCCTTCAAGAAGGACGTACAGATCATCTTCCAGGACCCCTATGCTTCCCTGGATCCCCGTATGACCATCGGTGAGATCATCTCCGAGGGCATGGATGTGCATCTGCATATCTCAAAGGAGGAGAAGGAGAACCGGGTAACGGACCTTCTGCACAAGGTAGGACTGAATGCGGAGTATGCAAACCGTTTCGCCCATGAGCTTTCCGGCGGACAGCGCCAGCGTGTGGGCATCGCCCGGGCCCTGGCAGTGGAGCCCAAGTTCATCGTCTGCGATGAGCCCATCTCCGCTCTGGACGTTTCCATCCAGGCACAGGTGGTAAACCTCCTGATGAAGCTTCAGAGAGAGCTGGGGCTGACCTACCTTTTTATCTCCCATGACCTGTCCATGGTAAAGCACATCTCTGACAGAGTCTGCGTAATGTACCTGGGCTCCGTGGTGGAGCTTACGGATACGGAGACCCTTTACAACGAGCCGAAGCATCCTTATACCCAGGCCCTGATCTCCGCTATCCCGGAGGCAGACCCGGATACGGGAAATACCAAGGACCGCATCAAGCTGGAGGGAGAGGTGCCCAGTCCCCTGAATCCGCCCTCAGGCTGCAAATTCCGCACCAGATGCAGATTTGCCACCGAGGCCTGCGCCAAGGCAGCACCGAAGCTTCGGGAGATCGCACCTAACCACTTTGTGGCCTGCCATCTCTACGACGAGGTGCCGGAAGCCGGAAAGGACGGGGCAGAACAGAAATGATAAAGGAAACGACGGCAGAAAAGATACTGGATTACATCCTTTCCCATGGCGGCGACTTCGGAGAGGTGTTCTATGAAGATACCTCCTTCACAAAGCTCCGTATGACCGGCAAGGAGATCGAGACCGTTTCGGCAGGCAATGAGACCGGAACGGGGATCCGGATATTTCAGAACGGCGCTTCCCTGTACTTTTACACAGAAGGCGGAGAAGAGGAAACTCTTTTCCGCCTTTTAAAGGAGAACTGGAAGGGCGGAAAGCCCCAGGTCGGCACCTTCGGTTTTGCTTCACAGGGAAGGAAGTACTATGGGGATCAGGATCTGCGGCAGGCGGGCCTTCCGGAAAAGGCGGCCCTTGCGGAACGCTGCAACCTGGCAGGCCTTTCGGTATCGGACCGGATCAGCCGCATGAGCACCCTCTATACGGATATGGACCAGCAGGTGTTCATCGCCAATACGGAGGGACTCTGCGCCCAGGACAGAAGGAACAAGACAAGGCTTTATATTGCTGCCACGGCGAAGGATGGCGGCAGCACCGGAAACAGCTACATCGGCCCGGGTGCCATGAGGGGCTTTGAATACTATGAGATGATCCGGCCGGAGGACTGGGCAAAAAAGGCGGCGGAGGGAGCTCTTAATATGCTCCATGCAGCCCCCTGTCCCACAGGGCGGATGCCTGTGGTCATTGCCAACGGCTTCGGAGGGCTCTTCTTCCACGAGGCCTGCGGCCACTCTCTGGAGGCTTCCGCCGTGGCAGACGGCGCTTCGGAGTTCTCAGGACTGCTGGGCCAGAGGGTGGCCACGGACAAGGTGACCCTCATTGACGACGGCAGTATGGAAGGAGAGTGGGGATCCCTGCATATGGACGATGAAGGCAATCTCACCAGAAGGAACGTCCTCATCGAAAAGGGAATCCTGAAGGGCTATATGGTGGACCGCTTCAACGGAATGAAGCTGGGAATGGAGCCTACAGGCTCCGCAAGGCGCCAGAACTACCGCTTTATGCCCACCTCCCGTATGACCAATACCTATATCGCTCCCGGGGAGGATTCCCTGGAGGATATGATCGCCTCCGTGGAGCGGGGCATTTATGTAAAGAGCATCAATGCAGGCTCCGTAAATCCGGAAACCGGCGCCTTTAATTTCAACACGGCAGAGACCTATCTGATAGAGAATGGACGGATCGTAAAGCCGGTCCACGGGGCGACTCTGATCGGCACCGGCGGCGACATCCTGAAGCGGGTGGAGATGGTAGGCAGCGATTTTGAACTGCGGCAGGGCTTCTGCTACGCAGCCAGCGGCGCCGTCTATATCGGCGCAGGACAGCCCTCCGTGAAGATCTCGGAGATGACGGTGGGAGGTGATGAAGCATGATGAGGGAACAGGAACAGAAAACCTATGCCAGACTTGGAGAATGCCTCAGAGAGGCAGGCTTCACGGGCATCAGCCTGAGCCTTACGGAAAACCGCAGCCGGCTGACGGCAGTCAGAAAGCAGCAGCGGGAGCGGCAGCAGGATTCCCTGGACCGGATGTATGTCCTGTCCGGAAGCCTTGAGGGCCGCAGGGGCCGGGTCAGCTTTACCGCCATGCCGGAGGAAGAAAGGATCCCGGAGCTTGTGGAGCTCATGAAGGCCACGGCTGCCCTTATGCCGAAGAACGGCAGTCCCGAGGAGGCTTCCGCCATGTCGGAGGACTCCCGGGAGGGACAGGAGAGAAGGGCCGCAGAGGAAGCGCCTGCTGGAAGCTTCCTCTGGGAGGACCATGAAGCGGTGCTGCCCCGGCTCCTTGCAGCGGAGAAACGGGCCTGTGCCTATCCGGAGACAGCCCTTGTGGAGAACTTGTCCTACGAACAGAAGGAGGAACGGATCTTCCTCTATGACGGAAGGGGCATCCTGCAGCTTACGGACGCCACGGGCTATCACTGCCTGCGGATGACCGTCATCGCAAAACGGGAGGGCGACACGGAGCTTGCCAATGCCTGTCGATACGGAAGGAATCTGGAGGAGACAGCCCCGGAGGAGCTGGCGGACCAGACGGCCAGGGAGGCCATTGCAGGCCTTTCCGGCAGGAGCCTGCCCTCCGGAAGCTATCCCGTGATCCTGAAGAACGCAGTTGTGGCGGAGCTTCTGGAGGCTTATCTGCCTGCCTTTTACGGAAGCCGTCTGTCAGACGGCACAAGCTGTCTTTCCGGAAGGGAAGGGGAGGCTGTAGCAGCCGGATCCCTGTCCATCAGAGAGCTTCCGGAACTTCCGGAGGGAAGGGTGAGCCGCAGGATCGACGACGAGGGGACTCCCGTGTCGGAAAAGTATCTGGTGAGAAACGGCCTTCTGGAGCAGCCCCTGTTTAACCGGAAGTCTGCAGGAGAGCAGGGAAAGAAAAGCACCGGAAACGGCTTCAAACCGGACCTTCAGTCCGACATCGATACGGGTGTTACCAACATCCGCCTGGAAGCCGGGACAGAGGCCGGGGACCTTCCGGAACTCCTTCGGGAGCTGGGAGAGGGTCTTCTGGTGACCACGGTGGACGGAGTCTTTGCCGGCACCAATGTAAAGGACGGCAGCTTCTCCCTGATCGCAGGAGGCAGGATCGTAAAGGAAGGAAAGACCGGCGGTGCCTTCCGTCAGGTGGCCATCGCAGGAAACTTTTTTGAAATGCTGAAAAATACCCGGGCAGCCGGCAGAGACTATGCTGCCACCACCCCGGACTGCGCCTGTGTTCTGGCGCCCTCCCTGCTGGCAGGAGAGCTTGTGATCTCAGGAACCTGATTTCTTGAGTTTCTTCCGGGCTTATATTATAATGGGCGGAAGAGAAACGGAAAGATTCGCCCCGGCCGGGGCGGAAAAGAAGACAGGGGACCGGAAACCATGGCGGCAGAGCTTAAGCGATTCAACCTGATCTGCGGGGATGAACAGTATCTGAAGGAAAAAAAGAAAAAGGAGCTCCTTAAGGCCCTTCATACGGAAGGCAGCATGAATTTCAACGCCTTTGAAGGGAAGGACCTTGACCGGGATGAGGTGCTGCGGCTGGGGAATACCATGCCCTTCCTATCTGATCGCAGGACCATCCTGCTGACGGACAGCGGCCTGTTCCGGGGAGCCGTGCCGGAGGATTTTCTGAAGGAGCTTTCCGCCCTGCCGGAAAGCACGGTGCTGATCTTCTACGAAACAGAGGCAGAGGCGGGAAACCGGCTCTATAAGTTCATAAAGGAAAAGGGAGAGGTCTTCCGCTATCAGAAGGCGGAGTCCCTCTCCTTTAAGGAGGCGGCCCAGGATCAGACGAAGATCAGAAGCTGGGCCCAGAATTATCTGAAGAAGAATCACCGGGAGCTGAGCGGCAGGGCCATGACCCGCCTCCTGCAGCTTACAGGCTATGATATGCTGAACCTGCAGACGGAGCTGGAGAAGCTCATCGCCTATACCGCCTCCCCGGAGGAGCTTGCGGGAGGCGGAGGAAATGTCCTGCCCATGGTGGAGATCCGGGAGCAGGACATCGAGGCCATCTGCTCAAAGACCGTATCGGACAAGGTCTTCGACATGCTTTCCGCAAAGCTTAAGGGAAACATGGGGGAGGCCCTCAGACTCTTTGAGGACCTGCTGTCCCTGAAGGTGCCGCCCATGCGGGTCCTGTTCCTTCTGTCCCGGCAGTTCAACCAGGTCTACCTGTTAAAGGAGCTGTCCCGGGAACGGATCGGAGACGGGGACCTAGCGGAAAAGCTGAAGCTTAAAGACTGGCAGCTGAGGAAGCTGAAGGAGCAGAGCCAGCGCGTAAGCCTTTCCGAGGCCAGGCGTTACCTGGAGCTCTGCGTGGAGATGGAGACGAAGATCAAGCAGGGAGATATGAATGAGAAGCTTGGCCTGGAGATCATCCTGGCAAGCTGATAAAAAGAATAAACGGAACACAAAAAACTCTCAGGCGGGTTATTCCTGAGAGTTTTCTTTCCGTAGTGTATGTGATACCAAAGCTTAGGCCATTGCAGCAACTGCCTTGGAAAGTCTTGCGATCTTTCTGGAAGCAGTATTCGCATGGTAAACGCCCTTGGACTCAGCCTTGCTGATCTCGGATACAGCAGCCCTAAGAGCTTCGTTTGCCTGTGCCTTATCGCCTGACTCGATAGCGGTCTGAACCTTCTTTACGTAGGTCTTTACCTTGGAACGGATCGCTTTATTTCTTTCAGTCTTGGTCTGAATGACAAGGATTCTCTTCTTTGCGGATTTAATATTTGCCATCTTGGTTACACCTCCTTTTTCTGATGATATCTGTTTCCACTAATCCCGGACACGGACAGTTTGGTGTAAACATTCTTAAATATTCTATCCGTAAGGCGTAAAGATGTCAAGTGGAATATTGAATTTAAAGGGAAAATTTGATATGATTTATGCCATGGCAAATCAAATCAATCAAAACTTAATCAGAAACTTCTGTATCATTGCTCATATCGACCACGGCAAATCCACCCTGGCGGACCGTATCATCGAGATGACGGGACTTCTGACCCAGAGGGAGATGCAGGCCCAGGTCCTGGACAACATGGATCTGGAGCGGGAGAGAGGCATTACCATCAAGGCCCAGACCGTCCGTACCATTTATAAGGCAAAGGACGGACAGGAGTATGTCTTCAACCTCATCGACACTCCGGGACACGTGGACTTCAACTATGAGGTGTCCCGTTCCCTGGCTGCCTGCGACGGAGCAGTCCTGGTGGTGGACGCCGCACAGGGCATCGAGGCCCAGACCCTGGCCAATGTATACCTGGCCCTGGATCACAACCTGGAGGTCTTTCCCGTGATCAACAAGATCGACCTGCCCAGCGCGGACCCGGACAGGGTGGCCCGGGAGATCGAGGACGTCATCGGCATCGAGGCGGAGGATGCTCCCAGGATCTCTGCAAAGACCGGCCTCAACGTGGAGGAAGTGCTGGAGATGATCGTCCAGAAGATCCCGGCTCCCACCGGCGATCCGGAGGCGCCCCTTCAGGCCCTTATCTTCGACTCCGTTTATGACTCCTACAAGGGCGTCATCGTATTCTGCCGCGTAAAGGAGGGAACCATCAGACGCGGCATGCCCGTCAGGATGATGGCCACCGGAGCAGAGTACGACGTGGTGGAGGTGGGCTATTTCGGCCCGGGACAGTTCATCCCCTGCGATGAGCTCTCCGCAGGCATGGTAGGCTATGTGACTGCCAGCATCAAGAATATCTCCACTACGGAGGTGGGCGACACCATCACGGGACGGGAGAACCCGGCAAAGGAGCCCCTTCCGGGCTATAAGAAGGTGACCCCCATGGTCTACTGCGGACTGTACCCTGCAGACGGCGCAAAGTATCCGGATCTGCGGGAGGCCCTTGAGAAGCTGGAGCTGAACGACGCTTCCCTTTTCTATGAGCCTGAGACCTCCGTGGCCCTGGGCTTCGGATTCCGCTGCGGATTCCTGGGACTTCTGCACCTGGAGATCATCCAGGAGCGTCTGGAGCGGGAATACAACCTGGACCTTGTGACTACGGCGCCTTCCGTTATCTATAAGGTACATAAGACCAACGGCGAGTGCATCGACCTGACCAACCCCACCAATCTTCCGGATCCCTCCCAGATCGAGTACATGGAGGAGCCCATCGTGGATGCGGAGATCATGGTGACCACGGAATACGTGGGGGCCATCATGAAGCTGTGTCAGGAGCGCCGGGGCATCTACAAGGGGATGGAGTACATGGAGGAGACCAGAGCCCTCCTGAAGTATGAGCTTCCCTTAAATGAGATCATCTACGATTTCTTTGACGCCCTTAAGTCCCGGAGCCGGGGCTATGCCTCCTTTGACTACGAGCTGAAGGGATACCAGCAGTCAAAGCTTGTGAAGCTGGATATCCTTGTAAATAAGGAAGAGGTGGACGCCCTGTCCTTCATCGTTCATGCGGACTCCGCTTACGAAAGGGGCAGAAGGATGTGCGAGAAGCTGAAGGAGGAGATCCCCCGCCAGCTCTTCGAGATCCCGATCCAGGCGGCCATCGGCGGAAAGATCATCGCCAGAGAGACCATCAAGGCCCTTCGGAAGGACGTGCTGGCAAAGTGCTACGGCGGCGATGTTTCCAGAAAGAAGAAGCTTCTGGAGAAGCAGAAGGAAGGCAAGAAGCGGATGCGCCAGGTGGGTAACGTGGTGATCCCTCAGGAAGCCTTCATGTCGGTCCTGAAACTGGACGAGGAATAAAATTATGAGAGAATACCTTTTGACCTGTGAATCCACGGCAGACCTTTCGGCAGAGCGCTTTGCCGAGAGAAATATCCCCTTTGTCTGCTTCACCTTCCATATGGACGATGCGGACTACCGGGATGATTTTGGAAAGAGCATGCCCATCGGAGTGTTCTACGACAGGATGGCGAAGGGCTCCGTCTCCACCACCTCCCAGGTGAGCATCGGAGAATACGAGGCCTTCTGGCGTCCCATGCTGGAGGCGGGAAAGGATGTACTGCACCTGACCCTATCCACGGGGATCTCAGGCACCTACAATTCCGCCTGCCTGGCGGCCCAGGAGCTGATGGAGCAGTATCCGGGAAGCAGGATCGAGGTCATCGATTCCCTGAATGCCTCCTCCGGCTTCGGACTTCTGGCGGAGTTGGCGGCAGATGGACGGGACAGGGGCATGGACCTTACGGAGCTTCGGGAGTACATCCTCCGGATCCGGGACGGAGTCAATGCCTGGTTCTATACAGGAGACCTGACCTACCTGTGCCGGGGCGGCCGGGTATCCAAAACCGCCTGTATCTTTGGAACGGCCCTTAAGATCTGCCCCCTGATGCGGGTCAACCGGGAAGGAAAGCTGGTGCCCTATGCCAAGTGCCGGGGTAAGCAGAAGGTCCGGGAAGCCCTGGTGGCGGAGATGCTGAAGCGGGCCGAGGGAGGCCCCGACTACGACGGCCTTTGCTATATGAGCCAGTCCGCCTGCAGGAATGAGGCGGAGACCCTGGCGGCCATGATCGAAAAGGCCATGCCGAAGCTTGCCGGGAAGATCCGGATCTACGACATCGGTACCGTGATCGGTTCCCATACGGGCCCCGGGACCGTGGCCGTGTTTTTTACGGGAAAAGAAAAGGAAGAATAAGACATAAAAAACAGGAGTTTGTGCCGGAAGGTCATTGGCACAGACTCCTGTTTTTTATGGCACCCAGGGGGCGCCGTTTTTCAGGTTTAGCGGAGGATCACATCCCCGTCCTTGGTACAGTAATTCCGGGTGATCCCCATGTTTTTGATGAAGCTCTTGGTCTCGTCGGTACGAAGCCTGTTCTGATTCTTCGGCGGGGCGTTGAAGAGCCAGTCCGGACAGGACCAGATGCAGGCCTGGGGCCTGAGGGCCCGGTAAAAATTCTCCCGGACGCCGTTCTGTCCGTGGTGGCTCATGACCACATAATCTGCGGTGATCTTTGACATGAGGATCTGGGGCAGAAGCTTGTCGCCGCCGTCGGGGCCCATATCCCCCAGGACGATGATATGCTTCCCGTCCATGGTGATGTCATACATGAGGCTGGAATTATTGACGGCATAGGGGCCGGTCATCTGCAGGGGGTCGTTTATGACCTGAAAGCGCAGACAGTCGGAAAGGACCACGGTGACGCCCTTTCCCGGAGCAGCCGCTCCGAAGCCGTGGAGACGTTCATTGGGCAGGGCCTTGAGGGCAGCCAGGAGATTCTCCACCATGGGCTGGTCCTCCGGGGCCACCTCCCCGTACCAGTCCTCCTCCAGGAAATGAAAATAGATGTTCCGGATGTGGATCCGGTCGGAATGCTTTGTAAGGATCTCGTACAGGGCTCCCACATGGTCGTCCTGGGGATGGGTGATGAGCCAGGCGTCTACGGTGCCTCCGTACTCCTGCAGCACGGAGATCAGATGCTCCGTGTCGGCAGCGACCCCTCCGTCCACCACCAGTACCTTTCCGTCGGAGCTTCTGAATACGCCGGAAAGCTGCTGCTGATCCGTGGAGGTGTTTGCCAGGAAACGGATCTCGCCGCCGGAAAAGGCGGGGGCCTCATCAAAATTATCGGTCCGGGTGGGAAGCTCCGTGGGCGTAAGCCCCGGGCCGGATACCTCTCCGATGCCGGAATAGTAAACGGATGAAGTGGACTGGAAGGCCTGAAGAGAGCCTTCATTTCCATAGGCTGCCGTGGAGGGCAGGGTCAGAAGCCCTGCAAGCAGCAGGCAGGTCAGGCCGGAAAAAACTTGCCTGAAGGGAAAAGAGTGCATAAAAAAACTCCTTGTAAAATGCATTTATGAAACTTTTACCATATTTTAAAGGGAATTGCAAGGGAAGGGGAAATCCTTTATAATAAACGACAGCAGCCTCTTCCTCAGGGAAGGGCTATGAGAGAGAGGAGAGGGAGCCATGACCACGGGAGAAAAGAAGATCACGGAATACGCAGGAGAGCTCTCAGGAAAGGCGCCGGTGCCCTCCGGAGGGGGAGCAGTGGCACTGACCGGGATGCTGGGAACGGCCCTGGGGCTTATGGTGACGAACCTCACCACCGGAAAGAAGAAATATGCCGCCTATCAGGAGCGCCTGGAGCAGATCCTTCCGGAGCTTTCGGCCCTCAGGGACCGGTTTCTGCTTCTGGCAGATGCGGATGAATATAACTTCCTGCCCCTTTCCGCCGCCTACCGTATGCCCAGGGATACGGAGGAGGAACAGGCGAAACGGAAGGAAGAGATGGAGCGCTGCCTCCTTCTGGCCTGCCGGGTCCCCCTGGAGACCATGGAGCTGTCCTTAAAGGGCCTTCAGATCATGGAGGAGCTTCTGACCATCGGCACCAGGCTTGCCTTAAGCGATGTGGGGATCGGAGCCAGACTGCTGTCTGCGGCCCTTTCAGGAGCTTTCCTGAATGTGATGATCAATGCCCGGGATATGCAGGACAGAAAGCAGGCGGAGCTGCTCCTTTCAAGGGGCGAGGCCTGGCTGGCTCAGGGCGAGGAGATCGCCCATAAGGTCTACGAAGCAGTCCGCAGGGAGCTGCAGTCCTGAGGAACGCAGGGCCTGAAAATGAAAACGAGGAGTAAAGACAGATGAAGTTTGTGATACAGAGAGTGACCCACGCCTCCGTAACGGTGGATGGGGAAGTACTGGGAAAGATCGGAAAGGGCTTTATGGTGCTTTGCGGCGTGGCACAGACCGATACGAAGGAGATCGCCGATAAGATGGTCAAAAAGATGTGCGGCCTGCGGATTTTTGAGGACGAGGCCGGAAAGACAAACCTGTCTCTGGCAGACGTGGGAGGAGGGATCCTGCTGATCTCCCAGTTCACCCTCTATGCGGAGACAAAGCACGGCAACCGTCCCGGCTTCACCCGTGCCGGAAAGCCGGACATGGCTTCCCCCATGTACGACTATATAATAGAAGAAACAAAAAAATATGTACCGGAGGTCCAGCAGGGACGCTTTGGGGCTGACATGAAGGTGGAGCTCCTGAACGACGGCCCCTTTACCATCATCCTGGATTCCGACGAGATCATGTAAGGGAAAGAAAAACAGGAGACAGGGTTTTGGAACTTCGGACACTTCGCTATTTTTTAGCAGCCGCCCAGGAAGAAAACATCACAAGGGCGGCGGATATCCTGCATGTGACCCAGCCCACCCTCAGCCGCCAGATCATGGATCTGGAGCGGGAGCTGGGGGTCACGCTGACACTGCGGGGGAAAAACGGACTGAAGCTGACGGAAGACGGCATATTTTTCCGGCAGCGGGCCCAGGAGATCGTGGAGCTGGCAGACAGGCTGGAAAAGAATTTTGCCGGAAGGCAGAATGGCATCAGCGGTATGGTGGTGATCGGCGCTTCCGAAGCAGTCGGTGGCCAGACGCTGGCGAAGCTCATCAACAAATTTTCAGGGAAATATCCTGCGGTGCAGTTTACGCTTTATAACGAAACTGTGGACAACATCAGGGACCGCCTGGATAAGGGGCTTGTGGATATCGGTCTTCTTCTGGAGCCCATTGATGTGACAAAATATGATTATGTCCGCCTGAACCAACAGGATACCTGGGGCTTACTTGTGCGGGAGGATCATCCGCTGAATGAAAAAACATCTCTTACAGCGGAGGATGTGGCTCCATATCCCCTGATCCTGCCTTTGCGGGAGAATATCCGTACGGAGATCCTGCACTGGCTTGGGCGGGAAGAAAAAGAAGTGAGGATCCCTCTTTTTTACACCCTGCTTTCCAATGCAGCCCTGATGGTGGCCGAAGGCCTGGGCTGCGCCTTCTGCATGGACGGAGCCCTGGCGATCCGAAGTGACCCAAGGCTGCGCTTCATCCCCCTGGAGCCGCGCCGGATGACCCACAGCGTGCTGGTATGGAAGAAGAACAACCTGTTTTCCCCAGCCACGTCTCTGTTCATACAGGAGATCAACCTGCTCAGGGCTCAGATAGAGTAACGGCGTCGCAGCATTTCGCCGCGCGTGCTGTACCGTATCGTTTATGGCTCAGTTTACGGCTTTTTGACGGTCCGATTTTGACTTTTGAAAATTTGAGGTGTAACTTTGAAGCGGATCGACGGTCCGATTTTCATTTTTTGAAATTTGGGGTGTAACCTTTACCTGGCGTGTACACCTCAAATCGAAAGAATGTTTCAAAAAGCCGTCAGTTTACCTGGTAGGTACACCCCGAATAGAAGGAATGCTTGAAAAAGCCGTCATATCTTCCTGAACTTACACCCCAAAATCAGGTTTCTTGAAAATAGGGGGTACCAGCCCTGTAAACTGAACCCTATAGGGTAGACACGAGGAAAAAGTGTTTTACATGCATTTTGAGAGTCCTCTCTCTACTGTGGAC
>CALWES010000015.1 GCA_944377405.1 uncultured Lachnospiraceae bacterium | reverse complement strand
TCCACAGTAGAGAGAGGACTCTCAAAATGCATGTAAAACACTTTTTCCTCGTGTCTACCCTATAGGGTTCAGTTTATCCTGAACTTACACCCCAGAATCAGGTTTCTTGAAAACAGGGTGTACCAGGCCCTGAAACGTACACCCCAAATCAAAAAAAATGAAATTCAGACCGTCTCCGGGCATTGAGCAGGTGTTGATCCGATATTGAGCAGGTACTGATCCTACATTGAACCGGTATACCCCGCCCACCAGCCAGTTCCGACTAATGACCAACAAAAATGATCAACAAAAAATGCAGGCCCTCATGACCTGCATTTTCCTACGTCCCTGAGCGGATTCGAACCGCTGGCCTTTCGCTTAGGAGGCGAACGCTCTATCCTGCTGAGCTACAGAGACTTGTGCCGATTTGGTTTTTGCTTACGCAGTAATGCATTATAACATGGATGCATCCGGTTTATCAAGCCTTATTTTCCCGGCGGCCACTGCGCCTGGGGCTGCGGCCCAGGTACCAGAGGGACAGGCTGCAGAGCAGCACAAGGGCCCCCAGGAAGAGCCCCAGGATCCGGGCCGCCGTGTCGAAGAAGAAGCCCTCCGGCACGATGTTCACCAGCATATCCACCCTGGGATCCAGGATCCACAGGTCGTTGTCGAAGAAGATGTGATGGAAGGTCACAAAGGCATTGGAGAAATCTGTGGCAAGCACCACTCCCAGAAGGGCCGCCAGCACCAGCATGAGTCCGGTGCCAAGGAGCATCCCCCTGCAGAAGATCCGCAGGGCGCTTCCTTTGTCCTTCCGGTCCCTGAGGATCCAGAGCAGGGCTGCCCCCGCAAGGATCAGCACCAGGGCTCCGGCCCGAAGCTGCTGGGCCCCCACGAAGAGGTCCCTTACATCCTCCATGTGGAGGATCTCCCGTTCCGTAAAGAAGCCCCGCTTCTGGCCTCCCATGGTGACCTCGATCTGAAGCGTTGGTGCGTCCTCATCCCCCCGGAGGTACTTCATCATGTGCTCCGTGACGGTCATGAGGCTGTCCTCTCCGGTGAGCTTCATCTCCGGAAGGCTTGCCAGCACCTCGTGCTTTTCGTATTCCCTTTCAAAGTAGCCCGGGTTCCAGTAGCACACCGCCTCCACGGAGGTGATGAGGGCCGCAAAGATCAGGCAGAGGGCCATGATCACACTGATGATATAGGAAACTGTTTTTCTCACTTCAACGCCTCTTTTTTTACCTTATCTTAGCTTTATCTTACTCTTGACTTTATCTTACTGATCCAGGCTTTATCTTGCCGGGTTGCTGAAATCCACGCTGCCCTGCAGCCAGATCCGGGCCTTGATCCTGCGGCCCACTGCCGGCTCTCCCGTAAGCCTTGCCCTGGGCACCGCCAGCCGGAAGCTGACCTCGTTGCAGATAACGCTTAGGATCCAGAGCATCTCCCCGGTGCAGGTGTTTTCCGTTTCGTCCACCGCCATGATCTCTCCGATGATGGAATACTGATCGCACTCCACTCCGCAGGGCATGAGGCTCTGCTCCACCACGGAATACAGGTCCTCCTTCTCGATGCGCTTTGAGATCTGATTGAACATATCCATGTCCGTGGCCGTAAGGGTCTCGATGGCGTCCTCGTCTCCGTTCCGGGCTGCCTCGATGAGGCTTTCCTGCTCCCGGCGGCTGTTTTTCATGCCCTCCAGGTCCTCTTCCGTCTTCAGGATCGGAAGGATCACCGTTGCATCATTGCAGAAGGCGCTGAGCCTGGTGCCCTTAAAGTCCGCCACCCGTCCTGCGTCCGGAAGCTTCCGGTAGGCCACGGGATTGTTGATAAAGAAGATCAGGGACAGGCCGATCCTGTATTCGTCGATCACCCCTGCATAGTTCTCCCGCTCCGTATACCGCTCCACGGTGCAGAGCTCTCCGGAGGAGACCTCCTCCGTGTCGAAGTAGGGATAATAATAATCGATCCGGGAGCTTCCGTTCCCAAGATCCAGGACTCCGGCGCAGATCCCGATGTGATCCGCTGCTGCAAGCCGGTATTCCCGGAGGCTGCAGCCCTCCATAAGGGCGGCCCGGTCCGTCAGGTTTTCCTCCCGGATCACCTGCTCCTCCAGGAATTCATAGACCTTCCGCTCCGTATCCAGAGTGGAAAATCCTGCTGCCGTCAGATATTTATGCATATATGGTCCTTTCTTGATAGCCTTTCTTCAGCTTATTTCCTGCGGCCTCCGGACAGCCGCTCGTATACCAGGGCCGCCTCATTCAGGATGGAATTCAACACGCCGTATTCAAAGGGCGGCAGGGGCTCCCCCTCCTCCTGATAAAGGCCCACGGCGGCATAGATCTCGTCGCCATTTTTTATAGGGAGGTACAGGGCTCTGGCCCCGTTGTTGCTTTTGGTGCCGTAGCCGGATCTCTGCCCCGTTTCCAGGACGGTCTCCGCTGCAGCCCGGTCATTTTCATTGTCCAGGGGATAGAGCTGTGCCTCCGAGACCCCCGGCTTCGGATAGTAGAAGGGTCCCATGAGCCTGCCTTCCCCGCTCTTTCTGTAGATCACCACGGACATGCGCACCAGCCGGGTCATCTGCTCCGCAATGGTGCTCTCCACCTCCCGCTTGTTCCTTGCCCGCAGCAGGGACGTGGAACAGTTGAAGAGGATGTCCGTCCGCATGGAGGTCCTGTGGTTTGCCGTAAGCTCCTGCCGGATCCGGCCCATCAGGGAGGATACGGTAAAGCTCATGGCGAACATCATGCACAGGGTCACGATGTCCTTATAGTTGCTGCCGTGGAAGCTGTAATAGGGCTCCACGAAGAAATAGTCCGCAAGGGCCACGGAAAACAGGGAGCCTGCTGCCAGGTAGATCCGGTTGCCGTCCAGGATGCTAAGGAGCAGCACCCCGAAAAGATAGATGATCACGATGTCCACGTAGGGCAGGCCGATCCGCCGTCCCACCAGGGCGATGACGGTACAGAGGGCCATGACCCCCAGCAGATAGAGGAAGAGGATAAAGGGGGATTTTTCGGAATAGGTCTTCTTCCTTACGGCTTCATTGACCTCCGTCCTGCCCCTTGGAGGCTCAGCCGCCGCTCCCGGGATGATGTAGACATCCAGGCTCGGCATCCGGTTCTTGATCTGGATCCCCATATTTTCCTTACCCTCCATGAGCTTCCTTCCGGAAATGCCGATGAAGAGCTTGGTGGCTCCTGTTACGTTTGCAGTCTCCGTCAGCTGGCCCACCACGTTGGTGCCGTAGGCAAAGAGCATCTCCGCTCCCAGGGATTTTGCCAGACGGATGTTTTCCGTCACGTTCCGCCGGTCCTCCTCCCCCAGCTCCTCGATGCGCCTCTGCTCCACGTATACTGCCTTAAGGGGCGCGGAAAGCTCCGCCGCCAGTCTGGCTGCCGCCCGGATGACCTTGGGGCAGTTGGCGGATTCCGATAGTGCCACCAGAATCACCTCCCGGTTCCCCTCTGCTGCTTCTTTTTCCAGATCCAGAGACAGGCTTCCCTCCTCCGGGGCCTCCATCTGCAGGATCTCCTCAAGGCTTTCCCTTTCTTCCGGCTGTTTCTGCGTCATAATTTTTTCTTCCTTTCCCCCCGGAAACCGTCTTTACTTTCCAGGGAGGATACCCTATAATGATGATGATTTTCAGGCTGTTATCCTTAAATAACAGTACATTATATTATCATACTTTTATAAGAATGATAAGACTATTTAAGAGGCACTATGGGACTTTTTTCAAAAATGCTCAAAAACATTACACCTGCCCAGGTGATCACCCTGGGCTTTGCGGCCATCATCCTGGCAGGGGCCCTTCTGCTCTGCCTTCCCATCTCCACCAGGGACGGCATGGGGGCACCCTTCTGGGATGCCCTTTTTACAGCCACCTCAGCCACCTGCGTGACGGGGCTCATCCTCCACGATACCTTCAGCTACTGGACCTTTTTCGGTCAGCTGGTGATCATCACCCTGATCCAGATCGGGGGCATGGGGGTCGTTACGGTGGCCATCACCATCTTCGTCCTCAGCGGTAAACGGATCGGATTAAAGCAGAGGATCATTATGCAGGAGTCCATCTCCCTGTCCCAGAACGGCGGTATCATCCGCTTCACCGGCTTCATCCTCCGGGGCATGATCATCATCGAGGCCATCGGGGCCATCCTTCTGGCCTATCGTTTTATCCCCCGTATGGGCGTCGTCGAAGGGACCTGGGCCGGGATCTTCCATTCCATCTCCGCCTTCTGTAATGCGGGCTTTGACCTGATGGGACAGTTCAAGCCCTACGATTCCCTCTGTTATTATATTGCGGATCCCCTGGTGAATACGGTGATCATGCTGCTGATCATCATCGGCGGTATCGGCTTTCTGGTATGGGAGGACATCTGCCGCCACAAGCTTCATTTCCGCCTTTACCGGCTTCAGACCAAGCTGGTGCTGGTCACCACCTTCTGCATTATCCTGTTTCCGGCCCTGTTCTTCTTCTTTTATGAAATGAGCCTGCCCCAGTGGGCGGAGCTGAGCCTGCCGGAAAAGGTCTGGGCCGCCCTCTTCCAGTCCGTGACGCCCAGAACGGCTGGATTCAATACCATCGACCAGACTGCCCTCAGTACCGAGTCCTCCATCGTCACCATCATCCTGATGCTCATCGGCGGATCCCCCGGTTCCACTGCCGGCGGTATCAAGACCACCTCCTTTGCGGTGATGCTCCTATGTACCATAAGCTTCATCCGCAGAAAGGGCGGCATCGAGGTCTTCGACCGGAGACTTCCGGGCTCCGTCCTGCCAAACGCCGTTACCCTGGTGGTGCTGTATTTTTCCGGTATGCTGCTGGGGGCCATGTTCATCAGCATCCGGGACGGGCTTCCCCTCCTTCAGTGTTGCTACGAGACCACCTCAGCCATCGCTACCGTGGGACTTTCCGTAGGGATCTCCTCGGAGGCCTCCCTGCCCTCCAGGATCGTCCTCATCGCCCTGATGTACCTGGGCCGTCTCGGAGGTCTTACATTGCTGTATGCCATGCAGCGGAATTACCGGGCGCCTCTTTCCAGAAAGCCGGAGGAGTCCGTTACGGTTGGTTGATTACCGGTTGGTTGATTTACGGCAACCTAAAAGGCCATCGTTTCCTATCAAGAAACGTGGCCTTTTTTAATGGATATGTCCCGGAGCTTTTTCGATCCTCCGGGACATGATATTTAAATTTTATGGTCTTTTATTCTTCTGCAGAATCCTCTTTTCCGGACTCCTTCCGGACAGTCTCCGGCAATGCGGGCTGCTCTGCGGGCTCCGCTGCCTCTGCTTTGGGGGCTGCCACCGGCGCAGCTGATTCTGCTGCATCTACGGCCTCTACAGCCTCTGCTGCATCAGCTGCCTCCGGCTCTTCTTTCTCCGGAGCCATTCCCAGATAATCACAGATGCCGAAGAAAGCTGCATTGAAATAAGCCGTCAGGTAGTACACGTATATCAGCGCCAGGATCACCACTGCCGCGATGCAGATGGACATCAGCAGGACGCTGGAGCTCATGACTGTAAGTCCGATCAGAAGGGCTGCCACAAGTACCAGGGGGATCAGCAGCAGATACCAGGGAAGATAGCTCAGTTCGAATACCAGTAGGGCAATGTATTTTCCCTTAAAGAGAGCGCTGCTCTGCTTTGTGGATTCCCAGGCCCCAAGGCTGCTGTTCTGATCCATCAGGATGTAGGCTCCGTAATAGGTCTGGATCTTGATGGCGATCAGCATGGTCACCACAACGTAGATCCAGTAGATCACCTGGATCACGCCCTCCGGATCAGCCCCGGAAATAGCCGCATTCAAGCCAAAGCCAAAAGCTGCCACCACATAGAGGATGGTGGGAATGATCATCCACAGGAAACTCCGGAAGCCGATGCACACCGCCAGCTTGATGCTGTTCCAGAAACGCCGGATCCCGCAGAAGCCGTAGCCCAGAAGACCCACCGTGGGCTTCTCTCCCCGATAGAGCCGGATAAAGTACTGCATAAGTCCGAAGGTAAGGGCCGATCCGATGAGCAGATATAAAACCATTGCTCCAAGGCACATCAGGACTACCTCTCCGATCAGCTTCATGGATGCCAGCATCATGGCGTCCTCCGAGGCCCCTGCCATGCCGCCTGTTCCGAACTGGAAGGCGAAAACCAGGATCCTTGCGATCAGCATGAAATAGAGGACCGCTCCGATGGCTGCAAAGGGCAGGGAATAGAGGATCTGGGTCCCGATCACAGATCCAAGACGGCTCTTTACTTCCTGCTTTGCCTGTTTTTTGATCTGTTTTCTGACACTTGCGTCAAATGGTTTCATGGCTGTCTCCTTTGATTTAGAAATGGGTGAACTTGGTCACATCCCGGTTCTCTCCCAGTACAAAGATCACCTCGGATCCCGTAAAGGTATAGTCTGCTCCCGGTACGGAGATCACCTCGCCGCCCCGGCGTACTGCCACAATATTGATGTGGTAGCGTTGTCTGATCTTAAGCTCTGCAATGGTCTTTCCCATCCAGGCTGCCGGCACCGGCGTCTCATAGATGGAGACCTTCTCCGTAAGGGGGATGTAGTCGAATACATTGTCCGAGCTGTAGCGGACTGCTGCCCAGATTGCCTGCTGCTTCTCCGGATATACCACTTCATTGGCCCCGTTCCGCAGAAGAAGTTTCGCCTGCATATCCCTGGAAGCCCTGGAGATCACCATGCGGGCTCCGTTGTCCTTCAGAAGAGAGGTAATGATCAGGGAGCTCTGGAAGTCATCCCCCACCCCCACTACGCAGAAGTCGAAGTTCTTGACCCCAAGTCTTCTGATAAAGTCTTCGTTGGTTGCGTCTCCGATCTGAGCGTTGGTCACATAGGGGAGGGCCTGATTGACCCGTTCCTCATCCCTGTCCACCGCCAGGACCTCATGATGCAGCTCCTGCAGCTTCTCTGCCATGTGTCTGCCAAAACGTCCCATGCCTATGATCAGTATCGATTTCATTTAGCCCACCTTCAGTTTGAATTTTGCTGCTGCCTTGTCGGAATCCACCTTTTCAATGGTGCCTCCGCAGCCCTTGATCTTTTCCTCGAAGCACTCATAGCCTCTCTGGATATATCCGATCTCGTCCACCGTCGTGAATCCCTGGGCCGCAAGGCCTGCGATCACGAGGGCTGCTCCCGCTCTCAGATCCGGCGCGCTGACGGTAGCTCCGGAGAAGCTCTCGATGCCGTCGATCACCGCCACATTGCCTTCTACCTTGATATTGCCTCCCATGCGGGCCAGCTCATCCACGTATTTGAAACGGTTCTCAAAAATACTTTCCGTCACCATACTGGTACCCTCTGCCAGGGACAGGGTCACAGCCATCTGGGGCTGCATGTCCGTGGGGAATCCCGGATAGGGAAGGGTCTTGATATCCGTATGACGCTGTACCTTTGCACCGATGACCCGGACTGCCTCATCGTACTCCTCCACCTCATTGCCCATCTCGATGAGCTTTGCGGTGATGGACTCCAGATGCTTCGGGATCACGTTTTTGATCAGCAGGTTCCCTCTGGTGGCAGCTGCCATGCACATGAAGGTGCCTGCCTCGATCTGGTCCGGGATAATGGAATACTCCGTTCCGTGGAGCTTCTTTACGCCGTCGATGCGGATGGTGTCCGTACCGGCTCCCTTGATGCTGGCCCCCATGCTGTTGAGGAAGTTGGCCACATCTACGATATGGGGCTCCTTGGCGGCGTTCTCCAGAATGGTGCGTCCCTCTGCCAGGGTGGCAGCCATCATGACATTGATGGTGGCCCCTACGGATACCACGTCAAAGTAAATATGGGCAGCCGTAAGCCGCTCCGCCCTGGCCACCACGGCTCCCCTTGCGATCTTCACATCTGCCCCCAGGGCCTTGAATCCCTTCAGATGCTGATCGATGGGTCTTGATCCGATGTTGCAGCCTCCCGGAAGGGGCACCTTTGCATCCTTATATTTTCCAAGCAGCGCTCCGATAAAGTAATAGGAAGCGCGGATCCTTCTGATAAAGTCGTCGTCTACTGATACATCCCGGATCCCGGAAGCCGTGATCTCAACCGTATGCCTGTCGATCCGGTTGACCTCCGCTCCGATCTCGGAGATGGCCTCCAGCATCACGTTGATATCCCGCACATCCGGCAGATTGTCGATATGTACCGTGTCGTCCGTCATGATGGCTGCAGCCAGTATTCCAAGGGCAGCGTTCTTTGCCCCGCCGATTGTTACTTCACCCTTCAGCGGTGTTCCGCCCTTAATGATAAACTGTTCCATATAATACGACCTCGCTATAGAAAAGAGCATCAAATATCTTTGATGCTCTTTCGTCTTAGTCCCTTTATTATAGCACATTTTCCTGAAATGTAAATATTTCTTACTCCTGCGCGTAAACTGCCAGAACAAAGTCATTCTGGTGAGAAGTGAAGAAGGCCTCCGCGTCCTCCATTCCCATGAGGTTCTCCCGGCTTTCCTCCGGTGCCTCCGGATCGTAGAGACGGACGTTGAAGTTATCGTATCCCACGATCAGGAGATACCGCATGTCCTCCAGATAAGCCGCCACCGGAGTGCCCTGGTAGACATAATATAACACCTGGCTCAGGCTCAGGCCCTGTCCGTTCAGCAGGATCCAGCCGTCCTCATACCGTGTGTTTCCGGTAAATTCCGGCAGATGCAGCCGAAGGGCCTCCGCACCCTGGGAATCCCCGGGGGCCTGGCCCCGGCTTTCCCGATCCGTACGGTTATAGAGTATGACGGAGTTTTCATCCTTTACCCAGCCGAAGCCGTCGTAGCAGAGCTCCACCGCCTTTTCGAAGCTGGTGGTCTTTCCTGCCAGCCGTCCTCTTGCATAGGAATAGAACACCATGCCCTCCGTCTCCCGCTGCTGGATCAGCTCGATGCTTCCCGCATTCTCATAGGAGATCCGTCTGGGAACGCTGACCTGCAGGTTCCTGGTGGTCTTGATCTCCTCGTCCAGCATCACGTAGTAGATCTTTCTCCGGGAGGAGCTGTTGTCCGTTCCGATATTGGTAAGACTTCCCCCCTCCGGTGCATTCTGATAAACGATTGTGTCCTCCGGCAGCTCCAGATAGGCGTGGTTGGGGTCTCCGGAGGCGTTCTTCTGGAGGCGGCTCACGTGGATCCGGTTCCCCTCCGTCTGCACCTCGGAAACATAGATACCCTCCTGCTGGTATTCCATGAGGGTCTCCATATTATCGTTGATGATCTCCAGCCGGTACATGGGAAGTCCCTTGACGCAGTTGCTCAGGATCCAGTCGTCCCCTTCCCGGGCCCTTCCGAAGATCAGGTCGTGTTCCATGAAGCCCTGGACCCGGAGATACTCTCCAGCCTCTGCGTTGACAGTCCTGGTGCTTCCGTTCATGATATCCATGAACTTGATGGCCCGGGATCCGTAGATGGGGCCATCCTGCCAGGCCACCTTGGTCTGGTCCCGGCTGATGGCGTAGCTTCCGTCCGTAAGTCCCGTGGCGATGTCCATCATCTCCAGGGACCGGAGGTCGATGGCCACGATGGAGTCGTTCTGCTTCAGGTAGAACATATCGTTGTCCCCCTTCTGGCAGAGCTCCGATACCTCCAGGGCGATCTTGTCGAAGGTCTTTGCCAAGGGCACGAAGAAGCTTTCCGTAATGGTGTCGTTGGACCGGCTGTAATGGTAGTAGGCCAGTCCGTTATATCCCTCGTGGCGTCCCCGGTTCATATAGCCGTAGACTACGAAGTCCATGTTTCCGTTGTTTTCCAGGGACAGGATCTTAATGCCATGCTGGTCATAGTTGGCCCTGGCTCCGTCGTCCACTCCGCTTCGGAAGGAGAAGATGTTAGTGGCGTGCTTCCGGTCCTGGTCATAGACCCACAGCTCCTTGTTGGCGGTAAAGGCGATATATCTGCCGTTTTCCGATTTTTCCGTCTGCACCATGTCCTGGTTGGTGATTCCCAGGAGGATCCGTTTTCCTGTAAAGAGCTGCTTGCTGCCCTCAAAGATCTGGTTGGTCTTCCGCTGGAAATCCATGAGATAGATGCGTTCCGCACCCATCCGCATGGTGTATTCCTCCACCACCTGATAGCGCTCTGTGCTGTCCAGTTCGTTGGTCCGGGTAGTCATGTACTTCAGTTCCACAGCTCCCATGATGCCGTCGAATTCCTTCAGGCACACCTCGATGTCCGTGGCCAGCTGCATGTCCGTATCCCCCCAGGTCAGCTGGGAGAAGCTGGAATGGATGGTCACGTTCCCCAGGTCCGTATTGTCCTCCGTGTCACTGGTCTCCAGATAGGTGGTAAGATCCCTGGCGGCGTTGTAGTCGAAGGTCTTCTCCGCAAAATTCCTGGCGAAGCTCACCATCTGATTGGCATTGTCGTTGTCCGTCCAGATGATCCGGGTATAGTAGTTGATGGTCTGCTCTCCCGTATCCAGGTGCAGGCTCAGGAGATACTGGGTATCCTTCTCGATCAGGTTCTGGATGGGAAGGGTCACCCGCAGGCTTCCATCCTCCCGAAGGAAGCTGTCGCTGAATTCGTCCAGAGTCGTGCTCTCGATAAAGTGCTCCAGATCCAGACTCCGGATCTCATAGGAAATGGAGGTGATGCTGTTGTCGTACTCTGCGATGCGCAGCTCCAGTCTCCGGTTCTGAGGCAGGGGGGTGATACTGTCCGCCGCCGCCTCGTTGCCCATGTCCTGGAGATACCCGTGCATACAGTTCAGCTCCTGTCCGTAAACAGAGGTGTAAACCACCGGCAGGGTGGGTTCCTCCATGGATGTGTAGACCGTAAATTCCTTTTCCGTGTTGAAGAAGCTCCACACGAAGTAGCCGATCAGGGCTGCCAGGAATACCCCTGCCAGAACTCCTGCCTTGATGAGATTCTTCTTTTTCTTTCTGCTTGTTCTTGCCATAGTTCTCCGATGGTTTCTATTTCCGGCTCTTTACTGGCCCCTTCCAGGGCTTTAGTCCCCGATATATCCCAGGGCCCGCTCCAGGGCCTCCTTTTCCTCTGCGCCAAGGGGCGTGTCCGTGGTTCCTGCATCGATATCCTTCACATAAAGGAAGCAGCCCTCTCTGGAGTGCATACAGTTCAGCACGAAGCCGGAATTTGTATAATCCAGCACCGCCATGGCAAAGGACATTTTTCCTCCCATGCCGTCAAAGGCGTCATAGTGTACGATGCCGATCTTCTGGAAGGAGGAGCGGATATTCCGGTTCATGACCCGCATGGCCTCCTTGTTGGCCTGGGCCTCCTCCTGCAGGGCCACAAGGTCTTCCTTCTCTTCCATGATGAAGTCCTCCAGGCTTTCCGCATCCCTTCCTCGCATGAAGAAATCATAGTGCCGGTACAGCTCGTTGTACTTGACGATGGCAAAGATGGCCACCCCCAGGCTTATAACGCTTAAGATGGAGGTGATGATGATAACAGGGTTAATGGTTCCAAGAATATTCATAGTGCTTTCTCCTTTTAGCGCAGTTTCGCGATGATCTTTTCCAGATCTTCATTGGAATAGTAATCGATCTCGATCCTGCCCTTTCCCCTCGCGCCCTGTTTGATCAGGACCTTGGTATTGAGGCTTGCGGTCAGCTTCCGGGCGATATCGATGAGATACATGTTGAGCTCCTGCTCCTCCCGGTCTTCCGCCTTCTTTTTCTTTCTTCCGCTGCCCAGGGACTTCACCAGCTTTTCCGTTTCCCGGACGCTCAGGTTCTTCTCCAGGATCTCTTCTGCCGCCGCCTCCTGGGTCTCCGCCGTAAGGGGGATCAGGCAGCGGGCATGGCCTGCGGAAAGCTTTCCCTCTGAAAGCAGCTCCTGGACCCGGTCACTTAACTGCAGAAGCCTCAGGCTGTTGGTGATGGTGCTCCGGTTTTTGGATACCTTCTCCGCCACCTCCTCCTGGGTCAGACCGTATTCCTCCATAAGGGCACGGTAGGCTCTGGCCTCCTCCACTGGTCCCAGATCCTCTCTCTGGATGTTCTCAATGATGGCGATCTCTGCGGATTCCTGGGGTGCGAAGTCCCGGATGATCACCGGCACCTCCTTAAGGCCTGCCAGCTTTGCGGCCCGCCATCTCCGCTCTCCCGCAATGATCTCGTACATCTGTCCCTTCTGTTTCACCAGCAGGGGCTGAAGGACCCCGTATTTCTTCATGGAATCCGCCAGTTCCTGGAGGCTTTCCTCCCGGAACTCCTTACGGGGCTGTTTCCTGTTGGGTTCGATGAGGGAAACTCTCACGGATGTTTCACGTGAAACATTTTCCGGAGCCGAAGCTGCCGAAGAGGCGGGCACGCTCGGATTCACTGCCTCCGCCAGATTCCCCAGCCTGATTTCCTCATAGCCTCCGGATGTTTTCTCTTCCTTTAAGACCGGTTTTTCCTGGGCCGGCTTTTTGATTTCTCTGGATTCATCTCCGAATATGGCTCCCAAGCCTTTTCCAAGTGCTTTTTTAGGCATTTACAGTTCCCCCTCCTTGCTCATGATCTCCGCTGCCAGCAGCCGATAGCTTTCTGCTCCCCTGGACCCGGTGTCGTAGATGGTGATGGGTTCTCCGTGGGAAGGTGCCTCTGCCAGCTTCACGTTCCGCGGGATGATGGTGTCGTAGATCGGTTCGTTCAGATTTTCCCGGACTGTAGCCACCACCTGCTCGCTGAGATTGGTGCGCTGGTCGTACATGGTGAAGAGGACGCCCTCCACCCTCAGCTCCGGGTTCAGTTTTCTTTTTACCAGATAAATGGTCTTAAGGACCTGATTCAGTCCCTCCAGGGCATAGTATTCACACTGGATGGGAATGATCACGCTGTCCGCCGCCGTCAGAGCATTCAGGGTCAGGACGCTTAAGGAAGGCGGGCAGTCGATCATAATATAATCATAGGACTGCCGCAGGGGCTCCAGGACCGCCTTCAGCATGGTCTCTCTTCCGTCCAGTTCCTGGAACTCCGCCTCGCAGCCGGCCAGATTCATATCTGCAGGGATCAGGTCCAGATTTTCCGTAACTTCCTTCATGATACAGTCCTCCGGACTGCAGTTCCCACAGATCAGTTCATATATGGTATTCATTTCCTCCATGGTCTCCGGCATGAGGCCGCTGCTGGCATTTCCCTGAGGATCAAAGTCCACCAGGAGCACTCGCTGACCGGCCTCTGCGAGACTTGCAGACAGATTAATGGCCGTGGTGGTTTTCCCCACGCCCCCTTTCTGGTTTGTGATCGCAATGATGTTTCCCATATTACCTTCTTTCCCGAAATGTTTCACGTGAAACATGTTGATTTCTTAAAAACTGTTTTCTAATAATAGCACATTTTTTCTCATCTGAAAACCCAATAAGAAAGCTCCCCTTTTTCGGAATTCATCTTTCCGAAATCAGGAGAGCATATCATCACTTGATTTTTCCTATCTTTTTATCAAAGCAAAGCTCCGGCAATCTTTTTTCCCAGGAACACCCCTGCAAGGCAAAGGACCAGACTCAGAAGCATATAGACGCCTCCGACCCCGTATTTTCCCTTCTCCAGAAGAGTCAGGCTTTCCAGGGAAAAGGTAGAGAAGGTGGTATAGCCGCCGCAAAGGCCCGTCTTCAAAAACAGAAGAAGGTTCCCGGAAAGCTGCGACTGAGATGCGGCTCCCGCTATAATGCCGATCAGAATCGCTCCCGTCAGATTGATCAGGAAGGTCATGAGAGGGAAACTGCTCCTTACTTCTATGCTGCTTAAGGCAAAGCGAAGGATGGCTCCCAAGCCTCCTCCCAGCCCCACATATAGATAAGACATCTGTTTCTTCCTTTCCCGGGATTTCCCCCATTATTTTCCCATACAGAACTTGGAGAAGATCTCGTTCACCAGGTCCTCGTCCACCTCTTCTCCCAGGATGTAGCCCAGTTCCGTGTAGGCATTCATGAGGTCGATGGAATAGAAATCCTCCGGCATGTCCTGAGCGATGGAGTTTTTCACCTGTTCCAAGGAGGATACTGCATGGATCAGGGCCTCCTTCTGTCTCGCGGAGGTGATGTAAAGCTCATCGTTATAGCTGATGCCGCCCCGATAAAACATCTCCTCGATCAGGTCCTCCAGCTCCCGGATTCCGGCCTCCTCCTTTGCGGAAACGGACAGGATCCTGGTTTCCTTCGGAAGGAGGTCCCTGAGTTCTCCCTCCGTCACTGCCGGCTTTAGGTCGTTCTTATTCAGAAGCACGATGGCCTTTTTCTGGTTTTCATTGAGGAAGGAGGTGATCTGCCGGTCCGCCTCCTCCAGAGGTACGGAGGAATCCACCACATAGATTACCAGGTCTGCCTCCCTGGCGGCCTTAAGAGCCCTCTCTACTCCGATCCTTTCCACTGTATCCTCTGTTTCCCGGATCCCCGCCGTATCGATCATATTCAGGGTGACGCCCTTCAGATTGATGGTCTCCTCCAGGGTGTCCCTGGTGGTTCCGGCAATATCCGTGACGATAGCCCGTTCCTCTCCCAGGAGCACATTCAGCAGGGAGGATTTTCCTGCGTTGGGCTTTCCCACAATAGCTGTGCGGATGCCCTCCTTCATGATCCTTCCGTCCTCCGCCGTGTCAATGAGATGCCGCAGAATCTTCTCCGTTTCCTCCACATCCTGTCCAAGCTTCTCCGAGAAGCCATCCAGCTCGATATGCTCCGGATCATCCAGAGCCGCTTCGATATAGGCCGTGTCCTCCAGAAGCTTTTCTCTGCATTCCCTGATCCGCCGGGATACGGAGCCCTTCAGCTGAGCCACGGAGGCCCGAAGGGCCCGATCATTTTTCGCATTGATCACATCGATGACTGCCTCTGCCTGACTCAGATCCAGGCGGCCGTTCAGGAAGGCCCGCTTTGTAAACTCCCCGGGCTCCGCCAGTCTGGCGCCGGAACGGATCACCGTATCCAGCACCCGTTTCATCATCAGGACTCCTCCGTGGCAATCGATCTCTATGGTATCCTCTCCCGTGTAGGACCGGGGTCCCTTCATGTTCAGCATCAGGACCTCGTCCAGGAACTGATCCGATGTTTCACGTGAAACATTCATGATAAATCCATAGTGGACCCGATGGCTCTCCTGAAGGTCCGGTTCCTTACCGCTTTTGGTCCGGAATATTTTCCGGATGATCTCATAGCTCTCCGGACCGGAGATCCGGATGATGCCGATGCCGGATTCTGTCAATCCTGTGGCAATAGCTGCAATGGTCTGGCTTTCCATCTTATTTCCTCCCTGTAGAAAAGGGCTGTGTTGCTTTTTCTTTATTATTTCAACGGAGACTTTGCAGGGGTCCCTGCCCGTCTCGGGTACTCCCTGGGGGTGTGCTTTATCTTCTCAATGATCAGAAGGGATCTGGCGATGTCGCTGTCCGGAAGGCTGTACTGCTCCATGGCACAGAGCTCTCCTCCCAGCAACTTTATGGGATGGGCTGCCGCCTCAAGCTCCTCCTGGATCTCTCCTGATTTGTAGGGGATAAAGAGTCCGTAGGGCTTTGTAAGGGGCAGACAGTACTCCGAGAGGGTAGACAGATTTGCCACCGCCCGGGAGATCACCAGGTCAAACTGTTCCCGGAATTTTTTGTCCTGACCGATGTCCTCCGCCCTTCCGTGAAGAGTACAGATATCCTGCAGTCCCAGCTCTTCGATCACCTCATCCAGGAAGCGGAGTCTCTTTTTCAGGGAATCGAAGAGGGTCATGCGAAGTCCCGGGTAGCAGATCTTCAGAACGATGCCGGGAAGTCCGGCTCCGGTCCCCACGTCTATGACCTCGATATCTCCTGCCGCAAGGATCTCCGTTACAGCCTCTCCCGCCTTTACTATGGCCAGGCTGTCGATGAGATGCTTCTGGACGAACTCCCCTTCCTCCGTAATGGCGGTAAGGTTCATAACCTTGTTCCGCTCCGTCACCATTTCATAATATCGGTAGAGCTGTTCCTTCTGTTCCTCGGAAAGCTCCAGCTCAAGTCCCCTTGCTCCCTCCTCCAGGGCTTTCCGGAAGCTGTCGGTCATTCTGCTTTCTGTCATGGCTTCTGCCTTTCTCCCATTTCTTTTCTTTCTACCTGTCTCCGCTGCTCCAGATAGATCATCAGCACGGAAACGTCTGCCGGGGATACCCCGGAGATACGGCCTGCCTGGCCGATATTTTCCGGACGGATCTTTTCCAGCTTCTGCCGGGCTTCCAGCCTGAGGCCCTTCAGTTCCTGATAATTGATGTCCTTTGGAAGCTTTTTTCCTTCCAGCTTCTTGAAGTGTTCCACCTGCTGCATCTGCCGGCGGATATATCCCTCGTACTTGATCTCGATGTTTACCTGCTCCCGGACTCTCCAGGGCAGGGGCTTTCTTCCCGGATCTATCTCGAACAACAGTTCGTAGTTTAATTCAGGACGCTTGATGAGCTCCGCGAAGCTGACGCCCCGGCTGTCCGGAAGTTCTGCGGAGCCATGTTTTCTCAGAAAGGCGTTGGTGGTCTCATTGGATCCTGCAATGGTCTGCTGCATCCTCTGTACCTCCGCTGCGATCATTTCTTTCTTTTCCAGGTATCTGTCATATTCCTTCTGGGAAACCAGGCCGATCCGATAGCCTGTCTCCCGCAGACGAAGATCCGCGTTGTCCTGCCGCAGCAGGAGTCTGTATTCCGCCCTTGAGGTCATCATCCGGTAGGGTTCATGGCTCTCCTTTGTCACCAGGTCGTCGATCAGGACGCCGATATAACCCTGGGAACGGTCCAGCACCACCTCTTCCCGGTTCAAGGAGGACAGGGCTGCGTTGACCCCCGCCATGAATCCCTGTACCGCCGCCTCCTCGTATCCTGAGGAGCCGTTGATCTGTCCTGCCGCATAGAGTCCTTCGATCTCCTTGAACTCCAGGGTGGGCTTCAGACAGGTGGCGTCGATGCAGTCATATTCGATGGCATAGGCGTTTCTTACGATGTCCGCGTGCTCAAATCCCGGCATGGTCCGGATCATGGCGTGCTGCACGTCCTCCGGCAGGGAAGAGCTCATGCCGGAAAGATACATTTCGTTGGTATAAAGTCCCTCCGGCTCCACGAAGATCTGGTGCCGCTCCTTCTCCGGGAACTTCACCACCTTGTCCTCGATGGAGGGACAGTATCTGGGGCCGGTACCCTTGATGTCCCCTGAAAACAGGGGGGACCGGTCGATATTTTCCCGGATGATCCGATGGGTCTCTTCATTGGTATAGGTCAGCCAGCAGGATACCTGTTCCCTGGCAATATCCTCCGGTTCATTGGAGAAGGAGAAGGGGCGGATCTCCTGATCTCCCTTCTGCTCTTCCATTTTCGAGAAATCGATGCTCCTTCTGTCCACCCTTGCAGGGGTTCCCGTTTTGAAACGCCGCACCGGGATCCCAAGCTTAAGAAGGGATCCCGTCAGTTCGTTGGCGGCCCGAAGGCCGTTGGGTCCCGTATATTCACTCACATCTCCGTAGATACAGCGGGCCTTCAGATAGACACCGGTACAGAGCACCACCTTTTTGGCATGATAAACGGCTCCGGAGCAGGTTTTTACACCGGTGATCCTTCTTTTTCCGGAGTTATCCACAATTTCCGCCAGTAATTCAGAAACCTCTCCCTGCCGGATCCGAAGGTGCTCCGTGTTCTCCAGGGTCCTTCTCATCTCTCCGATATAGGCCATCTTGTCCGCCTGGGCCCGGAGGCTGTGGACCGCCGGTCCCTTGGAGCGGTTCAGCATCTTTGACTGGATGAAGGTTTTGTCGATGCACTTTCCCATCTCGCCACCCAGGGCGTCCAGCTCGCACACCAGGTGTCCCTTGGAGGTCCCTCCGATATTGGGGTTACAGGGCATAAGGGCAATGCTGTCCACACTGACAGTAAAGACCAGGGTGGATAACCCCAGTCTCGCTGCTGCCAGAGCGGCCTCGCATCCAGCATGGCCTGCTCCCACTACGATAATGTCATAATATTCTTCGATATGCGTATTCATGTGCCTATTATACTATCCTTTGATTTTCCTCTGCAAGGGCAAAAAGAGCCTCCGGCCATTTTCTCATGACCGGAGGCCTCTGTGTATGCTTTATTTTTCTTCTGCCCGCTCGTTTCTGCTCTTTTTCTTATAGCAGATCACCACATGTCTGTAGGGCTCTTCTCCCTCGGACCTGGTGAGAACGTCCTTTTCGTTCTGCAGGGCGGAGTGGATGATACGGCGCTCATAGGGATTCATGGGCTCCAGGGCGATGGGCCGTCTGGTGCGTCTTACCCGGTAGGCAATGTTTTTTGCCAGGGTCTCCAGAGTCTCCATCCTTCTCTCCCGGTAGTTTTCCGTATCCAGCTTGACGCGGATGTATTCGTTCTGGTTCTTGTTGACCACCTGCCCTGTCAGGTACTGAAGGGCATCCAGAGTCTGTCCCCTCTTTCCGATGAGTACACCCATGTCCTCGCCGGAAAGGTTGATGGAAAGCTCCCGGTTCTCCTCATCAAGGGAAATATCCATGGACACATCCATCTTCATTCCCTCAAATACAGAGGATAAGAACTCCAGAGCCTTGTCCTCAAGGCTTGCCTCCGGGATCTCCTTAAGCTTTGCGCTGATCACATAGGGTCTTGCGCCGATCCCGAGGATGCCGTTGCTGCCGGTCTCAAGGATCTCATATTCTATATCGTCGGAAGCTGCTCCAAGCTCGATGCAGGCCTTGGTAATGGCTTCCTCAAGGGTCTTGGCTGAAACTTTGATCGGTTCCATTCTGTTTCCTCCAAACATTTCTTTCAATAGATCTTTTCGATCAGATCGATCTTATTTTTTCTTTTCGTTCTTTTCGTTGTACCGCTGAACCATCTGGGCCCGTTCTGCAATGGAACCGGTCTTGTAGTACTGGTTGGAAGCCTCAATCTGCTCCTTTGTTCTGTCCAGAGCAGCCTGACGCTTTGCAGCCAATCTGTCCTCCTTCTCCTGAAGCCGCTTGAAGTTGTCCTCGGCAGCCTTTTCGTTGACAGGAGGCAGTCCCTTCTTTGCCCGCTTGGCGTTGACCTTTTCGATGTTCTGCTTCACCATTTCGTCAACGTCCATCTTTGCGAAGTGCCTGTTCAGCAGATACTGCTGCAGTCCCATGATCACGGAAGAGGCGATCCAGTATACACCGATACCGGAAGCAAAGCTGAAGCAGAATACCACGGACATGATGGGGAACATGTAGTTCATGGTCTTCATGGTGCTGGCCGTGGGATTGTTCTCATCCAGCTGCATGGTCTGGGTGGACTGCATGAGCTTGGTGGCCAGGTACTGGGAAAGACCTGCAAGGATCGGGATCAGCAGCACCTGCACGGAGAAAAGTCCGTTGGTAGCCATATAGGCTCCCGGTGAGGTGGCAAGGTTGATACCGAAGAAATTGTTCATCTGGGCGATGCTGTCCGCATTCTGGTTGATGACTGCGGAGGCCTGGGGGAACTGATTGGAGAAATCAGCCCACTGGGCCGGATTGAGGTTATAAAGGAAGTCAATGATGTGATCCGTTGTGGAGATCTCTCCTCCGGAGATCCTTGCCTGGGTCACAAGCTTTGTAAGGGTCTCGCTGGAATGGGCGAATTCATCGACCTTCGCAATAGCTGCTTCCGTACTGCCGGTAGCACCTACCACAGCATTTACCACATTGGAAAAATATTCCTTTACCGCCGGTACATAGGCGGGAATATTCAGGATAACCCGATAAAGGGCGAAGATGATTGGCATCTGGATCAGAAGCTGTACGCAGCCTCCGGTCATGCTGGTGCCGTATTTTTCGTAGACGGCCTTGATCTCTGCGTTCTGCATCATCATGGCCTGCTGATCATTTTCCTTTCCCTTGTACTTCTTCTGGATCGCCGCGATCTCAGGCTGAAGCACGGACATGATCTTCTGAGATTTTGCCTGCTTGTAGGAAAGAGGCAGCATAATGAGTCGGGTGGCAATGGTAAAGAGAATGATGCACAGACCGATGTTGATAAATCCGAACTGTGAGGTCAGACGGAAGATACCGTCCATGATGATCCCCATCAGGTCTGCGATCGGTCCCAGGATGCCTCCCGTTTTAGTAAGGTAGATAGAAATAGGTATTGCCAAAATGAAACCTCCTCTTATGGAACCGGGTCATAACCGCCTTTGGCAAATGGATTGCACCGAAGGATCCTCCATGCTGCCAGCAAAAAACCTTTTACCGCGCCGTACTTTCTGATTGCTTCAATGGCGTATTGAGAGCAGGTAGGCGTGTATATACAGTGAGTTCTTATCTTCAGAGGACTCAGATACTTCTGGTATCCCCTGATCATTCTGATCATCAAATCTGCTATCATAATAAGGTCACTTCGATTCTGATTGATTCTCATCCCGGGATAGGATGATGTCATGACGTGAAAGGAGCTTCACATAATCCCTCTCAAGGCTCTTGTAGGAAGCTTCCTTTGCCGGATTCCTGGCTACTATGATAATGTCGTATCCTGTCTTCGTTCTGTACTTGTTTAATCTGAATATCTCTCTGATTTTTCTGGAAAATCTGTGTCTGATAACGCTGTTTCCGACTTTTTTGCTTATGCTAATACCGAGACGGCTTATATCTCTGCCATTTTCCATGACATACATTACAAGCAGTCCCGTAGCACTGGAATGTCCGGCCTTATATACGGCCTGGTACTCGGTATTCTTTCTGATCGACGGAAATCTGTTCATCTGTTTCCAAAAGCCCGTAAAGAAAGGACCGCCTTTCAGCGGTCCATACTAAGCATTAAGCTGATAATTTTGCTCTTCCCTTAGCTCTTCTGTTAGCCAGCACTTTTCTTCCGCCTGCGCTGCTCATTCTGGCTCTGAAACCATGAACCTTAGCTCTCTGTCTCTTCTTCGGCTGAAAGGTCATCTTCATGATTTACCACCTCCTAACTTTCTAACTCAAACTTAGACAGTTTAAACATCTTAGCTATTATATAGAAAAGACGGAAGCTCTGTCAACTAAAAAAAACAAATTAGATGGAAAAATTTACATATTTTTCCTTCACTACAGGATATGGTGGAAAGCCCTTCTACATCTTGTGCGGAAGCCTTCCAAGAGCCTTGAGCACCGCTCCGCAGATGATGGCCGAAACCACTGCCTCCGGGATTCCCTGGGTCAGGATGATACCGGATATTACCTTAGAAAGGAGGGAAACATTCACGCTGTTGGCACCGGCATAGGCCTCTCCGTAGAGGAAATAGATCCCGCCCATAACAAAAATAGTGTTGGTGATGGCCCCTGCTGCCCCACAGGCCATGTTCCGGACTGATGCCGGTAAAGCTCTTCTTTTTTTCAGGAAGCTGTTCAGATAAGCGGATACGATGCCGATCATCACCCTGGAAAAAAGGCAGATAAAGGCGCATTTTAAGATACGGATGAAAAGGGGCTCCTGCTCCGCAAGCATGGGAATGGGCACGAAGGGAGAGAAAACAAAGCTCGTAAGATTTGGAGCCGTGGTATTCTTCCAGAGGGAGGTAAGGCCGAATAAAAGCCCCAAAAAGGCCCCTCTTTTCGGTCCGAGCATCACCGCCCCTATGATCACCGGGATCTGGATGATGGTGGCGTTCATGAAGCCCAGAGGGATGAATCCCAGGAAGGGAACAAAGGACATGATGATGATCAGGCCGCAGAGGATCCCTGTAAACACCGTATCAAACTGCCTGCTGTTTTTCTCCATTTTATCCTCCTGTTTACATAAATACCCACATATTGTGGATACATTCCGGATATTTTGTGGATAACTCCTGCTGATATTTACAGAAATTTATTCTAGTACCTTTTCTTTCCGCTTACAAGCTTTTTTTCAACATGTGTTTTTCACCTTGAATGATTACCTGTTTTCATGTAAAATATATAGGTATGTACTGCCGTATATAATAATAAGGTAGAAACTCAGACAAAAACCAACGATTTCATCAAATAATTCCGGAGACTGATATGCTGAATAAACTTAGAGAAAACTGGACTCAGATCCTTGAATATATGAGGGACGAGTTCGAGATCACGGGTATTTCCTTCACCACCTGGCTGGAACCCCTTGAGATCAGAAGCTGCGACGGCCAGACTGTAGTGCTTCTTGTTCCAGATGAATTTACACGGGATTATGTGGAAAAAAAATATACCAAGATGCTGCAGGTAGCCATCGGTGAGAAGCTGGGCAAGACCATGGAGGTCAGATTCATGACTCCCCAGGAAGCCTCTGCACTGGAATCAGCAAAGGAGACCGGTCCGGACCGCCTGATCCAGACCCCCGGGGATGTGGACATCGCCCTCATCGACAAGGCAAATCTGAATCCGAAATATACCTTCGATAACTTTGTGGTGGGCCCCAACAACAATCTGGCCCATGCAGCTGCCGTGGCGGTGGCGGAAAGCCCGGGACAGGCTTATAAGATCCTGTATATCTACGGCGGTGTCGGTCTCGGAAAGACCCACCTGATGCATGCGGTGGCCCATTATATCCTGAAGAATAACCCAAGCTCCAAGATCCTTTACGTTACCTCCGAGACCTTTACCAACGACTACATCGAGTCCATCCGGAACAACAACGTAAAGGGAAGCTTCAATACCTCCGACTTCCGGAACAAGTACCGGGATCTGGACGTGCTCCTCATCGACGATATCCAGTTCATCACCGGAAAGGTCAGCACCCAGGAGGAATTCTTCCACACCTTCAACGCCCTGAACGAGCGCAACAAGCAGATCATCATCTCCTCGGATAAACCTCCGAAGGCCATCGACGGTCTGGAAGAGAGACTCCGTTCCCGCTTTGAGTGGGGACTTATGGTGGATATCCAGCCTCCGGACTTTGAGACCCGTATGGCCATCCTCCGGAAAAAGGAGAACATGGAGGGCTATAACATCGATAACGAGGTGATCAAGTACATCGCCTCCAACATCAAGTCCAACATCCGTGAGCTGGAGGGAGCCCTTACCAGGATCGTTGCAAAGTCCAGGCTTGAGCACATCAGCATCGATGTGAATATGGCGGAAAGCATCCTGGCCGATTATATCGGGAATTCCGAGAAGAAGGAGCTCACTCCTCAAAGGATCATCAAATGCGTAGCGGAGCATTTCAACATCTCCCAGACAGAGATCTGCTCCACCAAAAAAGTTAAGGAGATCGCCTTCCCAAGGCAGATCGCCATGTATCTCTGCTGTACCCTCACTTCAGTTCCCCTGGAGCAGATCGGAAGGGAGCTTGGTGGCAGGGACCACACCACTGTCATGCACGGAAGAGACAAGATCACCGCTGAGCTGCAGAAGGATGACAAGCTGAACGCAACGATAGAGATCCTGAAAAAGAAACTTCTTCCACAATAATGTGGATAACTTTGTGGATAAGTATGTGATTCCTCTGTGTAATCCCTGTGAAATCCTGTGAATGGATTCAAAGGAGTCCCGATAAAAAAAGAGGAGCCCTGACCGCTGCCCTCCTGAAAAAGAACATTTATTTCCGGCTTTTCCACTTTATCCAAGATCCATCAAGGTCCTTTCAACAGAATCTTTCACATGGGATCAGCACCGCCGGATAAAGCTTTCCGGGGCATTTCCACAATTCCACAGCCCATATTATATTTACTTCTATTTAATTAAATATAAACAAGAAGGGAAAGGAACCCGCTTATGAAACTGAACTTTAAAAGAAATGATCTTCTGAATGCCATAAATATCGTACTGAAGGCAGTCTCCACCAAGACCACCATGCCCATCCTTGAGTGTATCCTGATCGAAGCAGGAAAGAAGGGCGTTTACCTGACTGCAAACGACATGGAGCTTGGAATCGAGACCAAGGTGGAAAACTGTGAGATCATGGAGGAAGGAAAGATCGCCATTGAGGCCCGTCTTTTCTCCGAGATCATCAGAAAGATCTCTCTGGATGAGGAATCCATCGTTTCCCTGGAGTCAGACGGAAACATCGTTACCATTGTATGTGACAACTCCACCTTCCGAATCCAGGAGAAGGACCCGGATCAGTTCCCGGATCTTCCTTCCATTGACCAGGATCATTACATCACCCTTTCCCAGCTTACCTTAAAGGAAATAATCCGGGACACGATCTTCTCCATTTCCCCGAACGATTCCAATAAGATGATGACCGGTGAGCTCTTCGAGGTAAAGGGAGACCTGCTGAAGGTGGTATCCCTGGACGGCCACAGAATCTCCATCCGCAATACTGCTTTACGGGAGACCTACAACGATGTGAAGGTCATCATCCCCGGAAAGACCTTAAACGAGGTATCCAAGATCCTGTCCGGAGATAACGATAAGGACGTGGTCCTCTTCTTCTCCAGGAACTATGTTATGTTCCGTTTTGACGAGACCGTTATGGTATCCCGTCTCATTGACGGCGAGTATTTCAAGATAGACTCCATGCTTTCCTCAGATTATGAGACCAAGGTGGTGGTGAATAAGAAGGAGTTCCTTGACAGCATCGAGCGCTCCACCATCCTGATCCGGGAAAGCGACAAGAAGCCTCTGATCATGGACATCCGGGATTCCTCCATGGGCCTTAAGATGCACTCCATGATCGGAACCATGGATGCGGATATCCTGATCCGGAAGCAGGGTAAGGACCTGATGATCGGCTTCAATCCCAAGTTCCTTCTGGATGCCCTTCGGGTCATCGACGACGAGGAGGTAAGCCTTTACCTGACCAATCCCAAAGCCCCCTGCTTTATCAAGGATGACGATGGAAAGTTCATCTATTTGATCCTTCCGGTGAACTTCAATCCTGACTCCTACTAATTATGTACATTGAATCCATCGAACTGAAGGATTTCAGGAATTATGAGTCTCTTCTGCTTCCTCTGGACAAGGGCGTTAATATCCTTTACGGTGACAATGCCCAGGGAAAGACGAATGTGCTGGAGGCCCTTTATGTGGGCTGTACCTCCAAGTCTCACAGGTCCGTAAAGGACCGGGAGATGATCCGCTTTTCCATGGATGAGGCCCATATCAAGCTGAACCTTCGGAAGAAGGATGTGCCCTATCGCATCGATATGCACATCAAAAAAAATAAGTCCAAGGGGATCGCACTGAACGGAGTCCCTATCCGGCGGGCTTCCCAGCTCTTCGGACTGGCCAATCTGGTATTTTTCTCTCCGGAGGACCTTTCCATCATCAAAAACGGACCTTCCGAAAGACGGCGCTTCATGGATATGGAGCTCTGCCAGCTGGACCGGCTCTACATTCACGACCTTATTGCCTATAACAGGGTCCTTATGCAGCGGAACAAGCTTCTGAAGGAGCTTTCCTTCCGGGAGGATTACCGGGATATGCTGGAGGTCTACGATGATCAGCTGATTTCCTACGGAGAAAAGCTGATCCGGGTCCGTTCCGGATTTATTGAAAAGCTGAATGAGATCATCAGTGAGATCCACAGCCATATTACGGGGGGAAGGGAACAACTTTCCATCCGTTATGAGAAAAATACGGAGCAGGACTCCTTCCGGAAGAACCTGGAAAAGGTAAGGGAACAGGAGCTTAAGCAGCGGATCAGCCTTGTGGGTCCCCACAGGGACGATCTCTGTTTTCAGATAAACGGCACGGATATCCGGCATTTCGGGTCCCAGGGGCAGCAGCGTACCGCGGCTCTTAGCCTGAAGCTTTCGGAGATCCGTATCGTGGAGGAGCTTACGGGGGACATGCCGGTCCTTTTGCTTGACGACGTACTGTCGGAGCTTGACCGGAGCCGCCAGAACCTGCTTCTTGATTCCATCAAAAACATCCAGGCCGTTATTACCTGCACCGGCCTCGATGATTTTATAAACAACAGATTTCATATCGATAAGATCTTTAAAGTGCAGAATGGCACTGTAACAGGAGAAAACTAATGTCAGAAGAAAAGAAATTTGAAGTGAACAACGGTCATAACCAGGACGAGTATGACGCTTCCCAGATCCAGATCCTGGAGGGACTGGAGGCAGTCAGAAAGCGTCCCGGTATGTACATCGGATCCACATCCATTACCGGCCTTCATCATATGGTATATGAGATCGTCGACAATGGAGTGGATGAGGCTCTGGCCGGTTTCTGCGATTCCATCACAGTGACCATCAACGAGGACAATTCCATCACTGTAGAGGACGATGGCCGCGGTATCCCCGTGGATATCCAGAAAAAGGCCGGAAAGCCTGCGGTAGAGGTGGTATTTACCATCCTTCATGCAGGAGGAAAGTTCGGAAACGGTGGATATAAGGTGTCCGGAGGACTCCACGGTGTAGGTGCTTCCGTTGTAAATGCACTTTCCGAATGGTTGGAGGTAAGGGTCTATAAGAACGGCCACATCTATCAGCAGCGCTATGAGCGGGGCAAGGTCATGTGTCCCCTTACGGTGATCGGGGACTGCGAGGAGGACCGTCACGGTACCACCGTCTGCTTCAAGCCCGATAAGGAGATCTTCGAGGAAACCGTATTCGATTACAAGACCATTAAGACCAGACTCCGGGAGACTGCTTTCCTGACAAAGGGACTGAAGATCCGACTGATCGATAAGAGGGAGATGCCCCATGACCGTACCTTCCACTATGAAGGAGGCATCAAGGAATTCGTCAGCTACCTGAACCGGGCCAACGCAGCGCTTTATCCCAGTATCATCTACTGTGAAGGGGAGCGGCAGGGCATATATGTGGAAGTGGCCATGCAGCATACGGATGCATTTACGGAGAATATCTACAGCTTCGTAAATAACATCAATACCCCGGAGGGCGGTACCCATCTGACGGGCTTTCGGAATGCCCTCACAAAGACCTTCAACGATTACGCAAGGAATAACAAGCTTCTGAAGGACAGTGATCAGAACCTCTCCGGAGAGGATATCCGGGAGGGACTTACGGCCATTATCTCCGTAAAGATCGGTGATCCCCAGTTTGAGGGCCAGACAAAGATGAAGCTCGGTACCTCAGAGGCAAATACGGCGGTCAACCAGGTGGTGTCCGAGCAGCTGACCTATTTCCTGGAGCAGAATCCCCAGGTGGCAAAGATCATGTGCGAAAAGTCCATCCTGGCTCAGCGGGCAAGAGCGGCAGCCAGAAAGGCCAGAGAGCTTACCAGAAGAAAGTCTGTGCTGGAGGGAGCAGGACTTCCGGGAAAGCTGGCGGACTGCTCTGAAAAGGATCCGGAAAAGTGCGAGATCTTTATCGTAGAGGGAGATTCTGCATTGGGTCCCGCTAAGAACTGCCGTGATTCCAAGTTCCAGGCAGTGCTTCCCCTGAGAGGTAAGGTGCTTAACGTGGAGAAGGCAAGGCTGGATAAGATCTATGCCAACAAGGAGATCCAGGGCATGATCACCGCCTTCGGTACAGGTATCCACGATGACTTCGATATCACAAAGCTTCGGTATAACAAGATCATCATCATGACGGATGCGGATGTGGACGGTGCCCATATCTCTACCCTGATGCTGACCTTCCTTTACCGTTTCATGCCGGAGCTTATCAAACAGGGACATGTATACCTGGCACAGCCGCCTCTTTACTATATCCGGAAGAACAAGAAGCTTTACTATGCCTACAACGATGCGGAGAGGGATAACCTCCTGGCTCAGGTAGGCAAGGATGCAGACGTTCAGCGCTTCAAGGGTCTCGGTGAGATGGAGGATCAGGAGCTTTCGGAGACCACCATGGATCCTGAGACCAGGACTCTGCTTCGGGTCAACATGGATGACGATGCCCTGTCCGAGCTGGATCTTACCTTTACCACCCTTATGGGGGATCAGGTGGAGCCGAGACGGGAATTCATCGAAGAGAACGCAAAGTATGTCCGTAACCTGGACGTATGATGGAAATCAAGGAATAAAGCAGAGAGTAGAAAAGAGAGATCATGGAACCGAATGTATATGATAAAGTAAAAAATGTGGATCTGAAAAACACCATGGAGAGCTCCTATATCGACTACGCCATGTCTGTTATCGTTTCCAGAGCCCTTCCCGATGTAAGGGACGGACTGAAGCCGGTACAGAGGCGTATCCTTTATGCAGCCATGAACATGGGAGCCACTGCCGATAAAAAGACGAAAAAGTGCGCCACCATCGTAGGTGAGACCATGGGTCATTTCCATCCCCACGGAGATTCCTCCATTTACGGCGCCCTTGTCAATCTGGGACAGCCCTGGTCCACCAGGTATCCCCTCATTGAGAAGCAGGGTAACTTCGGGTCAGAGGACGGAGATTCACCGGCAGCCATGCGTTATACGGAGGCAAAGCTCAGTAAGATCGCCATGGAAATGCTGGACGGCATCAACAAGAATACGGTGGATTTCGTTCCCAACTTCTCCAATGAAAAGGGCTACGATGAGCCTACGATCCTCCCTGCAAGGATCCCGAACCTTCTGGTGAACGGAACCACGGGAATCGCCGTAGGTATGGCCACCAATATCCCGCCCCATAACCTCAGGGAGGTCATCGGGGCAGCAGTCAGGATGATCGATAACCGGATCAACGAGGACAGGGATACGGAAATCGGGGAGCTCCTCAAGATCGTAAAGGGACCGGACTTCCCCACGGGAGCCGAGATCCTGGGAACCAGAGGCATCGAGGAGGCATACCGCACCGGCCGTGGAAAGATCCGCATGCGGGCAGTCTGCCATATCGACACCCTGGCAAACGGAAAGTCCGTAATTACGGTAAAGGAACTTCCCTATATGGTATTCCGTTCCCGTGTCATCGAGAACATTGCGGACCTGGTAAAGGATAAGAAGATCGACGGAATCACCGCCATCCACGATACGGTGGGTAAGAATTCCGACTCCAAGATCAGGATCGAGCTCCGCAGGGATGTAAATCCCCAGGTGATCCTGAACCAGCTCTATAAGCATACCCAGCTGCAGGACACCTTCGGCGTGATCATGCTCTGTATCGTAGGGGGAGAGCCCAAGGTACTGAACTTAAAGCAGGTGCTGGAGGAGTATCTGAAGCATCAGATCCATGTGGTTACCAGAAGGACCCAGTTCGACTTAAAGAAGGCAGAGGAGAGGGCCCATATCCTGGAGGGACTTCTTAAGGCCCTGGACCACATCGACGAGATCATAAAGATCGTAAGGGCTGCAGATGACGGAGAGGAAGCAAAGCTTAAGCTCATGGAGGCCTTTGGATTCACGGATCCCCAGGCCCAGGCCATCGTGGATATGCGTCTTCGTGCCCTTACGGGACTGGAGCGCCATAAGATCGAATCGGAATTCAAGGACCTTTCCGAGAAGATCGCATACTACAGAGAGATCCTTGCGGACAGGAAGAAGCTTCTTTCCGTGATCCGGGAGGAAATCACCGCCATTGCAGAAAAATACGGAGACCAGCGCAGGACCAGCATCGGCTATGACAGCGAATTTGACATGGAGGATCTGATCCCTGACGACGATACGGTCATCACCATGACCAGGCTTGGATATATCAAGCGCATGGATATCGATAATTTCCGGACCCAGAACCGGGGCGGAAAGGGCATCAAGGGAATGCAGACCATTGAGAACGACAACATCGAGGATCTGCTGATGACCACAAATCATCATTATCTGATGTTCTTTACCAACACCGGAAAGGTATACCGGCTGAAGGCCTATGAGATCCCTGAGGCCTCCAGGACAGCCAGGGGCACGGCTATCGTGAACCTCCTGCAGCTGATGCCGGAGGAAAAGATCACCGCCATCATCCCCATCCGGGAATATGAGGAGGATAAGTACCTCTTAATGGCAACCAGGCAGGGCATGGTGAAGAAGACCTCCCTTACGGAATATGCGAATGTAAGAAAGAACGGCCTCCAGGCCATCGTACTCCGGGAAGGGGACGAGCTGATCGAGGTAAAATATACGGATGATACCCAGGACATCCTTATGGTGACGAAGTACGGTATGTCCATCCGCTTCCATGAGACGGATGTGAGAAAGACCGGAAGAGTCTCCATGGGCGTCATCGGCATGCACTTCGGAAAAGAGGGAGACGAAGTGGTAGGCATGCAGGTATCCAGCCAGGGTCAGTATCTTCTGGTGGTATCTGAAAACGGCATGGGCAAGAGAACGGAGATTTCCGAGTTCAAGGCCCAGGGCCGTGGCGGAAAGGGCATTCTCTGCTACAAGGTGACGGAAAAGACCGGAAACATCGTAGGAGCAAAGCTCTGCGATGAGGAAGGAGATCTCATGTTGATCACCACGGAGGGAATCATCATGCGGACCCCCATTTCCTCCATTCCGGTGATCGGCCGGAATACCCAGGGGGTAAAGATCATGAATGTGGACGCAGAGAATGATGTAAAGGTTGCCGGGATCGCCAAGGTAAAGGGAGAAGAGGAAGAAGCTTCCGATGCTTCCGAAGAAGGAAATGAGAAAGAGGAGAATACAGAGGAATAAATCTGCAGGCTCCTGAATCATATGAGATCGGATACGCACCCGGCACCGCATACGTGCCGGGTGCGGCTTTTTATAAGGAGGTCTGTGAAAAGGAGGAAAAAGCTTATGAAAAAAAGGATATTAAAGGGAAGGGCAGCCATCTGTCCGGTGATCCTTCTTGCGGCAGCTTCCCTGGTATTTTCTGCCTGTGGGAAGAAGGAGACGGAGGAAATGAAGGAGACGGAGACTTCCGTGGCGGAAACAGAAGGATCGTCCGGGGAGACAGGAGCTTCCACAGAGGATCCTGTGGGATCCGGGGAGGAAATTGTGGAAGAAACAGGTCTTTTATACCCCGTGGTGTGGACAGATTATCTTTCAGAGTACGATGAGACCATAGGACCCCTCTGCAGCGCAGAATATCAGAGCCCGGGGATCCGGAATGAAGAATATCCGGAGCTTTCGGAGGCGCTTAAGGCCTGGTCGGAGGAAAATACGGCAGCCGTTCAGAAGGAATACGAAGAACTCCTTGCCATTGCCAGAGAGGATGCGGGACAGAGAGAGGATTTTTCCGGCTATTCAACAGATTCTTCAGTGCAGATCGTAAGGGCGGATCAGAAGGTATTTTCCTTTATCAATGAGGGATATTCCTATACCGGTGGGGCCCACGGAAACGGAGGCACAAGGGGCTACAGCTTCGATACGGAAACGGGAGAGGCCCTAATGCTTTCTGATGTGGTGACGGACAAGGAGGCCTTTACGGAGTATCTGATCAGCCGTCTGGAGGAGGAATATGCCTCCGAGGATATGCTCCTTGAGGGCTGGCAGGATCAGGTAAGGGCAGAGACCGGTCAGGAGGAGAGTCTGAGCTTCAGCCTTACGGAGTCAGGAATGCGGGTCTATTTCAGCCCCTATGAGATCGCGCCCTGGGCAGCAGGGACCATTACCCTGGACATCCCTTATGGGGATAAGGCGGCAGGACTCCGGAAGGAGCTTTTTGAAGGGGCAGAGGAAAAAAGCGTATGGAGCATAAGCCCTTATGAGGAGCTGTACCTGGATGCAGACGGTGACGGAGAGGAGGAAAAGATCAGCTTCCAGCCGGCACCGGAGGGAGAAGGAGAGGACAGCTATATTCTCCAGTACACCCTGACTGCCGACGGCAGAAGCACGGATTTTACGGCGGATTACGGCATCAGTGCATCCTATATTCTCCGCGGGGATGGCCAGTACTATCTATATGCAGAATGTAAGTCGGACAACGACTGGAGGTACTTAAGGATCCTGAATATCACGGCCCTTCTTGCGGGAGAACCGGAGGAGAACAATTATTATGAGGCCTTTTATGAAAATGTTCCCGTAAGTGCCAGGGGATTTTATCTGGGGACCCGGGGAAGCCTGATCTCCACAGTAGGAATCAGCCGGGAGCATGTACTTGGGAAGGAAGGCCTTCCGGAGCCAAGAACAGAGAACTATGTCATAGATGATCTGAGCCTTACTGCAAAGAAGGCGGTACCAGCCACCTCACCGGATCAGACGGAGGAACTGGAGATCCCGGCAGGAACAAAGCTTGCGGCTCTGGAAACGGATGAAAGCAGTTATGTGATCTTCCGTTCGGAGGATGGCAGCCTGTACCGGGTGGAGATCAACGGTACGGACTGGCCCCATACCATTGCAGGGGAGGCCATTGAGGACTACTTCGACGGGCTGATCTTTGCCGGATAAGAAAATCGTAATTTGACGGCAGAGAAGAAATATGATACGATGCAGAAAGTTTATTCCGCACACGGATAAATATAAAGGCAGCAGGAGACCGGGTACATGAGCTGTACTCGGCTCCCTGTCTAGCGCCATGCCCCGCAGGATCAGGGGAGATCTTCTCCTTTGGAGCGGGTAACGAGGTATGGGATTATCGAAATTTCGGCGGATGTCCCATCGTATTGCCGGATGCGTATATAAGAAGCAAATATGCAGGCAACTGCAAAACAAGGTCTTATAGCCGGCTCTGTGAAAGGCTTCACGGATCAGTGTGCAAAAAAAATAAAAAATGTGGAAATGTCCAGGGAAAAGTTTCTCATCCGTGGACAGAAGGAGGAATTATGTGTGGAATCATAGGCTACACAGGCACACTTGACGCCAAAAAAGTCATCATCGACGGATTGAAGGAGTTGGAGTACAGAGGCTATGACAGCGCAGGCATCGCCCTGATGCGGAAGGACCAGCCGGAGGATCCCATCTACATCATGAAGGAGGCGGGCCCGGTTTCCGTTCTGGAGGAAAGCACCAAAGGAGACGAGGTGGCCTCTACCTGCGGCATCGGACATACCAGATGGGCTACCCACGGCGGGGTAACGGACCAGAACGCCCATCCCCATACCACCGGCAGGGTTACCCTGATCCATAACGGTATCATTGAGAACTATAGAGAGCTGATCAACAGCTACAATCTGGAGGACAGTCTTATCTCGGAGACGGATTCCGAGGTGGCCCTTCGCATCATCGATTACTATTACAACAAATATCAGGACCCTTACCGTGCCATCAAAAAATCCGTAGGGATCATCAGGGGATCCTATTCCTTCTGTATCCTCTTTTCCAATATTCCGGGGAAAATTTTCTGTATCAGAAACGTAAGTCCCCTTGTGGCAGGAGTTTCCGAAAAGGGATCCCTCATCGCCTCTGACCTGACGGCGCTCCTTCCCTATACCAGGGATTACTTTGTGCTTCCGGAGCACACCATCGCGGTCCTGGATCCTGATGGCATCACCTTACAGGACCTGGAGGGAAATGAGGTACAGCCGGAGATGCTCCATGCGGACTGGGACGTGGAGTCCGTAAAGAAGGGGGGCTATCCCCACTTCATGCTGAAGGAGATCAACGAGCAGCCGGAGGCCATGCACAATACCTTAAAGCCCAGGCTTCAGGACGGTCTTCCGGACTTTTCCGAGGAAGGAATTCCCGACAGCCTGTTTCAGGACTGCAGGGAGGTCTGCATTATCGCCTGCGGAACAGCAAATTATGCAGGTATGGTAGGAAAGAGCATCATGGAGCTGATCCTCCGGATCCCTGTTTCCGTGCATATCGCATCGGAGTTCCGCTATGAGGACCCTCTCATTGACGATAAGACCCTCTGCATCGTGATCTCCCAGTCCGGTGAAACCATCGATACTCTGGAGGGAATGAAGATCGCCATGAAGAAGGGAGCCAAGACCATCTCCATCGTAAATGTCAAGGGCTCCACCATTGCCAGGGAATCAGATTATGTGCTCTATACCCATGCGGGCCCGGAGATCTCCGTGGCTTCCACAAAGGCCTATACGGTACAGCTGGCGGCACTTTATCTTCTTGCCTGCCGTATGGCCTATGTAAGGGGCGTATATGATAAGGAACAGGCTTCAGCCTTCATGAACGAGGTGCTGATGGTGGTTCCCGTCATCACCGAGGTACTGAAAAATATCGTGGGCATGAAGCACGTTTCCGAGAAGATGATGAAGGCAAAGGACGCCTTCTACATCGGAAGGAGCCTGGACTATGCCTTCTCCCTGGAGGGAGCTCTTAAGCTGAAGGAGATCTCCTATGTCCATGCGGAGGCTTATCCTGCAGGAGAGCTGAAGCACGGTACCATTGCCCTGATCGAGAATGGCACCCCGGTGGTAGCTATTGCTACCCAGGAAAAGATCTATGAAAAGACCATTTCCAATGTCCGGGAGGTAAAGGCAAGGGGCGCCTTTGTGACCCTGATCACCAAAAAAGGAAAGGAAGTAGGTCCGGAGGTCTGCGACATCCATCTGGAGATCCCGGATATTGCGGATCAGTTCACCGTATTCCCGGTGGCCGTGATGCTGCAGCTCATCGCATATTACACCGCAGACGGGAAGGGACTCGACGTGGATAAGCCAAGAAACCTGGCAAAATCCGTGACCGTGGAATAAAATATCAAAAAAAGGATACCTCAGCGGTATCTATATATAGGAAGAAACAGACTCGGGGCGGCATATCTTGTACCGCCCCGAAAAGCTTTCGATTTTTTTGAAAAAACCTTGGAAATAGTTATTGACATTGATTTACAATCTAATTATAATAACCATTGCACTCGTTTGGCGAGGGTTTGCAGAAGTACTCAAGAGGCCGAAGAGGCGCCCCTGCTAAGGGTGTAGGTCGGGAAACCGGCGCGAGGGTTCAAATCCCTCCTTCTGCGTTATGATTCAGCTGATCCGAAAGGATCGGAAGAATTATAAAAAAACAGTTGACACCGAGCAATGATATGTGTTATCATTGCGAAGCTGTCGCAAGACAGACAGGACATGAAAATGTCAAAGAAAAAAGTGCTTGACAATCAGAAAACAATATGGTAACATATATGAGCTGTTGAAAAACAAGCGCAGCACCTTGAGAATTAAAGATAAGAACAGTTAATGCACAGACCCTGAAAATTCGAGAAAAGTGAAAGCTTTTCGGATTTTGAGAGAAAGAATTAACGAACGAAGTATCCTAAAAGATACAACAGTAAACGGAAGCAGAGAGCGAAAGAAAACGGAAGTTTTCGGTCAGCGCGATCTGGGACCGGAGAGAACTACGGTGGATATCATAGCGGAGTCAAAACCGAGATGATACATTAAAGAGAGAGTTTGATCCTGGCTCAGGATGAACGCTGGCGGCGTGCCTAACACATGCAAGTCGAACGGAACTGATTTTGCGGAGATTCGTCAAAGCAGATGAAAGTTTAGTGGCGGACGGGTGAGTAACGCGTGGGTAACCTGCCTCATCGAGGGGGATAACAGTTAGAAATGACTGCTAATACCGCATAAGCACACAGTACCGCATGGTACAGGGTGAAAAGATTTATCACGATGAGATGGACCCGCGTCTGATTAGCTGGTTGGCGGTGTAACGGACCACCAAGGCGACGATCAGTAGCCGGACTGAGAGGTTGAACGGCCACATTGGGACTGAGACACGGCCCAAACTCCTACGGGAGGCAGCAGTGGGGAATATTGCACAATGGGGGAAACCCTGATGCAGCGACGCCGCGTGGGTGAAGAAGTTTTTCGGAATGTAAAGCCCTATCAGCAGGGAAGA
>CALWES010000014.1 GCA_944377405.1 uncultured Lachnospiraceae bacterium | reverse complement strand
CTTTCACTTTTCTCGAATTTTCAGGGTCTGTGCATTAACTGTTCTTATCTTCAATTCTCAAGGTGCTTCCTGTCTCCTCTTGGCGACAGCCCGATTATCTTATCACACTTCATCGCTCTTTGTCAACAGGTTTTTTTATTTTTTTTGCTGTGGGGCTTTTCGGCTCCTGCCGTTCCCTTGACAGCTTCGCAATGATAGCACAGCTTTTGAGGCAATGTCAATCATTTTTTTTAAGTTTTTTCACTTATTTTTTTTCTGCTTTTCAAACCACAAAATGTGCCTTTTTGCACCCCAACATTTTGTGGTCATCAGCCGATTCCCAGGATTCCGGCCAGGATATTCAGCAGCAGATTGTTCTGGTACAGCCACAGCAAAAATTCGTTTGCTATGATCTGGGACAGCACTGCCTCCGAAAATCCCGCCGCCGGCATAAAGGCCAGGGCGATCATCAGGATCCAGAGATAGAACACTCCTTCCGCAAATCCGATGGCGGCCCCCAGGATCTGATTGGTCCCATGAAGGATGGGAAGGGCCGTAAGGGCATTGAGGAAGTGGGCCGCTACCTTAAGAAGCAGGTTGATAAGAACGAAGAGGATGATGAAGCAGACCACATTGATGATGATGCCTGCCAGGTATTCCCCTGTCGCCTCTGCCACCCGGTCCAGGCCCAGCTGCCGGTAGAGGGCGGAATAGTCCGCCTCCTCCCCCGAAAGAAAGAGCCCCTCCGACAGTTTTCTTGTTTGTTCCCGGAAAAAAGGGGTGCTCCCCACTGCAGCAGTCACTGCGGGGAGCATCCATTTTACCAATAGAAATGAGATCACTGCAGAGGCCATGGACACCGCCATTTTAATAAATCCTCTGTAATGTCCGTACAGCGTCATGATCAGCAGAAAGACGCCGAAGGCGATCAGTACGCTGTTTTCATGGCTGTTTATCAGCTCGGTAATCATATTCATATTTTTATCCGTTATTTATCAGTGGATAAAATCCTCTTCCCTGAGGATCAGTAATCCGTTCTTGTCATACTTGGAATTGAACATGCCCTTGATCCGCTTTCCGATGGGGGGCTTTTCCGCCAGATCCGCCGCCTCTTCGATCAGATCCTCCGCAGTCTGCTTGGTCAGGGGGATGTTGTCCTCCTCCATAAGCTCGATCCGTTCATAAAGGGCCAGCATGCTCTTTCCCGTGATGCTGCAGTCGATGGATGCAGCGTACTGACAGCAGTACTGTGCGAATTCGTCGATCTCCATCTCCTCGTTGTCCCGGACGCCGGAAGCCTTTACCACGGACTCCCGGCTTGCCTTTGCCGTCCCACCGGCTGCCCGGCTCTCCCTTACGGGCGCCTCCTGCTTCCTTGCAGAAGCCTTCGGCTGCCGTTCGTCCTTCTCGTAGGAGTCGTCCTCATAGGACTCCTCGTATTCATCCTCATAGTCATCCTCGGGATCCCCGGCAGCATCCTCATAGGGCTCCTCGTCGTAGGAATCTCCCTCCTCCGGTTCATCCTCATATTCGTCGGATACCAGATCGCAAAGGTCAAAGAGCTCCGGACAGAGGTCCTCCAGGTTATCCAGTCCCTCCGGCGTATCTACCAGCACAACGATCATGCCTGAACGGTCTGTCTCGATGATCTCCCGGATCTGCTCCGCAAGCTCCTGGGACAGACTGCCCGCGTGCTCCACGATAAAGTCCTTGCCTCTGAGCTTCTCGGCCGCTGCCTGGGACAGGCCCTTCTGGTTCAGCTTCTCCGCCGTGGTCTTTGCCGCCGCGTTGGTGATCCCGTATTCGTTATGGATATATTTCAGTTCATCAATGGCAATGGCCAGGCCGTCCTCCGCCGTATCTGCCTCTATGATCATATGGAAGGGGCCGTTGGCAGCTACCTTCTCTGCATTGGACTCCTCTGCAGGCTTCCGGACTTCCTCTTTTGCCGGAGCTTCCGCCTCCGGTGCTTCCTCCGGCTTTTTCTCTGCCACAGGCTCCGTATGGGTAAATCCTACCCTGGCCTGGGGTCTCGGGGGCTCCGGTCTCTTTACTTCTTCCGCCTTTTCCTCCGGAGCTGCTGCTTCACCGGCTGCTTCTTCCCCAGCCTCCGGAAGGGCTCCTGAGGTCTTTGCCGCCGCTGCCGCAAGGCCTGCCGCCTGGGCCATGGCTCCGGTCTTTGCCGCTTCCATATCCGTCAGGATCGCCTTTGCCGGCTCCGCTGCGTGTCCGGTGTGGATGATGACCTTCCGAAGCTTCTCCTTCACATCCTCGTCCAGGACCCGGGTCTTCTCAAGCTCTCCTTCGGTGCCATCCTCCGGCTGTTCCTCTTCATCCCGGGTGATCCGGTCCACTTCCTCCGCCAGGGTCTTCTCAAAGCCCTCGTTCACATAGCCCTCATCATAGGAAACGGAGGTCTCCGGCATCTGCTCCCCAGAAATATCCTGATCCAGTTCATGGGCCCGCAGGTAGGCTTCGAACTCTGCGTCCTCATCCTCATAGCGATAGCCTGCGATCTCCTCCGGATCCGTGGGAAGTTCCGTCCGCTCCCGGTCCTCCGCATTCTTCAGAGCCTCATAGCCCCGTTCATACATGGCCTCCGTCCGGGCAGACTGTTCCTCCACCCGTTTCAGATTGTCTTCATATTTTCCACGGTTTTCCACCAGATCCTTCTGGTAATCGGAAAGGTCCGTAAAATTCTGCTTCAGCTGCATGGCCCGCTCACTGTATTTACCCAGGCCGAAGAGCAGGGTGATCTTGTCGCAGGTTCTGACGCATTCTGCTCCCATGCCTGCTCTGGCGTAGAGCTCCGCCAGCTCATAGAGCCATTTTTCATCCAGCTCCTGGGAAGTAAACTGCTCCAGGGAATGGATCAGCTGGGTGGCGGGTGCGCCTTTTGCCTTCAGGATCTGGTATTCCAGAAGGAAGGCTCTGCTGTCCTCGGGAGCCAGATCTGCAAACTCCCGGTAGAAGTCCTCTGCCTCCTCGATGTCTCCGGACTTTACGGACACCTCCGTCAGCTTATAGAGGAGCCTTTTTCCCACCGGAGCCCGTTCAAAGGCCAGAAGCAGGATATCCTTTGCCTCCTGATATTCTCCGTTTTTCTCATAGACTCCGGCCACCATGCTCAGGAGATTCGCATTCCGGACTCTGCTCCAGTCTATGCTGTCGGCGATCTTCATTGCCGTCACATAGTCCCTTTCGTTGATCATCTTCCTGATCTGCTCGACCTTAATATTGAACTCGTACTTATCCATATCCTTGTTTCCCCGCAGTGATTCCTTTCTCTGTCCCTGCTTAGAGCTCGACTCTGCCCATAAGGGCCCGCTCCAGAGTTACTTCATCTATATTTTCGATATCTCCTCCCACCGGTACCCCGGAGGCGATCCTGGTTACCCGGATCCCCGTGGGCTTTACCAGCTTTGAGATATATGTCGCCGTAGTCTCCCCCTCCAGGGACGGGTTGGTGGCGATGATGACCTCCTCCACATCTCCCTGAAGCCGCTGCATCAATTCCTTCAGGCGGATATCCGAAGGACCGATCCCCAGCATGGGGGAGATGGCTCCCTGGAGCACATGATAGACACCGTCATATCTGCCGGTCTTTTCATAGGCTGCCAGGTCCCTGGAGTTTTCCACCACCATAATCTGCCGGTGATTGCGCTTTTCACTTCTGCAGATGGGGCAAAGCTCCTCATCCGTCAGGGTACAGCATTCCCTGCAGTAATGAACGTTCTCCCGGGCTGAGACCAGGGCCTCCGCCAGGTTTTTAACCTGCTCCTTTGGCATCCCGACGATGTGGAAGGCCAGGCGCTGGGCGCTTTTGACTCCGATCCCCGGAAGCCCGTTTAAAGCCTCGATCAGGCGGCTGATGTGGCTGCCGTAATATTCCATTAGAAGCCCAGACCTCCGAAGCCGCCGGTAAGCTTGCCCATGACTGCGGAATTGGCTTCCTCTACCTGATGAAGGGCATCATTAACCGCCGCCATCACCATGTCCTCCAGCGTCTCCACGTCCTCCGGATCGCAGGCCTCGGGGTCGATGGCCACCTTGGTGACTTCCTTCTTACCGCTCATCTCCACGGTAACTGCACCGCCTCCGGCGGTGGCAGTAAAGGTCTTCTCCTCCAGCTCCTTCTGCTGCTCCTCCATCTGACGCTGCATTCTCTGAGCCTGCTTCATCAGATTGTTCATGTTTCCCGGCATCATGCCTCCCGGAAAACCGCCTCTTTTTGCCATATCAAAATCCTCCTGAAGTAATTTCTCTATTATATCATTCTATGTCAACAGGGAAATGGATCCGGAGCAGATCCTCGTCCGTCACCCTGCGTGAATCCTCGTCAAATTCTCCCGGCTTTGCGGGCCTTGCGAAGAAGGAGGCCGTAAGGCCAAGCCTCTCCCGTACCAGCTCCGACAGCCGTCTGAGGCCATTCTCCTCCCGGTTCGTGGCCGCGATCTTATAGTTCATATTATTCCGGAACACCACCGTAACGGAAGCGGGCTGCTCCGATACCAGGATCGTTCCCATAAAGACGGCCCTGTTGGCCGGGGAAAGCTCCCTGCACAGGGAATCCCACTGTTCCCGGATCTGGGAAAGGAGCTCCTGGTCTGCGGGATGGATCCCGGAAGGTCCTTTTACTTTCGGCGGCGCCGAAGGCACCTCTGCCGGAAGCTTTTCCGGGACTTTTTCCTGCACGCTTTCCGGCGCTTTTCTTTCCGGGACTCTCCTTTCCGGCATCTCCGCCGGTGCTGCCGCCCTCTGGACAGACTCCGCCGTCTGCCGCCTGCTGCCTGCCGCGGTGCAGATCCTTATGAGCTCCACCTCCAGCAGGACCCGCTTCTGGGTCGCAAAGCGCATGCGGTTGGAAAGCTCCGAAAGCTCCGACATGAACCGGAGCAGGGTCTCCTTGTCTCCGAAGGCCGCGTCCTCCCGGAGCCGTTCCTGGTTTTCCCGGGAAACGTCCAGGATATCCCCGCCGTTTACGCTGCCCGCCAGAAGGATGTTCCTCATGTACCATATAAAATCTATGATGAACTGGCCGATCTCCCTGCCGGCGTTCACCACGTCGTTCACGATCCGGAGGCTCTTTTCCACATCCCTGCTGCAAAGGGCCCTGTACAGATCGGAAAAGACGGAGGTGTCCACTGCTCCCAGGACATCCAGCACATTTTCATAGGTCAGTCTCTGTCCGTAATGGAAGGCCAGGCACTGATCCAGAAGGCTCAGGGCGTCCCGCATGGAGCCGTCTGCTGCCCGGGCGATATATTCAACGGCCCGTTCCTCCAGATCAAGCCCCTCTGCCTCCGCCAACTCATGGATCCTTCCTGATACGACCTCCATCCCGATCCTCCGGAAGTCATATCTCTGGCAGCGGCTCAGGATCGTCTGAGGGATCTTCTGGGGATCCGTGGTGGCCAGAATGAAGATCACGTACTCCGGCGGTTCCTCCAGGGTCTTCAGAAGAGCATTGAAGGCCCCGGTGGAAAGCATGTGTACCTCGTCGATGATATATACCTTGTAGCGTCCCTCCGTTGGAGGATACTCTACCTGTTCCCGGATATCCCGGATATTGTCAACACCGTTATTGGAGGCGGCGTCGATCTCAAATACGTTCATGGAGCTGCCGGAGAGGATGCTCTTACAGACAGCACAGCTGTTGCAGGGGCTGCCCTCGTGCTCCCGGCTGTGGGCGCAGTTCACCGCCCGGGCAAAGATCTTCGCAATGGAGGTCTTTCCCGTGCCTCTGGTACCGCAGAAAAGATAGGCGTGGCCGATCCTTCCTGCCATTATCTGGTTTTTCAGAGTTGTCACAATGGCGTCCTGGCCCCGTACATCATCAAAGCTCAGGGGCCGCCATTTGCGGTACAGCGCCTGATAAGACATGTTGTTTTCTCCCCGGCGGGTCCTTCTCCCGCTCTGCCTTTAGTCTCCGAAGCAGATCCCCACCAGCTTTGCTTCCCGGATGATGTCCGCCTTCGGATCCACGTATTTCAGCTTGCCGGCGATCTCCTCCAGGGGAACGTTGGAGATCTCCTGGTTTTTCACGGATACCATGACGCCGAACTTTCCTTTTTCGATCAGTCTGGCCGCCTCGGCCCCCAGCCTTGTGGACAGGACTCTGTCATAGGGGCAGGGTGCTCCTCCTCTCTGGGTGTGTCCCGGTACCGTCACCCGGACCTCTGAGCCCAGACGCTCGCCGATCTTTGCCGCAAGCTCGTAGGCAACGGAAGGATATACCGGGCCTTTTTCCTTTTTCTTCTTCAGCTCCTTTTTCCCGAGCTGTGCGTCCTCCCTGGAAACGGCACCCTCCGCCACCGCCAGGATGGAAAAGCGCTTTCCGCTTTTATTCCGCTCCTCGATGGCCTTCAGCACCTTGTCGATGTCGTAGGGGATCTCCGGGATCAGGATGATGTCAGCTCCTGCGGCGATGCCCGCATGCAGAGTCAGCCAGCCCACCTTGTGGCCCATGACCTCCACGATGAAGACTCTTCCGTGGGAAGCCGCCGTGGTATGGATGTCATCGATGGCCTTTGCGGCGATCTCCACTGCTGACTGGAAGCCGAAGGTCACGTCCGTTCCCCAGGTATCGTTGTCGATGGTCTTGGGAAGGCCGATCACGTTAAGCCCCTCCTGGGCAAGACGGTTCGCCGTCTTCAGGGAGCCGTTTCCTCCCAGTACACAGAGGGCGTCCAGCTTGAGCTTCTTGTAGGTGTGCACCATGGATGCCACCTTATCCAGTCCGTTCTCATCTGGCTGATCCAGATATTTGAAGGGAGTCCGACTGGTTCCCAGCATGGTTCCGCCGATGGTCAGGATCCCGGAGAAGTCCGAGGGCTGCATGATATGGTAATCCGCATATATCATGCCCCTGTAGCCGTCTTCAAATCCAACGATCTCCACGTCGTCCCCATAGATCGTGTATAAGCCCTTGGCGATCCCCCGCATGGTGGCGTTCAATGCCTGGCAGTCACCGCCGCTGGTGAGCATTCCGATTCGTTTCATAGCCTGTCTGTCTCCCTTCCTCGTTCATAACAGGAGCGGAGATCCGCCCTGGGCTCCGCTTCTGAGTAATTTTAAGATTTTAAAATACATTTGATTATACCATGTTCCGGCATAAGGTTCAATAATCGATTCCCCTGAGGGAGGCCTGTCCCACATAGGGCTTTACAAGTTCCAGGAAGTCCTGAAGCTCCTCTTTGGAAAAGGCGGAGAAGCCTGCAGCTTCGTCCAGGATGTTCCCGCTGTCCTGGAAGGACTGGATGTAGTAATCCCGGCAGCCCCGGATCATGGGGCCGATCTCCTCAAAGTCCTTCCGGCAATGGAGACCCTTGACGGCAGTGGTCCGGAACTCATAGGGGATATTCCCCGCCACCAGAAAGCGGATGCTCTCCTGAATGGGATCAAGCCGGATCCCCGGTACCCCCGCCACCTTTCCGTAACCGGAGGGGCCTGCCTTGATATCCATGGCCACATAGTCCAGAAGCCCCGCCTCCGCAAGCTCCCTTAAAACCTCCGGCCGGTAGCCGTTGGTGTCCAGCTTGATCTTCAGATGAAAGCGCTGCCGGATCTCCTGGATAAAGGGCCCCAGGTCCTTCTGAAGGGTGGGCTCTCCTCCCGTGATGGCGACACCCTCCAGGGTATGCTGCCGCCTTTCCAGGAAGGAAAAGATCTCCTCCTGGCTGTATTCCGATGGCAGGTCCATGTCCAGAAGCTCCGCATTGTGGCAGAAGGGGCAGCGGAAGTTGCAGCCCCCGGTAAAGATCGTACAGGCCACATGTCCCGGAAAATCCAGGAGGGTGGTCTTCATAAGTCCGCATATTTTCATGGTTGTTCTTTATTGACCGCCTTTTTTATGTTATGATACGTGTTTATAGATACAGAAAGCGGATGACCGCTTTTTCAGTATACCACAGAAAGAGTTTTTTTCCCAATGAAAGCCTTAAGCCCGGATGAAAAATATATGAAGGAAGCCCTCCGTCAGGCCCGGCGGGCCCTGGACAGAAACGAGGTCCCCATCGGCTGCGTCATCGTAAAGGACGGGAAGGTCCTGGCCCGGGGCTATAACCGGCGGACCGGCGCCGGCAACGTCCTGGCCCACGCGGAGATCATTGCCATCAACAAGGCCTGCCGGAAGCTGGGGGACTGGCGCCTGGAGGGCTGCACCCTCTATGTGACCCTGGAGCCCTGTCCCATGTGCTCCGGTGCCATCCTGCAGGCCCGGGTCCCCAGGGTGGTGATCGGCTGTATGAATCCCAAAGCCGGCTGTGCCGGTTCCATCCTGGACATGTTCCATGACAGCCGCTTCAATCATCAGGTGGAGACGGAGACCGGCGTCCTGGAGGCGGAGTGCAGCGGGCTCATGAAGGACTTCTTTGCAGTCCTGCGGCAGGGCTTCAAGGAGCGGAAGGCCCTGCGGAAGCTGGAAAAGCAACGGGCTTTGGCGGCAGATGGCAGGCCGGAACCTTCGGAAACAGATAAAACAGAGGAGCAGAAAAATGGCTGAACAAATCGAACTTTCCAATGAACAGGCCCTCAGGCTTGTGGACACCTTCGGATCCCCCCTTTATGTTTACGATGAGCGGATCCTCCGGAAGCGCTGCCGGGATCTTCGGTCCCTGCTGCCCCTTCCCGACTACCGTCCCCTCTACAGCGTGAAGGCCAATTCCAACCCGGCCCTGCTCCGGATCATCCGGGAGGAGGGCTTCTTCGTGGACGCCATGTCTCCCGGGGAGATCTACCTGGAGGAACAGGCAGGCTTTCAGCCGGAGGAGATCTTCATGGTCACCAACAACATCTCCGATGAAGAGATCCGCTATGCCGCGGAACGGGGGATCCTCATGAGCGCAGACTCCCTGTCCCAGCTGGAACGCTTCGGCATTCTTTATCCCGGAAGGGAGATCGGAGTCCGCCTCAATCCCGGCATCGGCGCAGGCCACGATGAGAAGGTAGTCACCGGCGGCAGCTGCAAGTTCGGCATCGAATATGAAAAGATCCCGGAGATCCAAAAGACCGCCAAAGCCCATGATCTCCGGATCGTGGCCATCAACCAGCATGTGGGATCCCTCTTCCTGGATTATGATACCTTCCTTGAGGCCTGCCGGCGGATGCTTGCCATCGCCCCGGCCTTTCCGGACCTTCGGATCATCGACTTCGGCGGCGGCTATGGCGTGCCCTACCAGGGCGAGGCACGGCTGGACCTTTCCGGTCTGTCCAGGGAGCTTACGGAGCTGGTCCGGGGCTTCCTTGCGGAGTGCGGCAGCCCGGATATCCGCTTCTATACGGAATCCGGCCGTTATATCGTGGCGGAGTGCTGCGAGCTTCTGGGAACGGTCCAGAGCCGGAAGGAGGTGGCGGGGGTCCGCTACCTGGGTACGGACCTGGGCTTTAACGTGCTGATCCGGCCTGTCCTCTACGATGCCTGGCATGAAGCGGAGGTATTTTCCCGAAGGCCCGCAGCGGGCGCCCCGGAGTATGAGCTGGTCCAGATCGCAGGAAATATCTGTGAGAGCGGCGATATCCTGGCCAGGGACCGGCGGCTTCCCGTCACCTGCCACGGCGATGTGATCGGCATCAAAAATGCAGGGGCCTACGGTTATTCCATGGCCTCCTGCTACAATTCCCGGCTGCGTCCCGCAGAGGTGCTCCTGACGGAGACCGGTGAAGCGAAGCTCATCCGCAGGCGGGACTGCCTGGAGGATCTCATGAGAGGAGTCGTTCTATGATCTTTGATACACACGCACATTATGACGACCATGCCTTTGACGAAGACCGGGAGGCCCTGCTTAAGAGCCTTCCCGCAGCCGGGATCGGCAAGGTCTGCAACGTGGGAGCAAGGCTTAAGGGCTCCCGCCAGAGTGTAGCCCTGGCAGAGGCCTATGACTTCTTCTATGCCGCCTGCGGCATCCATCCCGATGACTGCGGCGACATGGAGGAGAGCTGGATCCAGGAGCTGCGGGAGCTGGCCTCCCATGAAAAGGTGGTGGCCATCGGAGAGATCGGACTTGATTACCACGGCTTCGACAAATATGAAAACAAGGTGGATAAGGAGACCCAGAAAAAATGGTTCCGCCGGCAGCTGGAGCTGGCCATGGAGCTGGACCTTCCTGTGGTGATCCATTCCAGGAATGCGGCGGAGGATACCCTCACCATGATGCAGCAGGCCCATGCCGACGGCCTTAAGGGCGGGATCATCCACTGCTTTTCCTACAGCCAGGAGACCGCCAAAGCCTATCTGGCCATGGGCTTTTACCTGGGCTTTGGCGGCGTGGTGACCTATGAGGGCCAGAGGAAGCTTACCAAGGTCCTGCAGGTGACGCCCCTGTCCCGCATCGTCCTGGAGACGGACTGCCCCTATCTGGCACCGGCCCCCCATCGCTATGAGCGGAATGCTTCCCTGTATCTGCCCATCGTCCGGGACAAGATCGCCGAGATCAAGGGGGTCAGCCCTTCGGAGGTGGAGGAGACCACCTGGAAAAACGCCCACGAGGTGTACGGTCTTCTATAAGGACTTGAATTTTAAGCGTTCTTATTATATACTTAAATCTCACGCAGCCGGGGAGATAGCGGTGCCCTGTATCTGCAATCCGCTTTAGCAGAGGTGATATCCTGCCGAGGGTATTTCATCGCATAGCCGCCCTTTTTGTCCGGTGTTGAAGCCGGGGTCCCGCGCAATAGGAATCTGTGAACCGTGTCAGGGTAGGAATACAGCAGCACTAAGCAGAACCTTCTATGTGCCGTGGGGTTGCCTTAGCAGAGCCTGACAGGAAGGTAGCGTATGTCTTGATTATTCGAAGCAGGATGCGTGATTTTTTAGTGGAATTTTTTCGGAAAGGTTTTTATGGATTACTCAGCAAAGCTTATTGAGCCCCAGAATACCATAGCCCTCATCAAGGCCCATGATTTCAGCTTCAAAAAGCGTTTCGGCCAGAACTTCCTCATCGACTCCCATGTGCTGGATAAGATCATCCGGGGAGCGGAGATCGGAAAGGAGGATGCAGTTCTGGAGATCGGCCCCGGCATCGGCACCTTGACCCAGGCCCTCTGCGAGGCCGCAGGGGAGGTCACTGCCGTGGAGATCGACCGGGATCTGATCCCCATCCTGGAAAAGACCCTGGCCGCCTACGATAATGTACGGATCATCAACGAGGATATCCTGAAGCTGGATCTTTCCGCCATCTCGGAGAAGCCTCTGAAGGTGGTGGCCAACCTGCCCTATTACATCACCACCCCCATCATCATGGGACTCTTTGAAAGCGGCGCTCCCCTTCTCAGCATCACGGTCATGGTGCAGAAGGAGGTGGCGGACCGGATGCAGGCCACCCCGGGAGGAAAGGACTACGGAGCCCTGTCCCTGGCAGTGCAGTACTATGCAGAGGCGGAGATCATTGCCAATGTCCCCCCCAACTGCTTTATCCCAAGGCCCGGCGTAGGTTCCGCCGTGATCCGTCTGACAAAGCATACAGCGCCTCCGGTGCAGCCGAAGGATGAGAAATTCATGTTCCGCCTGATCCGGGCAGCCTTCGCTCAGCGAAGGAAGACTCTGGTGAACACCCTCCGGAACGACAGCTCCCTATCCTACTCCCGGGAACAGCTGGAGACGGTCCTTGCGGCCATGGGGCTTCCTGCCGCCGTAAGGGGAGAGCGGCTCTCCCTGGCGGAATTTGCAGAGCTTTCCGATCGGCTCATGGCGCTTTCCTGAATGTAAGGTTTTCCTGAATATAAAAATAAAGTGCTTCTCTGGGGATACCGATTTTTCCGGTTTTCCACAGAAAGGCACTTTTTTTGTGTCTTTATCCACAAGGAATGCTTCCTTTTCCCCTCCTTACCGGTTGGTCAGATACACCAGAAGGTAAAAAGCCAGAAGGTGCAGGGGATAAAAGAGATAAAAGAAGTATTTCAGGGGCGCGGTCCCTCTTCTTCCGTTATAGAAATGAAGGGGCACGAAGGCCAGGGCCGCCGCGCAGTAGTAGGCCACGCTCTGAAGGCCGGAAAGAACGGCTCCCAGCCACATCTGGGCGGTATGATCCTTCCGCATGAGCCATAAAAGGGCGATCAGTCCGATCCCCACGGCTCCATAATCACAGCGGATCAGCCAGGCTGCCCCCGCCATAAGGGCCGCAGCCAGCAGGGAAAGTACAAAAGAGATCCGCATGGCCTTTTTCATCAGCCACATGGTCACCACCCCCAGGAACAGGGTAAAGCAGACGTTCTGGTAGAAAGGGTAGAACCAGGTATGATAACAGGCCAGGTCGAAGGGTACTTCAGAAACCAGAGCGCAGAGCAGAAGGTTCCTGAGATAATTCCGCAGGTTCTTCGTGTGCAGGAAGCCCTCCACCAGCATATAGGCGAAAATGGGGAAGGCCAGGGAGCCGATGATCCGCAGCACCTTTGCCGCCAGCAGCCAGTGCTGCCCCTCCGGCGTGGCAATGGCCAGGGCCCAGTAATCCGGGTTCCTGCCATAGAGGACGCCGTTTTCGATGAGCACATATCCGATATGATCGCAGACCATGCAGAGGCAGGCAATGAGCTTCAGCTCATTGCCTGTCAGTCCCCTCAGTCTTCGTTTTTTAAATTCCAGCTTTGCTGCCTTTGCCATACTGTCTTAGCACACCTCGGCTCCGGAGGGCATGTCGTGCTCCGGATCCGGCGTCATAAGGGCCAGCATCTCCCCGTCGGGGGACTCTGCTGCCACTACCATTCCCTGGGATTCGATCCCCGCAATGGCCCGGGGCTCCAGGTTGCAGACCACCATGACCTTTTTTCCGACCATGTCTTCCGGCTTATACCATTTTTTGATGCCGCTCAGGACCGTCCTGGTCTCGTTTCCGATGCGGATGGTCTCCTTCAGGAGCTTCTTGGACTTCGGCACCTCTTCGCAGGCGATCACCTCTCCGATGCGGAACTCCAGCTTTGCAAAATCATCGTAGGTCACCGTCGGCTTGTGGGTCATGGGAGCTGCCTCCTCTTTGGAAGCGTCCTCCTTCTCCTGTGCCGGTTCCTCCTTTGGCTTCGGCATCAGGGCCTCCGCCTTCTTCAGTACCTCTTCCACGTCCATACGGGCAAAGAGGATCTCCGGCTTCTCCGTTACCTTGTTTCCATTAGGATAGAGGCCGAAGGTATCCATATCCCACAGGGCCCGCTTCTCCGTGGCAAGCTCCTCCAGGATCTTTCCTGAGGTTCCCGGCATGAAGCTTGCAAGGAGGGAGGCTCCAATGGTGATCCCCTCCGTCAGGTTGTAAAGAACGGTCTTTAAGCGCTCCGTCTTTGACTCATCCTTTGCCAGAGCCCAGGGCATGGTCTCGTCGATATATTTGTTGCAGCGGCGGAAGATGTTGAAGATCTCCGTAATGGCGTCTGCCACCCGCAGCTCGTTCATCTTGCTGTCCGCCTTCTGTACGCAGTCCAGGATGGTGTCGATGAGGTCGTCGTCGATCTCCTCTGCGGCGCCGTTATTCTCCACGATACCGCCGAAGTACTTGTTGGTCATGGAGATGGTACGGGATACCAGGTTCCCGAGAATATTTGCCAGGTCGGAGTTGAAGCGCTCCACCATGAGCTCCCAGCTGATGCTTCCGTCATTTTCAAAGGGCATCTCATGGAGCACGAAATACCTTACCGCATCCACGCCGAATACCTCTGCCAGGGTGTCCGCATAGAGGACGTTGCCTTTGGACTTGGACATCTTTCCGTCGGCCATCAGGAGCCAGGGATGTCCGAATACCTGCTTGGGAAGGGGCAGATCCAGGGACATCAGGAAGATGGGCCAGTAGATGGTATGGAAGCGGATGATATCCTTGCCGATCAGGTGCAGGTCCGCAGGCCAGTACTTTTTATAGAGCTCGTCGGAATTGCCGTCCACGTCGTAGCCCAGACCGGTGATATAGTTGGTCAGGGCGTCCAGCCATACATAGACCACATGCTTGTCGTCGAAGTCCACCGGGATCCCCCACTTGAAGGAGGTTCTGGATACACAGAGATCCTGAAGTCCCGGAAGCAGGAAGTTGTTCATCATCTCGTTCTTTCTGGATACGGGCTGAATGAATTCCGGATGCTCGTTGATATAGTCGATGAGCTTCGGTGCATACTTGCTCATACGGAAGAAGTAGGCTTCTTCCTTGGCCTTCTGTACCGGCCGTCCGCAGTCGGGACAGCAGCCGTCCTTCAGCTGGGTATCCGTCCAGAAGGACTCGCAGGGGGTGCAGTACCAGCCCTCGTAGGCTCCTTTGTAGATGTCTCCCTTGTCGTACATCTTCCGGAACATCTTCTGGACCTGCTTTACATGGTACTCGTCCGTGGTGCGGATGAACTTGTCGTAGGAGGTGTCCATCAGATCCCAGATCCGTCTGATCTCCCCTGCTACACCGTCTACGAATTCCTGCGGCGTTACTCCGGCTGCCTCTGCCTTCTGCTCGATCTTCAGGCCGTGCTCGTCCGTTCCCGTCTGGAAGCGGACATCGTAGCCCTGCTCTCTTTTAAAGCGTGCGATGGCGTCTGCCAGCACGATCTCATAGGTATTTCCGATATGCGGCTTGCCGGAGGTATAGGCAATGGCCGTGGTGATATAATACGGAATCCCTTTGTTCTTATTTTCTCCCATAAAAAGTCCCTCCTCATCTATCGGGCCTGTCTTGTCGTTGTCCTGCTTCTGCAGAAGCCCTTCTTCTGAAACAGGCATTATCCATAAAAGTATAGCATAAAATGGGAAATAGGTACAAGAAAAAAGAACCCATACACTCAAAAAGCGTATGGGCTCTATTCAATATTGATCCAGTTTATTAAGTGGCGTCGTATTCGTTTGTGAAGCTCTGGGTCCCGTAGTCCTTATCACCGGCCTTGACGGTAAGGCTCTCCAGTCCCATGTTCTCCGTGAGGGTATTGACCACACAAGCCAGGATCTGCTCCTCGGAAGCCTCCTCGTAAACCGGCTTCAGCTGGTTCAGGGTGATGGAAGCCGTGCTGCCCTCCTGGGAGAAGGCGGTGACCTCTGTGCCCTCCGCAAGGATCCCTTCCTTCACCATTGCGGCGATCAGGGTATCTGCGTCCATGGAAGCCACCTCGCTCATGGTCTGGATCACGCCGGTATCATCCACCTCATAAAGGCAGACCACCGTTTCCTCATCGGCTGCGGAGTTGCCGCTCTGCTTGTCCTCCGGATAATAGGAGTCGTCCACTGCCGTGGTCTCCATCACACCGGGTCCTCCCGCAACACCTGTGGGCGCGTCCTCGGGGATCACGTACTCCACCGTGGGCTTATCCTTCAGGCTCATGGTCTCTCCTTCGCTGGCGACAACGCCCTCCGGCACTGCCGTGCTTTCCGCAGAGGAGATGTTGGAAGGGGTGCAGGCCGCCAGGGATACCACTGCCATGGCTGCGGCAAGATATGTCAAAACTTTTTTCAAAATAAAGCCTCCTGAAATCTTACTGATATTTGAAATCCATGAAAAAGTCTGTCAGCTTGGAAAGAGAGCTCACCAGTACGGTGGTCTCCTGGGGACTCAGATCCTGTATGGCTGCATCGATCATTTTTCTGTGAAAATTCTCATGCTCCTTATACGCCGCAACTCCCTTTTCCGTCAGGGAGATGTGGACCACTCTCCGGTCCTTTACGCCCCGTCTCCGTTCCACGTAGCCCTTCTTATAGAGGCCGTTCATGGCAATGGTCAGGGATCCCAGGGTGATGGAAAGCTCCCGGGCGATCTGGGACATGCTCTTGGATGTATTGAGGCCCACGGCCTCGATCACATGCCAGTCGTTCATGCTCAGATCCTTAAACGCGGAACTGGTCATGGCCTTTTCCTCCAGGGACAGGATATCCCGGAACAGATTGACCAGTACGTCGTTTATGCGTTCATAGCTGCTCATATATACCTTTCCAAAAGCTACCTACTGATTATAATCAGTAAACGCGATTTTATCTATAAAAAAAGTTTAATCTATGCTTACAAATTTCTGAATTTGGAATACCGTTCCTCCAGGACTTCCGAAGGCTCCATAGCCTCCTCCCGGGCAAGGAACTGGCCGATCCGCTGCCGAAGTTCTGCGGAAAGTCCGTCGATGGTATCCATGGAGGCCGGTGTCTCCTCCGGGATGATCCCCTCGATCACTCCCAGGGAAAGAAGCTCCGCCGCCGTGATCTTCATGACCTCGGAGGCTTCCTTTGCCTTCTTGGCGTCCTTATAGAGGATGCTGGCAAAGCCCTCCGGTGACAGGATGCTGTAGACCGCATTCTCCAGCATCAGGACCTCATTTGCCACTGCCAGGGCCAGGGCTCCGCCGGAGCCCCCCTCGGAGATCACGATGCTCAAAACCGGTACCTTTACGCCGGACAGCTCATAGAGGCATCTTGCAATGGCCTCTCCCTGTCCCCGCTCCTCGGACTCCATTCCCGGATAGGCTCCCGGCGTGTCCACAAAGCAGATGATGGGGCGTCCGAAGTCGTCCGCCTGCTTCATGAGCCGCAGAGCCTTTCTGTAGCCTTCCGGAGAGGGCATACCGAAGTTCCGCTTCAGGTTTTCCTTCATATTGCGGCCCTTCTGCTCCGCAATCACCGTCACGGGCATGCCGCAGAACTCCGCGATACCGCCTACGATGGCACCGTCGTCCCCGTAGGCCCGGTCTCCGTGAAGCTCCATAAACTGATCGAAGATCCGCTCGATATAATCCAGAGCCTTGGGTCTCTCCGCACTTCTTGAGATCTGTACCCGATCCCAGGCGGAACCGCTCTCATCTGCTGCTCCTTTGTTGTCACCGGCATTGCCGAAGAGGGCTGTTCCCTCCTTTACAAAGCGCTTTGCAGCCTCGCTGATCCGTCCCCGGTCATGGGCTCTGATCAGCCGTGCCAGCACCTCCTTCTGGTCCTCCCGGCCCACGATCTCATCCACGAAGCCGTGCTCCAGAAGGAACTCGGAGCGCTGGAAGCCCTCCGGCAGCTTCTGACGGATGGTCTGCTCGATGACCCTGGGGCCTGCAAAGCCGATCAGGGCCTTGGGCTCCGCCAGGATCACGTCCCCCAGCATGGCAAAGCTGGCGGTGACGCCGCCTGTGGTGGGATTTGTAAGGACGCTGACATAAAGGAGGCCTGCATCATGGTGCCGCTTCAGGGCTGCAGAGGTCTTGGCCATCTGCATCAGGCTCACGATTCCCTCCTGCATCCGGGCACCGCCGGAGCAGCAGTAAATGATCAGGGGAAGGCCTTCCTTTGTGGCAAGCTCCGTGGCCTCCGTGATCTTCTCACCCACGTTGTGGCCCATGGAGCTCATGATGAAGCGGCTGTCACAGACGCAGAGCATGGCCTTTTCTCCCTGGATACGGCATCTTCCGGTCACCACCGCCTCATCCAGGCCATACTTTTCCTTCATGACCTGTACCTTGTTTTCATAGCCCGGGAAGGAGAGGGGATTGACAAAGGGCATGGTCTTATTGATCTCCTCAAAGCTTCCCTCGTCTGCGATCATCTCTACCCTGCGATAGGCATGTACCCGGAAATAGCCGCCGCACTTGGGGCAGCGGTACAGATTCTTCCGCACGTCCATGTTCAGGATGGCCTTGCCGCAGAAATTACATTTTCTGTAGCAGTCGTCCGGCACCTCCGGCACGGGAAGGGCGGTATAGCTCTTGCCGCCGATCTTCACCTTGGCGGAAGCGCCTTCGTCCTCCGGCATAACTGCCTTCGCCTCATTGACCCCTGTTTTGATCCTGCTGAAATTCGGTTTTTTTACCGTCTTTTCCGTCCGGTACTGTTTGATCAAATCCTTAAGCATACTGCTCCTTCCGATCTGGCCTCTTTACTTCTTTACATAGTCCGGGAAATAGGTCTCGATAAAGTCCGTACTGATCTTCCCGGTCTCAAATGCCTTGTTGTTGACGATATCGTACTGGAAATCGATGTTGGTATCGATGCCCTCGATCACAAGCTCTCCCAGGGCGGAACGCATCTTGGCGATGGCCTCCTCCCGGTTCCTGCCCCGCACGATGAGCTTCAGGAGCATGGAATCGTAGTTGGGGGGAACTCTGTAATCCGTATAGATATGGGTGTCCACCCGGACGCCGTTTCCGCCGGGCAGATGGATATCCGTGATCCGTCCGGGGGAGGGCATGAAGTTCTTCTCCGGGTTCTCCGCATTGATCCTGCACTCGATGGCATGGCCGGAGATCTTGACATCCTTCTGAGCAAAGCTCAGGGGCTCTCCTGCCGCGATGCGGATCTGCTCCTTGATCATGTCCACATCCGTTACCAGCTCCGTTACGGGGTGCTCCACCTGGATCCTGGTGTTCATCTCCATGAAATAGAACTTTCTGCCGTTATCCAGCAGGAATTCAATGGTTCCGGCGCTCTCATAGCCCACGGCCTTGGCCGCCTTCACCGCTGTTTTTCCCATCTTGGTCCGCAGGGCCGCACTGATGGCCTCGCAGGGAGCCTCCTCCAGGACCTTCTGATGCCGCCTCTGGATGGAGCAGTCTCTCTCTCCCAGATGCACCACGTTTCCGAAGGAATCCGCCAGGATCTGGAACTCGATGTGGCGGGGATTCTGGATATACTTTTCGATATACATGCTGTCATCGGAAAATCCCTTGATGCTCTCCAGCTGGGCTGCGTTGAAGAGCTCCTCGAACTTCTCCGGAGACTCTGCCACACGCATGCCCTTTCCGCCGCCGCCGGAGGAGGCCTTGATGATCACCGGGAAGCCGATGCGCTTTGCCGCCTTCAGGGCGGTCTTTGCATCATATACCGGCTGCTTCGTTCCCGGAATGACCGGAACGCCGGCCTTCATCATGGTATTGCGGGCCTCGGATTTGTTGCCCATCTTTTCGATCACGGAAGCAGAGGGGCCGATGAACTTGATATTGCACATCTCGCAGAGGCCTGCGAACTTTGCGTTCTCCGAAAGGAAGCCAAAGCCCGGGTGGATGGCCTCCGCCTTCATGGCCACTGCTGCCGAGATGATGGATTCCATATTCAGATAGCTCTCCGTTGAAGGAGCGGGTCCGATGCAGACTGCCTCGTCTGCCAGCATCACATGGAGGGCCTCCCGGTCAGCCTCGGAATAGACTGCCACGGATTTGATGCCCATTTCCCGCAGGGCCCTTATGATACGAACCGCGATCTCTCCGCGGTTCGCCACTAAAACTTTATGAAACATGAGATTCCTCCTGTTCTCTGTACCGGATGGGGCCAGGGCTTAACCGCACATAAAGGTCAGCTCTGCCTGTACCGCAACCTTGTCGCCTACATAGGCCGTGGCCTTGCCCACGCCCATGGGGCCCTTTCTCTTGATGATCTCGCACTCCAGGCGAAGTCTGTCTCCCGGAACCACCTTCTGTCTGAAACGGGCAGAATTGATGGCGCCGAAGTAAGCGATCTTTCCCTTCATGCTCTCTTCGGAAAGGATGGCCACTGCGCCGGTCTGGGCCAGGGCTTCCACGATCAGCACCCCGGGCATCACCGGTTCCTGGGGGAAATGCCCTGCAAACCAGGGCTCGTTGAAGGTCACGCATTTATATCCCACTGCCTTCTGTCCCGGAACCAGCTCATCGATGCAGTCCACCAGAAGGAAGGGATGTCTGTGAGGCAGGATCGCCTCTATCTCCTTTACTCCAAGCATTGCCGTCTCCTTATTATCCGATCCTGAAGAGGGGCTGTCCGTACTCTACCACCTCTTCGTTGTTTACCAGGATCGCTTCCACCACGCCGTCGTAGTCGGACTCGATCTCATTCATCAGCTTCATGGCCTCGATGATTCCCAGGACCTGACCCTTCTTCACGTGGTCGCCCACCTTTACATAGGGGTCCTTATCCGGGGCGCTGGCTGCATAGAAGGTGCCTACCAGGGGAGAGGTGATGACATTTCCCGTCTCCCGAGCTGCCTCCGGCTGCTTTGCGGGAGCCGCTTCCTGGGCTGCCGGTGCCGCCTGGGCTGCTGCCGGTGCTGCAGAAGCTGCAGCCTGGGGAGCCGGTGCGGAAAGCACCTGGACCTCCTGGGGTCCTCTTCTTAAGGAGAGGTGCACCTCTCCCTCGTTATATTCAAAGCTGGAGATATCATTTGCCTCCATTGCCTTCATCAGTTCCTTGATCTCCTCAAGCTTCATGATCATTCCTCCGTATATTTTCCAAATAAAATGCTGGCGTTGTGTCCGCCAAATCCCAGAGAGTTGCTGATGGCCCTGCGGACCGTCAGATGCTGTCCGCTGCCCTTGCAGTAATCCAGATCCAGCTCGGGCTCAGATTCCTGTAAGCCTGCAGTAACATGTACGTAGTCATTCTCGATGGACTTCACGCAGACAATGGCCTCCACGCCTCCGGCTGCACCCAGCAGGTGGCCGATCATGGACTTGGTGGAGTTGACCTTTACCCGCTTTGCCTCATCCCCCATGGCCAGCTTGATGGCCTTGGTCTCGAAGAGGTCGTTGTGATGGGTGCTGGTTCCGTGGGCATTGATGTAGTCGATGTCCTCAGGTCCTACTCCTGCGTCCTTCATAGCAAACTCCATGGCCTTGGCTGCGCCGGAGCCGTCCTCTGCAGGAGAGGTGATATGGTAAGCGTCACAGGTGGCACCGTATCCCAGAAGCTCTGCATAGATCTTCGCGCCCCTTGCCTTTGCATGCTCCAGCTCCTCCAGCACGATGATGCCGGAACCTTCTCCCATGACAAAGCCGTCCCTGTCCTTATCGAAGGGCCTGGAGGCGGTCTTGGGATCCTCATTTGTAGAGAGGGCCGTCAGTGCGGAAAATCCTGCCACGCCAATGGGGGTGATGGAGCCCTCGGTACCTCCCGCCAGCATCACGTCCGCCTCTCCGTACTGGATGCTGCGGAAGGCCTCGCCGATGCAGTGGGTTCCGGTGGCACAGGCCGTTACCACGTTGATGTTCTTTCCCTTAAGGCCAAACTGAATGGCAATGTTTCCTGCAGCCATGTTGCAGATCATCCGGGGTACCAGAAGGGGATCCACCCTGCCGGGGCCTTTCTCCAGAAGTCTCTTTTCCGCAGACTCCACTGCCTGCAGGGAGCCGATGCCGGAGCCTACGCTTACGCCGATCCGATAGGGATCCTCAGCAGAAAGATCGATACCGCAGTCATCCAGGGCCTGCTTTGCTGCAGCCACTGCATACTGGGAGAAGGGCTCCATCCGGCGGGCGCTCTTCACATCCATGTAGTCTCCCGGCTTGAAGTCCTTCAGCTCAGCCGCCAGCTTTACCTTGTACTCCGCCGTGTCAAAGTAGGTGATGGGGCCGATGCCCGTGCGTCCCTCGCAAAGGCCCTCCCAGAACTCCTCCACACTGTTGCCGATCGGGGTGATGGCCCCGAGGCCTGTTACAACAACTCGTCTTGACATACTCAAACCTCTTCCTCGTTACATCGACATTCCGCCATCCACTGCGATCACCTGACCGGTGATGTAGGAAGCTCCGTCGGAAGCCAGGAAAGCTGCTGTTTCAGCGATGTCCTCCGGTTTGCCGAAATGCTTCATGGGGATCGTCTCCGTTACCTTTTCCTTTATATTATCGCCCAGTACGGCTGTCATATCCGTGTCTATAAAGCCCGGTGCTATGGCATTGGCGGTGATGTTCCTTCCCGCCAGTTCCCTGGCCACGGCTTTTGTCAGGCCGATGATGCCGGCCTTTGATGCAGAATAGTTTGCCTGTCCTGCATTTCCCATTACGCCTGAAACGGAAGAGATGTTGATAATCCGTCCGAAGCGCTTTTTCATCATGTATTTAGTGGCGAACTTGGTGCAGTTAAAGGCACCCTTCAGATTCGTGGAAAGTACCTGATCGAAGTCGTCCTCGCTCATGCGCATAAGAAGGGTATCCCTTGTGATGCCTGCATTGTTTACCAGTACATCGATGCTTCCATGCTTCTCCACGATGGCATTGATCATCTGCTCCGCATCGCTGTAGGAGGATACGTTGCACTGCATGGCCTCTGCCTCTCCTCCGGCAGAGCGGATCTCCTCTACCACCTGCTCCGCCGCTTCCCGGGAGCCGTTATAGTTGACGATCACAAAATAGCCTGCTGCTGCCAGTCTCACTGCGATGGCTTTTCCGATTCCTCTTCCTGCCCCGGTTACCAGGGCCGTCTTTCCATTCTGCATGTTCCACCTCTTTTCCGCCGGAAGCAGGGCCTTTCCGGCCCCTCTGCCTGCGGCTTTTCCTCTTTAATAGCTGTGCGGATCATTCGATACCGCACAGCTTCTCCATATCTTCCGGTGTGTTCACGGTAAAGGTCCTGATACCGCTCACATCTGCTCCGGTCTTTCCTGCATATTCCTTTAAGATCTTTTTCATGAAGCCTGCCAGGGTCTTCCCCGGTCCGATCTCCACGAAGGTATCGATCCCTGCCTGCAGCATGTTCTCAACGGACTGCTGCCAGCGGACGGAGGATGATACCTGCTGTTCCAGAAGCTCCTTCACCATGGCGGTGTCGGATACGATCTCTGCCGTTACGTTTGCCACATAGGGGTGGATCGCCTCCCCCAGGGCCACCTCCGAAAGGGCCTCCCCCAGTTCCTTTCCTGCTCCTGCAAGGAGAGGGGAATGGAAGGGTCCCGATACATTCAGCAGGACGCACTTTCTGGCGCCTGCCTCCTGAAGCTTTCCGCAGGCCGTTTCCACCGCTTTCTTATGGCCGGTGATGACGATCTGCCCCGGACAGTTGTAGTTGGCGATATAGGCGCCCTCTATCTGCTCAAGTACCTCCTGGATCAGGGATACGTCGGCTCCAAGGACTGCCGCCATGGCCCCTTCCCCTGCAGGGACTGCCTCTGCCATCAGTCTGCCCCTGAGGGCAACGGTCTTTACTGCATCCTGGAAGCTGAAGATGCCTGCCTCGGAAATGGCTGCGTATTCTCCCAGGGAAAGTCCTGCGGAAAGCTCCGCCCGGATCCCCTTTTCCCGCATCAGCACCTCCGTCAGGGCAAGCTCCACCAGCACCATGGCGGGCTGGGTATAGCGTGTATCGTCCAGGCGGTCGTTCTCCGTAAAGCAGAGCTCCGCCATGTCATAGCCCAGGAGTCCGGAGCACTCTTCGAAACGGGTTCTGACGCTTTCGAAGGCGTCAAAGAATTCCTTTCCCATTCCCATGTGCTGTGCACCCTGTCCCGGGTAGATAAATGCGATCTTTGACATAGGCCGCTCCTTACCAGTTCTTGTGAAGCAGGGCCTCACACTGGCTGTTGATGCTCTCAACGATCTCTTTGCAGCTTCTGATGTCGTGGATCATTCCTGCGATCTGGCCTGCCATTACGGTTCCGTTCTGGATGTCGCCCTCCTGAACGGCCTTCCGCAGGGAGCCCAGGGTCAGGTACTCCAGCTCCTCCATGGTCTTGCCCTCTGCTTCCAGACGGACATATTCCCGGGTCATCTGGTTTCTGAGGCATCTGACAGGATGGCCATGGCTTCTTCCCGTAACCTCGGAGTCGATGTCCTTGGCCTTAACGATCCTGTTCTTATAGGCCTCATCCACCTGCGCTTCCGTGGAGGCTACGAATCTGGTGCCGATCTGAACGCCCTCTGCACCCAGCATCATGGCAGCTGCCATGCCTCTGCCGTCGGCAATGCCGCCGGCTGCGATCACGGGGATATCCACTGCGTCCACTACCTGGGGGACCAGAGTCATGGTGGTAGCCTCTCCGATGTGTCCGCCGCTCTCCGTTCCTTCCGCAACGACGGCGTCGGCGCCTGCCTTCTGCATCAGCTTTGCATGAGCCACGGAAGCAACCACCGGAATGACCTTGATGCCTGCTGCCTTCCACTCATTCATGTATTTTGCCGGATCTCCGGCCCCTGTGGTGACGATCTTGACGCCTTCCTCCACAACGACCTTTGCCACGTCAGGTGCGTAGGGGCTCATCAGCATAACGTTTACGCCGAAGGGCTTGTCCGTCAGTTCCCGGCACTTTCTGATCATGTCCCGTACCACCTCTCCAGGAGCGTTGGCACCACCGATCAGGCCCAGACCTCCTGCATTGGATACGGCTGCTGCCAGATGCTGTTCGGCCACCCAGGCCATGCCGCCCTGGATGATCGGATATTCAATTCCAAGTAATTCTGTAACTCTGGTCTTCATTCATTCTCCCCACTTTCCGGATCCTGCGGATCGATTAGTCCTCTACGCCGTGCTCCTTGAGATAGTCCATAACATCTCCTACGGTGCTCATCTTCTCAAGATCCTCGGTGGGGATCTCTACGCCGTACTCGTCCTCAAGGCTGGATACCAGCTCAAAAAGGTCCAGGGAATCTGCTCCCAGATCATCCTTGAAGCTTGCGGTCTCAGTTACCTCGTCTGCGGATACGCCGAGCTGGTCTGCAATCATTTCTTTCATCTTCTCTAACATGGTTTTGTTCTCCTTTTCCTAAATGAAATTTTTTATGGTCGTTCACGGCGGGATCTCCCGCAGCGTGTAACATTACGATGATATTATAAAGGAATTTTCCGGTTTGTATACACCCTTTATCCCCTTTTTCGGGCAGTTTACCAATATAAAAGGGCTGCCCCGTAGCTCAATCCCCCGCCGAAGCCTGCAAGGCAGATCAGATCGCCCTCCTTGAACCGGCCTTCCCGGCACAGCTCGTCCAGAAGGATGGGGATGCTGCCTGCCGTGGTGTTGCCATAGCGGGCAATGTTATGGGGGAACTTCTCCATGGGCTCGGAAAGGCGCTTTGCCACGGATTCAAGGATCCGGTAATTGGCCTGATGCAGCACATAGAGACTCACGTCTGCAGGGGTCTTTCCCGCCTTGTCCAGGACCTCCCGGATCACCTCCGGGACCTTCCGTACCGCAAACTCAAAAACCCTGCGGCCGTCCATATACTCCTTGGCCGGTTCCTTCTCATTAAAATACATGGCCCGGCAATGAAGGGCTTCCTCCCCGGTGCCGTCGGCATGCATCACCATGTCCACAAAGCCCCGGTCTTCCCTTCCTTCGCCGCCAAAGCGAGGATCGCCGCTCAGGATCGCCGCACCGGCCCCGTCTCCGAAGAGCACTGCCGTGTTCCGGTCCTCCCAGTCCAGCATACGGGACATCACGTCTCCGCCCACCACCAGGACCGTCTTATACCGGCCGCTCTGGATGAAGGCGTCCGCCGTGTTCAGGGCTGCCACAAAGCCCGTGCAGGCCAGGCTCAGATCAAAGGCCGCGGTCCCTTCCATGGACAGGGCTGCCTGAAGCCTGCAGGCCATGGCCGGAAAAGCCATGTCCGGAGTGCAGGTGGCTGCAATGATCAGGTCCACCGCTTCCCTGCCGAAGCTTCCGGGAAACCGTTCCTCCGCCATCCGGAGGGCCTGCTCCGAAGCACCCTTCATCAGGGTAAGGAGCTTGGTCTTCTCCTCTCCCTCAGCGATCCTCCGTTCTGCGATCCCCGTACGGGTGCGGATCCACTCGTCGCTGGTGTCCATACATTTTGAAAGGTCATCATTTGTCACAATCTTCTCCGGTACATAAGAACCGGTAGCAATTATTCTGGGTGCCATGTATTTACCTTTAACCTCAAATAGTTTGAATCTCAAAATTTTACGAAATTCAAAGCAATATTATATCTTTTCTAAAGGGAATGTCAACTCTTTTCGAAAATCTTAAATATTAGGCTATCCTAACGAAAGGGTCCGCTTTCCCTTTCGGCCCCGCCTTTTATTTCCTCTTGACAGATGGGAAAAAGAGGACTATGCTGTAAAAAACATTTGAATATCGGTCTTCAGGGCAGGGTGAAATTCCCGATTGGCGGTACAGTCCGCGCGCGTTATGCATGATTTGGTGCGATTCCAAAACCAACAGTTACAGTCTGGATGAAAGAAGACAGCTTCTGTTCCGGCCCTCCGGCCGGATAGGACTCTGTATATAAGGAAACACCCGAAGACGTTCTTCGGGTGTTTTTTATCATTATCTTACAGGAGGATCTTTTACCATGAATCAGAACACAAGTGAAAAAACCAAACGACTCGTTACCGTCGCCATGCTTTGCGCCGTTTCCTATGTGGCGATGGTGGCGATCCATCTGAACCTCGTCCCTGCGGCTCCCTTCCTGACCTACGACCCCAAGGACGTGTTCATCGGCATCGGCGGCTTCCTCTTCGGACCTGCCTATGCCCTGATCATCTCCCTCATCGTAGCCTTTCTGGAAATGATCACCGTCAGCGACACCGGCATCATCGGCTTCCTGATGCAGGTCATCGCTACCCTGGCCTTTGCCGGTACGGCCTCCCTGATCTACCGGAAGATGCATGTCAAGCGGGGGGCTGAGCTGGGCCTTGTGGCAGGCGTTATCTGCATGACCCTGGTGATGGTGCTGTGGAACTATCTCCTGACCCCCATCTACCTTGGGACGGACCGGGCTGCCGTAGCTTCCCTGCTGGTTCCCGCCATCATTCCCTTCAATCTCATCAAGGGGATCATCAATTCTCTGATCATCTTCGTGCTTTACAAGCCCCTGGTGAACGCCCTGCGGCGCTCCGGCTTCGCTCCTGCAAGCCATACCCTGGGCTAAGGAAGCGCCGGGATCAGTCCGGGAAGTCCGTTGTCTCCTCCAGGACCCGTACCAGGGCGGAAAGTCCCTCCCGGTCCTCCGGACTGAAGCGGTCCTTTTCCGGGCTGTCCATATCCAGGACTCCCACCACCCTTCCATTCTGATGGATGGGGATCACGATCTCGGAGCGGGAAGCGCTGTCACAGGCGATATGCCCTGGAAACTGCTCCACATCCGGCACCAGCTGGATCCGGTCCTGTTCTGCGGCGGTGCCGCAGACCCCCTTTCCAAAGGGGATCTTCGTGCAGGCCGGCTTCCCCTGGAAGGGCCCCAGCCAAAGCTCATCCCCCAGCCGCAGGTAAAAGCCCGCCCAGTTGATCCGGGGCAGGGCCTCCCAGATGGCCGCCGAGGCATTTGCCAGGTTCGTTACGTAAAAGCGCTGTTTTTCCATCAGGATCCGCACCCGGTTTACCAGGATCCGGTAATCCGTGCCGGGTCCTTTTTCATTTCTGTCTCCAGTCCGTTCCATGTCCATGGTCTCCATCCTCAGCTTTCCTCCGGGGCTTTTGGCTTTGCCGTATACAGGATATCAAAGTTCACGGTGCGGTAAAACTCCTCCCGGATCCGCCGGTAATCGTTATGATACAGGCTCAGAAGCAGCATGATCTTCGTGACGGTGGCTTCGAAGGTCATGTCATAGGCCTCAATGAGGTTGAACTCCTTCTTTACCTTATGGCCCACCTCGTAGACCTCCATGTTGCTGCCCTCGTTCACCACCTGGGTGGCCATCACCACCAGCTTGCCCTTCTGGATCCATTTCTTCATCTGGGCATAGAATTCCTTCAAAAGGCTCTCGGGGATCCCTCCCACGCCGAAGCTCTCCATGATGATGCAGTCATAGTTTTTAAAAAGGTACTCCAGGATCTCCGGACGGCTGCCGGGGATCAGCTTCAGCACCACCACGTTGTCGTTGACCTCCTTGTAAAAGGTCACGGGCTCCGTAAAATGGGGCTGGGGGATGTAGCGGATGATCTTTCCGTCCCGCATCACCGCAAGCTCCGGAAAGTTCACGCTGAAAAAGGCGTTGTAGCTCTTGGCCCGCATCTTCTTCGCCCTGGTCCCGGCAATGACGTTTCCGTCAAATACGATCACCACGTCCCGGGACTCCTCGTCCGCAGCATAGATGATGCTGTCCAGAAGGTTGGTCCTGGCGTCGGTGGTGTCCATGTCGATGGGCTTCTGGGCTCCGGTGATGACGATGGGCTTTTCCGAGTTCCGGATCATGTAGGACAGGGCTGCCGAAGTGTAGGCCATGGTATCGGTACCGTGGCAGATCACAAAGCCGTCGTAGTCCTCATAGTTTGCCTCCACCGTCTCCACCAGGAGCTTCCAGTGCTCCGGGGTCATATTGGTGGAGTCGATGTTGCAGACCTGGATGGCGTCGATGTGGCAGACCCTGCGGGCCTCCGGTACATAGGACAGGATATCCTCCGCGGAGATCTGGGGCGTCAGGCCGTCATCGGTCTTTCTGGAGGCGATGGTGCCTCCCGTACAGATCAACAGGATCTTTTTCATGCTTATGCCTCCACAGGTTTGGAGATGTCCACCCAGGCCCTGGCGCCGGATACCTTCTCCAGCTCCGGGATGCTGAGCTCTATGGCGCTGTTGCTGCTGCCCGCCGCCGGAAACACGGTCTCGAAACGCTTCAGGGACTCGTCCAGATAGACGGTGACGCCGGGCTTTATGCCAAAGGGACATACGCCTCCCATGGCGTGTCCCACCACCTCCGGAAGATCCTCCGGGGGCAGCATCTTTGCCTTGGTATGGAACTGCTCCTTGTACTTATGGTTGTCCACCTTCACGTCCCCTGCCAGAAGGATCAGCACCGGTTCCTCTCCCACATAAAAAGACATGGTTTTTGCGATCCGGCCCGGTTCCGTTCCTGCAGCCCTGGCAGCCTCCGCCACCGTGGCGCTGGACTGGGAAAACTCCAGTACCCGTCCCTCCATTCCAAAGCTTCTCAAATATTCCTTCGCTGTTTCCAAAGACATGTTGTTCTTCCTCTTTTCTTATGGTTTAAGTTTATATTTTCAGTCTGTTAACTGTTCTTTTCCTCCAGGTCCGCCCAGGCCACTGCCGCCCGAAGGGCCCTGCTCCAGCCCTTAAGACAGGTCTCTCTGTCAAGGGCGCTCATTTTCGGAGAAAATTCCTCGGAAAGCCGCCAGTTGCTCCGGACGTCCTCCCGATCCTTCCAGTAGCCCACTGCAAGTCCCGCCAGATAGGCGGCTCCCAGGGCCGTGGTCTCGATGCAGGCCGGCCGCAGCACATTTGCCCCCAGCATATCCGACTGGAACTGCAGCAGGAAGCGGTTGGCACTGGCCCCTCCGTCCACCTTCAGGCTCTTGAGGCGGATCCCCGCGTCCTGTTCCATGGCCCGGATCAGATCCGTCACCTGATATGCCATGGATTCGATGACTGCCCGGACCAGGTGATCCCTGCCCGCTCCCCGGGTAAGCCCTGTGATCATACCCCTTGCATAGGGGTTCCAGAGGGGGGCTCCCAGGCCCGTAAAGGCAGGTACCAGGTAAACCCCCTGGGTATCCGGCACCCTGCGGCAGCACTCCTCGGTCTCCGCCGCCGTGTGCACCAGGTGGAGCTCATCCCGCAGCCACTGCACCGCCGCTCCCGCCACAAAGACGCTGCCCTCCAGGGCATACTCCGGTTGGTCTCCGGTAAAGGCCGCCACGGTGGTCAGAAGTCCGTGTTCGGAACGGATGCTTTTATTTCCCGTGTTCATCAGCAGGAAGCAGCCTGTTCCGTAGGTGTTCTTCACCTCTCCCGGCTCAAAGCAGCACTGGCCGAAGAGGGCCGCCTGCTGGTCTCCTGCCGCCCCCGCAATGGGGATCTCCCTTCCCAGAAGCTCCGGAGCCGTATAGCCGTAAAGCTGGCTGCTGCCCTTTACCTCCGGCAGCATGGAGGCCGGAATCTGGAAATACTTCAGAAGCTCCTGATCCCAGCAGAGCCTGTGAATGTCAAAGAGCATGGTTCGGGAAGCGTTGGTATAGTCCGTCACATGGACCTTTCCACCGGTAAGCTTCCAGATCAGCCAGCTGTCCACCGTGCCGAAAAGGAGCTTTCCCTGCTCCGCCCTCTCCCGGGCTCCCTCCACATGATCCAGGATCCAGCGGATCTTCGTGGCGGAGAAGTAGGCATCGGGAATCAGGCCTGTCCGTTCCCGGAAAAGGGGCTCTGCCCCCTCCTCCTTCAGGCGGTCGATCATCCCCGCCGTCCTCCGGCACTGCCAGACGATGGCGTTATAGACCGGATTCCCCGTTTCCCGGTCCCATACGATGGTGGTCTCCCTCTGATTCGTGATCCCTATGGCGGCGATCTCCTCTGCGGAAGCCCCCACCTTTGCCATAGCCTCCGTCATCACGGAATACTGAGAAGCCCAGATCTCCATAGGATCGTGCTCCACATAGCCCGGCTTCGGATAGATCTGCTGAAATTCCTTCTGGGCGGAGCTTACGGCCCGTCCGCTCTTGTCAAAAAGAATGCAGCGGGAGCTGGTGGTCCCCTGATCCAGGGCGATCACATATGTTTCCTTCATGCCCGGTTTCCTCCTTTCTCCTGAAAAGACGCCTTCCTATCTGGAAAGCGCCTGATAAATATCTCTCTTGGAAACGCCCCGGTCCTTTGCCGCGGCTTTCATTGCTTCTTTTTTATCCATTCCCTGTTCCATGTATTTTTCAACGTGCTCTTCTACGGTCATGGAAAGGAAGCTGTCCTGCTTTTCCTTAAGGAGGGCCTCCCGGCTCCTGCCCTGGATCACCAGCACATATTCCCCCTTCGGCTCCAGCATAAGGGCCTCCGAAAGGGTGGTCCGGACCACCTCCTCATAGCGCTTTGTCATCTCCCGGCAGAGACTGATCTTCCTGTCTCCTCCAAGGACCTCCTCAAGCTCCTCCAGGGTCCCCTTAAGGTGATGGGGCGCTTCGTACAGCACCATGGTCCTGGTCTCGTTCCGCAGAGCTTCCAGCACCTCCTGCCGTTCCTTTTTGTTCTTTGCCGGGGGCAGGAAGCCCTCGAACACAAAGCGTCTGGTGGGAAGCCCGGACAAAGTCAGGGCCGTGATCACGGCGGAGGCTCCCGGCAGGGAGGTCACTTCGATCCCCGCCTCGCAGCATTTCTGTACCAGTACCTCCCCCGGATCGGAGATGCAGGGGGTCCCAGCGTCTGTGATCACCGCTACATCCTTTCCCTCCAGGATCTGCCGCACCAGCTCATCCGCCTTGTCAAAGCGGTTGTATTCATGGTAGCTGGTCATGGGGGTCCGGATCTCAAAATGGTTCAGAAGGCGGATGGAATTCCTGGTGTCCTCCGCAGCGATGAGATCCACACCCTTTAAGGTCTCCACCACCCTGGGAGTCATGTCCCCCAGGTTTCCGATGGGAGTGGCGCAAATATAGAGCCTTCCGGGGCCCTTCTCCGGTCCCGTCTCCGCCGCTCTTTCCGCCGCGGTCTCCGCTTCCGCCGCATCCCTGTTTTTCTTTTTTGTATGTTCCTTTGTCATCTTCCGTCCAGTATTCCCGGTTTACATTTTTTTTGATTTTTCAAAGGCCGTGATCACCGCATCCATAAAGGCTCCCCGGATGCCCCGTTCCTCCAGGACCCGAAGGCCCTCTATGGTGGTCCCCGCCGGGGAGGTCACCATGTCCTTCAGTTCCCCGGGATGCCTTCCGCCGGCTGCTGCCAGCTTCCCTGCTCCGGCAACTCCCTGGGAGGCAAAGCGATAGGCCATATCCCTTGGCATGCCGCAGGCTACGGCTCCGTCTGCAAGAGCCTCGATCACTGCAAAGATCCAGGCGGGGGAAGCTCCTGCCACCTGGCCCGCCACGTCGATGAGCCGCTCCGGCAGCACCTCCGCTCCGCCGAAGCTTTGGCAGATCTGAAGGACATCCCGGAGGATTCCCGCATTTTCCGCCTTCTGCATCTCTCCGTTCCCACAGATGGCGCTCATGCCAGCTCCGCAGAGGGCGGGGGTATTGGGCATGACCCGGATGATCCGCTTTTCGCTCCCCAGAAGATCCTCATAATAGGAAAGGGGCTTTCCTGCAGCGATGGATATGATGGTCTGATCCTCCTGCAGCACGTCCCGAAGCTCCGAAAGGACTCCGTCCATCATCTGGGGCTTTACGCAGAGGAACAGAAGCTCCGAAGCCTCTGCCGCCTCCCGGTTGTTCTGTGTCGTATGAATGCCGTAGTCTGCTTCCAGCTTCTGAAGCTTTTCCTCCGTGGGATTTGCGGCCGTGATCAACTCCGGCGGGCAGATCCCCGCCTGAAGGATCCCGCCGATGATGGCGGAGGCCATATTTCCTGCTCCGATAAATCCGATGGTCCTGTTCATATGTCTTAAGCCTCGTTTTCTTATCTGACACTGAATTTGTAAGTTGTTAGACTGTAGCTGGTCTTCCCTGCCTCCAGGATGGGCTGTTCCCACTCCGGTGTGTTGATGGCGTTGGGGAAGAACTGGGTCTCCAGGGCATATCCGTCCCCCGGATGATAATGGGCGCCTTCCTTTGCCGCCACCTCCGGATTCAGGAAGTTTCCTGTATAAAGCTGGAGTCCCGGCTTTCCCGTATAGAGCTCCATGAACCTTCCGCTCTTCGGATCATAGGCAGTGGCGGACAGGAACATCCGTCCCACCTGATGATTCAGACAGAAGTTATGGTCATAGCCGTTGGTATAGCGCAGCTGCGGAATGTCCGCACCCATATCCCGTTCAATGGGCTTGGGGCTCCGGAAATCGAAGGGGGTGTTGTCCACCTTCAGGAGCTTTCCCGTGGGTACCGTATCCGGCGCTGCCTCGCAGAAGTAGTCTGCGTCGATCCAGAGCTCCTGGGACAGGGCGTTTCCGCTGTCGTGTCCTGCCAGGTTGAAATAGGGATGGCAGGTGAAGTTTACGATGGTGTCCTTATCCACCGCCGTCAGCTTATACTCGATGATCAGGGCATTGTCCCCTGTCAGGGTATAGGTCACGGCGATCTTCAGGGCTCCCGGGTATCCCTGATCTCCGTCCGGACTCAGGAGCCGGAAGGTCACCATGTCCGCGTCCTCCATGGACTGGCATTCCGCCTGATACATCCTGCGGCTGTAGAGGTCCGGTCCACTGTGGAGGTTGTTTTCTCCGTTGTTTTTTGCCAGCTGGTAGGTGACCCCGTTCAGGGTGAAGATGCCGTCCTTGATCCGGTTGGCGCTGCGTCCCACGATGGCTCCCATACTGCCTGCATTTTCATAGATGCTTTCCACCGTGTCATAGCCCAGGAGCACGTCTGCCAGCTTTCCCTCCTTATCCGGCACCAGCATCCTGGTCCAGGTAGCCCCCAGATCCGTTACGGAGGCCTCTGCCCCCTTCCGGTTCTTCATGGTGTAAAGTGTAACTGTTTCCCCCGTTTTGGTGCTCCCCAGCACCTGTTTCGTGATTGCCATTTCAAAATACCCCTCTTTCTATCGTGATCCTTCTATAATGATATCCTTCTAATATCCGTAGGTCTCGTAGATCTCTTCCGTATATTTCCCCGGCTCCCGGTAAACGATCACCGGCTTCTCCACCCGGCACTGGCTTTTTGCATCCTTTACCGCCTCAATGAGGACCATGTTGGCTTCCCGGTCTATGAAGGGATGTACGAATTTCATCCGCTTCGGCTCCAGCCGGTTCTGCCTGAGGGCCTCCATGATCTCGGAAAGCCGCAGGGGCCTGTGGACCATGTAAAATCGGCCTCCCGTCCGCAGAAGCTTTGCTGCCGCAGCGCAGACCTCCGGCAGGGTACAGAGGATCTCGTGCCGGGAGATGGCTTTCATCTCCTGAGGATTCTGAAGCCCGTGCTCCCCCTTCATATAGGGCGGATTCGAGGTGACCACGTCTATCCCGCCGGCGAAAAGCTCCTCAAAGCTTCCGGGTGCTCCGGCCCTTGGAAAGGAGGTGCGTCCTCCCTCCTCCAGGATCTGCCGGAGGTTTCCCTGAAGGATCCTGATCTCCCCGGAAAGGCCGTTGAGCCGGACACTGCGGTCCGCCATCTCCGCCACCTGCTCCTGGACCTCAATGCCGTAGAAGCTGCGCCCCTCGGTCTTGGCCCGCAGGAGAATGGGGATGATCCCCGTCCCGGTCCCCAGGTCCACTGCCGTCTCGTTCTTCCGGACAGAGACGAAGCCTGAGAGAAGCACTGCATCCATACCAAAGCAGAATCCCTCTTTTTTCTGGATGATCCGATAGCCGTTCCGCATGAGATCATCCACCCGTTCATCCTCCAGGATCCGGATCTCCTCCTCTGTCATCGATACGAATACTCCTTTATCCTTTTAGTCGTCCAGCTTGGACTTTTTCTCCCGTTTTTCCATCTTCTCAAGCTCAGCCAGCTCCCGGTCCACGTTCTGCTTTCCGCGGCCGCCCCGTTCCTTTTTCTGCCGGGGCCTGAACTTAAGCTCCGCTGCCGGGTATTCCCGGATCTCCTTCTCGTCGTTGGGAAGGGTCACCACCACCTTCACCAGCTGCTTCAGGATGCTGACGGAGTTCACGTCTCCCTTAAGGCCATCCGGCGTCAGGACGCTGTCTCCCACGTTGGGAAGCTTCCGGTTCAGCTCCTCGTAGACCTCCTCCTCATTCTTCAGGCAGCACATCAGCCTGCCGCATACGCCGGAGATCTTCACCGGATTCAGGGACAGGTTCTGTTCCTTTGCCATCTTGATGGATACCGGCGCAAACTCGCTCAGATAGCTGTGGCAGCACAGGGTCCTGCCGCAGATGCCGATGCCTCCCAGGATCTTCGTTTCGTCCCGAACACCCACCTGGCGAAGCTCGATCCTGGTCCGGAAGACACTGGCCAGATCCTTTACCAGCTCCCGGAAATCGATCCTTCCGTCCGCCGTAAAGTAGAAGAGGATCTTGCTGTTGTCAAAGGTATATTCGCAGTCGATGAGCTTCATCTCCAGCTTATGCTTCCGGATCTTCTCCTGGCAGATCCGGAAGGCCTCCTTCTGGCGTCTTCCGTTCTCCGCCTCATGCTCCTCGTCCTTTTCCGTGGCGATCCGCATCACCTCCCGAAGGGGCTGGATCACCTTGGAATCCTCCACCTCGTGGTTGCCGCAGACCACCTCTCCGTATTCCACGCCTCTGGCGGTCTCTACGATCACATGGTCTCCCCGGTCTGCCTTAAGCTTCCCGGGGGCAAAGTAGTAGATCTTCCCCGCCTGGCGGAATCTGACTCCGATTACTTCTATCATTCCGTATTCCTTTCAAATTGCAAACTTACTTTTCCTTCATGTTCAGCAGCAGAAGCTCCAGGGCCAGGTCCGGATTGACGTTGGCCTTAAGCCGCAGGGAACAGGTCTCGATGTCCTCCATGATCTCCTCGATCCCCTCGTAGGAGGAAACTGCCGCAAGCTCCATAAGGGCCTTCCGCTCGTTGCCGAACACCAGGCCATTCATATCCTTGGTCACCTTGTACATCATCAGATCCCGGTACCAGATCTGGAGCAGGGACAGAAGCTCCTGAAGATCCGGGCATTTTTCCCGGAGCAGGGCCACCTCTGCGGCGATCTCCGCAGAGTCCATCCTCTTGATGTTCCTGCAGACCTTCATGGTCTCATGGTACCAGACGGAAAACTCCTCGTTGGTGAGAAGAGCGATGGCTTTTCCCAGGTTGCCCCTGGCAAAGGCCACGCAGATGTCCATCCGGTCCTCCGGCACCTCGTAGTGGGCCTCCAGAAATTCCCGGATCTGCTTGTCCGTCCTGGGCTTTATGCTGATCTTCACCATCCTTGAGAGGATGGTGGGAAGCAGCTGCTTCACATCCCCCGAAAGGAGCAGGATCACCGCATACTCCGGAGGCTCTTCCAGGGTCTTTAACAGGGCGTTCTGGGCCTGCTGGGTCATCTTTTCCGCCTCATCGATGATATAGACCTTCTTCTTTCCCTCATAGGGACGGATCCCCACGGTATCATTCACCTGCTCCCGGATCTCATCCACGCTGATGCTGTCGGGCTTCTCGTGGGTCACCCAGATCACATCGGGATGGTTCCTGGAGAGGATCTTCTTGCAGTCAGGGCAATTCAGGCAGGCATCCTCCTCCCCCTGTCTTTTCCCGCAGAAAAGCATGAGGCAGAAGGCTTGGGCAAAGGTCTTTTTCCCCATTCCCTTTTCTCCCGTTACCAGGTAGGCATGGGAGATCTGTCCTGTTTCCAGAGCATTGGAAAACTGCTCCTTCATCAGATCATTTCCTAAAATATCGTTAAATCCAGCCATAATTTTATTTCTCCTCCTGCCTGCGGATCTCTCCGATGATCTCCCTGAGGCAGCTTTCTATGTCGTCATTCCGATAACGCTTGCGGATCCCCGCCTCCCGGAGCTTTTCCTCGGAAAAGTCCTCCTCGTCTGCCAGGAAGCGTCTGCACACCTCCCGGAAGTTCGGGTGCTCCTGGCCCATTTCCCTGTGGACGGCGCGCATCAGTCGTTCCCCGTCGTCCACTTCGAGGTAAAAGGGCACCAGACGGTCCCTGCCGTAATAGCTCCGAAGCTGCAGATAGGACTCCAGGGTCGCAGGCATGAGGTAATCCCCCTCACAAAGATCGATCTGTCCGTCGTCCACCGTGGCATAGGACCAGGGGCCGCAGACGGTCTGGTAGGTCCGCTTTTCGATCAGCCTTCCCTGTATCTGGAATTCCAAAAGGGCCTCCTCCTTTACGAAATGGTAGGAAACGCCGTCCTGTTCTCCTGCCCGGATCGGCCTTGTTGAATACATGACATATGTGTGGAGCTCCGGCCGTTCCGCAAGGATCCGCTGATACAGGGTATCCTTTCCGGAAGCCGATTTGCCCATGATGCAAAAAATCTTTCCCATGACCTTCCAGGCCTTCCTTCCCTTTCCGGGAATTTTTTATAAGGGTGCGCCGCCGACCTCCACGCCGGAGATCCCGGGGCCGCCGATCTCTACCCCCTCCTCAGGGGCTGTGGGCTGAGGGGATACCGGCTGATCCGTTCCGGGGCCCTCCGTAGCCACCGTCTCCGGTGCCCTGGTGGGGGCTACCGTAGCTGCCGCACTTTCTCCCGGATCATCGGAGATCACTGCTTCTCCCTCCGGGATCGGATCCACGCCCACTGCCAGGGGGGATGCGGACTGGAGGTCCAGGCTTACGAAGCTCTGTCCTCCGGAGGTCTCCTTCATGCACAGGGCCTCCCCCTCCTGCAGGGCAAGGATCGTAAGGGAACCGGTCCCTGTGCTCTCATCTGCGACCCGGTCCACGTCACCGCTCTTACTGATGATGATCACGCCGCCAAGGCCGTTTCCGTCGGTATATTCCGCCACCATATTGCCGGTGTTGTAGTCATAGCGGAAATTCCCCACCTGTCCGGGGAATTCCGCGGAGATGATCTCCGCCCTGCCGTCGGCATCCTTTCGCATGATGCGGGAGATCCTGCTTCCAAAGGCGGTATCGCTTTCCGCATAGTAGGTATAGCCCCCGGTATTCACCGTGGTCTTCTGATTCACGCCCCGGATAGTGCCGTCGCTGTTCAGATAATAGGTAAAGCCCCGGCCCTTCACTTCTCCGGACTCTGAGGTCACCGGATCTCCGTACTCATCCAGAAGGCTTGCCGCCCCATCCCGGACCTCTACGTAGTAGACTTCCTCTCCGGAGCTTTTTTTCGGTTTGTTTTTCCGGCTGTCATCCCGGGCCGTCTCCGTTTTGTGAAGGCTCCCTTTGGAATAATACCAGATGCTTCCATCCAGGACCTTATAGCCCTCCACGTCCTCTGCAACGATCTGGCGCACCTCGTCTCCCGGCTTCATGCGGAACAGGGTGCCGTTCAGTTCCTCCTCTTCGCTGCTGAGGTCCTCCTCCTTACTCAGGGGAAGGAAGTAGATATAGTCCCCATCGATCTGCATGCTGTAGGGACTTGTGTACTGGGGGTTCTTATCCCCGCCCAGCTGATGGGCCATGGCCTCGGTGGTCTTTTTGTACATCAGGGCCCGGAACTCCCCAAGGGTCCCTTCTCCCAGGAAGGCCCAAAGCTTCTTTGACTTTGCAAGACTGGGGTAATCCTTCAGTATCGTACTGGGATCCGGCGTATAATCCGGGTTATAGCTGATCTTCTCCAGCTTGCCTGACTGGGAAAAGGTATAGATCATTCCCTCCATGCCCTTTACGCCGGTCTGCATGATCCCCTTGTCGTTGAAATAATAGAGGGCATCCCCCTCCGGGATCCACATATCCTCTGCGTCTCCCTCTTCTTCGGAAATATGCCAGCGGGTCTTTCCCTCTTCATCCTGATAGAAGCCTTCCCCCGCCTCCGTGGGCTCATTGGAGATCTCCAGCTCCGACTGGCTCTCCTGAGTAGGGCCTTCCGGAGTCTCCTTCATGGAGCCTAAGATCCCCCGGACCTTTCCAGCTACGAAAACCACGACAAAAACAGCGATCACAATCATAATGATCGCCATAATAAAACGGAATATATCTCCCGTAAAACTCGATTTTTTCTGTTTTCTGCGTCTTCTGTTCGTCATGTCTCTTCACCGCTCCGCATAAAAATCCACTGTTAGTTTACCATTTTTCAGTATTTCCTTCAAGACCTGCAGGAAATCGCGGCAGAATTCTCCTTGACAAAACCGGGGCCGGCCCGTAAGATATCCTTTGAAAATTTCGTTTGGATTTTTCCCTGATAGCAATATCATCTTTTCGCCACCCGGTTATTCCCTGAATAGCCGAGTGGCTTTTTTTGAGCTTAAAGGAGTGTATATGAACGAGAACTTCATGAAAGAAAGACCCATATCAAAGCTGCTGCTGTCCCTGTCCCTGCCCATGGTCCTGTCCATGCTGGTCAATTCCCTCTATAATATCGTAGACAGCTTCTTTGTGGCCAGGATCAGCGAGGACGCCATGACGGCACTGTCCCTGGTCTTCCCCATCCAGAACTTCATCAATGCGTCGGGCATCGGCTTCGGCGTGGGGATCAATGCCGTCATTGCCCTCAATCTCGGCGCCGGAAAAAAGAAGGAGGCGGACATGGCCGCCTCCCAGGGGCTTACCCTTGCTCTGATCCACGGGATCCTTCTCACCCTGATTTGCATCGCCGTCATGCCCGCCTTCCTGCGGGCCTTTACCTCCTCTGAGTCCGTCATCGATCTTGGGATCCGCTACTCCTTTGTGGCCTTTCTCTTTACCCTGGTGGTCTCCCTGAGCATGGCCTTTGAAAAGATCTTCCAGGCGGTGGGCAGCATGAAGGTGACCATGGTGAGCCTCCTTTTCGGCTGCATCGCCAACATTATCCTGGATCCTCTGCTGATCTTCGGCATCGGCCTCTTTCCCAGGATGGGCATTGAGGGTGCCGCCCTGGCCACAGGGATCGGCCAGCTTCTGTCCCTTCTGATCTACCTTGTGGTTTACGCATATATGCCCATTCCCGTACGGATCCGGAGGGAGCTTCTGCTTCCCGGCCCAAAGACCGCCGCAAGCCTCTATTCCGTAGGGATCCCCGCCACCCTCAACATCGCTCTTCCCTCGGTGCTGATCTCTGCCTTAAACGGGATCCTGGCGGGCTTCTCCGAGACCTATATCCTGATCCTGGGCATCTACTATAAGCTCCAGACCTTCCTCTACCTTCCGGCCAACGGGATCGTCCAGGGCATGCGTCCCCTCATCGGCTTCAACTACGGAGCCGGGGAGGAGAAACGGGTCAGCCGCATCTACCGGCAGGTCCTGATCATGAGCGGTCTGATCATGCTGGCGGGGACCCTGATCTGCATGACTGTGCCCCAGTGGCTCATGGGCCTTTTTACCCGGAACCCGGAGACTGTTTCCGAGGGTGCCAGAGCCCTTCGGATCATCAGCGCAGGCTTTCTCCTTTCTGCCTTCTCCGTAACCTCCTCCGGAGCCCTGGAGGGGATCGGAAAGGGTATGCCCTCCCTGATCATCTCCCTCTGCCGCTACATCCTCATCATCATCCCCGCTGCATTTTTCCCCTCCCGCTTCTTTGGCCCTGCAGGCGTCTGGAATGCCTTCTGGATCACGGAGGCCGTAACCGCCCTGGTTTCCCTTCTGGTATATAGGAAGGCCATCTCAAAAAGGGACCCGGCTTAAGGGGAGACTTAAGCCTCCTGCTTCCTGCCGTTGACAAGAAAGGGCCCTCATAGTAAACTCTTCCCTGTGAGAATTGTTTGGAGGATTTATCATGACACTTGCACTGGTTCAGGCATTCAGATTTTTCGGCGTTACCATCGCCTTTATCGGGGCCGTAAGCGGCCTTACCCGGATGGGAGACTCCCAGGCGGAGACCTCCGGCATCATATTGTTTCTTTTTGGCGTCAGCCTGCTGGTCCTTTCCCATTTCCTGCAGAAAAGCGCCAACAAGAAGGTCATTACGGACGATAACAACATCGAAAAGGCGATTCAGGAGATCAAGGGCGGCAGGATCCCTGCCTTAAAGCACTGCTCCATCTCCCTTTGGGGCGGAGAGAAGGCCTTCTCCGAGATCACCTCCTACCTGGTGGAGACGAAGAAGCAGGCCTCCCCGGAAAAGCACAGCTCCGAGGGAACGGATCCGGCAGGCTATGTTTCAGAAAAGCATAGCGGACGCTTTATCGTCACCAACCAGAGAGTTGTTTTTTCCAATAAAAAACACGGCTTCGACATCCCCCTCTCCAGGATCACGAACCTCTATACCACAGGGGAGTTCCTGATGATCCAGACCGGTTCCGTAACCTACAAGCTCTATGTGGTAAAGCCCCGACTCTTTGAGGAGCTCATCCGCCACGCGGGGAGGTTATGATCCGGCGGTTATATTTTCATATTTTCCAGAGAATTACAGTCATTAAAGGGCAGCTGCCATGAATCCTGTGCAGCTGCCCTTTTTCTTCGTATAGCGCAAAACATTCTATCGTCGCTCTATATCTGCAAATGGTTTGACAGATAGTCTTAATGGCAACAAGCCTAAGGTTTAAACCGCCTTGCCAAAATGGAATAGAAAACCCCGGAGGTGCAAGCTCCGGGGTTTTCGTTTTGTCTCTATGCTTGAGACTCTTTACTTTTGCCTATTCATATTATAGCATATCTATTTTGATTGTCAAATCGTTCATTTTCTTTAGCTGTTATCCAAATATATTTCAGCGGAGTGCCTTAAAAGCCTTATATACAAAGAAAATCCCTGCATTTCCTGCAAGGATTTTCCAAAGTGAGCGCGGCGGGAATCGAACCCGCGACAACTTGATTAAAAGTTAAGGAGTATTTTTCTATGATATGTGATTTTTGCGTAGTGTCTGGCTTTACTGAACCGGCAGCTATTAGGAAAATTCTTTCAAACACAAGCGATGAGGAGCTTTTTAAACAGTACCTTTTCTTTCATCGTCTTTCTGATATTTCAACCTATGCGTTTCCTGATGATTTCCCTTTTGATTTTGATGCTTATTCTGTTTATGTTTCTGAACACATTCCCGGCGAAATGAAACATTGGCGGAATACTATTTCAGAATTAATCAACACCTGTTGGGCGATATCAAGATTCTTGAGTATGATACCGACGCGAATGAGATGCGAGTTCTTAGGTGAAAAGGCATGACAGAAGTAGTAGCAGCCCTTATTTGGGATAACAACAAATTTATGATTTGCCAACGCCCTGCTCATAAAGCACGGGGATTGCTCTGGGAGTTTGTGGGCGGCAAGGTGGAACCTGGTGAAACCAAGGAACAGGCCCTTGTTCGTGAATGTCAGGAAGAACTGGCGATCACTTTGGATGTTGGTAAAGCGTTTATAGAAGTAGTCCATGAATACCCGGACTTGACGGTTCGTTTGACCCTGTTTAATGCATCCATTCGGGAAGGCGTTCCACAAAAGTTGGAGCACAAGGATATCCGTTGGATTACGGTGAAAGAGATTGGGGAGTACGAGTTCTGTCCAGCTGATGAGGAAATTTTAAAGAAAATTTGTGAGACGTTTGGCTAAATTCGCAAAGCGGTGAACAAACCATGGCAACAAACAGATTGAATTTGGTTTATGCCATAAAAGATGGAGCGGGAATCAGCATAGAAGATGTGGAAAGCGGCTTGAAGTGCGGATGTGTTTGCCCGGCTTGTGGGGAACCCTTGGTTGCCAAAAAGGGGACCAAGGTCATGCACCATTTCGCGCACCATTCGGGAAGTACCTGTGAATATGGCTATGAAACTTCTCTTCATCTCATGGCGAAGGACATTTTATCGCAGACCAAAAAGATTACAATCCCGGCGGTTTATGTGGAATTTCCAGATTCTGATAGAAGCCCGCAGCTATATCGTGCCGCACAAGAGGTAACGATTGACCGCGTTGTTTTAGAACAGCAATATGACAATTTCATCCCGGATGTGGCTTTGCACATTGGTGGCAAAATCTTATTTGTGGAAATCTATGTCACGCATGCTATCGATTCATCAAAACTCGAAAAGCTGAAAAGGGCAGGGATATCAACCATTGAAATCGATCTGAGCAAGAAAGATCGAATGGTTACTGAAACGGAACTTCGAGATATCTTGCTAAAAGTCTCGGATGAGAAAACGTGGAAATACAATGTGGTTGCCGACAGAATTGCCACAAAAATTTATGCGCTATCAGAAAGAAAAAGTCTTGAGGATTGTGACGAAGGCATTTATGTAGATCATTGTCCTGTAAAATCATGGGTATTTGGCAAAAACGTTAGGGCTGATTTTGTGCAGGATTGCCGGGAGTGCGTGTTTTGTTATAAGTACTTTTCATTCAAGGAGAAGAAGGAGATATTATTCGATCACTTCTTTGCGCAGGAAAGGAACGCATTGCGGAAATAGAGGATATCCGAATTCCTAAGGAGAAACGTATCAAAAATCGGAGAGTGAATCAAAAAGTGCGTAGAGGAAAACACACAAATGTACAGAGCCAAAATCGTATAAATATTTTGAGAATTTATAACTACTTCCTAGCAAACTTATTTAAATTATGCTATTATATCTGTAAGTCATCTAACGGATTCCTTTGCGAATATAGCTAATACTATGAAAATCAGAACATGACATCTCTTAAGCATAAAAAGAGAGATGATTTTGGTGCTGGTAATTCTGTTTGATGCATTTTCCATGTGGCCGTGTTGATCTTTTTACAAATGGTTGAGGGAGACAAATTTCATAGTGAATTGGTAAAACTTGTGACTTTCTTGTATCAAAGAGTGTAAATGTTGATTCGTGAGCATTGGTTGGAGTATAGCTATGACAGTAATTAAATTCTCTGAATCTCTATGTAAAGGTGCATCGGCTTTCGATAGAATCGCAAAGTTGCAAGAACAAATAAAAACATCAAAAGATAAAGATGTAAGAATGATTATATCAAGCGATGGAAGAATAGGCTTAACATTCGTATTTTTACTTGGATGCCTTCCTCTCTATGGGAGCTCTTATGGAAAAAAAGTTCAGATTGTTGTTTGCCCTAAAATATACAGATTGTTGGCGCAGATTAATGTGATAGATTACTACAAAAATAAAGGATATCCAGAAGGAACTTATAAAATAGCGGAAGAAGATCTTTTAAAGCAACCAGCATTCAAGAAAATTGAAACACCCGAGGATATCATTGCGTTTGTGCAAGATATAAGAATGGAGGTCCCGCTTCAGCTTTCTCCAGAGATGGAAGATGGCCTTGTATCTATGGTAGGAGAAATGTATCAGAATGCTCTCGAACATGCAAATGCCACTATAGTTGTTGGTGGGAAATATTTCAAAAATCAAAAAAACAAATATTGCTTTTCATGCTATGACAATGGTATAGGCATTCCTAAAAATGTTAATACCTTTTTTATAAATAAAGGAGAACCCACCAAAAAGGATGTTGATGCAATCAACTGGGCAATGCAGAAAGGAACTTCAACAAATGAAGTTGAAGGTATACCCCGTGGAGTTGGGATGGATCTTTTGCGCTCATTTGCTAAATCAAACGGAGGTGTGATACGAATATGCTCTGGTAAGGCTTTATACGTCTTTAATCATGGTGAAGAAAAATACTTTGAACTTAGAAATGAATTTTGCGGAACACTGATTGAAATGGATATTTTTTCAGTGCCAATTAAGTCATAGGAGAAAACTAGTATGATTCATGTGTCTGATTATATAAAAAATGCCTTTTCTATAGATGATGCCAATAAAATAACCCCTCGTATAGAAGAAGAGCTGCTAAAAGAGGATAAAATTGTTTTGGATTTTTCAGGTATCCGATTTTATACTACGCTGTTTTTTAACAATGCAATAACAAAGTATGTAGTATCTCTCGGCGTCAAGGAATATAAAAGACGGTTTTCGATTGTAAATCTATCTGAAGTTGGTAAAACAACCTATGAACATTCTCTCAGTAACGCTGTATCTTATTCGGAACTTTCCGAAGAACAGCGCAATGAAGCGGCTGCTATTGCTTCAGATACTCTGGAAGATTTGTGATCTAAGCGGAGGTTTTAAAATGGCGGCATACAATATAGAAACTGCTGATTTTTCATTGATTTCATCGGGTGAGATTTTTATACTTGATGCAAACATTCTGTGCTATCTGTATTCTGGATATAACTTGAATCAAAGAGATTCCGTTAAAGCGACCAAGTATTCTAATTTTATTTCAAATCTCCTGGGAAATGGAAACAAAATAAGTACATCAGCTGCATACGTCCAAGAAGTTCTCAACTATATTGAAAATACAGAATATACATTATACAAACAAGCTCATCCAATACATTACCTCACCAAAAAACAATTCAGAAATGATCCCTCTTTTAGAGCAAATGTTAAAAGCAAAACCTGTAGCGCATATAGCGCTATTTGCCAAAATTGCAATGATGTATACGATGTAGATGTTACTAAACCAATTATGGATCGCTTTGTAAATGAGTTCCAAAATCATGTGTATGACCCTATAGATTATATTGTTGCTGAAAATTTAGTCACCAATAATAGAATAAATATAATTACTGATGACAAAGATTATAGAAACGATAGTCGACTTCAAGTATATACAATTATTTGACATTGAAAAGAGCACTGTATAAAACCGGCTCCAGATGATTGTACTGGAGCCGGTTGCTTTTTTACCTTTACCCTTTTCTTTTCCGTCTGCGTTTCTTGGAAGCTTCCTCTTGTCTGCGCCGCTCCGCAGCGGCTTCTTCCTGGCGGACCCTATCAAAGATTTTGCACAGTTGAGCATCAAAAGCCTCTTCATCAAAGGCTTCTGGATGATCGGTCGCCTCCTGCACCAGCGGCTTGACCTCTTTGCGCCAAATCTTCAGGATACTGGCACGGCGCTCTGTGGTCATACCCACTACACGAGCAAGTCTACCGTTCATCCGATTGTTGACCTTGTTGAGGACTTCAACCGGGGGCGGAACTTCCCGCACATCGGCTTTTTCTGCCTCACGGACTTCACGGCAGGTGCGCTGTCCACCGTTTGGGCCTTTTCGATTGCAGCACTTGGCGCTCGTATTATAGGGCAGGAACAGCATCCCACAGCAAGAGCATCTGCGGGCGGTCTCGTGTTGGCTGCACAGCTGTACAAATTCCGCCATAGCGACAGCAGGAAGGTTATCCGCAACAAAATAGCTTCGGCTGGCAATATCCGGGTGCCTTCTGGTGGTAGGCTTTTCCTGCGGCAAGGACAGCCTGCCCAGCATTCTCAGGCGCAGCTGTTCATACAGTTTCTGCCCGGCTGCAACACCGGAATGTCTCACCAGCAAGGCATCTCCGTAGCGCTGGTCGGCACTTTTCTCCGGGTGGAGATCGGCTTCCACCAGCGTGTACTGGACCAGACTGGCCAGTTCCGGCTGGAAATCCGCCAAAAGGCGGAACTGTTCGGCCATCATTTTCAGAATGGTCAAGGATGCGGCGCACAATTCCCGATCATTCATTCCAGAATACCAGGGATAACAGACTGCTCCGGCGTGGCGGGCTCCGCATGAGCGGGGGCCGCCTGATCCCCACCAGGGACAGCGGGCCCCTCGGTGTGTTCCGGCGCGGGCGGATCGCCCGGCCCGGACGGAGCCGGAGCTTCCGGGGTTTTCCTTTCCTCCGGGCTCACGTTTACTTTTTCATCTGCCATTGGCTAACCTCCTTTTTC
>CALWES010000013.1 GCA_944377405.1 uncultured Lachnospiraceae bacterium | reverse complement strand
GCTGCGTTTTTACTCAGCAGGTTTCTCGGAGCGGTTGGCGTCTGGAATGCGTTTTGGATCACGGAAGTGATTACTGCGATCATTTCCCTTGTCATTTACCGCAAGGCAATCACAGGCCCGTGACGGCGGCCCGAAAGCCATGTACACCGTCCTTACTCCACCGCGCCGGATAAATTCCTGCTTCTCTAAGATAAGCAGCTATCGTATAATGGAGACAGTGACAAATGAAAGGAGGCCCTACGATGGAAATAAAAAAAATCCATCAGGAATTTTCAGTATGTCAGGTAGAAGATTATTCCTTTGTAAATTTAGATTCCGAGTATAGCTTTATCGGGAAAACGGACGAAGAAAAATCTCTTGTTTGCCTCACAAGCGAAGTTCCGCCAAATGTCATTCGGCGTGATGATGGCTGGAAAGCGCTTCGGATTCAAGGCGTTTTGGAGTTTTCGTTGATTGGGATACTGTCTAAAATCGCAGCGATCTTAGCAGATCATAACATCCCGATTTTTGCAGTATCTACTTACAATACGGACTATCTTCTGATCAAAAAGGAGAATTACGAGAAAGCGATACAAGCGCTTGAAGCCGCCGGATACAAAATAATAGAGTGACCGCGCAGCGCGGCGAATCGAAATTTTCAGGAAGGATAAATCTACTGCCATGAAAGACATAGAAAACAGTTGTAAAATCGCATTGGTGCAGGCAGAACCTGTCATGTTTGATAAGAGCGCATCTCTGAAAAAGACGCTTCAATGGATCGCCGAGGCTGCCGCACAAAAACCGGATCTCATCGTCTTTCCGGAGCTTTTTATTCCCGGATACCCCGTTGGGATGAATTTCGGCTTCTGCATCGGGAAACGAAGCGAGGACGGGCGGAAAGACTGGAAACGCTATTACGATGCCTCTGTCGTTTCCGGGGAGACGGAGTTTCAGCAGCTTGCAAAGGCGGCTCAGGAAACGGGAGCTTATATCAGCCTTGGCTTTTCCGAGCGGGATGCCGTAAATGGAACGCTTTACAATAGCAACGTCATTTTTGAGCCGGATGGATCGTACAAGGTACATAGAAAATTAAAGCCGACTGGCTCCGAACGTGTGGTGTGGGGGGATGCTGACAAGGGATACTTCCCTGTTACAACGACGCCGTGGGGGCCGATCGGCAGTCTGATTTGTTGGGAGAGTTATATGGCGCTTGCCCGTGTGGCTCTTTATCAAAAAGGCATCACCATTTACATTTCCCCCAATACCAATGACAATCCGGAGTGGCAGGCGACCATCCAGCACATCGCCATCGAAGGCAAATGCTACTTTGTGAACGCCGATATGATCGTCCGGCGCAGCTCATATCCTTCAGACCTGCATGAAACTGATGCGATCTCGCGTTTGCCGGAACTTGTCTGCCGGGGAGGAAGCTGTATTATTGACCCGTATGGGCATTATCTGACAGAACCGGTCTGGGATAAAGAAACCATCATCTATGCAGAGCTTGACATGCGTTTGCCTGCCGCCTGCAAAATGGAGCATGACGTGGTCGGACATTATGCGCGCCCGGATATACTGGAGCTGAAAATCTACGATAAATCGTGCGGAGATCACGAATAAAGCGAAGATTCATTGCACACCCATCTCTAACGAATTTAAGCCACTTAAAACTGAACACTGGCCACCGATAGGCAACATAAAAGCCCCATCCCTCAGTAATTGAGAGATGGGGCAAACTATTTACGCTGCAATCTCCGGGATTTCCCCGACAAAGCTATAAACGATCCTGACTTCCTGCACCTTTTGGCCGTCCACCTTCTTAACCTCGCCAATCAGGATTTTACTGATAAGTCGGTTCAGTACGGACTCGTCCAGTTCCTCAATGGCGGCATAGCGCCGGATTTCCTTGATAAAGGTTCGGACTTCGCTTTCCTGTGCGTCCGCCCGGCTCTGCATCACCGCCAGATCATGCAGGCGTTTCTGGTTGGATTTCTAGCAGGGATCGTATTTTGAGAAATCCTTATTTTATGCCATAAATCTGCATATAAACACAAAAAGACCAGCTTCTTCAGCTGGCCTTCATCGCAGCGCCACAAGGATTCGAACCTTGAAATGACGGAGTCAGAGTCCGTTGCCTTACCATTTGGCGATGGCGCTATTTATGCTGTCGCTTCCTTCTCATCAGCGACCTTGATATGATAGTATAAAATCCCGGAAAAGTCAAGAGGTTTTCTCATTTTTCTCAAAGAATCGCCCCATTCCTGATCCCATACAGATCCGATCAGAAATGGGGCGCTTGTCTGTTCCTATTCCATATCCTGTGCAGTTACTCTCTGGAAACGATCTTCACGTAGTGCACCGGCTTCAGACTCTCGATCTCCTCGATCATCCGGGATAGATCCCCTGTCCCCTCCTCCACCTCGGTGCTGATGGTCAGAGTTGCCACATTGTTGACCGGAATGGACTGATGGATGGTCAGGATATTGGCCCTGTAGTTTGCGATCACCGACAGCACAGAGGCCAGGTATCCCGGGGAATCGTCCATCTGGATAAAGAAGGTGATGGTCCTTCCCTTCGCCGTGTCATGAAAGGGGTAGATATCGTCCTTGTACTTGTAGAAAGAGCTGCGGCTGATACCCACCCGCTCAGAAGCCTCCTGTATGGAGATATTGCGCTCGGAATCCAGAAGCTTCTTCGCTTCCACCACCTTCAGCAGCACCTCCGGAAGGGCCTTTTCCTTTACAACATAATACTTTGACTTATACTCCATTTCCGCACTCACCTGTTCCTTTCAGGATCACTCGCTGTCCTGTACCCGTCTGTCAGGCTTTCCAAGCTGCACCCACTTCAGATAGGCGCTGATGAAATTGTCGATGTCACCGTCCAGCACTGCCTGGGCGTTTCCGGTCTCCTCACCGGTCCGGACATCCTTTACCAGGGTGTAGGGCTGAAGCACATAGCTTCGGATCTGGCTGCCCCAGGCGATCTCCTTGACGTCTCCGCGGATATCGGAAAGCTTTTCCGCATGGGCCTGCTGCTGCAGCATGTATAGCTTTGCCTTCAGCATCTGCATGGCCTTGTCCTTGTTCATGAACTGGCTCCGCTCCTCCTGGCAGGCGCAGACGATACCCGTGGGGATATGGGTGATACGCACTGCAGAGGAGGTCTTGTTGATATGCTGTCCGCCGGCGCCTGAAGAACGATAGGTATCGATCTTCAGATCTGCGGGATCGATCTCGATCTCGATGTCCTCATCCAGCTCCGGCATCACGTCGCAGGACACGAAGGAGGTCTGACGCTTGTTCTGGGCGTTGAAGGGGGAGATCCGCACAAATCTGTGGACTCCCGCCTCGGACTTCAGCAGGCCGTAGGCGTTCTCCCCCTCCACGGAGAAGGTCACGCTCTTGATGCCCGCTTCTTCACCGTCCTGATAGTCCAGGACCTTTACCTTGAAGCCTTCCTTTTCACACCATCTGGTGTACATCCGGTACAGGATGCTGTTGAAGTCCATGGCCTCCGTTCCGCCGGCACCTGCCGACAGGGATACGGTGGCGTTCAGATGGTCATACTCGCCGGAAAGGAGCAGGGAGATACGGGTCCTCTCCAGGTCCGTGCTGAATTTCTTCATCATCTCCTTGACCTCGGAAACGACGCTCTTGTCGTCCTCTTCCTCTCCCATCTCGATCATGGTCTGGATGTCCTCGTACTGGCGCTCCAGAGCATGATAGGAGTCCACCTGGCTCTTGGTGTTCTTCAGTTCCTTCACCACCTTGGTGGATTCCTTTGCGTCATCCCAGAAACCCGGCTCCTCCATCTGCTTTTCCATTTCCGTGATGCGCTGCTGCTTGCCCTCCAGATCCAGGGAATCCCGGACCTCCTCCAGGGGCTTTTCAAGATTCTTTAAATCGTATTTATACTGTTCTAATTCTACCATAACCTGTTCCTTTCATAATCGATCAAACCTATTTTCCGAAATATGCTCGCTCAACTATGAAGGACTTCAGTCAACGGGAACGGAGAAATCGATCTCCTCACCCGGCTTGGCGTTTCTGCCATGGCACTGCTTGAATTTCTTTCCGCTTCCGCAGGGGCAGGGATCGTTGGGATAGATCTTCTGTACCGTGCGCTGCTTCGGCGCCCGGACAGAGCTGTCGTCCCGGTTCGTTCCCGTAACCTTGGCTGCCGGTTCGCGCTCGATCTTCTGCTCCACCTGGATGTGGTAGAGGATCCTTACGGTCTCCTCCCGGATGGCTGCGGACATGTCGTCGAACATCTCATAGCCTGCCATCTTATATTCCACAAGGGGATCCTTCTGGCCATAGGCCATAAGACCGATACCTTCTCTGAGCTGCGTCATGTCGTCGATATGGTTCATCCACTTGTTGTCGATAACCTTCAGGAGCACCACCCGCTCCAGCTCACGCATCTGCTCGGGATCCGGGAACATGGCTTCCTTCTCCTCGTAGAGCTTGATGGCATTTTCCTTCAGGATCTGCTTCAGCTCATCCCTGCGCATATGCTCGAACTGATCCTCTGAAAGCTGGAAGGGCTTTAAGGGGATGATGGGAAGCAGCAGGCTGTTGAGGCCGGAAACATCCCAGTCCTTGGGTGTGGCATCCTCGGAGATGGCCATATCCACTGCATTGTCGATGATATCCTGGATATATTTGATGATGACTTCCCGCATGTTGACGCCGTCCAGGACCTTCCGGCGCTCTTCATATACGATATCTCTCTGCTCGTTGTTGACCTCGTCATACTTCAGCAGCTGCTCTCGGATGCCGTAGTTGTTGCTCTCGATCTTCTTCTGGGCGTTCTCGATGGCCTTGGAAAGCATCTTGTGGTTGATCTGCTCCCCTTCCTCCACACCGAGCTTCTCGAACATGCTCATGAGGTTGTCGGCGCCGAAGAGTCTCAGCAGGTCGTCCTCCAGAGACAGGTAGAAACGGGACTCACCCGGGTCTCCCTGACGTCCGGAACGGCCCCGGAGCTGGTTGTCGATACGGCGGGACTCATGCCGCTCCGTACCGATGATCTTAAGGCCTCCAAGGGCCTTTGCCTCGTCGTCCAGCTTGATATCCGTACCACGGCCCGCCATGTTGGTGGCGATGGTAACGGCCTTGTGCTGTCCTGCCTGAGCTACGATCTCAGCCTCCAGCTCGTGGAACTTTGCATTCAGCACCTTGTGAGGAATACCGCGGCGGTGCAGCATGCCGGAAAGAAGCTCGGACACCTCGATGGTGATGGTACCCACCAGCACCGGCTGTCCCTTCTGGTAAGCCTCCTCCACTGCGTCGCAGACTGCCTTGTATTTTTCCTTCTTGGTCTTGAATACCGCGTCCTCCAGGTCCACACGCTGTACGGGCTTGTTGGTGGGGATCACGATAACGTCCATGCCGTAGATGTTCCGGAACTCCTTCTCCTCGGTCTGGGCCGTACCGGTCATACCGGACTTCTTGGCGAACTTGTTGAAGAAGTTCTGGAAGGTGATGGTGGCCAGGGTCTTGGATTCCCGCTTTACCTTTACGTGCTCCTTTGCCTCGATGGCCTGGTGGAGACCGTCGCTATAACGGCGGCCCGGCATGATACGTCCGGTGAACTCATCTACGATGAGGATCTCGTCGTCCTTTACCACATAGTCCTTGTCCCGATGCATCAGGTTGTTGGCCCGAAGGGCAAGGATGATATTGTGCTGGATCTCCAGGTTCTGGGGATCCGCCAGGTTATCCAGGTGGAAGAACTGCTCCACCTTGGCAACGCCCTGCTCCGTAAGGTTTACGGTCTTTTCCTTCTCGTCAACGATGAAATCGCCGCTCTCCTCGATCTCCTCGCCCATGATGGCGTTGATCTTGGAGAACTCTGCGGAGGCTTCGCCCCGCTCCATCTGCTTTGCCAGGATGTCGCAGGCCTCGTAGAGCTTCGTGCTCTTTCCGGACTGGCCGGAGATGATCAGCGGTGTACGGGCCTCGTCGATCAGTACGGAGTCCACCTCATCGATGATGGCATACTCCAGGCCCCGCAGCACCAGCTGCTCCTTGTAGATGGCCATGTTGTCCCTCAGGTAGTCGAAGCCAAGCTCGTTGTTGGTCACATAGGTGATATCACAGCCGTAAGCCTTCTGACGCTCCTGAGAGGTCATGCTGTTCAGCACCACGCCTACGCTAAGGCCCAGAAATTCATGGACCTTGCCCATCCACTCCGCGTCACGCTTTGCCAGATAGTCGTTGACGGTTACGATATGTACACCCTTTCCCGTAAGGGCGTTCAGATATGCCGGACAGGTAGATACCAGGGTCTTACCTTCACCGGTCTTCATCTCTGCGATACGTCCTTGATGCAGGACCACGCCGCCGATAAGCTGTACCCGGAAATGCTCCATGCCCAGGACACGTCTTGCGGCCTCCCTTACAGTGGCAAAGGCCTCCGGAAGGATATCATCCAGGGTCTTTCCCTCTGCAAGCTCTGCCTTCAGCTTCGGGGTCTGGGCCTTAAGCTCTTCGTCGGACATGGCCACCATACGGTCCCGCATCGCCTCGATGCGGTCTACGATGGGGTAGATCCGGCGAAGCTCACGGTCACTGTGGGACCCAAATACTTTTTCTACGATACTTGCCATTTATAACTCCTTGCTCTCCGGCACTGCGCCTCCTGGCAGAGGCCGGATCTTCTGATAAAACATTCTGTTTAAACTAAGTTATCATATCACTAAGTGATTTTTTAGGCAAGGAAGTTTCGTAGAATTCAGAAATTGTTAACAAATAGAAAGGGCCTTCCGGCAAGGCTCTGCCGGAAGGCCCTCTGGGCTTTTTATACCTGTCTTTTTCTGTTTTATTCGTAGATCCGGTCCTTATGGATACGGCCCACCAGGCGTCCCGTGGAAAAGATCTCCGTCCTGCGCCCGAGAAGCCTCCCCTCCTGAAGGGAATAGAGGTTATAGCCGTAGACCTCGGAGAACTCCACGGTCCCGTCCGGTTGTCCCTCTCCGCAGAAGGAAAGTCCTGCTGCCGTCTCACAGAGGATCCCTGCAAAACGTCCCTCGTGCTGATGATGGGTGTGGCCGCAGAGGATCAGGGATACGCTGCTGCCGGAAAGGACCTCCTTAAGCTCCTGCCATTCCGGAAGGCCCTTCACCTCCGCCTGTCCCGGGATCAGATGATGGTGGGTCATAAGGATCACCGGCCTGTCCCGGTGAAGCTCCAGGGTCTCCCGAAGCCAGCTCAGGCTTTCTTCCGCGAGCTTCCCGTCCGGCACCCCCTGGCTGCTGGAATCCAGGGACAGAAGGAGGCAGTCCCCAAGCTCCACCCCGTAGTTACAGGGTGCCCCGGAGGCGGCTTCTCCAAGCCAGCCCTCCCGGAGGGCCTCCTTGCTGTCATGGTTGCCCGGCGTCACGAAAAGGGGGATCTGCCCCGTAAAGCGCCGGATATAGTCCTGCAGCTCCCGGTAGTCCTCGGGACTTCCGTCCTCCGTAAGGTCCCCGGTGATCACCACTGCGTCCACCTCTTCCTCAGACAGGGCCTTCCTTAAGCACTGTCCCAGGGGGATCAGGGGATCCTGCATGCGGCAGAGCATCCCCTGATAGCCTTCCTCAGCCCTGGGATATTTTTTTCTGTAATGAATGTCCGATATATGAAGCAGCTTCATGGTTTATCTCAGCTTTTTCCTGATATAGCCTGTCAGGAGATCCAGAAGGAACACCGTCAGGATGACTCCCAGCAGGATGATGCTCACCTGATCCCAGTTTCTCGCCTGAATGGCGAAGATCAGGGGTGCGCCGATACCGCCGGCGCCTACCAGTCCCAGGGTAGAGGCGCTCCGGACGGCGATCTCAAAGTGGTTCAGGGACAGGGAGGTATAGATGGGCATCAGCTGAGGTACCCTGGCATAGAACATGGCCTGCCAGAAGTTTCCTCCTGCCGCCCGGACAGCTTCCACCGGTTCCTCGTCCATGGCCTCCATCTCCTCCGTGTAAAGCTTTCCCAGCATACCGATCTGATGGACACCGATGGCCAGGACGCCGGCAAAGGGTCCCGGACCCACGACCCGGACAAAGATGATGGCATATACCAGCTCCGGAAATGCCCGCAGCACGTTGCAGACGAATTTTCCGACCCTTGCCACCCAGGGGTGGGACCTCCAGAGATTGGAGGCCGACAGCAGCATGACGGGGATGGCCAGCACCGTGGCGATGGCGGTTCCCAGGAATGCGATGCCGATGGTCAGAAGCAGGAGGCTTACCAGGTCCTCTCCGCTGCCGTCGTAGACAAATCCCCAGTTGGGCTTCATGAGTCCGGAAAGGACATCCATGCCCATGGAGGGGGAGAAGGCCGCCAGGCCGGAATAGTCGAGGCCTGCCGCACAGTAAAGGATGATGGCCAGGGTCAGGGCTGCGATCAGCCACTGTCTGACTTTCGTCGATCTTTCCATTATGCCAGCCTCCTTCTGATCATTTCACTGAGGGTATCCACGATGGCAACCACCACCAGGATCGTCAGGATGATGATCGATACTCTTTCATATTTCAGCAGGGCCAGAGAAGAATTCAGCACCACGCCGATACCGCCGGCACCCACGTATCCCAGGACCGTGGAGGCCCTGACATTCACTTCAAAGGCGTAAAAGGTATAACTGGCGATCTGGGCCAGGATCTGGGGCGCCACCGCCCAGACTGCGATCTGTACCTTGTTGGCTCCCACGGATTCCGCCGCCTCGATGGGGCCGTAATCGATGGTCTCGATGGACTCATAGATCAGCTGGGAGACCATGCCGAAGGTAAATACCGCGATGGTCAGGACACCTGTTGCCTCACCGATGCCGATGACTGCCACCAGAAGGGCTGCCAGGAGCAGATTGGGGATCGTCCGGATGATATCCAGGAAAAAGCGGATGATCCCGGTCACCACGGGATTCCTGGTCACCGTGGTGGTGGCCAGGAAGGCAAAGGGCACTGCAAAGAGCACACCGATCACGGTGCCCACCACCGACATCTTGAGGGTCTTTACCATGGGATCCAGGATGTCCGGGATATAGCTGAAGTCCGGATGGGCCAGCCGTCCCATAAAGATCCCGATCTGATCCGCATTCTCGAAGACCTCGGAAAAATCCGCCTCCGTAAGGGCTGCGCTTCCGAGCACGCAGACCAGCAGGAGAAAGACCACAAACAGATGCTTATACCAGTTATAGTGGATGGTATCCTTAAGTTTCATCTGCTTCCTCTTCCTTTTCTTCCAGAATGTTCCGGCCGTAGATCCTGGTAAGGGCTTCCCCGTCCAGCTCCTCCGGCGTTCCGTCAAATACCACCTCTCCGCTCTTCATGGCGATGATCCGGGTGGAAAATGCCTTCGCCATCTCCACGGAGTGGATGTTCACAAGGATGGTCTTTCCCATCTCCCGGTTGATCTTCTGAAGGTCGGAAAGGATCTTTCTGGAGGTGATGGGATCCAGGGAGGCCACCGGCTCGTCCGCAAGGATCACATCCGCCTGCTGCACCAGAGTCCTGGCGATGGACACCCGCTGCTGCTGTCCTCCGGAAAGCTCATCGCTTCTGGTATGGAGACGGTCCAGAAGGCCTACGCTCTCCAGGGCCTCCCGGGTCCTCTCATAGTCTTCCTTTGAGAAAAGTCCCAGGATGCTCTTTATGGTGGAGTAATATCCCAGGCGTCCGGAAAGGACGTTCTTCTGTACCGTGCTGCGCTTTACCAGGTTGAAGTTCTGGGAGATCATGCCGATATGTCTGCGGATCTCCCGAAGCTGCTTTTTTCCTGCCTTCGTTACGGAAACGCCGTTTACCGTGATCTCCCCCTCCGTAATGTCGATGAGGCGGTTCACGGCCCGCAGCAGGGTACTCTTTCCCGCACCGGAAAGGCCGATGATGGAAACAAACTCCCCGTCCCCGATGGTGAGGTTGATATCCTTCAGGCCCTTTACGCCGTTGGGGTAGGTCTTTGAAACATGTTCAAAACTGATCATTGCCTTCTCCCGTTTCTTATTCCGCAGCCTTCTCCGTATAGTCGCGGATGGTGTCGTATGCGGACTCGCTTACTTCCGTATAGCCCAGGTGGTTCCAGAGGGTCATGGCCTCAGCTCCGTCCTCGTCGTTGGCCATGTTCAGGAATACCTCCTTCACCTTCTCCTTCAGGGCTGGGTCCATATCCGGCTGTACCGCGATGGCGTCGTTGGGGATATCTCCCTCCGTCAGATAGAGAACTCTCAGATCCTGCATCAGATCATAGTCTGAGAAGGAGGACTTGAATACGTTTCTTGCTCCCTCAAATACGAAGCAGGCGTCCTGCTGTCCGTTCAGTACTGCGGTCATCTCGCTGGGGATATCGTTTACGGTGGTCAGGGTGCAGTCCGTTACCGGATCGATGCCTGCGTCCTTCATCTCCGCCACGGGATAGATATATCCGCTGGCGCTGTTGGGACTTAAGGTAGCGATCTTCTTGCCCTTCAGATCCTCCAGGCTCTGGATGTCGCTGTCGCTCCTTACCAGGATCTCTCCCTTGAAGGTTCCCGTCATCTCTCCCTCCAGGGGAAGTCCGGTCTCCCGGTCGTAAGCTCCGAGCTCAGAGGTCAGGAGCGCCTCTGCGGCTCCCATGTCCCTTGCCTGTACATAGGCTGCCGGAGGCATGATGCCGATGTCCACCTGACCGGAGGCCATTGCCTCTACGATGGTGGAGTAGTCCGTTGCCAGGGTCACATTCACCGTGGTTCCCAGCTTCTCCGTCAGGTACTCTGCAAAGGGCTTTGCCTTTGCCTGCATGGATCCGTCGTTGTTGGTGGGCACGAACTGAACGTTCAGTTCCTCCGGCATACCGGACTCGGCTGCCTGCTCCTCCTTGCTGCTGTCACTTCCGCCGCAGCCTGTGAGGACTGCAAGACCCAGTCCGAACACACACATTCCCATTACCGCTTTTTTCAGTCTCATACGCTTCCGCTCTCCTTTTTTCTTTTGCTTTTCCGTTTTTTCCGGGGTCAGGCCCCTTCGGTTACACAATAACAATTTGGAGAGGGAATGGAAATGACCTGTGTCACATTTTACATTCTTTTTACCTGCATTTTACGCCTTTACACATTGCAGGACCCGGCTTTTTTCCATATAATGAAGAAAAGCCCTTTCAAGGCCCATGGAGGTGCCTGCTTGAAGAAGATCGTCGATACGGAAAAACTCCGTTCCTATATCAGAAAATATAAGCTCCAGGACTATATGGAGACGGATCTCTTTCAGATCTCCGAGCTCTGCAGCTTCGAAAAGGGGGAATACCTGATCCATGCCGGGACCCCCTCCGATCATCTGTTTTTCCTGGTGAAGGGAGAAGCCATTTTCTTTTCCTATTCCAATGGAGAGAAAAACACCTGCGTCAGCTATCTGAAGGCTGCCACCCTGATCGGAGAGGCCTCCTCCCTCTGGGATCTGCCTCCCTCCCTGAACGTAAGGGCCATGACCCCCTGCGTCTGTGTCTCCGTAAGTCTCCTCCTCCATCGGGAAGCCCTCCTTTCAGACAACACCTTTCTCCGGAAGGTGGGAGAGCTCATGAGCCTGCGCCTTCGGAATGACACCCGGGTGGCCAGCTCCCTGCTGGAGCCCATGCACATCCGGCTGGCCCGCTTTATCCTGGAGCAGTCCCCGGACAATATCTTTTCCTGCCAGCTGACCATCTGTGCCGCAGTGGTCAATACCAGCTACCGCCATCTGCTCCGGACCATCAAGGAATTCTGCAGCCTGGGGATCCTGAAGAAGGCCCGCCGGGGCTATCTTGTGATGGACCGGGACGCCCTGGAACGGATGATCGAAGGGATCTGATCCTGTCTTTTTACGCTTTCTGGACAGGGTGCACAATTTTTTTATCCTTTTGTGTTTTCTTTTATGAAAAGAGTCGAACTTTTTCTTTTTTTATGCTATAATGAAGCCATCCTAAATGAAGAAGGGAAGTGGCTATATGAAATTTCAGATCACAGGACGTAACATCAACTTAACGGAGAGCCTTAAGGCACAGGTAGAAAAAAAGCTTGGGAAGCTCTCCAGGTACTTCTCTCCGGAAACCATCGCCAACGTTACCCTTTCGGTCCAGAAGGATATTCAGACCATTGAGGTGACCATTCCTGTCAAGGGCGGTCTGATCCGCGCCGAGGAAGGCTCCAGCGATATGTATGTTTCCATCGATCTTGTACAGGAGATCATCGAGCGTCAGATCCGCCGCCACCGCAAAAAACTCATTGACCGGACCCAGGGGGCAGAGTCCTTCTCCAGGCTCTTTACGGAGGAAGAATCCGCTGACGAGGAAGACGAGATCCGCATCGTCAAGATCAAGAAATTCGACTTCAAGCCCATGGATCCTGAGGAGGCCTGCCTCCAGATGGAGCTTCTGGGACATAATTTCTTCGTATTCAAAAACGCAGAGACGGATGAGACCTGCGTGGTTTATAAGAGAAAGGGCGATACCTACGGCCTGATCGAACCGGAAAACTAAAGCTTCATATTTTCTATAAAAAAGCAGGGGGACCGAAAGGTCCTCCTGTTTTTTACGCTATATCCAGCCCCCGTCAAAGGTGATCACCTGCCCCGTCAGGTAGGTGCTGCTCTCGCAGAGCTTGAGGCAGAACTCCGCCACCTCCTCCGGCCTTCCCATGCGGCCTGCCGGGATCTCCTGGCAGAGCTCCTCCCGTTCCTCCTCGGAAAGCTGACTGTTCATTTCCGTATCGATGGCTCCGCAGGCCAGGGCATTTACCGCAATGCCGCTGGGGGCCAGCTCCTTCCCCAGGGCTCTGGTAAGGGCGTTCACCCCTCCCTTGGAGGCGGAATAGGCAGCCTCGCAGGAGGCTCCCGCAACGCCCCACACCGAGGAGATATTCAGGATCCTGCCCCGGTGGTTTTTCAGCATGTAGGGAATGGCCTCATGGCAGGTGTTGAATACGCCTCCCAGATTGGTGTCCAGGATCCGGCGCCACGCCTGGGGGTCCATGTCCTGCAGAAGCCCGATATGGGCGATCCCTGCGTTATTGATGAGTACGTCTATGACACCCGGACAGTTTTCCCTGGCTGCGATCCGGCGGAGCCTTCCGAACAGTTCCTTTACGGCAGCCGGGTCCGAGACATCCGCCGGGATTCCTTCGCAGGCAAGTCCCATCTCCTGCAGCCTGCGGACTGTATCTCCAAGGCTTTCTTCCTTCCTTCCGTTCAGCACCACATAATATCCCGCCCGGGCGAAGCGCTCCGCAATGGCCCTTCCGATCCCCCGGGAGGCTCCTGTCACCAGGACCAGTTTCTTTTCCATTTCTCCGTACTCCTTATGACTGGATCAGGAACTGGATCAGGGGGAAGTTGATGATGCCGCCTTTGTTGATCTTCGTCTCCGGATCCATGGACAGCACCATTTTGAAGTAATTGTCCCTGATCTTTACCAGAGGCGTAAAGGCTTCCTTGGCTGTTTCCTTGCTGTCCACGGTCTCGCAGCAGTTCAGATAGGTCCGGTCCTCCTGCTTGACTGCCATGAAGTCCACCTGGTAGCGGCCCTGTTTTCCCACATATACCCGGAAGCCCCTGGAGAGAAGCTCCATAAAGAGGACATTTTCCATGGCGGCCTTCAGGGACAGCTCCGCGCTTCCGTAGGCCGCATTCCGCATCCCCAGGTCGCAGATATAATACTTTTCCTGGGTCTCCAGCTTCTTGTCATTTTTGATGTCATACCTGGGTACCCGGTAGATCAGGCCTGCTCCCATGAGGGCATTCAGGAAGGAATAGACCGTATCCACGGAGATGGTGACTCCCTGCTCCCGCACGTGGTCCTTCAGGGCCTTGGGGGAGAAGGTCTCTCCGATGTGCTCCAGGATATAGTTCATGATCTTGTCGATATGGGAGATGTCCCGCAGCTTGTTGCACTGCACCACATCCTTCAGGAGGATGGCATGATAAAGGTCCTTCAGATAGGTATCCCTTGCCTCTTCACTGCAGTTCATGCCGTATACAGCAGGCATGCTGCCCCTGCGGAGGTAATCCTGGAACAGTGCCTCCTGGCTCAGCTCCTTCATGGCCTCATCCTGCCGGACAAAGTCCAGATATTCGCTGAAGACCAGCGGGAATACCTCGATCCGTACATAGCGGTAGCCCAGCTCCCGGGCAAAGCCGTCATAGAAGAGATGGCTGTTGGAGCTGATGACGAAAAACTCGCAGTCATGCTGCTGCATGAGCTCTGCCAGGACGCCGGCCCAGCCGGGGATATCCCGCAGCTCATCCAGGAACACGTATACATGGCCCCGGATGCTTGCCAGGAATTCCGCCAGCATCTCCCTGAGACCTGCCGCCTCATTGAAATAGGTATAAAGCAGGCTTTCAAAATTCAGATAAAGGATGTTTTCCTCCGGGATTCCGCTTTCCTTCATCTCCTCTATCAGCTGTTTTATGATAACTGTCTTTCCGCATCTGCGGACGCCGGTGATGAGCTTCACCTCGTTTCTGCCCACATACATCTCGATCCGTTTCAGATATAATTCCCGCCTGATCATATGCTTCCCCTTAAATTTTTCTTATTTTTCTATTATAATAGTACATATCTCAAAAAATGTCGAGTTTTTATGATATAATTTTGAAAAGCTCAGGTTTTATGCTATACTGGAGCGAAGGACAGAAAAGCTGTCAGAATTGGAGGTTTTTATGAAACGACAGATGAAATGCCTGAAGGCCCTGGCCTTATCCCTGGCTCTTGGGATAACGCTGGCCTTTCCCGCCAGCGCAGCCTGGCAGAATGAGTCCCTGGGACCCGGAGCTGCCCAGTGGATCGAGGAGGTCTCTCCCGACGGTACCGTAGCTTCCCAGCCTGCCCCGGATGCAGACAGCCACTTTACGGCTCCCGAGGATCACAGCACCACCTATATCGACGGCCAGCCCGTAAGCCTCACCACCCCTGAGGGTACCTCCCTTGGCGTACCGGAGATCCCCGTCACCGGAACAGAGGCCACGGAAAGCGATACCCCTGCAGCGGCAGAAACGGCACCGGCGGAAACGGCCCAGACCGAGACCCAGGCGCCCCAGCAGGAAGCAGCCCAGCCGGAGACCGCTCAGGAAACATCCCAGGCCTCCGAGAACCCGAACCTTGTGGCCAGCAACGGCCGGATGGTGGATATCACGAAGCCCATGGTGGCCCTCACCTATGACGACGGCCCCTACGCTCCCGTGGGAAACCGCATCATGGATATTGCGGAGCAGTATAACGGCCGCGTTACCTTCTTCATGGTGGGAGACCGGGTGAAGACCTATGCCGCGGAGGTAAAGCGCATGGTCCAGAACGGCCATGAGGTGGCCAACCATACCTACAGCCACAAATATCTGAACAAGCTGGATGCCGCCTCCATCCGCTCCCAGGTGGAACAGTGCAACAACGTGATCCAGGAGGTCACCGGTGTCCGCCCCACCATCATGCGGCTCCCAGGGGGCAACAAAAACGCCACCGTTCTGCAGAATGTGAATATGCCCATCATCCTCTGGAACATCGATACCAGGGACTGGGCTACAAAGAACGCGGCAAAGACCATCGATGCAGTCCTGGGGAAGGTGAAGGATGGAGACATCATCCTCATGCATGAGCTCTACTCCTCCACCGCCGACGCTGCCGCCACCATCATCCCGGAGCTTTCCGCCCAGGGTTATCAGCTGGTGACCGTCAGCGAGCTGGCGAAGTTCAAGGGCAAGTCCCTGGCTGCAAACCAGATCTACTATTCCATCCGCTGATCCATTTCAGCGGATCTTCTCAGAAAGGAGCTTGTCCCTCATGGAAGAAAATCGGTTTCCGGACTATCTCTGCTGCCGGCTCTGTCCCAGGGGCTGCGGCGTAAACCGCTATGAGCGGACCGGCTTCTGTCGGTCCGGTACCATGGTCCGGGTAGCCAGGGCTGCCCTCCATCAGTGGGAGGAGCCCTGTATCAGCGGAAAAAGGGGCAGCGGCACCGTTTTTTTCTCCGGCTGCACCCTGGGCTGCGTCTTCTGCCAGAATCATGAGATCAGCCACGGCGGCTTTGGCCGGGAGATCTCCGACGATACCCTTGCCGATATCTTTCTCCGGCTGGAGGCTGAAGGGGCGGAGAACATCAATCTGGTGACCCCCACCCACTGGCTGCCCAATATCCTCCATGCCCTGGACCGGGTCAGGCACCGCCTCTCCATTCCCATCGTTCTGAACTGCGGCGGCTATGAACGGGTCGATACCCTTCGGAGGCTTCGGGGATATGTGGATATCTATCTGCCGGACCTCAAATACATGGATCCGGCCCTCTCCGCCCGCTATTCCGCTGCGGCAGACTATTTTTCCGTGGCAAAGGAGGCCCTTCAGGAAATGCTCACCCAGGCCGGTATCCCGGATATGGACACTCCCCTGGAGGGGGAGGTCCTGAAAAAGGGGGTCATCATCCGCCATATGGTACTGCCCTCTGCCAGAAAGGACAGCATCGCCCTCCTTCGCTGGATGAAGGAAAGCCTTCCGGAGCACAGCTACCTGATCAGCCTCATGAGTCAGTACACCCCCTTCTACAGGGCCGCTGAATATCCGGAGATCAACCGGAGGCTTACCAGCTTCGAATATGACAGCGTCCTCCGGGAAGCCCGGAGGCTTGATTTCCGGGGCTACATGCAGGAGCGTTCCAGCGCCCGGGAGGAGTATACGCCGCCCTTCGATCTGACAGGCATCTAAGTTTCGGGTCCTGTAACAAAGCGATAGGTTCATATGCAAAGCACCGCCTGCTCTTCAAGGGAATGAAGAAGCAGACGGTGCTTATTTTTAATCTGTTTTTTTATATCCGGTCTTCTCAGATCCCAAGCAAGAGCTTCAGGCCGATGAGGATCAGGATCACGCCTCCTGCCCGTTCCGCCCTTGCCTGGTAGCGGTTGCCGAAGAGGGCGCCGATCCAGGTTCCTGCTCCGGATATCACGAAGGTGATCAGTCCGATGAGGAGGATGGCTGTCAGAATGTTGATCTGATAGCCTGCAAAGCTTACCCCGATGGCCAGGGCGTCGATGCTGGTGGCCACCGCCAGGGGCAGCATGGCCGAAGGCCCTATATCCGCTCCTCCCTCTCCGCAGTCCTCCTGATGGAAGGATTCCCGGAGCATGCTGCCTCCCACGAAGCAGAGGAGCACGAAGGCCACAAGGCCTGCATAGCGGCTGATGTAGCCGCTGACGGTGCTTCCCAGAAGATACCCCAGAAGGGGCATCAGTGCCTGAAAGCCGCCGAACCAGAGGCCGCAGCTAAGGGCTGTCCTGATCCGGAATCCGGGGGAAGCAAGGCCTTTGCAGATGGACACTGCAAAGGCGTCCATGGCAAGGCCGATGCCGATGAGTATAATATCAAGTAATGTCAATTTCCCTTACCCTTTTATCCCTTGTTTACATCCTCTGGGGGGCCGTAAAGCCCAGCACGTCGATGCAGTCCAGAAGTATCTCCCGGGTCAGGGTCAGAAGGGCGATATAGCCTTTCTTCTTTCCTTCATCCGCCTCCGTCAGGATCTTGGTGTCATGATAGAAGGAGTTGAAGGCATTGGATACCTCATAGATGTACTGGCAGATCTTGTGGGGCGCCAGCTCGTTCCAGGCTCCTTCCATGACCTCGTTATACCGGGCCAGCAGGAGAGCCAGGGCCTTTTCCGTTCCTCCCTGGGCTGCCTGAAGGCCCATGCCTTCTGCCGCCGCCTTCCGGATCCTTTCTGCCAGGGCTGCTTCTCCCTCAACGCCGTAATACTTGCTGAGGATGCTGTTGATCCGGACGATGGTATAGAGGATATAGGGGCCCGTATTGCCCTCAAAGCTTACGAAGCGGTCCAGATCGAAGACATAGTCCTTGGAGGCCTGGTTGGACAGGTCTCCGTATTTCAGGGCCGCAAGGCCCACGGTCTTTGCGATCTCCCTGGCCTCTGCCTCCGGGATCTCCTCCTCGGAGCGGGTCTCCCGGATCTTCTCATAGACCTTTTCCGTAATATCGCTGATGAGCAGGGACAGGCGCATGACGCCGCCGGCCCTGGTCTTGAAGGGCTTTCCGTCCTTTCCGTTCATGGTGCCGAAGCCCAGGAAGGTCAGCTTCTCCTCCGGCCGGACGATGCCGCCCTTTTTAGCCACCCGGAAAAAGCTGGTATAGTGCAGGCTCTGTCTCTGGTCCGCGATGTAGATATAGGCGTCCGGCCGGTAGAGCTTCTCCCGCTCCACCATGGTAGCCAGGTCCGTAGTCGCATAGAGGGAAGCTCCGTCGGACTTCCGGATGATGCAGGGAGGCAGCTCCTTGGAGTCTCCTTCTTCCTGTACATCCACCACCAGGGCTCCCTGGGATTCGTAGGCGATCCCCCGCGCCTCCAGATCCCCGATCATATCCGGGATATACTTCTGGGCGTCGGACTCTCCCTTCCACAGTTCAAAATGTACGTTCAGGTTGTCGTAGTTCTTCTTCAGATCCTCCAGGGAGAGCTCCATGATCCGCTCCCATACCCTACGGCATTCCGGATCTCCGTTCTGGAGCCGGCTGGTGGCCTGAAGTGCCCTCTCCTTAAAGGCTTCCGCCTCAGGAGTGAGCTTTCCGCTTTCGTCCGTTGCCTTGGACTTTGCGGAGGCTGCGGGATAGATCTCCTCCAGATCGGAGATGGTAAACTCCGTCTGGTTCCGGTCCTTAAGCTCCTCGATAATCAGTCCCATCTGCAGTCCCCAGTCTCCCAGGTGCACGTCTCCGATCATGTGGTGGCCCATCCTGGCCCCCATGCGCTTTACGGCTTCCCCGATGACGGCAGAACGCAGGTGTCCTACGTGAAGGGGCTTTGCCACATTGGCTCCGCCGTAGTCCACGATGATGGTCTGGGGCTCCCGGGTCTCAGAAAGTCCCAGGGCAGGGCGCTCCGCCTCCCGGTATGCCTCTACGGCCCCGAAGGAGACTGCCTCGCCCCCTCCGCAGGTGCCGGAGTCCTTCATGCCCTGCAGGTACTCCGCAAGGTAATCCTCGTTGATCTCCAGGTTGATAAAGCCCGGCATGCAGGCCTCGGCCCGCCTGAAGGCTGCATTTCCCTGCAGCTTCTCCACTACCTCCTGGGCCACCTCCATGGGCTTCTTTCCTGCCTTCTTTCCGCAGGCCATGGCTCCGTTGCACTGGTATTCGCAAAGATCCGGCCGGTTGCTCAGATTCACCCTTCCGTAGGCCGGATCGTATCCCGCCTCCTGGAAGGCCCCGGCGCAGATTTCATTCAAGAGTTCTGTCAGTTTCTTCATTTTGATCTGTCTCCACAGTCTTTTTTCAAAAATAAATTGCATGATAAGCTACCATGCAATTTATCCGTTTCCATATCCTTACTGTCCGGAATTAAACTCTGGAAAGATACTCGCCGGTACGGGTATCGATCTTTACCTTGTCTCCGATGTTTACAAACAGGGGAACGGAGATCTGAGCACCTGTCTCAACGATGGCCGGCTTGGATGCGCCTGTAGCGGTATCGCCCTTGAAGCCCGGCTCCGTCTCTGTGATCTCAAGCTCAACGAACATGGGAGGCTCTACTGAGAATACGCTTCCGTTGTAGGAGCATACCTTGCAGATGTCGTTCTCCTTAACGAACTTCATGGCGTCGCCTACCAGGTCCTCACCAAGAGCCATCTGCTCGTAGTTTTCGGTATTCATGAAGTTATACTGATCTCCATCCTTGTAGAGATACTGCATGTCTACTCTGTCTATCCTTGCTGCCGGGAACTTCTCCGTCGGTCTGAAGGTCTTCTCCACTACGCCGCCGTTGATCACGTTCTTAAGCTTTGTTCTTACGAAAGCTGCTCCCTTACCGGGCTTTACGTGCTGGAACTCGATGATCTGAAGCACCTGTCCGTCAATTTCCACTGTTACGCCATTTCTGAAATCACCTGCAGAAATCATGTTCTTTATCCTCCGAACTCAATTCTTTCTCTTAGCTGCTGCCGCTTTTCTGTGCTTACGGCAGATTTTCTAATATATTTTATAGGAAAACGCCCGTAAAATCAAGCCTTTTATCAGATTTCCCCTTTCCTGATCCACAGGCCGGCCTTTAGAGAGAGAAGAGAAGCTTCGTATAGTTCGGGAAGGGCCAGTTTTTCTCCGCCGTCATCTGCTCCAACCGGTCCGCTGCGCCCCGAAGCCGTTCCATGGCCGGCAGCAGCTTTTTCCGGCAGTAAAAAGCACTCTCCCTGGCATCTACAGGGGCTTCCTTCAGCAGTCTGTCCAGGCTCCTGCTGCCTTCCTGAAGCTGCTCCAGACCCTCCGTCAGCTTCTTTGCCAGCTCTTCCTCCTGCCAGGAACGAAGGCCGATCTTACGTTTCCTTCCGATCCCCTCCGCAAGCTCCGAGCTGTAGGAAAAGGCTGCCGGGAAGATCTCCCTGCTGCTCATCTGCAGCATGGTCTCCGCCTCGATCCGGACCGTTTTTTCGTATTCCTCAAAGCCCACCTGCTGCCGGGCCCGCACCTCTTCCTCCGTATAGATCCCGTGGGCCCGGAACAGCTTCAGGTTCTTTTCATCCGTATACCGGGCATAGGCCTCCGGCGTTGAGGTCAGGTTCAGAAGCCCTCTCTTTTCCGCCTCCTTCACCCATGCCTCGCTGTAGCCATTTCCGTTGAACAGAATCCTCCTGTGGGTCTTCAGTTCATTCCGGATGAGCCGCAGGATCTCCTCCCGCTCCGGATGCCCGTCCCCGGCTTTTTCCAGGCGGTTTGCATAGGCCCGCAGGCTCTCCGCCACAGCTGTATTCAGCATAACATTGGTGCAGGATACGTTCAGCATGGATCCCGGCATACGGAATTCAAACTTGTTTCCCGTAAAAGCGAAGGGAGAAGTCCGGTTCCTGTCGGAGCGGTCCTTGGGGATGTCCGGAAGGATGTCCGGCATGTTGAGTGTTTCCCGTTCCTTCCTTTCCTGACAGTTTTTCCCGGATATCAGGGCTTCCACCACCCGCATAAGATCGTCTCCGATAAACATGGACACGATCGCCGGAGGCGCCTCATGACCGCCGAGCCTGTGGTCATTTCCTGCCGTGGCCACGGAGACCCGCAGAAGGTCCTGAAATTCGTCCACTGCCCTTACCACCGCCGTAAAGAACAGAAGAAACTGCAGATTTTCGGAGGGCTCCGGACCCGGCTTCAGAAGGTTTTCCCCGGTATCCGTTGAGAGGGCCCAGTTGTTATGCTTTCCCGATCCGTTGATTCCTTCAAAGGGTTTTTCATGCAGCAGACAGGCCAGGTCGTGACGGGCCGCCGTTTTTTTCAGCACCTCCATAACAAGCTGATTCTGGTCCGCCGCAATATTGCTGACCTCAAAAACAGGAGCGAGCTCATGCTGACAGGGAGCCACCTCTTTGTGCTCTGTCTTGGCATAGATCCCCAGCTTCCAGAGCTCCTCATCCACGTCCTCCATAAAGGCCTTTACCCTGGGATTCAGGCTTCCGAAATAATGATCTGACAGCTCCTGCCCTTTCGGCGCCGGCGCTCCGAAGAGGGTCCGCCCGCAGATCCGCAGGTCAATCCTTTTTTCATAGTCCTCCCTGGAAACCAGGAAATATTCCTGCTCGCAGCCCACCGTGGCATTGACCCGCTTTACCTCTTTTCCCAGGAGCCGCAGGACCCTGCAGGCTTCCCGGCTGAGGGTGTCCATGCTCCGCAGAAGGGGGGTCTTTTTATCCAGGACCTCTCCGTTATAGGAGCAGAAGGTGGTGGGGATGCAAAGGGTCTTTTCTTTAATGAAGGCATTGGAGGTAGGATCCCAGGCCGTATAGCCTCTGGCCTCAAAGGTGCTCCGGAGCCCTCCCGTCGGAAAGCTGGAGGCGTCCGGCTCTCCCTTGATCAGTTCTTTCCCGGAAAATTCCATGATGGCTTCCCCGTTTCCATCCGGGGAAAGAAAGGCCTCGTGCTTCTCTGCAGTGATCCCTGTCATGGGCTGGAACCAGTGGGTATAATGAGTAGCCCCCCTGGAGACCGCCCAGTTCTTCATGGCAGCCGCCACAGCGTCGGCGATATCCGATTCCAGAGCCTTGCCTTCCCTCCGGGTCTCGGATAAAGCACGGAAAATATGATCCGGTAGATATTCTTTCATTTCCCGGTCTGAAAAAACCATGCTGCCAAATAATTCTTCTGTTCTGTTTTTCATGCTTCTCCTCCTCTTCTTCCACACTGCTTCCTTTTTCTTTTCTGCCTGCCCCAAAGTCCGGAAAACCAGTAAAAAAGGGGGCTTTAAGCCAGTTGACTCAAAGCTCCCCTGTAATAGCGATTATCCGGTTTTTCCTTTTCAGCCGCGATCTCATGTGTTCATCCTTTTTGTTTTTGTGCGTCTGTGGCAGACATTGTCTTTCAAGAAAATAAAACTCCTATATTATAGCGCGGATCGCCGGATTACGGAACTTGGAATAATTTATGAAAATAAGATCCGTTTTTCTTTGATTCCTTCAAAAATTGCCAAAATTAACTTTCCGGCGGGAAAGCTTTTGCGCCTGTGATTTCGCAGTGCTATAATACACACAATTTCAAGGCGGGAAAGGAAATACAATTTATATGAAAGAAAAAAAGATCGTTTTGGAAAATGGCCGTGAATTTTACGGACAGGGCTTCGGTGCCGACTGTGAGCGGGCAGCGGAGCTTGTATTCAACACCTCCATGGTGGGCTATCAGGAAGTCCTTTCCGATCTCTCCTACACCGGGCAGATCGTACTCATGACCTATCCCCTCATCGGGAACTATGGGATCAATGATGAGGACTTCGAGTCAAAGGCCCCCTCCATGAGCGGTATGGTCGTAAGGGATTACTCCGACTCCCCCTCCAACTTCCGTTATACCAGGACCCTTTCTGAGGCCATGGAGGATTTTGGGATCCCGGGCATAAGCGGAGTGGATACGAGACAGCTTGCCCGGATCATCCGGGATGAGGGCTCTCAGCGGGCACTGATCACTGATGGGGACCGGCCCCTTGAGGCCTGCCTGGAAAAGCTCCGGGCCTGGGAATATCCCAGGGATGTGGTGCGGCAGGTCAGCTGCAGGCGCCGCTGGTATTCCCGTACCAGCAACCCGAAATACAATGTGGCGGTGCTGGACTGCGGCATCAAGCTGAATATCGTCCGGGAAATGAACCGCATGGGCTGTAATGTTACGGTGCTGCCCTTTGACACAAAGCCTGCAGACATCCTCCGCCTGGAGCCGGACGGACTCTTCCTCTCCAACGGCCCCGGAGATCCGGAAAACGCCACCGAAGTCATTGAGACCGTAAAGGCCTTAAAGGGGCAGCTGCCCATCTTCGGGATCTGTCTTGGGCATCAGATGATTGCTCTGGCCTGCGGAGCCCATACCTATAAGATGAAATTCGGACACAGGGGCGGCAATCATCCCGTCCTTAACAGGGATACCGGCAGGATCGAGATCACAAGCCAGAACCACAGCTATGCCGTGGACCCGGACAGCCTGCAGAACACCGGCCTTCGGGTCACCCACATCAATCTGCTGGATCAGACCGTAGAAGGCCTGGAGGACGAGGCTCATCGGATGTTCTCCGTACAGTACCATCCGGAAAGTGCTCCGGGCCCCCAGGATTCCAATTATCTCTTTGAAAAATTCCTGAAAAACATGGATATCCAGAAGCAGAAGGGAGGAAGCCTCTATGCCTAAAAGAACTGACCTGAAAAAGATCCTGGTGATCGGCTCCGGTCCCATCGTCATCGGCCAGGCTGCCGAATTCGACTATGCCGGGACCCAGGCCTGCCTGGCCCTGAAGGAAGAGGGCTATCAGGTGGTACTCATAAACTCAAATCCCGCCACGGTCATGACGGATACCCGGATCGCGGACCGGGTCTACATGGAGCCCCTGAACCTGGAATATGTGGCCCGGATCATCCGCAAGGAACGTCCCGATGCCATCCTTCCGGGCCTGGGCGGCCAGACCGGTCTGAACCTGGCGGTGCAGCTGGAGAAAAAGGGCGTATTGCAGGAATGCCAGGTAGAGATCCTGGGCACCTCCTTCGACAGCATCGAGCGGGCGGAGGATCGGGAGCTTTTCAAGGAGCTCTGCCTTTCCATCGGGGAGCCTGTGCTGCCCTCTGAGATCGCCACCACCCTGGAAGAAGGCCGCCGGGCAGCAGAGCATATCGGATATCCCGTGGTACTGCGGCCCGCCTTCACTCTGGGTGGCTCCGGCGGCGGATTTGCGGAAAATGAAGCAGAGCTGGATGAACTGATGGAAAACGGCCTGAAGCTTTCCCCTGTCAGTCAGGTCCTCATTGAAAAAAGCATCAAGGGCTATAAGGAGATCGAGTTTGAGGTGATGAGGGATGCCAATGATACTGCCATCACCGTCTGCAGCATGGAAAATATCGATCCCGTAGGCATCCACACCGGCGATTCCATGGTGGTTGCCCCCTGCCAGACCCTGACCAACAGGGAATACCAGATGCTCCGGGACAGTGCCCTGCGCATCATCCGGGCCCTTAAGATCGAAGGCGGCTGTAATGTCCAGTTCGCCCTGGATCCCTTCTCCTTCCGCTACTATGTCATTGAAGTGAATCCCAGGGTCTCCCGGTCCTCTGCTCTGGCCTCCAAGGCCACTGCCTATCCCATTGCCCGGGTCAGCGCAAAGATCGCCGTGGGACTTCTCCTGAACGAGATCCGGATCGCCAACACCCCCGCCAGCTTTGAGCCTGCCCTGGACTATGTGGTAACCAAATTACCCCGTTTCCCCTTTGATAAGTTCACCCAGGCGGACAACCGCCTCTCCACCCAGATGAAGGCCACCGGCGAAGTCATGAGCCTTGGCCGCAGCTTTGAGTCAAGTCTGCTGAAGGCAGTCCGGGGTCTTGAGATCGGAGCCTGCCATCTCTGGCTGCCGAAGTTCGACACCATGGATGAGGCCGCCCTTCTGGATTATATCCGGGAGGGACGGGATGACCGTCTCTTTGCCATTGCAGAGCTTATGCGGCGGGGAGAGGACATCGGAAAAATCTACTACGCCACAAGGATCGATATGTTTTTCCTGGAAAAGATCCAGCACATCATCCGCTTTGAAAAGCAGCTTTCCAGCCTTGACTTTCCGGCGCTCCTTGCCGGCGTAAACCCCAAGGATCCTTCCCTCAGGCTCCTCCTTGCGGCAAAGGATATGGGCATCAGCGACGGCTGGCTGGCCAGGATCTCCGGACTTTCCGATACGGAGATCTACCGTCTGCGGGAAAAATACGGCATCTTCCCCTCCTACAAGATGATCGACACCTGTGCTGCGGAATTTGACAGCTACACCCCCTACTTCTACTCCAGCTACGAGGCAGAAAATGAATCCCTGGTCTCGAAGAAAAAGAAGATCCTGGTGCTGGGCTCCGGCCCTATCCGCATCGGACAGGGGGTGGAGTTCGATTTCTCCACCGTCCATGCCATCTGGGCGATCCGGAAGGCCGGTTATGAGGCGATCATCATCAATAACAATCCGGAAACGGTCTCCACCGACTACACCACCTCCGACAAGCTGTATTTTGAGCCCCTGACCGTAGAGGACGTGATGGACGTGATCCATCTGGAGGATCCTGACGGCGTCATCGTCACCCTGGGCGGCCAGACCGCCATCAACCTGGCCAATCGTCTGGACCGTCTTGGAGTCCGGGTGGTGGGCACCTCCGTGGACGCTGTGGACCGGGCGGAAAACAGAGACCGCTTTGAGAAGACCCTTCTGGCCCTGGATATCCCCCAGCCAAAGGGGGAGGCGGTCACCCATGTGGAGGATGGACTTTCCGTGGCCCACAGGATCGGCTATCCGGTGCTGGTACGGCCCTCCTTTGTCCTGGGCGGACGGGCCATGCAGATCGTCTACGACGACCAGGAGCTGCAGCGTTATTTCCGGGAAGCCATCGTAGCCTCCGAATCCCAGCCGGTGCTCATCGATAAATACATCGAGGGCAAGGAGCTTGAGGTGGATGCCGTCTGCGACGGAACGGATGTGCTGATCCCCGGCATCATGCAGCATGTGGAGCGTACCGGCGTACACTCCGGCGATTCCATCAGTGTATTTCCCACCTTCAGCATCAGCGACAAGGCAAGAGATACCATCCTGGACTACACCGCAAGACTGGGGCTGGGCCTTGGCATGCGGGGCCTTTATAATATCCAGTTCATCGTGGACCATGAAGAAAAGGTCTACATCATCGAGGTAAATCCCCGCTCCTCCAGGACAGTCCCCTTTATCTCCAAGGCCACGGGGATCCCTCTGGCGGACATCGCCGCCTCCATTGCCCTGGGAAAGAGCATCCGGGACCAGGGCTACCATGGCGGGCTCCAGGAGCAGCCTTCCATGTGGTATGTCAAGGCACCGGTATTTTCCTTCTCCAAGATCAAGGGAGCCGATACGGTCCTGTCTCCGGAGATGAAATCCACCGGTGAAGCCATCGGCTATGACCGGGATCTGAACCGGGCCTTTTACAAGGCCATCCAGGCCTCCGGCGTAAAGATCCGGAACTACGGAACGGTTTTCGTCACCATCTCCGGCCGGGACCAGGAGGCTGCCCTTCCTCTGATCCGGCGCTTCTATGATCTGGGCTTCAATATCGAGGCCACCAGAGGTACTGCCTTATTCCTGAAGGGAAATGGGATCCGCACCAGGATACGCCGGAAGCTTTCCGAGGGCAGTGAGGAGATCCTGGACTCCCTCCGGCAGGGGCACGTTACCTATGTGGTGAACACCCTCGATCCCATGAAGGCCTCCTCCGCCTCCGACGGCTTCATGATCCGCCGGGTGGCTGCGGACAACGGAGTCAATGTGTTCACTTCCCTGGACACGGTCTCCATCCTGCTGAATGTGCTGGAGGACATCACCATGAGCGTGGCCGCCATAGACGACCGGAAATAAGCTGCTGTAAAAAGCGCAAAAAAAATGCCATTGCACAGGGCAGTCCTGTCTATGGCATTTTTTTATGCAGTTTTATTTTTGATCCTATCGGCCCACCGGTCCTCCGTAATGCTTTTCATAAGCCTTCAGGATCGGTGCCTCAAGCCTTCGCTTTAAGCGGATCCTGGGGATATCCGTGGACCGGTCCACCGGAAGCACCAGAATGCTCCTGACCCCTGCCCGGTTTGCCCCCAGCACATCCGTAAAGAGCTGGTCCCCGATACAGGCGGTCTCCTCCGGCAGAAGTCCCATGCGGCTGCAGGCCGCAAGGTAGCCCCGGGGAGCCGGCTTATGGGCATCATGGATATAGCCGATCTCCAGCTTCTCCGCCAGGGAGCGGACCCTGGGCTCGTGGTTGTTGGACACCGTCATAATGGAAAAGCCCTTTTGTCTAAGCTCCTGCATGAGCCGGATGCTCCGCTCATCCGGGGGAGCGTCGTGGGGCACCAGAGTGTTATCGATGTCAAAGATCAGTCCCCGGATCCCCTCCTGATATAATCTGTCATAATCGATCTCATAGGCGCTCTTCACCCAGAGCTTCGGATAAAACCGCCGGAACATCAGGCTTCTTCCCTTTTCTTTTCCGGATTGCTCTTTAAGAGCTTCCCGATCTCTTCCACAAAGGTATTCACGTCCTTGAATTCCCGGTAGACGGAGGCGAAGCGCACGTAGGCCACCTCGTCCAGGTCCTTCAGCTTCCGCATGACCTTCTCCCCGATCACGGAGGTGGGGATCTCCTTTTCCTCCATGGTAAAGAGCTCGTTTTCGATCTCGTCGATCACCTTTGAGATCTGCTGGGTGGATACGGGCCGCTTATGGCAGGACTGGATGATCCCGTTTTCGATCTTCGACCTGTCATAGGGCTCTCTGGAATCGTCCTTCTTGATGACCATAAGGGGCATGGTCTCCAGCTTTTCATATGTGGTAAAACGTCTGCCGCAGGCCTCGCACTGGCGGCGGCGTCTGATGGACGAATTGTCGTCCGCAGGTCTGGAATCGATCACCTTCGTGTCGTCCGCACTGCAATATGGGCACTTCATGGGGTTTCCTCCTTTGAGATCCATTGCTGAAAAAAAGCGTACCGGGAATACCCGATACGCTTTAATGTTACTACATCCTACAGTTTTAATCAAGAGGAACCACAGCCCCCTCGTAGGTTTCGTTCATCCAGTTCTTCACATCCTCTGAATGAAGCACGTCTACCAGTACCTTTACCCAGGGCTCGTTCTCCGTTCCTTCCTTCACTGCGATCACGTTGCCGTAGGTCTGAGCGCCTACAGAATCCGCATCCTCGATGGCCAGAGCATCCGTGGGCTTATAGCCTGCCTGGATTGCATAGTTTCCGTTCATGACTGCAAATGCTACGGACTGCAGGGACTTGGAGATCTGTGCAGACTCCAGCTCCACGATATCCAGGTTCATGGGATTCTCCACGATATCCTGCTTGGTGGCGGTCAGTCCTGCATCCTCCTTCAGGGTGATCAGGCCCTGGGCCTCCAGAAGGAGCAGTGCTCTTGCCTCATTGGTGGTGTCGTTGGGAACTGCGATCTTGTCCCCTTCAGCCACCTGGCCAAGGTCGTTCTTGGTACCTGCAAAGATACCGAAGGGCTCATAGTGGATCACGCCTGCGGAAACCAGATGGGTTCCCTTCTCTACATTGAACTGATCCATGTAGGGCTTGTGCTGGAAGTAGTTTGCCTGAAGCTCTCCGTTTTCCAGAGCCGTGTTGGGAAGTACATAGTCCGTAAACTCCACTACCTCGATGTTCACGCCTTTTTCTGCCAGAGCGTCCTTTGCATGGTTCAGGATCTCTGCGTGGGGGGTGATGGATGCGCCGATCTTAATGTCCACCGGCTCTGCCAGTGCTTCGATCTCGCCCTCTGCTGCAGCTTCCGTCTCACCCTCTGCTGCCTCGGAAGCAGCCTCAGTGGTCTCGGACTCCTCAGCCTCAGTCTCAGCCTCAGTGGCAGCTTCCGTTGCCTCGGTCTCGGCTGCGGTGGTGGTTTCTGCGCTCTCGGTGCTGCCTGAGCAGCCTGCAAGAGCTGCCAGCAGAGCCGTGCAGAGCACCAGTGTCAGTGCCTTCTTTTTCATAATATTCTCCTCCTTTGATCTTTCTGCCCCAAAGGGCAGCTTTATATCAAACGCCGCTGCGTTTAATACGCTTTTTCAGGATCCAGCCGGTCCCGGCCTTAACGGATCCGCTTATCGGAAGCCTTCGCTCCCCGCATCCAGAGCTCCTGGATGATCTGTACGATCACCACCAGAAGGATGGTTGCCACGATCATCACGTCTGCCTGCCAGCGGTAATAGCCGTAGTTGGCTGCGATGGCTCCGAGGCCGCCGCCTCCGCACATGCCCGCCATGGCGGTATATCCAAGGATCGTGGTCATAACGATGGCTGCTCCCACCAGAAGGGAGGGCTTTGCCTCCGGAAGCAGTACCTTATAGATGATCTGCCAGGTGCTGGCTCCCATGGACTTTGCCGCCTCAATAACGCCTGCGTCCACCTCCTTCAGGGAGCTTTCCACCATTCTGGCCACATAGGGGGCCGCCGAAGCGGTCAGGGGCGGGATGATGGCGATGGAGCCGATCTGGGTCCCCACCAGGATCAGGGTCAGGGGCAGCATCAGAAACAGCAGGATGATAAAGGGAATGGACCGGAAAATATTGACGAAGAAGCCCAGGATGTCATGCAGGGGCTTTATGGGCCGGATACCGCCCTCCTCCGTCACCACCAGGATCACACCCAGGGGGATGCCGATCACATAGGCCAGTCCCGTGGACCAGAGGGTCATGTACAGGGTCTCCAGCACCCCCTCCCACATCATTGATACCATCTGTGAATCCATTTAGCGCACCTCCTCATATTTGATCTGGTTTGCAGCAAGGAAATGCAGGGCCCGGCTGCGCTCCGTTTCATCTGCCGGAAGCTCGATCACCATCTGTCCGAAGGATTTTCCGTCGATCTCCTTCATGTTGGCAAAGACGATGTTCACGGGAGTCTTGCAGGCCAGCACCAGATTGGCGATCACCGGCTCCTGGGATACGTTTCCGTCAAATACGAGACGTACCTTCCGTTCTCCGAACTCCACGTTCTTTCCTGCGTCTCCCAGGATCAGCTGCTTTCCGATACGGGTCTTCGGCTCTGAGAAGATCTGAGAGACCGGTCCCTCCTCCGCGATGTGGCTCTGATCGATGATGGCCACCCGGTCACAGATGGCTTCGATCACGGCCATTTCGTGGGTAATGACGATGACCGTTACTCCCAGCTCCCGGTTGATCCGCTTCAGAAGCTCCAGGATCTGCTTTGTGGTATTGGGGTCCAGGGCTGAGGTGGCCTCGTCGCAGAGCAGCACCTTCGGCCTGGTAGCCAGGGCACGGGCAATGGCCACTCTCTGCTTCTGGCCGCCGGAAAGCTGTGCCGGATACGCCTTGATCCGGTCCTCCAGGCCCACCATCCGCAGAAGCTCGATGGCCCGTTCCTTTGCCTCCGTCTTGGAGACTCCCGAAAGCTCCAGGGGGAAGGTCACGTTCCGCAGCACATTCCGCTGGGCCAGCAGGTTGAACTGCTGGAAGATCATGCCCATCTCCCGTCTGGCCTCCCGCAGCTCCTGATCGCTGAGGGTCCCCAGGTTCTTTCCCTGGAAGATCACGGAGCCGGAGGTGGGGATCTCCAGATAGTTGATACACCGCACCAGAGTGGATTTTCCGGCGCCGGAAAGTCCGATGATGCCGAAGATCTCCCCTTCGCCGATGCTCAGGTTGATATCCTCCAAGGCCGTAACGGAGCCGCTGGATGTCTTGAAGGTCTTCCCCAGTCCCCTGAGCTCTATCATATTTTCCGCCATGCTTCCTCCTTCCGGACCTCTGTTAGCTGCAAAGATCCGCAATGGACAGGGCAAAGATCTTTGCCGCCGTCTTCAGTTCCTCAATGATCATGAATTCATCGGGTCCGTGCATATGGGTGTCCGTAAACTCTCCTACGGCGCCGAATGCAACGCCCCGCTTTAAGTCGTGTACATAGGTGCCGCCTCCCATGAAGGTGGTCCTTCCGGGTTCTCCGGTGACCTTCTCATAGCAGGACAGAAGGGTCTTTACGAAGTCGCTGTCTCCGTCCACCACATGGGGCGGATTGAAGGCAGTCTCCACTTCAAAGCCTGCCGCCTCCATCTTTGCCTTGGCGGGAAGCACCGTGTTCTCCATATCCGCCGATACGCAGGATCTGGAATCGAACTTGGCATAAAGGGATCCCTGATCCACCTTCAGGATATTCAGGGATACAGTGGTGTCGCTGGAGATCTCGTCGGAAAGACGGATCCCCAGGGCCTCCCCGTAATGGTCACCGTAGGGGAAGAGCTCCGCCAGCTTCTCCAGGGCTTCCTTCTGCTCACACTGGGAAAGGGGCAGCTCGGAAACCAGCTTCAGGGCTGCCAGGGCTGCATTCCGACCCTCCTGGGGCGTGGACGCATGGGCGCCTTTTCCCTCTGCCATGATCCGGTAGGTCTCCTGGATGGCAAAGCCCGTATCTTCTTCCTTTTCGATCTCGAAGCTTACGCCGGTCTCAGCGCCCACTCTGGTGCAGGCTGCCTCCAGATCCGCCTGGGAGATGCCTCTTACTACAGCCCAGGCCTTGCCGGGAACGATGTTGGTGGTGGTGCCGCCCTCAAGTTCCAGAAGGACTGCGCCGCTGCCCTGCTCCGTAAATTCCTTCCGCAACTCTGCCCTGAACTGTCCCTTTTCCACATTCACCAGGGGGAACTCTGCGTCGGGGCTGAAGGTCATGGCTGCCTCAGGCTCCTTCTGATAATAATATGCGATATCGGAGGATCCGCATTCCTCGTCTGAACCCAGGATCAGGCGGCAGTTCTTCTTCAGGGGGATCTGCAGTTCCTTCACTGCCCGCATGGCATAAAGAGCCGCCATGGCAGGTCCCTTGTCATCGGAGCTGCCCCGTCCGAAGATCTTTCCATCCTTTACGATGGGCTCATAGGGCTTCGTTACGGTCCAGCCCTCTCCTGCTGCCACAACATCCATATGGGCCAGGATATCCAGGTGGCGTTCCTGGTCATTGAGGTCTGCCGTGATCACATGGTTGTCATAGTTCGTCACGGTGAAGCCGTATCTTCCGCAGATCTCTGCAGCCTTGTGAAGGGCCTCGCAGGGGCCCTTTCCGTAGGGCATGCCCTCTTCCGCCTCTCCCTTTTCGGAGTTGATGCGGCAGAGCTCCATGGTATCCGCAACCATTTCCTCCACATGCTCGTCGATATACTGCAGGATCCTTTCCTGATCGTTCATGATTCCATCCTCCTTGATATATATTAGTTCCGTCCGAACTCGGACAGCTTCAGTCCTTCGTTGCGCTCCAGCACCATCTTGACGCTCCACTCATGGGCAAAGAGCAGAAGGGGATTGCCCTTCAGGTCCTTGACCTTCTTCATGTCGCTGGTACCGTTGAGCTTATCCAGATTCACCTCCGTGGGGTTCTCCACCCAGCGGATATATTCGTAGGGAAGCTGCTCCAGCTTCACCTCTACATTATACTCGTTTTTCAGCCGGTAGGTCAGCACTTCAAACTGCAGGACGCCTACCACGCCTACGATGATCTCCTCCATACCCGTGTTGAATTCCTGGAAGATCTGGATGGCGCCCTCCTGGGCGATCTGCAGAACGCCCTTTAAGAACTGCTTCCGCTTCATGGTATCCATCTGTCGCACCCGGGCAAAGTGCTCCGGGGCGAAGGTGGGGATCCCTTCGTAGGCAAATTTCTTTCCGGAGGCGCAGAGGGTGTCGCCGATGCTGTAAATTCCCGGATCGAAGACGCCGATGATGTCCCCTGCATAGGCCTTGCTGATGATCTGCCGCTCATCCGCCATCATCTGGGTGGGCATGGTGAGCTTTATTTTCCGGCCTCCCTGTACATGGTTGACCTCCATGCCGGCTTCATATTCGCCGGAGCAGATCCGCATAAAGGCGATCCTGTCCCGGTGAGCCTTGTTCATGTTGGCCTGTATCTTGAAGACGAGGGCGGAGAAGGGCTCTGAAACCGGATCGATGAGACCCTGGTCGCTCTTTCTGGGAAGGGGCGGAGTGGTCATCCTGAGGAAATGCCGCAGGAAGGGCTCCACACCGAAGTTCGTAAGAGCGGATCCGAAGAACACCGGTGAAAGCTTTCCGGCCCTTACCTTTTCCAGATCCAGCTCGTCTGCCGCACCGTCCAGAAGCTCAATGTCCTCCTTGAGCTTGTCCAGGTTCTGGAAGCCCAGCACCTCGGAGAGACAATCCTCCGTAATATCGTACTCGTGGGTCTCCAGCTCCTTGGCGCCGCCCATTTCCGCTTTGAAGGTAATAACCTTCTTTTCGTCCCGCTCGTAAACGCCCTTAAAGTTCTTTCCGCAGCCAATGGGCCAGTTCACGGGGGCGGTATGGATCCCCAGCACGTCCTCGATCTCGGAAAGAAGCTCGAAGGGGTCCCGGGCTTCCCGGTCAAATTTATTGATAAAGGTAAAGATGGGGATGCCCCGCATCACGCAGACCTTAAAGAGCTTGATGGTCTGGGCCTCCACACCCTTGGAGCCGTCGATGACCATGACGGCGGAGTCCGCTGCCATCAGGGTCCGGTAGGTATCCTCCGAGAAATCCTGATGTCCCGGCGTATCCAGGATATTGATGACCTTTCCGTCAAACTGGAACTGCATGGCCGAGGAGGTCACGGAGATACCTCTTTCCTTTTCGATCTCCATCCAGTCGGAGACCGCATGTTTTGCCGCCTTCCGGCCCTTTACCGTTCCCGCCAGGTTGATGGCGCCTCCGTAGAGGAGGAATTTCTCCGTCAGGGTGGTCTTTCCCGCATCCGGGTGGGATATGATGGCAAAGGTCCTGCGGCGCTCGATTTCGTTTTTCAGCTGTGTCTGATTATCCATTTTCTCTGTTTCTGTCCTTTTTCTTCTTACCGTCCAATACTATATACCAAAAACGGGCTTTTCACAAGCAAAACCCCGGAAACAAAGGAGGCTCAGCCGATCCCGATGCATTCCATGCAGATCATGGATGCCTTCCGGAATACCGTTTCCGCCTCCCCCGTAAGGACCCCTGCCCCGACCATAAGTCCGAAGAGGAGCAGTAAAAAGATCTGCAGAAGCAGAAGCCTTCTTTCCTTACTCATCTGCTGCCTGCTCCAGTTTCTCATCTATGACAGCCTTCCAGTTGTCCTTTTTCCTGGCTCCCGCAATGGGGCGGTCGATGATATTTCCTTCCCGGTCCAGAAAGATGGTCACCGGGACCGCCTGGGTCTCTCCTGAGGCCGCCAGGCTGTAAAGGAAGTCTCCTGTGGGAACGATATGGAGATAGTCGGCGCCGGTGGTCTCCGCCAGTTCCTTTGCCTTCTCCACCATTTCTCCGTCAGCCACAATGCTGCCGTCCTCCTCCTGCCGGAAGGCGTCCATCACAAGGCCCACCACCTGGAAGCTCTCTCCTGCCTCCTGATACTCTCGGTTCAGCTCTCCAAGCTCCGGCATCTCGCTTAAGCAGGGTCCGCAGAAGGTCCCCCAGACGTTCAGCATGGTCACCTCACAGTCGGAAAGGATCGCCTCCGTCACTTCATTTCCCTCCAGGTCCTGCAGGGTAAAGTCCTTGAAAAGGTCCTCAAAGGGGGTGATCACAGGGCTCGCTCCTGCTGCTTCCCCCGTACTCCCGCTTTCGCTGCCTTCCGTCGCCGCAGCTTCCGTCACGGAAGCCTCTGCCTCAGGGCTTTCCACCACGGCCTTCTCCTCTGCTCCCTTCCCGCAGGCGGAAAGGGCCGCCGCAAGAAGCAGGGCCATGGCCAGGGAGCCTCCTTTAAAATATCTGTTTCTCATATCCTTTTCTACTCCTGTATTCCCTTCGGATCTGTTTCCTGCCGGAAGACCTCGTTCAGGATCTCCTGGGCCGTATCCTCCTTGGAAAGGAGGGGCAGTACCCGCTCTCCCTCCCGGCTGATCAGGGTCACCTGATTGGTATCGGTGCCGAAGCCTGCTCCTTCCTGGCACAGGCTGTTGGCTGCGATCAGATCCGCATGTTTTTTCATCAGTTTTTTCCTGGAGTTCTCCAGAAGGTTCTCCGTTTCCATGGAAAAGCCCACCAGCTTCTGTCCCGCAGGCTTATTCCTGCCAAGCCACTCCAGGATGTCCTCCGTCCGCTCCAGCTTAAGGGAGTAATATTCCTGTCCCTCCTCATCCTTCTGAGCGGTAAGGGACTCCTTTTTGATCTTCCCCGGGGCCTTTTGTGCCGGCCGGAAATCTGCTACGGCAGCCGCCATGATCACGCAGTCCGCATCCCGGCTTTCCGCCTTCACGGCTTCCGCCATCTCCGCTGCCGTGACCACAGGGATCCTTCTGACTCCCACCGGGCAGAGGACACTGTCGGAGGGGCTTCCTCCGGTGCCTGTGAGCCGGGCGTTGTCCACCCCGTCTCCTGCCTCCTGCACCGGACCGCTGACAAGGACCGTCTCTGCGCCCCGGCAGGCTGCTATCTTTGCAAGGGCATAGCCCATCTTCCCGGTGCTGCGGTTCGTCAGATAGCGCACCGGATCCAGGGCTTCCCTGGTGGCTCCTGCAGTAATAAGGATCTTTTTTCCCCTGAGGTCCTTCCCGCATCCGATCATATATTCCGCCATGCGGTACAGCACCGAGGGCTCCGGCATCTTGCCCCTGGCGATGCTTCCCTCCGCCAGGTGTCCCGTGGCGGGATCCAGCACCGTGACGCCCCGCCGCTTCAGGGTGGCGATGTTCTCCTGGGTGGCAGGATTTTCATACATATTGACATTCATGGCCGGCACCACCAGCTTCGGACAGGTGGCCGCCAGGAATGTGGAGGTCAGCATGTCGTCTGCGATCCCGCAGGCCAGCTTTGCCACAAGGTCCCCTGTGGCCGGTGCCGCGATCAGAAGGTCCGCCCTGCTTCCAAGGCGGATATGGGGGATCAGGAATTCCTCCGAATGGAAGGTATCTGAGATCACCCTGTGGCCGGAAAGGGCCTCAAAGGTGGCAGGTCCTACAAATTCCATTGCATGCTTCGTCATGAGCACATAGACCTCTGCCCCGGCCTGCTTCAGGGCCGAAACCAGGGCCGCTGTCTTATAGGCTGCGATGCCGCCGCTTACTCCTACGATGATCGTTTTTCCCTTTAGCATGATCCTTCCTTTCTCAGACATTCTGTCTGTAGATGGCCAGAAGCCCCTTCATCAGCAGATTTTTATCCAGGCAGATCTCGTGTCTGCACAAAGGTACCACGAAACGGGCAAGTCCTCCTGTGGCCACCACATGGCAGGGCTCTCCCAGCTCCTCCTCCATCCGGTCCAGAAGGCCGTCCAGCTGGGCGGCGTTTCCGTACAGGATCCCGCTGCGCATGCAGTCCACCGTCTCGTTGGCGATCACCTTCCCCGGAGGTTCCAGGCTGATGGCCGGAAGCTGTGCTGTCTTTGTGCTTAAGGAGCTCAGGGACACCTTGAGTCCCGGCAGGATCACGCCGCCGGTATAGTATTTTCCGTGGTCCAGCACCGTCAGGGTGGTGGCGGTCCCCATATTGATCACCACCACCGGCTCCGGAAACTGCAGGCTGGCTGCCTCCAGGCCGCAGAGAAGGTCTGCACCGATCTTTTCCGGATACTGCATCTTGTCCAGACGGACGTGCATCCTGAGCCCGCTGTTTACCAGCATGGGCTCCTTCCCCAGCACCTTCTTGACCGCCGTGGACAGGGTTCCCGTCAGAGGCGGCACCACGGAGGAGATGATGGCCCCCTCAAATCCCTCCAGGGGGATCCGATGGAGGTTCAGCACCGCCAGGATGTCCATGGCATATTCCATACTGGTTTTGTCATGGGCCGTGGTCACCCGCTCCTCGATGATATGTTCCTCATCCGTCACAACGCCTATTTTGATATTGGAATTTCCCATATCGATGGCCAGCAGCATCTTATCTTCTCCTTTTTCAAAAGAGCCTTAATTGGTTAATTATAGCAGAAAAAAATCCGGATGAACAGATAGGGCCGCAAAAAAGAAAGGAGCTGCAGCACCTTTGCAGGTGTTGCAGCCCCAGCTTTCCTGTAGCGCTTCCGGATCAGTTGATCTCGATCTTGATGGCCTCTTCCGGGAAGAAAGAGTTCCTGAGATCATAAATGTTGTGATGGGTGTAGTCCCTCAGTGCCCGGTCTCCCAGGAAGTAGTTTCTCTGATACTTTCCTTCCTTTACCAGGAGCCAGTTCTCTCTGTCCCAGGTCAGATATCCGTCTGCGTCTGTTCTGGGCTCTGCAAATACCAGGTCTACCTGACGGTTTGCGTCAATGAACTTTACGAGATCGTCTGCGGTTACCTCAATCTCCTTCTTTTCCTGTACATCATAAGCCTTCATAAATCCAATCCTCCCTTAAGGCACAGGCCCGGCGGAGCCCTGCTCCGCCCGCCTTGTTTTCTTTCATTGTATCACAGTTTACTTAAAAATCCAGAATTGTTAATTTAAAGTCAATTTTTTACAGAAACCAAAGCCTTAGATCAGGCTCTTTACGGTCCTGATCACATTCTCCGTGGTGATGCCGAACTTCTTGAAGAGCTCAGCTGCCGGTGCGGAAGCACCAAAGCCGTGCATGGTCACATAGGCTCCGTCAAGGCCCACATATCTGCCCCAGCCAAAATCGGAAAGGGCTTCCACTGCGATCCGCTTTCTGCACTCTCTGGGAAGGACCCGCTCCTTATAGGCATTGTCCTGCTCCTCGAAGAGGTCCATACAGGGCACGGATACCACCCGGACGTCAATGCCCTCCTTTGCAAGCTCCTCCTTTGCCTCGATACAGATGGATACCTCGGAACCGGAAGCCATCAGGATGGCATCCGGCATATGCTTTTCGGAATCTGCGATCACGTAGGCTCCCTTTAAGGCTCCCTCTCTGGAGGAAGCTGCCAGCTGAGGCAGATTCTGTCTGGAAAGGGCCAGGGCCGTGGGATGTCCCTCTGAGGTCAGAGCGCTGTACCAGGCTGCCGCCGTCTCCGTATAGTCTGCGGGACGGAAGAGGTGGATGCCCGGCGTTGCCCGCAGCATGGCTGCCTGCTCGATGGGCTCATGGGTGGGACCGTCCTCACCTACACCGATGCTGTCGTGGGTCAGCACATAGACCGGGTCCAGCTTCATGAGAGAAGCCAGACGCATCATGGGCTTCATGTAATCGCTGAATACGAAGAAGGTGGCACAGAAGCCCTTCAGGCCTCCGTGAAGCAGGATACCGTTCAGCTCCGCCGTCATGCAGAGCTCCCGGATGCCGTAGTGCAGATTTCTGCCAGCATAGTTTTCCCTGCTGAAGTCTCCCTCGTCCTTCATATAGGTCTTATTGGAGGGTGCCAGGTCTGCGGAACCGCCGATAAGGTTCGGAACCAGATCCTTTACCCGGTTGATCACGGAACCGGATACGGCTCTTGTGGCCTCTGCCTTCTCCGGTACCTTCCAGAGGGCCTCGTCATTCCAGAGCTTTTCCGCAATATCCTGATGGAAATACTGATCCCACAGGTCCTTCATCTCCGGATATGCGCTGCAGTAGGACTCGAACATCCGGTTCCAGTCCTCCCTTGCCTTTTTGCCGGTCTTAAGACATTCCTGGCAGTGTGCATAGATCTCCTCCGGTACGAAGAAGGGCTCCTCCTGCTCCCAGCCAAGGTTCTTTCTCAGGGCTGCCACATTCTCTGTTCCCAGGGGCTCTCCGTGGGAGGAGGCGCTGTCCTGCTTTGCGGAGCCGTAGCCGATATGGGTGTGTACCTTGATGAAGGAGGGATGTTCCTTGTCCGCCTTTGCGGCTTCGATGGCCTTTCCCAGCTCCTCCAGATCGTTTCCGTCCATGACCTCCAGGGTCTGGAAGCCCATAGCCTTCATCCTGGCGGAAACATCCTCGGTAAAGGCAATGTCCGTATTGCCCTCGATGGTGATGCGGTTGGAATCATAGAGGACGATGAGCTTGGAAAGCCCCAGGGTCCCTGCATGGGAGAAGGCCTCATAGTTGATGCCCTCCTGCATGCAGCCGTCTCCGCCCAGCACATAGGTGTAGTGGTCGATCACCGGATAGCCTTCCTTGTTGAATACGGCAGACAGATGTGCCTCTGCCATGGCCATACCCACTGCCATGGCGGTTCCGGCTCCCAGGGGGCCCGTGGTGGCTTCAACTCCCACGGTGTGGCCGTACTCCGGGTGTCCCGGGGTCCGGGAGTCCAGCTGCCGGAAGTTCATCAGATCCTCCTTCTGCAGTCCGTATCCGAAGAGATGCAGCAGGGCATACAGCATGGCAGAGCCATGTCCTGCGGACAGGATGAAACGGTCCCGGTTGATCCAGTCCGGATGCTCCGGATCATGATTCATATGATGAGCCCACAGTTCGTATGCAATGGGAGCTGCGCCCAGGCAGATGCCGGGATGGCCGGAATTTGCCTTCTGAACCGCATCCACAGCAAGGATCCTGACGGCATTTACGCTTTTTGTGTCGATCGTATTCATCAAAAATACCTCCTATAATGGCATACAACATCAGTTTGATTTATTTTATCACACATTCCCGGCAAATAAAAGGAAAAGCCGCAGCCTTCCAGGGAAAAGCCGGTAAAAAAAGGATACCGAAGGGGAATTCCCCGGATCGGTATCCTTTGTGATCTTATATGCTTTTTGATCAGCAGGTCTTCGTCAGCTCTCCGCAGTAAGCTTCGATATCGGAAAGTCCCGTGATCTTCCTGGCCTTACCCTCTGAAACCAGGATCAGGGTAGGTGCCTGCATGATCTGCAGGGCCTTCATCAGCTCCCGGTTCTCCGTTGCATTCAGGATCTGGTAGGAGATGCCTGCCGCCTCCAGGTGCTGCTTTGCGCTCTTGCAGTTGGGGCAGGTGGTGGTGGTCACCAGATAAGCGCCGTCGGAAAGGCCTGCTGCCTCCGTCTCGCTCCTGTCCTTCTCTGCTGCCACGATGGCCTCTGCCACAGCCCCTGCATGATGCTTGTGGAGATGAGAATGGGCGATGTCGTATTCCTTACGGTCCTTGTACTCCTGGCTCTTTCCGTCATTCCAGTTCTGTACCGGACGGTAGTAGCCGGTGATACGGCTGTAGACCTCTGCCCTTCCTCCGCAGACGGGGCAGGTGAAGTGCTCACCGTTCAGATAGCCGTGCTCGCTGCATACGGAATAGGTGGGTGAAATGGTATAGTAGGGAAGCTTGTAGTTCTCCGCAATGGTCCTTACCAGCTTTGCCGCCGCCTGCCAGTCCGGAAGCTTCTCTCCCAGGAAGGCATGGAATACGGTACCTGAGGTATAAAGGGTCTGGAGCTCGTCCTGTACATCCAGGGCATCGAACACGTCCTCGGTATATCCCACCGGAAGATGGGAAGAGTTAGTGTAGTAAGGCGTTCCGCAGGCCTCGTTTGCAGTGATGATGTCCGGATAACGCTCCTTGTCGTGCTTTGCCAGACGGTAGGAGGTGGACTCTGCCGGAGTTGCCTCCAGGTTATAAAGGTCTCCGTACTGCTCCTGGTAATCGGAAAGCTTCTCCCTCATGTGGTTCAGCACTTCCTTTGCAAACTCCTGGGTCTCCCTGTGGGTCAGGTCCTTTCTCAGCCAGTTGGCGTTCAGTCCGGCCTCATTCATGCCCACAAGTCCGATGGTGGAGAAGTGGTTGTTGAAGGTGCCCAGATATCTCTTGGTGTAGGGATACAGTCCCTGATCCAGAAGCTTCGTGATGACCTCTCTCTTGATCTTAAGGGAGCGGGCAGAGATGTCCATCATGTGGTCCAGTCTCTGGTAGAAATCCGCCTTGTCCTTTGCCAGGTATGCCAGTCTGGGCAGGTTGATGGTAACCACGCCTACGGAGCCTGTGCTCTCGCCGGATCCGAAGAAGCCGCCGGACTTCTTCCGGAGCTCTCTCAGGTCAAGACGCAGTCTGCAGCACATGGAACGCACGTCTGAAGGCTCCATGTCGGAGTTGATATAGTTGGAGAAATAGGGGGTGCCGTACTTGGCAGTCATCTCAAAAAGGAGCTTGTTGTTCTCTGTCTCCGTCCAGTCGAAGTCCTTGGTAATGCTGTAGGTGGGGATCGGATACTGGAAACCGCGGCCGTTGGCATCGCCCTCGATCATGATCTCGATGAAGGCCTTGTTGACCATATCCATTTCCTTCTTGCAGTCCTTGTACTTGAAGTCTACTTCCTTGCCCCCGATGATGCAGTTCTGCTCAGCCAGGTCCGCCGGAACGGTCCAGTCCAGGGTCACGTTGGTAAAGGGTGCCTGGGTTCCCCATCTGGAGGGCGTATTCACGCCGTAGATGAAGGACTGGATGCACTGCTTCACCTCCTCATAGCTGAGGTTGTCCACCTTGACGAAGGGTGCCAGATAGGTATCGAAGGAGGAGAATGCCTGAGCGCCTGCCCATTCATTCTGCATGATACCCAGGAAGTTCACCATCTGGTTGCAGAGGGTGGAAAGATGCTTTGCGGGAGAAGAGGTGATCTTCCCCGGGATGCCTCCAAGTCCCTCCTGGATCAGCTGCTTCAGGGACCAGCCTGCGCAGTATCCGGTCAGCATGGAGAGGTCGTGAAGGTGGATGTCCGCGTTCCTGTGGGCATCTGCGATCTCCTGGTCATAGACCTCTGACAGCCAGTAGTTGGCGGTTACGGCTCCGGAATTGGAGAGGATCAGGCCTCCTACGGAATAGGTAACGGTGGAGTTCTCCTTTACACGCCAGTCGTTGACCTTCAGATAGTTGTCGATGACCTCCTTGTAGTCAAGGACCGTCTTGGAGACATTACGGATGTTCTCGTGCTGCTTGCGGTAAAGGATGTAGGCCTTTGCCACATCCGTATAGCCTGCCTGCTCCAGAGTATGCTCCACGGAGTCCTGAATGTCCTCCACGCCGATCTTTCCGTCCTGCATCTTGGACTGGAAGTTGGCCGTTACCCGGAGGGAAAGGAGCTCCATAATGTCATTATTATATTCTTTTTTGGTGGCGCGGAAGGCCTTCTTCATGGCTTCCGTGATCTTCGACAGATCAAAATCCACGATATGTCCGTCACGTTTGATTACCTGTATCATAGAGCTTCTCTCCTTTAATATATATTGATATGATTGATCAGTATGCTTAAGCCCCGGAGTCAGAAAAAGGCCCTTCCTTTCTGCGAAAACTCCTACAGAAAGGGATGGCCCTCTGTTTTCCGTAGCGTGTACGATTATAGCACCCGCCCGAAATAAATACAATATATAGTCTTGTTCTTTTTTTATACAATCAAGATGTTGTGCTTTGCCCACGGACACTGTTTATCGGGTCTTCAGGAAATCCAGTTCTCTTAAGGCCTTTTCGTCCTCCGGATACTGTTCGACGTAGGCGGAAAAAGCCTTCTCCGCTTCATCGAACTGCTGCAGGTGCTCCATGCATACCGCCCGGTTGAACCAGGCCGCCTTGCCCACCATGCCGCCGTTTAAGTCCGCCAGGGGCTCCAGCTTTTCCGCTGCAGTCTCATACTCCCCTGCGTCCATATGGGCGATGGCCTCCTTCAGGCCGGAGAGGCCTGAAAGCTCCTGGAGCACCTCCTGATATTTCCTCTGATTCTCTTCCTTCGTATCCAGCTGGGCAAGGATCCCGTAGGTCTCCTGGGCCTCCTCGTACTGGCCCAGACGGATCTCGCACTCACCCCTGTATTTGAGGATATCGTACTGGAGCTCGGAGACCTCTCCGTCGGAGGCCTCCAGAGCCTCCGCAAAGCGCTGCTTCGCTCCCTCATAGTCTCCGGCCCGCATGGCTTCAATGCCCAGCTCCCGCAGCTCCTTTTTATTCATCCTGCTTCCGCAGCCTGGAAGGACCGCCATCCCAAGGATCAGAGCTGCCAGAAGGAGCAGCTTCCCCGGCCTGCGGGTCCCTGTTTTTCTTCTTTTCTTCATATCCATCAGCTATTCTGTCCGTCCGTACTTCCGAATCCGCCGTTTCTGGCATTGGAGATGTCATCGTCCTCCGTGATCCCGTACCTGAGGAAGATCCCCTGGGCAAAGGCCTGACCCGCCCGGATATCCAGAGGCCGCTTTTCCGGATCGGAGTTTACGATCTTGATAAAAATATGGCCTTCGTTATCGGAATAGTAATAATCGCTGTCGATCACGCCCACCGTATTGCTGAGCTCCAGCTTATACTTGAAGCCCAGGGAGCTTCTGGGCACGATCAGAAGCACGTGATCCTGGTTCATCTCCACCCGGACACCCGTGGGGACCTTTACGCTCTCCCCCGGCTCCAGATGCAGATCCACCGGTGCATAAAAGTCATAGCCTGCAGAACCGGCTGTGGCCCGCTTCGGAAGCTTCAGGGTCCTGTATACGGCAGCGGCATCCTCCGGTCCCGCCGGGATCCCGCTGCCCTCAAAGGTGGCACACCAGTCCTTTGTCCATCTCTTATCCGTTACCTGTGAAAATCTCGCGATTCGATCCATATTCCTTACTCCTCCTTCGGATCCGTATCCACCACATCCGCCAGTACATCCTTAAGCTCCGTGCGGACCTCCTCCATCAGATCCTCCCGGACCTCCGGTCCGATCCCCGGCAGGTCCTCCCTGCCGCTGATGCCGAATCTTCTGTAGAACTCCTCCGTAGGAGCAAAGAGCGCAGGCCTGCCCGGCGCATCCAGCCTTCCCACTTCCTCCACCAGACCGTATTCGATGAGCTTATTTACGGCGTGGTCCGACTTAACGCCCCTGATCTTTTCGATCTCCACCTTCGTGGCGGGATTCTTAAAGGCGATGATGGACAGGGTCTCCATGACCACCTCCGTCAGCACCGGCTTCTTCGGAGCCGATACCAGACGGATCAGGTTCTCATAATATTTCGGATTCGTACACATCTGGAAGCTTCCGTCGTATTCCCGGATCAGCAGTGGACCGTCTGCATCCTTATACTGCAAGAGCAGCTCCCTGGCCGCCTCTGCCGCAGTCTTTTTATCGCAGCCGCAGGCTCTGGCCAGGGCCTCCGTATCCACTGCGCCGCCCATGGCAAACAGCACCGCCGCGATCACATCTCTGTTTCTACCCTCTTCCATAACCATCTTCCTGTCTGAAACTTCTTCTCTGTCCTTCCCCTGACTATACGTCCTCCAGATCCCTCAGATCCAGGTCCTCCGTATCCGTCTCCTTCGTGGCATGGACTTCGATGTCGGAAAATGTGTCCTTCTGGCATACCTGGACCTTGCCCATCTTCATGAGCTCCAGGAGCGCCAGGAAGGTCACCACCACCTCCATGCGTCCCTCTGCCTGTCCCAGCATCTGACGGAAGGAGAAGTTCCTGTGCTTTCTTGTATAATTCAGGACTGAGCCGATCCTTGCGGACAGGGAGATCCGCTCCCGTTTAATAACGCCGAAATCGGAACGCACCCGGTCCACTTTTTCTTCCTTCCTGGCAAGGACCTCCAGGAACACCCGCTTCAGGTCCTGAAAGCTTACCCCCTGAAGCAGCTCCTCCAGGTCCACAGGAGCCTTATAATCCTGTACCTCCGCCGGGATCCGCTCCTTCCCGTAGAGGTATCCCGCAGCCTGATCCTCCAGCTTACAGAGCTCTTCGGAGATATAGCGAAATTCCTTGTACTCCAGAAGTCGTTCCACAAGCTCTGTCCTGGGATCGATCTCCTCTCCCGTTTCCTGGTCCACCTCCCGGGGCAGAAGCATCCTGGCCTTGATGGACAGCAGGGTTGCCGCCATCACCAGAAAGTCCGACACGATGTCCAGATCCTCTTCCTCCAGGTTCCGGACATATTCCATATACTGGGCCGTGATCTCCGCAATGGGGATATCGTAGATATCCACCTTGTTCTTTTCCAGAAGCTTGAGCAGAAGATCCAGGGGCCCGTTAAAATTCAGTTTTTCAAGGCGATATACCAGCGCCATCCTTCTTCCTCACAGTTCCGGGGGCTCCCTCCGAATGCCGGACCCTTCCCGGTCTCTGTCAACGCTTCTTCGGCATCCCCGGTATGATATCGATACAGGTGATCTCCGGCTTATCGTTCAGCCGGATCCGGACGGAATGGGTCCCAAGTCCCCGGCTTACGATCATATCCGTATCCCCTTCCACAAAATGTCCGGCACATTCCCGGATCAGGAACTGAAGCTGCGGTGTCATCAGCCCCCCAAGCTTCGGGATCCGGATGGTCCCTCCGTGAAAATGCCCCGAAAGCACCAGATCGGCTCCCCAGGCAGCCGCCTCCTGCAGGTAAAGGGGGCTGTGGAGGAACAGGATATTGAAATGCCTGCGGTCAGGCATCCCCAGATGCTTCTGCAGATAATCAGGCTCCATCTCCGTCTTTCTGCCGAAGCCCGGCCGCAGCGCATCAAAAAAGCGCTGCTCCATGCTGATGCCGTACAGACGGATGTCGTCCTCCGCGTCCTCGATCAGGTCCTCCGTATCGTAGATCTCATGTTCGTTGCAGATATATTCCACACCCATCTGCATCAGATGGTCCGTAAAGATCTTGTAGGCATCGGGAAAGCGGTTCTTCATCCTCAGCTCGTGATTGCCCTCCGCATAGTAGACCGGATAATGCTCCGCCAGCATCTCCACAAGATGGAGGCATACATCCGTTTTCGGCGCTATTGCAGTGTGCTTTCCGCAGGTGATCATATCCCCGCCCATCAGGATCATGTCCGGGTCCAGACTCTGGATCTTCCGAATCAGCCTTTCATTCTCCGCTCCGAAGGCCGCGCTGTGAAGGTCCGTAAGAAACACGCACCGGGCCCCCTCCCGCAGCTTTTCCGTCCATATCTCGTACTGTACCACCGACAGCTGCCGTTTTTCCCATTCACTTCTTAACAGAAGGATCGCCGCCAGCAGTACGGCCAAAATCAATATGATCCCCGCAGGGTGCATAGCTTTTACCTGCTCCTCCTTATCCGAAAGGGATGATTCCCCAAAATAAAAACTCATAAAAGTATAACACAACATGCATACCCTTACAAGCAGAAATCCCCCCTCCGCCCCCGGAAAGGAAATTCTCCCCTTGCAAAAGCCCTTCGGATTTGCTATACTATACACGTTGTTCTCGTAGTTCAACGGATAGAACGTCAGCCTCCGGAGCTGATGATGTGGGTTCGATTCCCGCCGGGAACGTCTGAAAAAGGGACTGGCGCACCGTCACGGTGCACCGGTCCCTTTCTGATTGTGATCCTTTATCCCGTCTTGTCCGGATCCCTTAGCTGTACATTTTAAGGCATTCCTCCACCAGGTCCCAGAACCTGCCGCAGTCAATACCCGTTCCCACCTTTGCATTTGCCTTTTTTTTCAGGACCCCCAGCTCGTCGCAAACGGTGCGGCCATAGCAGGGGCCTTCATTTACATCGATCTCCACATACATATCCTTCGTGCGGATGGAATCCGGATCGATGAGATAAGCGATACAGGTGGCATCATGAACAGGTCCTCCATCCAGGCCGTAGGCCTCATGCTGGGTCCTGTAGGTAAAGCGCATGATCTCTCCGAAGAGCTTTCCTGCCCTTGTACCGGTCCTTTCCATCCGCTCTATGACGTCCATGGTGCAGGCGGTCTGATTGGTCAGATCCAGGCCCATCATCGTAATGGGGACTCCCGAGGTAAATACCACCCTGGCGGCCTCCGGATCCGCATAGATGTTGAATTCCGCCGAAGGGGTCACATTTCCCGTGCCGTAGGCTCCGCCCATGAGGACGATCTCCCGGATCTTCGGAATGATCCCTGGCTCCATCCGCATGGCAACGGCAATGTTCGTAAGGGGGCCCACAGGTACCAGAGTCACATCCCCTTCACTGGCCAGCAGGGTATCGATGAGAAAGCGTACCCCATGCTCCTTCTCCGGCTTTCTGGTCAGCGGACCGAAGACCGGACCGTCCAGTCCCGTCTCCCCGTGAATCGACTCCGCCACTACCTGTTCTCTCATGATGGGCCTTGGCATTCCGGCATAGACCGGAACCTGGATCCCCAGGGCCTGACATACATGAAGCCCGTTCACCAGGGTCTTGTCCAGAGTCTGATTTCCCGCTACGATGGTGATGCCCAGAAGCTCGATGGCCGGATGCGCTGCAGCCATCATCATGGCAATGGCATCATCGTGTCCGGGATCACAGTCCAGTATGATCTTACGTTTTTCCATATCCGTCCTTTCCGTACCCAAAGGGTACTCCGCTTTTTGATTGCTGCTTGCATTATAAGGTGTATCCTTCTATACTGAGTATGAGAAATCTCACACTAAGAGAGGAAAATATGGAAAAGCTCAGGGACGAAGTCCGTAAAAAAGATCTCATGCTGCGCTCCGGCTATGAGGAGCAGTTCTCCTTTTCCCCGGCAGAGGATACCCTGCTTTTTTCCGCGGAGCCGGGGGATTATCTGATCCGGGAGGGAGAGACTCCCTTCTATTTATATTATCTGGTTTCCGGTCGGGCAAAGCTCTATGTCACCATGTCCAACGGCCGCCAGTCCCTCATCGATTTTTTCACCGCCCCCTGCTTCATCGGGGAGATGGAGCTCATCGACCCGGAGCACGAACCACTGGCAGTGCAGGCCATCGACAGGTGCCTGTGCCTTGCTCTGCCCATCCCGACCTACAGAAAACGGCTTCTTAAGGATCCCCTCTTTCTGCGGAAGCTTTGTCTGGTCCTCAGCCAGAAAAACTTCCGGAACATCACCTCCTACACCCAGAACCAGTCCTTTCCCCTGCTGAACCGCCTGGCGGTCTTTATCCTCCTGACGGAAAATCAGGGGATCTACAGGGAAAAGCATACCCTGACGGCAGATCACCTGGGAGTCTCCTACCGGCACCTCCTCTATACCCTGGCAGAGCTCACGAAAAAAGGGATCCTGGAACGGATCCAGGAAGGCTATGCAGTGCGGGATCCCGAAGCCCTGGGGGCCCTGGCCAGGGTGATCCGCCCTGATCTTTAACAGCGGTTTTGAACTGCGGGGCTTTGCGTCAGTTCCGTAAAACACAAAAAACTTCTGCACTTTCATGCAGAAGTTCTGATCCTGAACATATTGTCTCTAGGAAAACGCCCCAACTAGGACTTGAACCTAGGACCCCCTGATTAACAGTCAGATGCTCTAACCAACTGAGCTATTGAGGCAAGAAATACCTCAAAAACCGAATACCGAAATCAAGAACCAAGAAGCAATGCGGATAAGCCCTCGACCTATTAGTAACAGTCAGCTGAGT
>CALWES010000012.1 GCA_944377405.1 uncultured Lachnospiraceae bacterium | reverse complement strand
CCACCGCCGCCAGCCTGATCCCCCGGTTCTGGGATGTGGACAGCGGCAGCGTCACCGTGGGCGGCGCGGACGTGCGGGAGCTGGACAGCGCCGCCCTCATGGGGCAGGTGGCCTTTGTGTTCCAGGATACCCGGCTGTTCAAGGAGAGCCTGCTGGAGAATATCCGGGCTGCCCGGCCGGAGGCATCCCGGGATGAAGTGCTTGCCGCCGCCCATGCCGCCCAGTGCGACGACATCCTGGAAAAACTGCCCCAGGGGCTGGACACGGTGGTGGGCGCCAGGGGCGTCTATCTCTCCGGTGGGGAGCAGCAGCGCATCGCCCTGGCCCGGGCCATTCTGAAGGACGCTCCCATCGTGGTGCTGGACGAGGCCACCGCTTTCGCCGACCCGGAGAACGAGCATCAGATCCAAAAGGCCTTTGAGGCCCTGACCCGGAACAAAACGGTGCTGATGATTGCCCACCGGCTGTCTACGGTACAGAATGCGGACAACATCATCGTCTTAAACGAAGGAAAGACCGCGGAGCAGGGCAGCCATAGCGTATTGCTTACGAAAAACGGCATCTACGCCGCCATGTGGGCGGACTATCAGCGCAGCGCAAAGTGGAAGGTTGGAAAGGAGGCAGCGGTATGATAAAGAAATTGCAGCACATCTTCGCCCTCAGCGAGAAGGGGGCCAGTGATCTGGTGAAGGCCGTGTTTTGGTGCTTTGTGTGCAATCTGGCTCTCATGTTTCCTGTTGGAGCGGTCCTGTTCACAGTCCAGCATCTGCTGGGCTGTCTGGAGAGCGGCGTAAGTCCCATGGACGGATTCTGGCTCTACGTGGGCTTCGCCCTGACGGTTCTGGTCCTGCTGTTTGTCCTCCACTGGTTCCAGTATGCCTCCCTCTACATCGCCACCTACCGGGAGAGTGCCAACCGCCGGGTGAGCCTGGCAGAGACCCTGCGCCGGCTTCCCCTGTCCTTTTTCGGGAACCGGGATTTAAGCGACCTGACCTCTACCATGATCGCCGACTGCTCCAGTCTGGACCAGATGTTCTCCCACTATGTGCCCCAGCTGTTCGCCTCCATCGGCTCCACACTGGTGATCGGGGTATGCATGTTTGTCTGTGACTGGCGTATGGCCCTGGCGGTGCTGTGGGTAGTGCCCCTTGCTGTGGCGCTGACGGCGGGAAGTAAGAAAATCCAGGACGCCTTCGGAACGAAAAACATTCTGAATAAGCGGGCGGTGGCCGACTGCATCCAGGAGGGGCTTGAAACCATCCGGGACATCAAAGCCTGCCACAGACAGGAGCGATATCTCGGCAGCCTGGAAGCAAAACTGGCCGCTATGGAGAGCAGCTCCATCCGCTCCGAGCTGGCCACCGGCGTGTTCGTATGCTCCGCTCAGGCCTTCCTGCGGCTGGGGCTTGCCACTACGGTACTTACCGGCGGGGCGCTGCTGTTGGCCGGAGAAATCCCCTTCCTCTATTTCCTGGGCTTCCTCTTTGCTGCTGCCCGGCTGTACGATCCCCTTGGAGTAGTTCTCCAGAACATTGCCGCCACCTTCAATACCAAACTGCAGATTGAACGGATGCGCTCCATTCTGGAGCAGCCGATGCAGACGGGGACAGAGGACTTCCACCCGTCCGGTTACGACATCACCTTTGACCACGTCTCCTTTTCCTATCGGGACGATGCAGGGGTATTGGAAGACGTGAGCTTTACAGCCCGACAGGGGGAGGTCACTGCCCTCATCGGTCCCTCTGGAAGCGGGAAGTCCACTGCCTGCAAGCTGGCCGCCCGGTTTTGGGACGTCACCGGCGGGAAGATTTCTCTGGGTGGAACGGATGTGTCCACAGTGGATCCGGAGACCCTCCTTCGCTCCTACTCCATGGTATTCCAGGACGTGGTGCTCTTCCGGGACACGGTGATGGAGAACATCCGTCTGGGCCGGCGGGGTGCCACTGACGAAGAGGTACTGAAAGCGGCTCAGGCCGCCCAATGCGACGACTTCATCCGAAAACTGCCTCAAGGCTACCAGACGGTGATCGGGGAAAACGGCTCCACTCTCTCCGGTGGGGAACGGCAGCGGATCTCCATCGCCCGGGCACTGCTGAAGGATGCGCCGGTGGTGTTGCTGGATGAGGCCACCGCCAGCCTGGACGTGGAGAACGAAAGCGCCGTCCAGGCCGCCCTCTCCCGTCTGCTTCAGGGCAAGACTGTGCTGGTCATCGCCCACCGGATGCGTACTGTAACGGGAGCCGACCACATCGTCGTGCTGGAGAAGGGTCATGTGGTCCAACAGGGTACCCCGGTGGAGCTGATGCAGCAGGATGGCCTCTACCGCCGCATGGTAGAGCTCCAGAACCAGAACGTCCAGTGGCGGCTGTCATAAAAAATATAGTTTAATATATAGTATAAGCCCCACAGATTCACATCGTGTACCTGTGGGGCTTAAATCTTCTGATATTCTTTTTTATGCCTCTTCTTCAAACTGGTCCTTGCCCACTGAGCATAAGGGGCATACCCAATCCTCCGGAACGTCTTCCCATCTGGTTCCCGGTGCTACTCCGTTATCCGGATCTCCGGCTGCCTCATCATACACATAGCCGCATACTGTACATACATACTTTTTCATGGTTTTTTCCCTTTCTTATGATATCCCTGTAACAGGGTTTTTCGTTATCCTTTCGCTGCTGTCTGCAACTTTGATTTTATTATACCTGATGCCGCCCTTTCTGTAAGTTGTTTTTCCAACTCTTTTTATCTTTTTTTCAGAGCTTTCTGCTTTTCCGATCAGGCCTCTTCTCCCTGCTCTCCGTGGTCGTGGCTGCTTTCTGCAAGGCACTCCTCCGGAACGGGAAGTCCCTGCTTCTCATAGTAGTCCTTCAGGGCCGCCTTTACGGCCTCCTCAGCCAGGACGGAGCAGTGCAGCTTTACGGGAGGAAGTCCGTCCAGGGCCTCCACCACAGCCTTGTTGGTGAGCTTAAGGGCCTCATCCACAGGCTTTCCCTTGATCATCTCCGTTGCCATGGAGCTTGTTGCGATGGCGGAGCCGCAGCCGAAGGTATTGAATTTGGCGTCCTCGATGATGCCGTTCTCCACCTTCAGGTAGACCTTCATGATGTCTCCGCAGACCATGTTTCCAACCTCGCCGACGCCGTCTGCATTCTCGATCTTACCCACATTCCTGGGGTGAGCGAAGTGATCCATTACCTTTTCACTGTAGGTCATTGCCATGATTCTTTCCTCCTTATGCCTTCATTTCTTCCCAGACCGGGGACATATCCCGAAGGGTCTCCACGATGCCGGGCAGCTTTTCAATGATGTAATCCACCTCTTCTTCCCTATTGGAAGCGTCCAGGCTCAGCCGCAGAGAGCCGTGGGCGATCTCCTTCGGCACTCCGATGGCCAGCAGCACGTGGCTCGGTTCCAGGGAGCCGGAAGTACATGCGGATCCTGAGGATGCGCATATTCCCTGGAGATCAAGCCGCAGAAGCAGGGATTCTCCCTCAATGCCTTCGAAGCAGAAGCTGACGTTTCCCGGCACTCTCTGACTGGGATGGCCGTTGAGCCTGGTCTTTGGCAGCTTTCCGATGGCCTCTATCAGCCGGTCCCGCATGCGGGCCACCCTTGCGCTGTCCTCCGCCATGTGGCTGCAGGCCTCCTCCAGGGCTGCCGCCATGCCCAGGATCCCGGGCATGTTCTCGGTGCCGCCCCGCTTCCGGAACTCCTGGGCACCACCCTCCATAAAGTTCCGGATGGGGATCCCCTTACGGACATAGAGACCGCCGATCCCCTTGGGGCCGTGGAACTTGTGTCCGGAAAAGGAGAGCATGTCCACCAGGTCCTCCCGGACGTTCACCGGAAGATGCCCCACCGCCTGGACCGCGTCCGTATGGAACAGGACGCCCCGTTCCCGGCAGATCTCCCCGATGGCGCGGATGGGCTGAATGGTGCCGATCTCGTTGTTGGCGTACATGATGGATACCAGGGCCGTGTCCTCCCGGATGGCTGCCGCCACCTCCTCGGGCCGGATCAGGCCGTCCTCGTGGACCTTCAGGTAGGTCACCTCGTATCCCTGTTTTTCCAGCTTCTGCATGGTATGCAGCACTGCGTGATGTTCAAAGGCCGAGGTGATCAGATGCTTCTTCCCCTTCAGGGCTCCCAGCCTGGCCGCCTCCGTGATGGCCCAGTTATCGGCCTCGGTCCCGCCGGAGGTAAAGTAGATCTCCCGGGGCTCCGCCGACAGACAGGCCGCGATCCGTTCTCTGGCGTTCCAGAGGGCCGCCTCCGCCGCCCTTCCTGCCTGGTGCAGACTGGAGGGGTTCCCGTACAGGTCCTCCAGGGCCGGCATCATGGCCTCCAGGGCCTTCCTGCTGACCTTTGTGGTTGCTGCGTTATCTGCATAAACAAACATTGCCTGTCTCCTTTCCGATGTTTTTTCCTATCTTTTCGATAGGAATATATCACCTAATCCATATTAAGTCAATAGGAATTTTGTATAAAAAGAAGGACAGTTCCGGTCTTAGATTGTGCGCAAACATCCCGATGCTTTCCATAATTCCCATAGACAAACAATGATAAAAAAGATAATATTAAAAGGTGCTGCACGATACAAATGACCTTTATCATAGAAGAGCTCCGGGAACAGGCTCAGACAGGTCCCGGCACCATGGAGGTACTGACTATGTTATATGATTTTGACAAACCGACTGACCGCAGACATTCCAATTCCCTGAAGTGGGATATTGCCGAAGGCGAGCTGCCCATGTGGGTAGCGGATATGGACTTTGAAACGGCTCCGGCTGTCCGGAAGGCCCTGGAGGACCGGACCGCCCACGGGATCTTCGGTTATTCCACCGTTCCCGGGGAATGGTATCAGGCATACATCCACTGGTGGGAGGAGCGGCATCATTTCCGGATCCAGGAGGACTGGCTCATGTTCGTGACCGGCGTGGTGCCGGCCATCTCCAGCGCCGTCCGGAAGCTTACGACCCCTGCGGAGAACGTCCTGATCCAGACCCCTGTTTACAACATCTTTTTCAATTCCATCCTGAATAACGGCCGGAAGGTCCTGGAGAGTCCCCTGGTATACCGGGACGGGGCCTATGAGATCGATTTTCAGGACCTGGAGGAAAAGCTCAGGGATCCCCAGACGACTCTTATGATCCTCTGTAACCCCCACAATCCCGTGGGAAAGATCTGGGATCGGGAGACCCTGGCCCGGATCGGCTCCCTCTGCAAAAAGCACCACGTCACTGTCATCTCCGACGAGATCCACTGCGACCTGACGGTGCCGGGCAGGGAATACATCCCCTTTGCCTCCGTTTCCGAGGAGTGCCGGGACAACAGCGTGACCTGCATCGCCCCCACCAAGGCCTTCAACCTGGCGGGGCTCCAGACAGCGGCCATTGTCGTCCCCGGAGAGGCCCTGCGCCACAAGATGTACCGGGCTATCAACACCGATGAGGTGGCAGAGCCCAACGCCTTTGCCGTCCAGGCTGCCGAAGCGGCATTTTCCGAGGGAGGGCCCTGGCTTGACGCCCTGCGGCAGTATCTCCTGGAAAACCGGATGTACGCAAAGGACTTTATCGGGAAAAATCTCCCGAAGCTCCACCTGATAGACGCGGAGGCCACCTATCTTCTCTGGGTGGACTGCGGGAAGATCACGGAGGACGCCGGGGATCTGGCCCGGCATCTCCGGAGGGAGACAGGCCTTTATGTATCGGAGGGCAGCCAGTACGGCGCCTGCGGTTCCCGCTTCCTGCGGATCAACATCGCCTGCCAGAGGAGCATCCTTGCAGACGGCCTTGAGAGACTGCAGCGGGGGATCGCCTCTTACAGAGCCTAACCCAAACGAGAGGAGGCATGTTCCATGAGTGAACGGCTGATCGGCATCCTGGCCGATTCCTTTTTTAAGATCCTGATACCCGGACTGACAGTGACCATTCCCCTGACAGTCCTTTCCTTCTCCATCGCCATGGTCCTGGCAGTGATCCTGGCCCTGGTCCAGTTCGCCAATGTCAGAGGACTGCGGGAGCTGGCCCGGTTCTATATCTGGGTGATCCGGGGTACACCTCTTCTGGTGCAGCTCTTTGTGATCTTCTACGGCATGCCCAGCCTTGGGATCGTCCTTCCGGCCTTCCCGGCTGCAGTCATCGTATTTTCCATCAATGAGGCGGCTTACTGTGCGGAGGTCCTCCGGGCGGCCCTGGAGGCTGTTCCCAAGGGCCAGATGGAGGCCGGAAGCTGTGTGGGCATGAGCTATCTGCAGATCATGCGGCGCATCGTCCTGCCCCAGGCCTTCCGCATTGCCTTCCCCTCCCTCTTCAACTGCCTGATCTCCATGGTGAAGGACACCTCTCTGGCGGCCAATATCACCGTAACGGAGATGTTCATGGCCACCCAGCGGATCGTGGCCCGGACCTACGAGCCCCTGGCCCTTTATCTGGAGGTGGGCTTCATCTATCTCATGTTCTCCACGATCCTGACCTGGGTCCAGAGAGCCGGTGAGAAGCGCCTGGCCACTTATGGCGGCAAAAGGAGGTGAGCGGGATGCTTACGGTAAAAAATTTACGAAAAGAATTCCATGGGACCCAGATCCTGAAGGGCATCTCCCTGGAGGTGGAAAAGGGAGATGTGGTGGCGATCCTTGGCCCCAGCGGTGCCGGAAAGACCACCCTGCTCCGCTGTCTCAATTTCCTGGAGCGAGCCGACGGCGGGGAGATGGACTTTGACGGCCAGCATTTTCAGCTGGACCGGATCTCCAGAAAGGAGATCGCCGGGATCCGGAAGAAGACCGCCTTCGTGTTCCAGGATTTCAATCTTTTTTCCAATAAAACGGCCCTGGAAAATGTTACGGAGGGCCTGATCATCGCAAGAAAGATGCCAAAGGCCCAGGCCATGGAGATCGGCACCAGAGCCCTGGCCAAGGTTGGGCTTTCGGACCGCCTGGACTATTATCCGGACCAGCTTTCCGGCGGCCAGCAGCAAAGGGTGGCTATCGCCCGGGCAGTGGCCACGGATCCGGAGATCATCTACTTTGACGAGCCCACCTCTGCCCTGGACCCGGAGCTTACGGGGGAGGTCCTGGAGGCCATCCGGGAGCTTGCGGCGGAAGGAAGGACCATGCTGGTGGTGACCCACGAGGTGGGCTTTGCCAGAAATGTTTCCACCCGCACCATCCTCATGGAGCAGGGGCAGATCGTGGAGGAAGGAAGCACAAAGCAGCTCTTCGAAAACCCGAGGGAAGAACGTACCAGAGAATTTCTAAACCATTTCAACAAGGAGTAACTATATGAAAAAGAAAATTTATTATATGGCCGCCCTTGCCGTGGCAGGGATCCTGTCCCTAAGCGCATGTGGCGGCACAAAAACGGAAGACGCTTCCCCTGCCGGAGCAGCTTCCGGAGAGGAGGCTTCCGGGGAGGATGCCCTGGCCCAGATCCAGGAAAGAGGCCAGCTGATCGTGGCAACGGAGGGGACCTGGTCCCCCTGGACCTTCCATGACGACGCAGACCAGCTTACGGGCTTTGACGTGGAGGTGGCCAGAAAGATCGCGGAGCACCTGGGAGTGGAGCCGGTATTCGTGGAAGGCGAATGGGACGGCCTCCTGGCGGGTATGGACGCAGGCCGCTATGACATGGTCATCAATGGCGTGGAGATCACGGAGGAACGGGCGGAAAAGTATGACTTCACGGAGCCCTATGCCTATATCCACACCGCCCTCATCGTAACGGAGGACAACACGGATATCCAGAGCTTTGAAGATCTGGCTGGAAAGCGCACCGCCAATACCATCTCCGGTACCTACGCCACCATTGCAGAGAGCTACGGCGCCGAGGTGGTTGGTGTCAACGCCCTGACGGAGTCCTTTGACCTGCTGCGCTCCGGCAGAGTAGACGCCACCTTAAACGACGAGGTCACCTATTACGACTATATCAGTCAGCATCCCGATGCAGGCCTTAAGGTAGTGACCCTGTCCGAGGACGCTTCCCAGGTGGCCATCCCCATGCGGAAGGGTCAGGAGACGGAGAGCCTGCGGGCTGCGGTGAACGAAGCCCTTCAGGAGCTTCGGGACAGCGGAGAGCTCAACGCCCTTTCCCAGGAATTCTTCGGCATCGATATTTCCGGAGCAGCTTCGGAGGGAGAGGCTGAAGTTGATGGGGAATAAATACTGCCCTCGTCTTTAGGGAAACAATACCTGATCATCGACCGTCTGATATAAAAAGACTCTCTTTACCGGGTGTCCGGTAAAGAGAGTTTTTTTCTGAAATAGGTTTGTATCATTCGCTCTGTTTACATATTTCCCTCTAATTTTGGCAAATTGTTCAAATTCACTGTCTCCAACGTCTGCAGCTGCTGTACCGTCAACCGTCGAAGCAATTCCATCCTCTCTTTCTGATCCTTGCCCTGATTTATCAAAACAGCATTATAACTTTCCAAATTCGCAAGTACCAATAATTGATTCAGCGTTGCTGCATCCCGCATATTTCCTTTTGCTGTTGGGTTTTCATCCTTCCACTGCTTCGCTGTCTTGCCAAACAATACAACGTTCAGCATATCCGCTTCATTTGCATAGGTATAGGCCACCTGTTCTGAGGTAAGTTCCGGTGGGATCAAATTTTCTTTAATTGCATCTGTATGTATTCTGTAATTCAGCTTGGAAATCGCTCTGTTTAAGTTCCAATTCAAAGACAAACGGCTGTTTTCATCTGTCTTTAAACGCCTATAGTCTTTCATGATATACAACTGAAACTCTGGAGAGATCCATGTTGCGAAAGACATGGCAATATCACTATGAGCATACGTCCCACCGTATCGTCCTGCTTTTGAAACAATACCAATGGCATTCGTGGCTTCAATCCATTTCCTGGGTGACATTGTAAAAGCATTCGCACCAGCCTGTTTTCTAAACCCCTCGAATTCGAGGGGTTTAAAATCCGGATTATGCAGCCTTTCCCAGAGGCCTAAAAATTCTATCACGTCCCGATTCCTCATCCAGTTTTGAATAACTGCTGTCGGATCATCGCTCTTATATCGAGCAATATCTGTCAAGGAAATAAATTCATTTTCAAAATCCTGCGTATAAATTCCAATATCAACACCAGCTGCATGAATTGTATCTTTAATTATTCTCCCCATTGTACCTCCCATAAGCAAATCATAACATTTTGAAGCACCGCATCAAGAGTCGCCAAATAAGTATGGTCATTAATAATGGCCAGATCCCTAAGCCATAAAATCAATCTGATTTTAACACATAGCCATCAGGATTGAAAATCAAATATACTTTTTGAAATGGTATCTTTTGACATACTTTTTGCAGATCTTCAGAATTCAAGCTTCTGGTTGTCCCTTACAAACTGTTCAAAATCCGAAGCAAAGGAATTCAGGATTCCTTTTTTATATTTTGCCATATAGATATTCCGAACCAGCGGAGCTCTCTCCAATTCAAAGCGAAGTACCTTCCCGGCAAGAACAAAGTCCCGCACGGAATGCTCTGAGAGGATTGCCACTCCCGTTCCAAGTCTCACCAGTTCCTTCTGCATCTGGGAATCTGAGACATAGGCAACGATATCAAGGCCTTCTTCTCCCACATCTATGCTTCCCAGATAGTTATCGATAGCCTTCTGAGAGCCCGATCCGCTTTCCCGGAAGATCATCGGTTCCTGCAAAAGCTGTTTTCCGTATATTCCCTGCTTGTGCATCTCATTGTAATGCGGAGTATTGGGGGTGATCATAACGAATCTGTCCTCAGCGATCTTTTCATAGGTCAATTCCTGTCGGTTATCGGACGTTCCCACAAATCCTATGGACACCTTTCCATCCACAAGCATGTTCTGGATCTGACTGCTGTCTCCTTTCTTGACCACAAAATGGCAATTGGGATATTTCTTAAGGAAACGGCAGATCAGGTCCGGCAGGATACTCTCTGACGGAGCAGTGGAAGCGCCAATTATCAATTGGCTCTTCTGATTTTCCATTATACTTTCTTCCAGATCAGCGCAACGCAGCAGTATCTCCTTCGCCAGATGATAGATCCTGCTTCCGTCCGGCGTCAGGGTTATATTGCGCTTCATATCACGCATAAACAGAACAAGTCCCAGGGATTCTTCCAGCTGCTGGATATGATTGCTGACTGTAGACTGAGCCATATACAAATGGCTTGCTGCCTTTGTAAAGCTCCCCTGTTCCACTACCGTCACAAAGGTTTGCAGTTGATTCAAATTCAAATGATTCATATCTACCTCATATCGGTCCGGCTGACAGCTGTCTGATCCTACCGGTTGGACGCTTCAAAATAACGATACAGCACTTTGACGAATTCCGGTATCATTTTTACCTCTTTTACGCGGCTCATCTTCTCCCGGAACCGTTCTTCCCTTTCAAGGGCTCTGGCTGAATATTCCAGCATATCGCTAACAGAAACGGTTTCTCCGGTCTTATCTCTATACAGCGCAGCAAGGAGCTCCATGGGGCCTTCTTTATTTATAAGTGCGAAAGACGAAAAAATACAGATGCCAAGATTCTCGAATAGGAATATTTCTCTGTAAAGCAGCTCCAGATCACTGATCTTCTCACTCTGCTTTCCGATCCTTTTATCCAATTCTAACCGAAAATCCTTTTCCTGTAAAACAGCCGGTCTGGTTTCCTTCCCCTGGATTGATTCCCTGTCTGAATATATCCGGCATACTCTGGAGGTTCCTCCTCCAAGGATCCTTCCAACTGCTGTTCCCTTTTCTATTTCGCAAATCAGCTCACAGATCCTGTCCTCCTCCGGACGTTCGTTCACTGCTTCAAAATACAGCTTCATGGCAAATATCAGTTCGATCATGTTCAGGCCCAGCTCCATCCCCTTCTTCGAAAGGTATGCCGTACAGCTCTCTGTTTCCGCCGGCATCAGATATTCTCCAAAGGAGCTTTCCACCGCAGCCCGGATCTCCGATTCCTCCGGACAGGAATAGATCTTGCCGCTGCTGCCGCTGTGACGATTCAGACAGCCTATCACACACATGGGCGCGCAGCAATAGTTCACCCTCTCCCCCGGTTCTTTCTCCCTTTTCGGTTTTTCCTTCGGAATCTGCTGCAGTGCCGCTTCCAGGTCCTCTCTGTTTTTCAGAAGATGCAGTAAAGTGATAGAACCCAGCCCGGGCAGAGCGCCTCCACAGATCGGGTCCTTCAGAATATACTGAGCCAGAAGCTTTCCGTTTTGCCTGATGGAATCCCCATCATAACAGGATGCCTGAAAATACTGGCTGTTCCGTACAACGACTGCGCGGATCCCCATCCTGGCAAGACATGTTCCGCGGCTGCTTCTCGGACAGGTAAATTCCGGCTTTCCATATGGATATGTCACAAAGAGACTGCTGGTTGGATAATAAAAATCTGCTGCCGGTCCACAGCCAATCACTGCACATTCCTTTCCCCAGCGATCCCGGAGTTCTTTCACGACCTGCCCGCAGCCCAGCCCCTGCAATGTGGGACAGAATACAAACTCCACACAGTCTTCTTCCATATACAGAACCAGGTTTCCCTTCCGGTTCCTTCCCTTTATTACGATCCCATCCAGATCCATGGAAGCCATTTTCTGCGGAAGGTCACCGGAAATATTGCTTACAAAAAAACCGCTATTTTCACTTTCCCTTTGTGCTATGGATGCTCTTGTTGCACAGGGCACGGGAGCCCCCGTAAACAGTCCCGGGGCAATCACAAGCATTGGAGCGGTATCATATTCCTCCAGAAGCCTCACCGCCAATCCACGGCCATACTCTCCGGTATCGTTTTTTTCTCTGCTTATCTTCTCGTTTTCTACATCTATCAGTAAGATCGTTCCCATATTATTTTCCCTTTTCAGACCAATGTCCCCCTGTACGCCCGTTTTTTACCATAAGGATCTCTGCAAGGATGGATACTGCAATTTCTTCCGGCGTTTCACCGCCAATATCCAATCCGATGGGAGTATATACTTCATCAAGCTTTGCCTGATCGAAGCCTTCCGCAAGAAGCTTTTCAAAAACCGCATTTATTTTTTTCGAGCTTCCTATCATTCCTGCATAAGCATAATTTTGCTGCAGAACAGCAGCAAGGGCTTCCATATCATACTTGTGTCCCTGTGTGGCGATCACATAATGTGCGTTATCAGGGATATCTGCCTGAGCCAGATCCTTCGTATAGTCGCTGACTTTAATAAAACGGTCCGCCAATGCGATCTTATCTGAGATATCCTCTTCCTCTCTGTTATCCACAAGGACCGTATCGAATCCCGCAAAAGAAGCTAAGCGCAGCACCGCTTCTCCCACATGCCCCGCACCGCACATCACCAGGACCGGCCGGATCGTAAACGCTTCGATCATCACGCTAAGGGTGCCGCCGCACTCCATTCCCGTCTCGGACTCTGCAGATGTCATATCATAGGTTCTCAGCCTGTTGCTCCCTTCTCTTATACACTGCAATGCGTCTGCAGTTGCCATACACTCCACGTTTCCACCGCCGATCGTCCCTTTGGTAGCACCGTTGGAATATACGATCATCTTGCCGTTAGTACGGGGGGTGGATCCATCGGAGTGAACGATCGTCACTACCGCATGGGCAATTCCCTTTTCATATGCCTTAACCTGCTCCTTTACAACATCAATTGCATTCATTCTTACTGCCTCCTTTGATTTTTATCATGCCCCAGATCACACTGATCAGCATCGAAACAATATTACTTGCCAAATAAGCGCCCCAGGCTCCCTCTGCTCCGTATCCGTTCCTTTCCGCCAGATAGGATAGAGGGATCTGAACACCCCACAACCGTATCACAGTGATCATCAAGGTGGGGACGCCATATCCAAGAGCCTGCAAAACCGACGTCATGGTCATTTCTACAGCAACGAAGGGATAGGCCCACAGGCAGATCGACCAATAGGTTTCGCCCTCAGGTCCCATGGCAGATCCGGCAGTCATAGCCTGCCAGATCGTTTCTCTGAAGCTCCATGCGGTCAGCACAAGAAGGATCGTAGGTAAAACACTGCAGGTACAGAGCTGCCGGATCAGATAACCCAGCTCTCTTCTGTCCTTCTGGACTGCGATCAGAGTGACTGCGACTGTTCCCACCGCAATTGCCGGAAGGCAAAACAAAATGGACAGCCGGTTTCCAAGGCCATAGACCGCCACGAGCTGTGCTCCCATAGAAAGCAGCAGACTGTTTATGATCACGTTGGCTGAGGGCCCGACAGCCTTCGAGAGGCTGACAGGGACTGCCAGTTTAACAAATTCTTTTATCATATTGCCGGAAAAACGGACTTTTCTCCATCCACCGAGGTCCAATCCATATCTGCGATACTGTCTCATACCGTACAGACACCCGGCGATCCTTGAAAAAAGCATTCCATAGCCCAGGGCAGTAAAGCCACATGTATGATACAGGAGATATCCCGCCACCAACTGGATCGGTACCGCGAGGAATGTCATCCACATACCGGTTCGGGAGTCTCCCATTCCCCGGAACTGAGCGATCAGCATGCTGTAGAGAAGGATCACCGGATTGCCCAGAAGGTAGGGAAGCATAAATAAATAGGCCGCCGGCCTTTCCTTTGGCATGGAGGAAAAGGAAAAATACATCAGGAAGCCCACCACTGCTGATATAACAAGGCCAAGGGTAAGGGCAATCAGTACGGCCCCTTCCATGATATTCTCCGTATTCTTCTTTTCGCCTTTTTTCCCGTATACGCCCGCCACGATCACATTCATGGAGATCGCCAGACCATATCCGACTGTCGTAACTGCCGAAATATAAGGGCTGCAGATGGATGTGACTGCAAGTTCTCTTGTGCTGTTGACACTGAGCAGCAGGCCTTCAAATATGGATCCGGTCTTCTGTGCCAGAGTCAGGAGTATGATGGGGTATGCAAGATCCCATATTTCCGGATAATAGCTTTTTTTATGCATCTTCTCCTCTGACCATCAGATACTCCTTCCCGTTCTTCAGTAATTCGATCCTTCCGTATACCGTGGACAGATCCCTTTTTATCTTACATTCAGGGTCCTTTCTCATGTCGATCTGTGTCAGGATCGCCCCATCCTTCAGAAGGAATAGTCTGTCACAGTATTTCATTGCAAAATTAGGATCATGCATGGTGATCAGCCCCATTTTCCCTTCGTTTTGAATCACATTCCGTATTTTCTGCAGCACGATATGCTTATTCAGGAAATCCAGTGCACTGTCCGGTTCATCCATCAGCATGACCGGCGTATCCTGGACCATACACCTTGCCAGGATAACCATTTGCCGCTGTCCTAAGCTGAGCTGTCCAAAGTCCTTATCCGCAAGCCCTCTGCACCCAAGCTTATCCATAATATCCAGGGCCTTCTCCCTGTGTTCCCTTGATGGAGATTCCAGGATATGCAGCCATGCATTATAGCCCATCAGCACGACCTCAAGAGCGGTCCTCCCACCCTCCAGGCTGCAGGTCTGTGGAATCAGGGCGACCTCCCTTGCCCGTTTTCTTTCGGTGAGCTTTCCGCAGTCGGTGCCGTTTACAAAGCATCCTCCCTGCATCGGGATAAATCCGCATATAGCATGGAGAAGTGTCGTTTTTCCGCTTCCATTCAGTCCCAGAAGGCCGCAGAATTCTCCCTCGAAGATCTCCAGTCCAACATGATCGAGTATTCTCCGTTCTCCATATTTTACACAGATATCTCTTACTTCAAATTTTGCCTTCATACGGATCGACCTCTTCCTCTTTGACACAGAAAGTAAACCAGCATCGGCACGCCTATCACCGTTGTCAGAATAGAAATGGGAAGCTCTGCACTGTACAGGCTTCGTGCAAGCACATCTGCGCATAGGACCACGATTGCCCCTATCAGTCCGCTCAATATCATGGTATGAAAATTATTCCGTTTTAATATCAGCCTGGAAATGTGAGGCGCGATCAGCCCCACAAAGGAGATAAGCCCCGTGATACAGATCACCGCTGCAACAAGCAGAGTGGACAGCAGCAGGATCACTGTCCGCACGATGCCAAGCCGCATCCCCAATGCCCTGCATTCATTATCTCCTAAGGCCATCATCTCAATCTGCCGGTGCAGTAATATGAGGCCTGCCAGTCCGATCAGAAACATGGGAAGTACCGACATCACCTTGGACGCCGTTGTGTTGCCAAGGGTCCCCATTTCCCAGTATTCCATAGCGGCCAGTTCATTTTCCGGATCTGCAAAATATTTCAATCCCATGATAACGGCCTTTGAAACAGCATTTATTACGATCCCGGCCAGTACATAGGTCGCTGTCGACCGAAGCCCGGTGGCCTTTACAAGAAGCATCACGCAGAATACCGCCAGGAAGCCCCCTGCAAAAGATCCCAATGCGATCCCGAACATGCCTGCAGAAGAAACGGAAACAATAGCCAGGGCCGCACCAAGGTTCGCTCCTCCTGCGATCCCTATAATGTCAGGGGATGCAAGCGGATTTTTGAAGATGATCTGGTAAACACAGCCGGCAAGTCCCAGTCCTGCTCCGGCAAGGATTCCCATGACTGTTCTCGGAACGCGCAACGTAAACAATACCTGCCTGCTCATCTCCGAAACATCCGGATCCCCCTGCAGGATCTGTCTGATCTCCCCCAGGCTGATCTCATATTTTCCTATACATACAGAAATTATTGCGGCAATGAAAATTGCCGCAATAATCCCTGAAAATACGATCCTTTCCTTTTGCTTGCTCATAGGCTTCTTTAACCTGTGATAGAAGATGTATCCATATCAAAGCCATAGAACGTTTTATAAAATGCTGCCGCATCATCTGCAAACTCGTCCATGGAATACAGATCCGGATGAAGAGTGGCCGTCATCCACAGCATACCCAGTACGCCGGAAGGCACCGGTGAATCCCATGCTTCGTAACCGGAGGGCATATTATAAACATCACCGTTTTTGACTGCCGTCACCTCAGCAAGGTTTTCATCCGTCATCACCTGTTCTGCTGAATAGTCAGGCTGGCCGTTTGCCATATTATTTGTGGGGATAATGATATAATCCGGATTCATCTCAAGGATCTGCTCATACGAAACATCGGTCCAGGAATCACCCTCCAGTACATCTCCTGCATTCTTTCCTCCGGCAGTCGTGATGAGGGAAGCCTGATACATATCCTTCGGCGCTGTTGTCAGATAGGAGCTGGTACCGCACATATATACGGTCGGCTTCTCGTCTTCTCCCAGACCGGAGGTCAGCTTTTCGATCTTTCCCAATATCTCATCATACTCTGCTGTAAGGGCTGCTGCCGCCTCATTTACATTAGCCGCTTCTCCGATCAGATCGATCATTTCCACAAGCTTTTCGTGGCTTTCCGGTGCAACGACCAATGTGGGAATTCCCATCTCGGTAAGGGTCTTGGCATAATCCTGTGCCTTTTTGGGCAGGATCACAAGGTCCGGCTCTGTCGCAAGGCAGGCCTCCAGGTCAAAGGCCTTGGCAGAGCCTACATTTCCCAGAGAGTCCATGATGTCCGCAGCAGCATACTGATAGATCGGACGTTCTTCCACCTTCTCCTCCACTGCCACCAGCCGGTCCTTCAGTCCAAGTGCAAGGCAGGTAGAGGATGAAATATAGTATCCCGATACGATCCTTTCAGGCTGTTCACTGATGGTGACCTCGTTGCCCACCTGATCTGTCAGTGTCACCGGATACGTTGTCTCCTGTGCCGTCTCCTGTGCTGTTTCTGCTTCCGTCTCCTGCTCAGACTCCTGCTCAGTTTCCTGGGCAGTCTCCTGTTCGGTCTGAGCCGCTTCCGCAGAGGCTGTCTCGGTTTCCGCTGTTTTTCCACAGCCGGCCACGAGGGATACGGTCATTCCCATAACCAGCAGCATAGAACATAATTTTTTCATATTACATCCTTCTTTCAATTTTTTTATCCTACTTATCATACAGCAAATCCCGTCGGCAGACTCATTCGATTATCCCATATCAGATTCCCACCCATCAGCAAATCTGATATCAACAGCAAAAGACCCCCAGGGCAAATCCCCCCGGAGGTCCTTATAACTTTAACTCATACCTATAAAATTGTACCTGCCTGTCTGAATGTACCGTTCACAAAGCCCCTTACAGCTCCGGCTTCTGCACGGTCCCTTCCACCAGGTCCCGGATGGTAACCCCCTCCAGGTAATGCTCGATGAGGGCGTCCAGGGCCTTCCACATGGGAAGGGTCTGGCAGCCTGCTGCCCGGACGCACTCCCCGCAGCCGCCCCCTTCCATGCAGGCCACCGGTGCCAGGCTTCCTTCCGTAAGCCGCAGCACCTCTCCCGCCGTGATCTCCCCGGGATCCCGGGAGAGACGGTATCCACCGGTCTTTCCTCTTCTGCTGTTCAGAAGCCCTGCCTTATTCAGCACTGCCACAATGGCTTCCATATACTTCATGGAGATCCCCTGCCGGCATGCCACGTCCTTCAGGGAAACGAACCCTTCCGCCTCATGCTCCGCAAGGTCGATCATGATCCGAAGGGCATAACGTCCTTTTGTTGATACCATCATAATGCCTTACCTCCCGCTGTATAAACACATTGCTTCATAATTTCTCTCTGCGTCCTGGTACCCCAGCTGATAGATGTTGTTGATGGTGTCCAGGTCCTTTTCGATCCTGGAGATGGGGATCTTCACGGAGGGCCTCAGAACAAAAATCTCCCCTGCCTGCTCCAGCTCTTCGATCTTATCCAGGGTCTTATTGTATCTGAGGTGTCTGGAGGCCATGGCCTTCACCAGCTCCGGATACTTTCTGCCATATTTCAGGTCGATGATGGGCATCATGCTGTTGGCTTCCTTCCGGTAGCCCGCCACCTGGGTCAGCACCACGATGTTCTTATCAAAGCCGTGCTTCCGCATGAAGCGCAGGGGAATGCTGTCCGCCACGCCACCGTCCAGGTATTTCTTCCCATCCATCTCCACGATCCGGGCCATGGCCGGCATGGAAGCGGAGGCCCGCACCCATTCCACGTCCCGGTGCATATCCCAGAGCCTGGGATACTCCGCCTTTCCGGTCTCCACGTTGGTCACCGCCACATAGATGGGCATCTGCTGGCGGCAGGCCTCGTAGGTCTCATAATCAAAGGGCTCCAGCTCATCCGGGATCCTGTGATAGGCAAAATCCGCACCGAAATAGTCCCCTGTCAGAAGCAGGGAACGGAAGCTCATGTAACGCCAGTCCCTGCAGTATTTTGTATTGATACGGTAGCTGCGGCCCCGCTGCTTGGAAGCATAGGAGCAGCCGTGGCAGGCCCCTGCGGAAACACCGATGATCCCGTCGGGATAAAAGTCCTTTTCCATCAGAAAATCCAGCACGCCTGCGGTGTACATGCCCCGCATGCCGCCGCCTTCCAGTACCATTCCAAGTTTCATCCTTTGATCCTCACTTCTGTAGATAAATATCTGTCTGATCTTATTATAATGAGGAAATACGGGAAAAGTAAAGCCCGATCTTTTCAGACCGGGCCTTCTTTTTTAGTTTCCGCACTCAATGGATATTTCGTTGAATTTCTGCAGGATGTCCTCCACCCGAAGGCCTGCCTTTTCCTCTGCCTTGAGGTCCATGACGTTCTCTCCCTGATGCATCATGATCAGCCGGTTTCCGTACTCCACCGCATAGCGGAGGTTGTGGGTCACCATAAGGGTGGTGAGCTGCTTTTCCCGGACGATACGGTCCGTAAGCTCCATGATGGTGTCCGCAGTCTTCGGGTCCAGGGCCGCCGTATGCTCATCCAGGATCAGGAAATCGATGGGGGTCATGGTGGACATCAGCAATGCCATGGCCTGCCGCTGGCCGCCGGAAAGGGCTCCCACCTTTACGGAGAGCTTGTTCTCAAGTCCCAGGCCCAGGCCTGCCAGAAGCTCCTGGTAATATCCGATCCGTTCCTTGTCCGTTCCCCGTCTCAGGTTGAAGGGCTTTCCCTTGGTGTCCGCCATGGACATGTTCTCCAGGATCGTCATATCCGGACAGGTGCCCAGGGCCGGGTTCTGATAGACCCGTCCGATCACTGCCGCCCGCTTGTGCTCCGGCATCTTCGTGATCTCCCGGTCGTCAATGTAGAGCTTCCCGGAATCCAGGGGGATGCTGCCGCAGATGATGTTCAGCATACTGGTTTTTCCGGAGCCGTTGGAGCCAACGATGGAGACGAATTCACCCTTTTCCACCTCAAGGTCGTAATCCTCGAAGAGGCACATCTCGTTGACAGTCCCTGGATTATAATATTTGCAGATCTTTTCCAGCTTAAGCATGCTTCTTCACCTTCCCCTTCTGCAGATTGCTGATCACAAGGATCAGAAGGAACAGGGCCGCCGTGATCATCTTCAGGTCCCCGGGGGCCATGCCCATGCCGATGGCCGCCGCCACGCAGGCCCGGTAGATGATGGAACCGAAGACCACCGCCGTGGTGGCCTTTACAAGTCCCAGGTGCCGGAAGAGCTGGGTGCCGATGATCACGTTTGCCAGGCCAATGACGATGGTGCCGGTGCCTGCCGTTACCTCGAAGAAGCCCTGCTTCTGGCACATGATGCCTCCCGCCAGGGCTGCAAAGCCGTTGGCCAGAGCCAGTCCCAGGATCTTCACGGTGCCCTTGTCCCTGCCAAGGGAAGTCACCAGGGTGTCATTGCTGCCTGCTGCCCGGAGCAGATAGCCGGAACGGGTCCGGAGGTACAGGTCCAGAAGGAGCTTGCACACCACCGTGATCAGAAGCAGGATGATTACCGTGGTATAGGGGGTAAGAGCCGCCGGAACCAGGCTTCCCAGGAAGCTATTCTGGAAGATGGTCTCCTTGGAGAAGATGGGCAGATTGGAGGTGCCTGCGATCCTTAGGTTGATGGAATACAGGGCAATGCTCACGATGATACCGGAAAGCAGATCCCGGACCTTAAGCTTCACATGGATCAGGCCCGTTACGCAGCCTGCCGCTGCCCCCGCCAGGAAGGTCAGGGGGATCACCAGGATCGGATCCACCCCCAGGACGATCAGGGCTGCTGTCACCGCCATGCCCAGGGGATAGGTCCCGTCCACGGACAGGTCCGGAAAGTCAAGTATGGTATAGGTAATGTATACCCCGAGGGACATGATGGCATAGATCAGTCCTTCTTCAAATATTCCCAAAATCACTGTACTGTTCATGATAAATGCCTGTTATTCCTTTACTGCTTTTTCTGTCCTGGGGCAGGCTTTCCTGCCCCTTATTTTATTCTGAAATGGTGTCGAAGATCTCCGCTGCTCCTGCCACCAGGTCCTCCGGCAGGGTGATGCCAAGCTGCTCCGCCACTGCGGTGTTGCCGTAGAAGGAAGCGCCTTCGATCTGCTCATAGGGGATCTCTGAAGCTGCCTCCCCCTGGAGGATCCGTGCGGCCATCCGTCCGGTCTGCTTTCCAAGCTCCACATAATCAAGGCCCATGGCTGCCAGACAGCCGATCTTTACCTGCTCGATCTCGGAGCCGAATACGGGGATGTTCTTTGCCTTGGCCTTTGCCAGGATCACCGGCAGGGAAGCCACCACCGTATTGTCCGTGATCATGGTCACCACGTCGCAGTCCGCCAGCATGCTGTCTGCTGCCAGGGGGATGTCCGCCGCCGTGGATACGCCCACTGCCTTGATCTCAAATCCGTAGTCTCCTGCAAGAGCTTCATACTCTGCCACGGAGGACTCGGAGTTTGCCTCAGAGGTTGTGTACATGATGGCCAGCTTCTTTGCCTCCGGAAGGATGGAACGGATCATCTCAAGCTGCTCCGATACGGGAAGCTTGTCGGAGGTACCGGTGATGTTTCCTACCGGCTTTCCCTCTGCGTCCGCAAGCTCAGCTGCTGCCGGATCCGTAACTGCCGTATAGATCACGGGGATATCCGTGTTTCTGGCCGCTGCATAGGCCGCCTGGGCCATGGGGGTGGCGATGGCGCAGATTAGGTCCACATCCGCTCCCACGTAGCTCTGGTTGATCTGAGCTGCCATGGAACCGTCGCTGTTGGCATTGTCATAGTCCACCGTCAGGTTCTCACCTTCTACGATTCCTTCCTCTGCAAGGCCCAGAAGGAAACCCTCCCGGCAGTTATCCAGGGAACCGTGGTCTGCGAACTGGCCGATGCCGATGGTAAATTCCCCATCATAAAGATCCTCGGAATTTACGATTACGCCTGAGGTCTCAAAGGTCTGCTGTTCCGCCGTTCCCTCAGCTGTGGTTCCGGCTGTGCCGGAGGCTGCCGTAGTCTCCCCTGCGGGGCTTCCGCAGGCGCCCAGGGTCAGCATTGCTGCCATAGCCATTGCCATTGTTCTCATCATCTTCTTTTTCATCTGTTTGTCCTCCTTCTCAAGACCGTTTCAAATGGGTGACTCAATCGGCATGACAAACAGGGTTTCGGGCGCCTTCAGGACCTGGTGGAAATAAAAAATCCCGGACAGGATCTGATCCTGTCCGGGACGAATACTCTGAAAAGACTATCCGCGGTACCACCCGCCTTGGCTTACGCCCTCTTATCCATATACCATCATATATGCCGCCCTTTAACGAATGCGGATTTCGTCGCTCCATACTACTTTGATTCCGGAGCGCCCTCTAAAGCCCATTCAACTGTACCGTACGCACCGCCATCTCACCGTCGGCGGCTCTCTCCTGCGCCTGCATTGAAAACTCCCTTTTTCCTTCCGGGAATTGTTACAGCCTACTTACTCTTTATCATCGGTTTGCCATGTTTGATTGTTGGGCATAGGATAGCACTCTTCCCGCAGATTGTCAAGACCGAATTCCCCGGGAGCCTAGTCCAGCTTCTTCTTAAGGGCCCCCGTTACGATCCTGAGGGCCTTGATCCTGGCATAGTACTTATTGTCTGACTCCAGAATGTGCCAGGGGGCAAATTCCGTGCTGGTCTTTTCCAGCATCTCGTTCACCGCGGTCTCATAGCTGTCCCACTTCTCCCGGTTCCGCCAGTCCTCCTCCGTGATCTTCCAGCGCTTTTCCGGAGTCTCCTCCCGTTCCCGGAAGCGTTCCAGCTGGGTGTCCTTGTCGATCTGCACCCAGAACTTGATGATGACGGCACCCCAGTCGTCCAGCTCCTTTTCAAACTCGTTCATTTCATGGAAGGCCCTCTGCCACTCATTTTCACTGCAGAAGCCCTCTACGCGCTCCACCATCACCCGTCCGTACCAGCTGCGGTCGAAGATGGCCACATGGCCTGTCTTGGGAAGCCGCTTCCAGAAGCGCCAGAGATAATGCCTTGCCTTCTCGTGGGGCTCCGGGCTTGCAATGGGATGCACCTCATAGCCCCTGGGATCCAGGGCCTCCGTGAGCCGCTTGATGTTGCCGCCCTTTCCGGCTGCGTCCCAGCCCTCGTAGACGATCACCACCGGCACCTTCTTCCGGTACAGCCGGTTATGGAGCTCCGAGAGCTCCTTCTGATATTTGTCCAGTTCCTTTTTGTAGTCCTCCCTGGAAAGCTCCTGGTCCAGCCGGATCTCCGAAAGCTTCGGCACCTCCTTCAGAGGGAAGGGATTCTGCCGGATGGGCACGGCGATCTCCTGATTCTTAAGGGCCGTGTCGATCCTTCCCAGAAGGGTCTCCAGAAGCTGCAGCTCCGCCCATTTCCTTTGTTCCGCGTCGATGATATACCAGGGGGCACAGTCCAGGTCCGTATCCCGCAGACAGCGGTCGTAGGCCTCCAGGCAGCGGTCATAGTGCTTGTTCTGCCACAGGTCGAATTCTCTGACCCGCCAGCTGGTGTCCTTATCCTCCTGAAGCTCGGAAAGCCTCTTTTTCTGTTCCTTTTTATCCACCTGCAGGAAGCACTTGATCAGCAGATATCCGTTGTCGGAAAGCTGCCGCTCGAAGACCCGGATGCTCTGGATTCTCTGCCGGTAGTCCTGATCGGGAAGCTCCTCCTGAAGCATCTCCCTTGTGACCTGCTCGATCCAGCCGCCGTCCATAAAGAGGATCTTCCCCTGCTGGGGGATCCCCGTAAAATACCGGTACAAAAAGGGCCTCCTTTTCTCCTCCTCCGAGGGGGCCCCGGGGGTCAGCACCTTAAAGAACCTGGGATCCAGGTTCCGGATCAGCTTTCCGATCATGCTTCCCTTCCCGGCGGCGCCCCAGCCCTCCAGGAGCACGATCACCGGAAGCCCGTGTTCCTTCAGGGCCAGCTGGCGGCTCTCCATGGCGTCCTGCGCCTTTTTGATCCGCTCCTTGATCTCCTCTTCCTCCGGCATCTTCATCTTTACCCAATCAGTCAGCATGTTCCTTCTCCCTTCTTCAGTCGAAGAGACTGAGCTGTCCATCCGGTTCCCTTTTCCTTTCGGTCTCAGCCCGTTCTCTTATAAGATATGTCTCCGGCAGCTCCCCAAGGAAGGAGGAGGCTTCCCCGGAGCCTGTGAGGATCAGCTGCTCCTTCGCCCGGGTCATACCCACGTAGAACAGCCTTCTTTCCTCGGAGAGATCCGTTTCTCCCTTTTTGGTCTCCAGGGGCAGCTTTTCCTTCTCCACGCCGCAGATCAGCACCACCGGAAATTCCAGTCCCTTGGAGGCGTGGAGGGTCATAAGATGCACCGCATCGGCAGGGATCCGTTTCCCTCCGCAGCGCATGTGGTCTCCTTCGCTTCCGGTCTCCGCCGTAAGGAGGAGCTCCTCCATCGCGGGATAGAGAAGGGCCATGGAGAGGAGCTTTTTCATCTGCAGGTCCTCAGAAAGTCCCATCTCCTCTGCCCACTTTGAAAGCAGCTTTCCGGGAGCTGTTTTCCCCGCAAGGGGGCCGTAGCTTTCCCCTGCTGCCTCCAGTACTTCTTCCGTGATCCGGTTTTCCGGAAGCTTCCATAAAAGCCTTGCCGCAAGGCGGCCCAGGGCCTCCCTCCCCTCGGTTCCCTCTTCCGCCAGGATCCAGCGGAAAAAGGCCAGGGTCCCCCGGACGCTGTCTGCGGAAAGGAAGTCCTCCTTTCCCTGCACCACATAGGGGATGCTCTCCTTCCGGAGGCACTTTTCCAGAAGCTCCAGCTGCCGGTTCGTCCGGCAGAGAACTGCGATCTCTGAGAAGCTCCGGTAGGCTCCCTCGGGTCTTTCACCGTAAAAGCCCGTTTCCGTATCGATCATATCGATGCCGCCCACCAGGCGGTTGATCTCCTTTGCCACAAAGATCCCCTCGGAAAGGGGAGAGGCAGCGGACACAAAACGGATCGGGCCGCCCCTTTTCTCCGGGTCCGCCGGAGAAAGGGCCTCATGGCTTCCCTCATTGTGCCGGATAAAGCCGCAGGCAGTCTCCAGGATCTCCGGTGCGGAACGGTAATTGACCCGTAAAGACAGGGTCATAAGCTCCGGGTACAGCTCCGAAAGCTTCTGAAAGCAGCCTGCGTCCGCACCCCGGAAGCCGTAGATGGACTGATCCGGATCCCCGATGGCAAAGAGCTCCTTCCCCTCCCGGTTCCAGAGCCGGATCAGTTCAAACTGGTCCGGGCTGATGTCCTGGAATTCATCGATGAGGAGATAGTGGAAGCTCTTTCCCCTGAGGGCCTCCCCCTTTTCCTCCCGAAGGAGCCTGAGGGTCTCTCCGATGAGGCTGTCGAAGTCCAGGACCTTCGTTCCTCCTTCCGACTCGGAGGTCTGTCCCGCCAGGACCTCCGTAAGCTCCTGCTTTTCTCCCGGGTCCCCGGCCAGCACAAAGGGCTCCCCGGACTTCTTCAGGAGCTCCAGGCAGAGGGCATGGAAGGTGCCGATCTGCATCCGGTGGAGGCTGTGCTTCAGGGCAGGCTCCCGGGACAGCCTTTCCTTAAGCTCCCGGGCCGCCTTTCTGGTAAAGGTCACCGCTGTGATCTCCGAGGGCTTTACGCCCCGTTCCTGCACCAGATACAGGATATGGGCGATCAGGGTCTTTGTCTTTCCCGTTCCGGGGCCCGCGATTACAGCTGCCGCCCTTCCCCTGAAGGCGGCGGCTGCCTGCTGTTCTTCGTTCAGCACCGGCGGTTTCTCCTCCGGCGCTTTTTCTCTTTTCTCCGACGCTTTTTTCGGAAGGGTCTCCTTCTTTTTCCCCCGGTCTTTGGAGTCGCTGGGGCTTTCGGAGCCTATCTTTCCTTCAGGCTTCCCTTCCATTTCCGAAAGGGAGAAGAGGCTCAGCTGCCCCTGGGCGTTCTCCAGCTCCTCCTCCCGGAACAGCCGGATCTCTCCGTATTCTCCGTCGTAGCCGGGGCGCCGGATCACCTCTCCTGCCCGGAGCCTGCGGATCCCCTCTCCGATCCGCTCTCCTGCCACGGACCGGATCTCCTCCACCGGCAGCTCCCGCAGGATCCCGAACTCCGTCCCCAGCTTCTCCAGCATCTCCTGATACCGGCGTTCCGTCTTTACGCTCTGGGCACTGCTTCCCGTGGAGGCGGCGATCACCTCCCGAAGGGGCACCAGGCTCTCAAAGGGCTTCGCTCCGGGACGGACAAAGCCCTCGGGCCGGTCCGCCAGCTCCTCAATCCTGTGGGAGACTCCGATCGTCAGCTTTTTCCCGCAGATGGGGCAGCGCCCCTCATACTGCTCCGTTTCCTCCGGCTTCAGGCAGAGGTGGCATTTTCTGTGGCCGTCGTAGTGGTATTTTCCCTCCTCCGGGAAAAATTCCACCGTTCCCTCCAGGCCCTCTCCCATCTGAAGGGCCCGGTACAGCCCCTCATAGGACAGATCCCCCGAGATCAGATTGGCCTCCCGTCCCAGCTTCGCCGCAGAATGGGCATCGGAGTTTGAGATCAGCTGAAACCGGTCCAGGGCAGACAGCCGCCAGTTCATGGGCGGGTCGGAGGAAAGGCCCGTCTCCACGGCATGGATCATGGGGGCCAGGTCTCCGAAGCACTCCTCCACCGTATCAAAGCCGGAGAAAGCCCCAAACATGGAAAAATGGGGCGTCCAGATATGGGCCGGCACAAAAACAGCCTCCGGGCAGATATCCAGGGTAAGCTCCAGCAGATCGTGGCTGGAGATACCCAGGATCGGCCTTCCGTCGGAATGGATGTTCCCCACGGTCTCCAGCTTTGCAGCCATCCGCTCCGCCGCCTCAAGGTCCGGCAGGATAATGAGATTATGGACCTTCCTGACCCTGCCATCCTGCTTATAGATGGAGCTGATCTCCCCGGTAATGACAAAGCGGGGCTCCGGAAAGGCTCCTGCTGCCCCGGAAATTGTCTGTTTTTCCTTCAGGGTATATAAACCCTCCTCTGCTGGCATCAAGGCCTCCCGCAGCTCCTTCCGCCAGGCCGGGTGGGTGAAGTCCCCGGTGCCGATGAGGCCGATGCCCTTCTGCCTTCCTGCCAGGGACAGTGCCTCCACCGTCAGATCTTTGCTGGTGGCTCTGGAATATCTGGAATGAATGTGCAGATCTGCGATATACATATATAGATTCGGCGCCCAGGTCCATCCCCGGGCGCCCTCCTTTCCGGGTGCAGCGGCACCCTTAAGCTTCCTTTTTCTCCTTTTCCCCCTGCTTCAGGTTCACGTCCAGCTTGTTGTAGGGGATCTCGATGCCCTCCCGGTCAAAGCAGAGCTTTACCTCCTCTGTCAGGGCCCATTTCACGTTCCAGTAGTCCTCGGTGCGGGTATAGGCCCTTGCCGTCAGGTTCACGGCGCTTTCTCCCAGGGAGTCCACATAGACCTCGATGCCGTCCTCGGGAAGGATCTCCGACCGGGCCTCAAAGAGCCCCTGCAGAAGCTCCTTTGCCTTTTTCAGGTCCGCCTCGTAGCTGATTCCCACATTGATCACCACCCGCCGCCGGTCCTGGGCGGTCACATTGGTCAAGGGGGAGTTGGACAGGGCGCCGTTTGGCAGGACGATCTTCCGGTTATCCGTGGTGAGAAGGGTGGTATAGATGATGCCGATATTGGTGACGGTCCCCTCCCCGTCCTTGTTTATGATGTAATCCCCCACCGTAAAGGGCCTTGACAGAAGGATCAGGACACCTCCCGCAAAGTTGGAGAGGCTCCCCTGGAGGGCAAGGCTGATGGCGATACCGGCGGAGCCTAAAAGGGCCACGATGGAGGCGGAATTGACTCCAAGCATTCCCGCCACAATAAAGAGCAGGACGCCGTAAAGCCCCACGCTGATGCAGGAGCTTAAGAAGCGGCTCACGCTTTCCTCCACCTTCATGCGAAGGAAGGTCCTGCGGCTCCATTTTTTGATCATGCCGATGATCCTGATGCCGATGAAGGCGATCAGGGCCGCTATGGCCAGATTGTACAGGAATCCCAGGATTCCGGGAAGGGCCTGTCTCAGGGCCTCTTCCAAGATGGAAACATCGGAAATGTCCACATCCGGCAGTTCTGAAAGTTTTGAAATATCCGTTACGGGCAGATCCATCATTATCCTCCGATCCAGGAAAGCAGGTCCCCGGGCACCTTCGCCAGGGCCATGGCGTGATTGTCCAGAAGCTCTTTTTCATCCCGGAAGCCCCAGAGCACCCCTACAGTAAACATTCCTGCAGCATTTCCCGTCTGCATATCCGTGTTGGTATCCCCGGCATAAAGGCACTCCCGGGGCTCTGCCCCAAAGAGCTCTGCGATACGAAGGGCTCCATCCGGCGCAGGTTTTCTGGGGATCCCCTCCATCTGTCCCTGTACCAGGTCAAAGAAGTCCCTGCCGAAGAGCTGTTCCACCACGTCCCTGGCCTGGGGATCGGGCTTATTGGACAGAACTGCGATCCGGATCCCCCTTTCTTTAAGGTCCTTAAGGAGCTCCGGGATTCCTTCATAAGGCTTTGCCTCATACATGCAGTTTTCCCTGAAGATCTCCCGGTAGGTCCGGTACATCCGAATAAACTCCGGATCCTTTTCCGATACGGATGCTCCCGCCTCTTCGGCATAGGCCGGGTCCAAGGCCCGGAGGTCCCCGGCCTTCCGGCTGCGGGCTGCCCCCAGGAAGCGACGCACCAGCTCCGCGGCGCCGTCTCCCGCATAGTAGCGGTAGTTTTCCACCGGCAGAGCCTCATAGCCGTGGGCCATAAGGCTTAAGTTCCCGGAATAGGCGATGGAGCTTACGGTATCCGCCAGGGTGCCGTCCAGATCGAAAATGCATGCCTTCTTTTTTACCTGTCTGAGTTCCTCTGCTGTCATGTTGCCTCCTTTGTCTGCCGGTTTTGCAGCCCCTCGCAAATGGCTTACCGAAGTCTTCGAATTTCTTTTACATTATATTCCTTTAAACTGGTTTTGCCAAGGAATGGATTGGAAATGAAAAGGCTGCTTCTTCAATGAGTTTCTATCATTGATTCAGCAGCCTCTGTTGGCCTATTTACTTGTCTTCTACGATAAAGAACTCCTTCGGTTCTGTTTCAGGTGCATCAGCCGGAACTCCAGGATCCTTCTTCGGGCTATCCGGCCGCTTGGACCATTCATACCAGCCTCCGTCATATACATGGATATCCGGATATCCCATTGCCAGTGCATAGAAGTAGGTTTCACTGGCTCTCCAACCTGTTCCGCAATGGAAGGAGATCCGTTTTTCCGGAACAATACCCCAATCGATCCAACGATCTTTCATCATCTCATAGTTAAACATCGTATTGTCAATATTTCGGAAGTCTTCCATGCTGTATGGATCGGAACCGGCGTATCCAAATCTGGCCTTGGCAATATCTCCGGCATCTCCGATATAGGTATATCCGCTTATCTTTCCGGTATATTCATCCCAGCTCCGGATAGACGCCACAACAGCCTGATCATCATTTACAACGTCAAGTTCTTCTTCATAGTCGTAGATTATATCCGGATTGACGGGTACCTCTGCTCCAAAGGAGACCTTCTCCGGTACATTAGCCTCTGTCTCCAGATCCCTTCCTTCGATCTTCCAAAGGGTTTTCCCTCCGTTCAGGAAACGGATATCCTCTACCCCGGCATACCTCATTACAAGAGCAGCTCTGTGTGCGGCTGTTGTAGCGCCCGTTGTACCGTATAAGATCACCATGGTGTCTTTTGTAATACCCGCATTTTCCAGGTTCTCCTGGATCACATCATCTGCCGGGCGGTTCCAGAACTTCAGCTGTTCTTCCATGGGAATGCTTTCATATTCTGCCAGGACTCTGGGACCGGGTACATGGTTGAAATTATCAGTCAGATTGATTGCTCCCGGAATATGTCCGCTTGCATATTCTTCTGTCTCGCTGCTCAAAGACAGTTCCACGAGCTTGTAATCTCTTCCGTCATAGGTTTCCGGATTTTCTCCATCGATCAGCGACTGGACCCAGTCAGGAGAAACATACATACTATATCCTTCAAGCTTTTCCGCCTTCTGGCCATTTTCCAGATATGCGCTAAAGCCACCCTCCAATACAGAAAGATCCGTAAAGCCAATGGATTTGTATTTTTCAACCGTTTCTTCTGTCACCGTTCCGTTTCCATACAGTACGGTCGGTGCTTCCGGATCCAATCCTCTCCTGGCCAGTTCGTTCTCCATTGTCGTCCCAATAGCATAAGATGAGCTATCGAGAGTCGTCCAGCTTTCTGGAAAATCCACTGCCCCAGCAATGTGTCCGCCCTTTCCTTCATCGGTATCCCATCCGATAAACTGATCCTCTGATCTGATATCAATGATCTGCATATCATCCGTAAGATCTTCAACACTCACAAGCGCAGCTCCTTCTGCGTTATTCTCTGCAGCAGCTGCTTCCTGCTCCTTTGTCCCCACAGATGTTGTTTCTGCCACTGTCGTCTCAGATTCAGCTACTGTTCCAGTGGTTGCTTCCGTACTGCCAGATGACCCGCATCCTACCGCAAGAAGGGAAAGGGCTGCGACGGCCGCCATGAATTGTAATTTCTTTTTCATTTTCTTCCTCCCTATTTATGATTATTTTTTTTAGGATCAAATAGTTTATGAACGCAAATACAGATTAAAACAGCTGCTGCCAGCGAAAAAAGAGAGACTTCAAAATTTGAAAGAAGACTGTTCTTCACATAAAAGTTCAGGTTATCTGACATATATGCGATACAGCTCTTTTCCATTGTCGAATAATTAAAAATGTAATAAAACAGATAAGCTATCGGTTTAATCAGGATTGCGGAAACTGCTGCGGCAAATACGACCCTGATGATCAATCCCGCTCCCTTTTTACCAGAATTTTTCCATGAGAGAAGGATACCTATCATCAGAGCTTCTAGTATCGATGCCATAAGAGTATTAAGCAGAACTCCACTTCCCATGCCAAAGCTATTCAGCACATAGCTGGCTAAAACTGCATAGATTGCTCCCCAAAAGGGACCAAATTCTATGGCAATTAAGGCAGTCGGTATATTATTTGCGTAGATGATCTTGGGTACAGCCAAATAAATAGGCACCAGTGCCGTCAAGGCGCTGATACCACCTGCAAGTAATACAAAAATAATCTCTCTACAGAATTTCTTTTCCACTTCAGTCCATTCCTTTAAGCAAAACTGGCTTAATCAATTTATCATGATATTTTTGTCTAATCTATTTTTATAATATTTTCAAATATATACAGGCCTTCTATATTACTTTTTCCGGCAAATTTATGATTGAAAAATGGACCCCGCCTGATTATACTTAGTAAGGTAAGTTTTGAGGTTTTTCCGCCGGGGATCCTTCCCGATCCCGGATGGCGGCTTTTCGATTCAGGAGGAATACTATATGGTACGTGCAGTCGTAGGTGTAAACTGGGGTGACGAGGGAAAGGGCAAGATCACGGATATGCTGGCCCAGACCTCAGACATCATCGTCCGCTATCAGGGCGGTGCCAATGCCGGTCACACCATCATCAATAATTACGGCAGATTTGCGCTTCACCTGCTGCCCAGCGGCATTTTCTATCAGCACACCACCTGTGTGATCGGAAACGGTGTGGCTCTGTCCATCCCTGCCTTTATCAAGGAGCTGAAGGCAGTGGAGGAGGGAGGCGTTCCCGAGCCGAAGATCCTGGTGTCCGACAGGGTGCAGATCGTCATGCCCTACCATGTCCTCTTTGATCAGTATGAGGAGGAGCGCCTCGGAAAGGCTTCCTTCGGATCCACCAAGTCCGGCATCGCTCCCTTCTTCTCCGATAAATTTGCAAAGATTGGCTTTGAGGTCAACGAGCTCTTTGACGAGGAGACCCTGGAGGAGCATCTGAAGCGGGTCATCGAGATCAAGAACGTTCAGCTGCGGGACCTCTATCACAAGCCGGAGCTGCAGTACGATGAGCTGCTGGCCACCATGCATGAGTACAGGGACCTGATCCGTCCTTACCTCTGCGACACCGGCAAGTTCCTTCAGGAGGCCCTGAAGGAGGGCAAGACCATCCTGCTGGAGGGTCAGCTGGGTACCCTGAAGGATACGGATCACGGCATCTACCCCATGGTTACCTCATCCTCCACTCTGGCAGGCTACGGCACCGTAGGCGCCGGTATCCCGCCCTATGAGATCAAGGATATCATCGCAGTTACAAAGGCCTACTCCTCTGCCGTAGGCGCCGGAGAATTCGTTTCCGAGATCTTCGGCGAGGAAGCAGACGAGCTCCGTAAGCGGGGCGGCGACAAGGGCGAGTTCGGTGCCACCACCGGACGTCCCAGACGTGTAGGCTGGTACGACGCCGTTGCTTCCAAGTACGGCTGCCGCATGCAGGGTGCCACCCAGGTTGCCCTTACGGTCCTGGACGCCCTTGGCTACCTGGATGAGATCAAGGTATGCGTGGGCTACGAGATCGACGGAAAGGTCACCACGGACTTCCCGGTAACACCTCTCCTGAAGAAGGCAAAGCCGGTCTATGAGACCCTTCCGGGCTGGAAATGCGACATCCGGGGCATCAAGGAATACGATCAGCTTCCGGAGGCCTGCAAGAATTATGTGGACTTTATCGAGCGCCACATCGAGGCTCCCATCACCATGGTCTCCAACGGACCGGAGCGGGAGGCGATCCTGTACCGGACGCCCAGGTACCAGGCTTAAGCCCGTGCTCTATCTGAAATAAATCTATCTGAAAATAAAAAACAGCCCCGGGGCAAGGTGTTTTCCACCTGCTCCGGGGCTTTCTTTCTGAATCATTTTCCGGATCATTTTTCTAAATCATCCGAGAAGCTTCTCCGTCCATTCCTTTTCCCGAAATCCAGTCAGTACAAAATCCTCTCCCACCATAAGGGGCCGCTTTACCAGCATCCCATCCGTGGAAAGGAGCTGAAGCTGTTCTTCCTCCGGCATGTCCGAAAGCCGGTCCTTAAGCCCAAGCTCCCGGTATTTCATCCCTGAGGTATTGAAGAAGCGCTTTAAGGGAAGGCCGCTCCTGCGGACCCACTGGGCAAGCTCTTCTTTGGAGGGATTCTCCTCCACAATATGCCTGTCCTCATAGGCTATGCCATGGGCATCCAGCCACTTCTTTGCCTTCTGGCAGGTACTGCATTTGGGGTATTCCAAAAAGATCATTCCGATTCCTCCTTATTCTGTTCTGTCTCTGTCTTATTCCGGTCTTTTCCTGAGCTCTGTCCGGGCCCAGATTCCCTCCAGCCAGGTATGGCAAAGCTCCATCCAGCCGGCGCACTCCGGCGCCACGCCCCTTCCGTCGATGCTGCGGGAGAGCCGGTCCGCCGTCCCCAGGGCATGGCCTCCGGTCCCATAGAGATGCAGCTCCACCGGGATCTTTGCGGCAAAAAGGGCCTCCGCCATGAGCAGGCTGTTCATGGCCGGCACCGTCTCATCCGGCGTGCAGTGCCACAGAAAGGTCGGGGGCGTATCCGGTCCCACCTGCCCCTCCATGGACAGCTCCTCACAGCGGCTTAAGAACCATCGTTCCGGATCCTCCCCTTCCGGCCCGGGGCCCAGAAGGTTCTGAAAGGACTCCCTGTGTCCCCAGGCCCCTCCCGTGATCACCGGATAGCAGAGGATCTGGGCATTGGGCCGCAGGATATTTGCGGGAAGTCCCAGAAGCTCCGAAAGAAAGGGCCGGTTCCAGAAATTCCCGAGGCTTGCCGTAAGGTGTCCTCCGGCGGAAAATCCCATGACCGCGATCCGGTCCGGATGGATATGCCACTCCTCCTCATGCTCCCGAAGCAGGGCCACCGCCCGTCCCAGCTGGCAGAGAGCCGTGGGAAATACAGCCGGAGCCGTGGAATAACGGAGCACCGCCGTCTGATATCCGAAGGCCAGGCACTTCGCCGCCACGTTGTCCGCCTCCCGGTCCGAGGTCCTGGCATAGGCTCCCCCGGGGCAGATCAGGATGCAGGGGCGTCTTCCGCTGTCCGGAAGCTTCGGATAAGCCTCGTGCATACAGCAGGACAGCCTGGCGGTCCCGCCTCCTTCCTTTATCTCAAGTTCCCGGCAGATCATGGTTTTCCCTCCCTTTCCATCAGCTTTGTGCCCATTATAGCATACCCGGGCCCGGGACCCAAGTATGCCGGAGGATTCTTTTCCATTGACCCTGGGCTTTCCCCTATGGTATGCTATGCGCCAGAATATCCATCAGGGAGAGCAGACATGAGTATTTTGAATGTAGAGCATCTGAGCCACGGCTTCGGGGACCGGGCTATTTTTGAAGACGTAAGCTTCCGGCTCCTGAAGGGGGAGCACATCGGACTGATCGGTGCCAACGGAGAGGGAAAATCCACCTTCATGAGCATCATCACCAATAAGCTCGTGCCGGACGAGGGGAAGATCGAATGGGCGAAAAACGTCCGGGTGGGCTATCTGGACCAGCATACGGTCCTGGAAAAGGGCCAGACCATCCGGGACGTGCTGAAAAATGCCTTTTCCTTCCTCTTCGATATGGAGGGGGATATGAACCGGATCTGCGACGAGCTTGGGAGCGGGACCCTCTCCGATGAGGAGATGAATGCAAAGATGGAGGAGCTTGGGACCCTTCAGGAGCTTCTCATGTCCCATGACTTTTACATGATCGACGCCAAGGTGGAGGAGATCGCCCGGGCCTTCGAGCTTACGGACCTGGGCCTGGACCGGGACGTATCCGAGCTTTCCGGAGGCCAGCGTACCAAGGTCCTTCTGGCCAAGCTCCTTCTGGAGAAGCCGGATATCCTCCTTCTGGACGAGCCCACCAACTACCTGGACGTGCAGCATATCGAGTGGCTGCGGCGCTATCTCCAGGAATATGAAAACGCCTTCATCCTGATCTCCCATGACATCCCCTTCCTGAACAGCGTGGTCAATCTGATCTACCACATGGAGAATAAGAAGCTGGACCGCTATGTGGGAGACTATGACAAGTTCCAGGAGGTCTATGCCGCCAGAAAATCCCAGCTGGAGGCCGCCTACCGGCGCCAGCAGCAGGAGATCTCGGAGCTCCAGGACTTCGTGGCCCGGAACAAGGCCCGGGTGGCCACCAGGAACATGGCCATGTCCCGGCAGAAGAAGCTGGACAAGATGGAGCTCATCGAGCTGGCAAAGGAGAAGCCGAAGCCGGAGTTTCATTTCAAGGAGGCCCGCACCAGCGGCAAGCTGATCTTCGAGACCAGGGAGCTTGTCATCGGTTATGATGAGGCCCTGTCCAGGCCCATCTCCCTTCGGATGGAACGAGGAGAGCGCCTGGTGCTGAAGGGTGCAAATGGCATCGGAAAGACCACCCTGCTGAAAACGATCCTGGGAAAGGTCCCTGCCCTTTCCGGGGAGGTGGAGCTGGGGGATTATCTCTTCCCCGGCTATTTTGAGCAGGAGGTCCCCGCCTCCTCCAACACCTGTATCCAGGAGCTCTGGGAGGAATTTCCCTCCTTCAGCCAGTATGAGTGCCGCTCCGCCCTGGCCAAGTGCGGCCTTACCACAAAGAACATCGAAAGCCAGGTCCGGGTGCTCTCCGGCGGCGAGCAGGCCAAGCTGCGGATCTGCAAGCTGATGAACCGGGAAAGCAATGTCCTCTTCCTGGACGAGCCCACGAATCATCTGGACGTGGACGCCAAGGAGGCTCTTCTTTCCGCCCTCCGGGCCTACAAGGGCAGCATCCTTCTGATCTGTCACGAGCCGGAATTCTACGAGGCCCTGTCTCCCAGGGTCATCGACTGCAGGGAGTGGTCCCTTAAGATATTTTAAGCCTGCGGGGCCTTCCTTTGGCGGGTAAGAAAGGGTATACTGTAGACAGCAGCTATTATCCATCACTCACCTAAAAGGAGGTATGACAGCATGAAATTCTATAAGTGTTCTCTTTGCGGAAACATCGTCGAGAAGATCCACGACAGCGGCGTAAATATGGTCTGCTGCGGACAGCCCATGGAGGAGCTTAAGGCCAACACCACGGATGCGGCCCTGGAGAAGCATGTGCCGGATCTGTCCCTGGCTGAGGGAAAGCTCCATGTCCAGGTAGGCAGCACCGCCCATCCCATGATGGAGGAGCACTATATCATGTTTATCGCAGCGGAAGCCGGAGACAGGGTATTCCGGAAGGAGCTCAAGCCCGGTGAGAAGCCTGAGGCAGATTTCTGCCTGGGGGACTACCACGGACCTGTTACGGTATACGAATACTGCAATCTCCACGGCCTCTGGAAGGCGGAGATCACGGCGTAAGGATCACAAGCAGCTTGTATAATCAATTAAAAAAGGGCAGCGGTACCGCTTTGGTACGCTGCCTTTTTCAGGTTTTCTGCCGTTTTTTTCCGGATCAGGCTGTCTGCCGGATGAACTTCTGATAGATGGTCTCGATGATCACGCCAATGGCATTGTCGCCGGAAACATTGCAGGCGGTACCGAAGGAGTCCTGGGTGATGTAGAGGGCCACCATGATGGCGCATATGGGGCCGTCGGGATTTCCAGCCTCCGCTCCGAAGATCATATAGAGGAAGGGCAGGGCCGTCATGATGGAGCCGCCGGGGGCTCCGGGAGAAGCCACCATGGCCACTCCCAGGGTCATGATAAAGGGGATTACCGTGGCTAGGCTGATGGGGATCTGGTTCATGAGGCAGACCGCCGTGGCGCAGGCGGTGATGGTGATCATGGAGCCTGCCATATGAACGTTGGCGCACAGGGGCACCACAAAGTTTCTGATCTCCTCGCTGATGCCGTCAGCCCTGGCGCACTCCAGGTTCACGGGAATGGTAGCCGCCGAGGACTGGGTTCCAAGGGCCGTGGTATAGCCGGGGATCTGGTTTTTGAGCAGGGTAAAGGGGTTCTTCCGGCTGATGGAGCCTGCAACCAGGAACTGCAGGAAGATGCAGACCAGGTGCATGAGGATCACCACCAGGAATACCTTCCAGAGGATGCTCAGGATGGCAAAGGTCCTGCCGGATCTGGTCATATCCACGAAGGTGCCGCAGATATAGAGAGGCAGCAGGGGGATAATGGCGGAATGAAGCACCTTATCGATGATCCCGGAAAAGTCCTTCATGAAGTCATACAGGGTGGTACCGATCTCCTTTCCCTTCAGCATGGAGAGGCAGAGTCCCAGTATGAAGGCCAGGACCACGGCCCCAAGGGTGTCCAGAAGGGGCGATACAGGTACGCTGAAGTAGGGGGACAGGGAGATCCCCGAGGTGGCTTCGATCTGAGCCATGGCCTCCGGACTCATGAATCCGGGAAACAGATTGGAGGCCACGAAATAGGAGCCTGAGCCTGCCAGCAGGGTGGAGGCATAGGCGATGAGAACGGTGATGAGCAGAAGCTTCCCCGCTCCCTGGGAAAGGTCCGCGATCCCCATGGTCACATAGGCCAGGATCATCAGCGGGATGACAAAGGACAAAAAGGTACTGAAGATCCCGGAGGCGGTCACCACGATCCTGCAGAACCACTCCGGCATGAACTGGCCGATCAGGATACCCAATACGATGGCGATCAGCAGCTTCGGCACCAGGCCCAGCTTGAACTTCTTCTTTTCCATATTCATTTCCCTCCTAACGTACAAATGCATTGACTGCAGGTTTTGTTTAGTTTATCCTAGAATCAATCCTGAAGCAAATTCATTATCTTTATAAGATCCATAAATTTTTTTCATATATATAGTGGAATGTTTTGACCCGGGTCTCACAAAGCCAGAAGGAGGGGCAGCCTATGGAACTGAGACAGATCAACACCTTCATTCATGCAGCCCAGTATCAGAGCTTCACAAAGGCGGCTCTGGCCCTGGGCTATACCCAGTCCGCCGTTACCGTCCAGATCCGGCTTCTGGAGGAGGAGCTGGAGACAAAGCTCTTTGACCGTATCGGAAAGCAGATCCGCCTGACGGAAAAGGGGGAGGAATTCCTGGGCTATGCCTACGAGGTCCTGAATCTGGCAAACCACGCAAAGCTGGCCATGAAGGAAGAGGAGGAGCTTACGGGGAGCCTCCATATCGGCGCTCTGGATTCCATCTGCTTTTCAAAGCTTCCTCCCATCATCCAGTTTTTCCGGCAGCTTCATCCCAGGGTCCACATCACCGTCAGTGCCGGTTCCCTGCCGGAGCTTAGCCGGATGATGGAGCACAGCGAGGTGGACCTGATCTACGTCATCGACGAGCCCCTTTACAACAGCAGCTGGTACAAGGCCATGGAGATCCCGGAGCCCATCGTCTTCGTGGCCTCCCCGGATATCAATTTCGGTCCCAGGGGCTCCATCAGCCTTGAAGAGCTAATAAAAAAGCCCTTTTTCCTGACGGAAAAAGGGGCAAACTACCGGCTGATCCTGGATAAGTATCTGGCCGCAAAAAACCTGTCCGTGACTCCGGTCTTCGAGACCCGCAGCCCGGCCCTGATCCTGAAGGTCCTGCGGGAAAACACCGGCGTCGCCTTCCTGCCTTATTTCTGCATAGAAAATGACCTGGAGGAAAGGCGGCTTAAGGTCATCCACGTAACGGATATCAAAAGCTTCCTGTACCTTCAGGTCTTCTGTCATAAAATGAAACGCCGCACCAGGGAGATGGAGGCCTTCATCCGGCTGGCCAAGGCCTTCTGATCCCCTGGATGCCTGCCTTTTATCAGCAGACTGCGAAATATTCTTCGATCTCCGAAAGGAGCTCCCGGTTTGCAGCCTCCGGCTCCTGCTGCCAGGCCTTGGACCAGGCCACCGTGGCCTCCACTGCTTTTCCGATATGCCATACCGGCTGCCAGCCGAAGACTCTCTTGATCTTCCCGTTGTCAAGCTTCAGGAAATTGGCCTCATGGGGACCTCCACAGTCCCCGGGGCAGTTCCATCTGATCCCTTCTCCCCAGGCCTTCGTAAAGAGGTCTGCCAGCTCTCCCGTGGTGACGCAGTCACACTCGTCCGGTCCCACGTTGTACCAGCCTGCCAGCTTCCCGTCCCGGGCCTGTTCCATCAGGATCCTCAGATAAACTGCCAGAGGCTCCAGCACATGCTGATAGGGCCTCGTGCTGTTGGGATTCCGCACCAGGATGTCCTGGCCCTTTCCGGCTGCCCGGATGCAGTCGGGAATGATCCGGTCATTGGCAAAATCTCCGCCGCCGATCACATTTCCCGCTCTGGCGGTGGAGATGGCAGGTATTCCATCCTGGAAGAAGGAGTGCATGTAGCTATGGGTCACCAGCTCCGAACAGGACTTGGAATTGGAATAGGGATCATAGCCGTCCAGCTTGTCCTCCTCCCGGTAGCCGTAGCCCGGGCGCTCCTCATTGAGATAGACCTTGTCCGTGGTCACATTCAGGAAGGAGCTGCAGCCGGGAAAAAGGCGCAGGCACTCCATGAGGTTGACGGTGCCCATGACATTGGTCTCATAGGTCTCCCGGGGGATCCGGTAGGAATCCCGCACGATGGGCTGGGCCGCCAGATGCAGGACGCAGTCCGGCTTCACCCGGCTGTAGAAGTCCTTCAGGTCCTCAAAGTCCCGCACATCCCCGATATGGGAGATCCGGAGTCCTCCGGGAAGGGACTTTTCCCCCTCCGGAAGACGGATCCCAAGGTCCTCCCTGGTCTCCTCTCCGGCTCCTTCTCCGTAAAGCACCTCAAAAAGAGAGGGCTTTGTGGGAGGCTTCCGGCTGTAGCCGTATACCTCTGCCCCGAGCCTTGACAGGATGGCGCAGAGCCAGCTTCCCTTAAAGCCCGTATGGCCTGTTACCAGGATCTTTTTTCCACTGTAAAAGCTTTCCAGTTCTTTCAGCTTCATCTCGTTTCTCTTTCTCTTATTTCTCTCCCTGCCAGATCTTCCAGGGAGCTTCTCCGCTGTCCCAGAGCTTCTGGAGCTTTTCCCGCTCCCTCTGGGTATCCATGCACTGCCAGAAGCCCTCATGATAAAAGCTCATGAGCTGACCCTCCTCCGCCAGGGTGGCCAGGGGCTCCTTTTCCAGCACCGTGGTATCGTCCTTCAGATACCGGAAGATCTCCGGATTGAACATCATAAAGCCGCCATTGATGAGGGAGCCGTCGTCCTCCTGCTTTTCCCGGAAGGAGGTGATCCGGTTATCCTCGCTCACATCCAGGACGCCCTTTAGCTGCGCCAGGTTCACGGTGGTGATGGTGGCGGTCCTTCCATGGGACCTGTGGAAGGCCTCCAGGGCCTTAAGGTCCACGTTGCTGACTCCGTCGCCGTAGGTCAGCATGAAGGGCTCGTCTCCGATATACTTCTGTACCCGCTTTACCCGGCCCCCTGTCATGGTATGGAGTCCCGTATCGATGAGGGTCACCTTCCAGGGGTCCTTCGGCTTGTTGTGGACGATCATCTGGTTGTTCTGAATGTCGAAGGTCACATCCGACATGTAGAGAAAATAGTCCGCAAAAAATTCCTTTACCATGTGCTGCTTGTAACCCAGGCAGATGATAAAGTCGTTATAGCCGAACTCGCTGTAATATTTCATAATGTGCCACAGGATCGGCATCCCGCCGATGTCGATCATGGGCTTCGGACGCAGATGGGACTCCTCGCTGATGCGGGTCCCCAGTCCCCCTGCCAAAATCACAACCTTCATAATATAATTCCCTTTTATTTTTCTTTTCCGGCAGGATCAGCTTCCTTCCCGGAATACATTCAGATGGTTCTCCTCCAGGATCCGGAGGGCCCTTAAGCACTCCTCCTGGGATTTGCCCCACTCAAGCTTCTCGCAGAGCTCCTCCGGGTCATAATCCCGGTAGTTCCTTACGATCACCGACAGGGCCTCATAATTTTCCTGCCGGTAGGGGGCCTTCCTGAGCTCGTCCCTTGTGGTAAGGCAGTTCCCCACAAGAAACAGCAGGCAGAAAAAGAGGATCCCCGCCTTCCAGGGAAGGGAAAGAGGCTTCCTTCCCTCCGGGGCTTCTGCTGTGCCTTCCTCCTGAGCTTCCTCCGGCTCCCTCCGAAGGGCCAGGCCGAAGATCAGCAGGATCCCCATAAGCCCGATCATAAACTGGGCCGCATAGCGGGAGCTTAAGGCATAGCTTTCCCGCAGGAAGATCCAGCGGGAGGCGGTAACCAGCACATGGTTCATGCCTCCGGTCAGAAGGAGGATCATGGGGAACAGGGTCCTTTCATACATCCGTTTCCTGACATAAAGGATCATGGCCAGAAGGTAGGCCAGGATCACAAGGGCTCCCAGGGCCAGCACAAGGCCGTCGGAAAAAAGCCCCTGATCCGTCAGGGACTGGATGGTCTCCTGTCCCAGCACGGCCCCTGCAAAGCTCTTGATGAAAAACCTTGGTAAAAACAGGGGATCCAGGGACATGGCTTCAAGGAAGCCCATATCCGTTGCTCCGGCGTGCTCCCACACCGCAAAATGCCTGCTGATGAGATAGAGGATCAGGGGCAGGATGGAGCAGCAAAGGAGCAGTCCCCAGCGGGGGCTTTCATGGCCGCCGCCTCCGGCTTCCGCCCTGGTCTCCCGGGACTGCATCCGCTGCCGGATCATGCACCAGGAAAGGGCCAGGATCATGCCTCCCGTATAGGAGGCGATATATTCTCCCGCAAACATCAGGATCAGGAAGGGCAGTCCGTAAAGGGCGGCCCGATGCCAGGGCCCTCCCTCTCCCCGGTATACCCGGTCCAGGAGCCAGTAGTTTACGAAAAACAGTCCGAAGGACACCACATGGGCCCAGGCACTTCCGTTCAGCAGGATCTCCCATTTGATAAGGGAGAAAAGCACCGCCATGATCACCAGATAGATCAGGGGACGGATCCGTTGTCCGGCACAATAGAGGGCCAGAACGATGCCGCAGAGAAAAAGTCCCGCCACGGTGCATAGCCGGTCAAAGGTCACGGAAAATCCGAAGAGCTCCACATTGATCAGCCGCTGCAGAAAGGCCGCGGGAATGCGGGTCAGTATGTCCGGTACGAAAAAACGGGCCGGGTCCGTCACCTCCGGCAGGTAGGAATCGATGAGCCGGATATAGTCCGAATAGACCACATCGCAGGCTGCGTTCCTGATATACCAGAGGGAAAAGAGGACTCCCAGAAGCACCGGCAGAAGATAAAGTAAACATCTCAGCCGGAAGGAAGCTGTTCCCGCCTTCCGGCTGATCTCCTTTTTTTCAGTATTCATGTGTCTGTCGTCTGTCACTCCGCCGGATTTGGCCGGCTGTTCCTTACTGAAGATCTATGCCCTTCTGGCCGTTTGCCGGGCTCTTCGTCTCATTGGGATCGAAGGGTCTGGGCTCGCCGTAGCGGTTTGCGCCGGGCTTGCTGGGAAGCAGCAGCATGATCAGATTCAGGATGCTGCCCAGAAGTGCCAGCAGCATGATCACGCCGCCGGTACCCAGAACTGCCAGGATCGCGTTGCTATCCGCAGCTCCGGCGCTGGCGCCGAAGAGGGAGAGCATCATAAGGCCCAGGCCCATCACCATGAAGAACTGGGTCAGGATGTAAAGGAGCAGGGCAAACCAGCCCGGCTTTCCGGAATCATGATAACGCCGCATGGTGGCAAAGAGCATGGGCAGAAAGGTCACCAGAGACCAGATCCCCTCCAGGTAGCTGAACATGGGATGCACATATCCCTCCAGCAGGGAGAATACCAGGTTCACCAGGGTGATCCCCAGCCATGCCCACCAGTAACCGGCCCGGGAGAGTCTTCCGTGCCAGTTCACATAATTGGCGAATATATCCTTTGTTGCATATAAGATCGCGTTCATATTGTTCCCTTTCTATGTTGGATTTGTCTCACGCAAGGCCCATTATATCACATCAGGCCTTAAAAACATAGCGGGAAAGCCGGGAAAAGGCCTCCTCCACCCTTACCCTGGGCAGAGCCAGGTTCATGCGGATGCCGCAGGGACCGTGGAAGGGACGGCCGTCCTGCCATGCCACACCCACGTCCCATCCTGCCTGAAGCAGGGCTCCTATGTCCGTGTTATGGGCTCTGCACCACTCCGTGCAGTCCAGAAAGAGCATGTAGGTCCCCTCCGGCTTCTGAAGGCTCACCCCCGGGAAATTGGCCTTGATGTAGTCATAAGCAAAGTTGATGTTGCCGCTTAAGGTCTCCAGGAGCTCGGAGAGCCACTCATAACCCTCCTCCTTATATGCTCCGATGAGGGCGTGCATGCTCATGACGTTCATGCTGTTATAATGGCTCAGGGACGCCTCCTTTTCCATACGGTCCCGGATCCAGGGATTGTATACGATATGGTAGCTGCCCACAAGGCCCGCCAGGTTGAAGGTCTTGCTGGGGGCGTAGAGGGCAACCGTCCGCATCTTTGCGTCCTCGCTGACGGACTGGGTGGGAATATGCTTATGGCCGTTCAGCAGGATGTCGGACCAGATCTCATCCGCCACCACGTAAACGTCATATTTTTGATAGAGCTCCATGGCCTTTTCGATCTCCCATCTCTCCCAGACACGTCCGCAGGGGTTGTGAGGAGAACAGAAGATGGCTGCATGGATCTTCTCCTTTCTGAGCTTCTCCTCCATGTCCTCAAAGTCCATCCGCCAGGTCCCGGTCTCGTCCTGTACCAGGGGGCTTAAGATCATGTCGTAGCCGTTATTCTTCAGGCTGTTGGTAAAGCCGATATAGGTAGGGGTATGAAGGAGCACCTTATCTCCCTTGGAGCAGAACACATTCAGGGCGCTGACAACGCCTCCCAGAACGCCGTTCTCATAGCCGATGCACTCCGGCGTCAGGCCCTTTACGCCGTTGCGGCGCTCCTGCCAGCGGATGATGGACTGATAATATTCCTCGGAGGGATTGAAATATCCGAAGGCCGGGTGCTGGGCCCGTTTGATCATCTCCTCCTGTACCGTGGGGACCGTAGCGAAGTTCATGTCTGCGATCCACATGGGGATCACGTCAAATCCCTCCTTTGGCGCTCCGGGTGCTGCCCCCACTCCGCTTCCGACGGCATCCACCGCAATGGCGTCCTTGCCCTTTCTGTCCATAATCGTTGTAAAATCGTATTTTCCCATAGTTCTGCCTCCTTTATCTGTCTTTGACAGAGTCTTTTAAAATTGATCCTTAAGCCACTGCTTGTAATCGGGGTGCCGCCTGATAAAACCGTCAAACTCCGGAACCGTAAAGTCCAGTTCCCCATGTTTTTCCGAATAAATGATTCCTTTGCTGATCAGCTGCGCCCGCATGGTGGAGATGGCGCTGACCCGCTTATGCAGGTTTTTTGCCACATTGGATATGGTACAGGGGAGTTCTCCGCAACGCACCATTGAAAAAATAAATTTCTTATCTGCATCAGAACAGCGCTCATACCGCACTTTAAAGAAGCCGTTATCCAGTACCCTGTAAAATTCCGGCTCGGCTCTCAGTACATCCTCCTCCGTGATCACGGAGCCCTCCGCATTTTCATACACGATCTGGCACAGCTGCTGAATAAAAAAGGGATAGCCCCGGGTGGTCCCGAAGATCCTTTTTACAGCGGCTTCATCGTATTCCGCCCCCAGCTTCCTTACCGGTTCCGTAATCGCTTTTTCAGCCTGCTCTTCCGACAGGGAGCCGATCTCCTTATACATAAAAAGGCGTTCCGAATAGGACTTCTCCTCGGAAAGCATCTTGTAGATCTTTGGAAGGCCCGCCCCTACGATCATGATGGGATACCCCAGCTGATTGCTTCTGTGGATCGCGGCGATCAGGGCTCCCAGCTCCTGCTTTTTCATGTACTGGATCTCATCTATAAAAAAGCAGATCGGAGTCTCTGCCTCATAGGCTGCTTCCCCAAGAGCCGTAAATACATCCGTCAGGCTCTGGGTCAGGTTCGTGCTCCGGTAAAGCTCCTGTTCCTGCATGGAAAGGGAAAAGGTGCTGTTTTCCGGATCAAAGGATATTACCAGGGCCTTGATGGCATCCAGGGGCTTTTGTATCAGATATTTCAGGTTCTCCCTGGTACTGATCTTCCGGAGGAAGCCCTGGGCACAGGATGCGATCTGGGAGATGAAGTCCTTCCGCTCCTCTACCTCGATATGCTTGCAGAATATGCCCCGTTCTTCTGCGGAGCGCTGAAGCCGATTGATCAGGACTGTCTTTCCCACGCCCCGAAGTCCGCTGAAGATGACCGACTGGGTGGGGATGTTCATGGAGAGGGCCTCGAACATCTGCTCCACCGCCTGGATGTCCGCTTCTCTTCCTGCCAGATAAGGCGGCATTAAGCCGGCACCTGGTCTGTATGGATTGATCTTTAACATATATCCACCTCCAGTACCAGTATGCCGGCTTATAATGAATTTGTCAATGAAATTATGATTCCAGACGTTTTGGAATACCATTCAACGTCTTATAATGAAAAAAACGATCCTTTCCGTATATAAAACCCCTATATTTCAATCATTCCAGCTCAAAGGCGCCGGTATATAACTGATAATAGGTCCCCTTCTTTGCGATCAGCTCCTCATGGCTGCCCCGCTCGATGATGCGGCCATGATCCAGCACCATGATCACGTCGGAGTTCTGGACCGTAGAAAGCCTGTGGGCGATGACAAAAGTGGTCCTGCCCTTCATGAGCCGGTCCATGCCCTCCTGTACCAGGGCCTCCGTGTGGGTATCGATGGAGGAGGTAGCCTCATCCAGGATCATGACCGGAGGATCGGAGACCGCCGCTCTGGCGATGGACAGAAGCTGCCGCTGGCCCTGGGAGAGTCCTGCGCCGCCGCCCTTCAGCATGGTGTTATAGCCCTCCGGCAGCATCCGGATAAAGCTGTCCGCATTGGCCAGACGGGCCGCGGCGATACATTCCTCATCCGTGGCGTCGGGCTTTCCGTAGCGGATATTTTCCATGACCGTACCCGTAAAGAGGTAAACGTCCTGGAGCACCACTCCCAGGGATCTGCGGAGATCCTGCTTTTTGATCTTGTTGATGTTGATGCCGTCGTAGCGGATCTTTCCGTCGTCGATGTCATAGAAGCGGTTGATCAGGTTGGTGATGGTGGTCTTTCCGGCTCCCGTGGCCCCTACGAAGGCCACCTTCTGGCCCGGCTCCGCATAGAGGGTGATGTCATGGAGCACTTCCTTTCCCTTGGTATAGGAGAAATCCACATGATCCATGACCACCCGGCCCTCCAGCTTCGTATAGGTAACGGTGCCGTCCTTATGGGGATGCTTCCAGGCCCAGGTGCCGGTGCGCTCCTCCGCCTCCGTAAGGGCCCCGTTTTCCTCCCGGGCATTCACCAGAGTCACATAGCCCTTGTCCGTCTCAGGCAGCTCGTCCATGAAGTTGAAGATCCGCTCCGCGCCTGCCAGGGCCATGATGATGGAGTTGAACTGGTTTGCCATCTGGGAGATGGGGTTTACGAAGTTCCGGGACAGGGTCAGGAAGGAGGCGATCACACCTACGGTGATGGTCTCCGTACCAGAAAATCCCAGGTTGGGAACGCCTGCAATGGCCATATAGGAGCCCAGGATGGCAATGAGCACATAGGTGGCATAGCCCAGGCCGTTCATCATGGGCATCATGGAGTTGGCCCGTCCGTTGGCGCTGGTGGAGGCCAGGCGCCATTCCTCGTTGCGCTTTGCAAAGCCCTCCAGGTTCTTGTCCTCATGGCAGAAGACCTTCACCACCTTCTGGCCGTTCACCATTTCCTCGATGTAGCCGTTCAGGGCGCCGATGGCCTGCTGCTGCCGCACGAAGAAGAAGGCTGTCCGTCCTGTCACCGCCTTCACCACCAGCAGGATCACCACCACGCTGAGGAGGACGATCAGGGTCAGCCACAGGCTCAGGTACACCATGCAGCAGAACACTGCGATCATGGTGCTTATGGAGGAGATCATCTGGCCCAGGGACTGGGCGATGAGCTGCCGCAGAGTATCCGTATCGTTGGTATAGAGGCTCATGATCTCTCCGTGGGTATGGGTGTCGAAGTATCTGACGGGCAGATACTGCATCCGGGAGAACATCTCGTCACGGATCCGCTTTAAGGTAGACTGGGCGATGGTGACCATCAGCCGGTTGTAAAGGTAGCCCGCAAGGACTCCCACCACGTAAACGATGGCCATGATGCAGAGGGCCTTGATCAGCCCCGTAAACACCGGGGAATCCTGCAGGAGCATGGGGGAGATATAGTCGTCGATGAGGATCTCCACGAACATGGCGGAGCCTGCAGAGGCAATGGCGCTGACCAGGATGCAGATCACCACAAAAATGAGCCGCGCCCTGTATGCGCCCATATAGGACAGGATCCGTTTCAGGACCTTCAGGTTCAGCTTTCTGACAGGCTTTGTGCTGACGAAATGCTTACTGCTCATCCTCTGCACCTCCTTTCTGCTGCTGGCGAAAGATCTCCCCGTAGACCGGGCAGGTCTTAAGGAGCTCCTCATGAGTTCCCTCCGCCGCGATATGGCCATCCTCCATGAGGATGATTTTGTCCGCGTTCTGCACGGAGCTGATCCTCTGGGAGATGATGATCTTTGTGGTATCCGGGATATAGGTCCGGAAGGAATGCTGGATGATGGCGTCGGTCTTGGTATCCACGGCGCTGGTGGAATCATCCAGGATCAGCACCTTGGGCTTCTTCAGAAGGGCCCGGGCAATGCAAAGCCTCTGCTTCTGGCCGCCGGAGACATTGGTGCCGCCCTCCTCGATATAGGTGTCATAGCCCTCGGGGAACTGCTCCACGAACTCGTCGGCGCAGGCAAGCCTTGCCGCCTCCCGGACCTCCTCGTCGGTGGCATGCTCGTTGCCCCAGCGGAGGTTCTCTGCGATGGTTCCGCTGAAGAGCTCATTTTTCTGCAGCACCATGGCTACGGAATTCCTGAGGGCCTCGATGTCATAGTCCCGAACGTCCACGCCGCCGATGAGGACCCGGCCCCCCGTCACGTCATAAAGCCTTGGGATCAGCTGTACCAGGGAGGACTTTGAGGAACCGGTGCCTCCGATGATGCCCAGGGTCTGGCCGGACCTGATCTCCAGGTTGATGTCCGAAAGCACCTTCTTCCCTGCGGAACGGTTATACACCAGATCCACATGCTCAAAGCGGACGTCTCCGTTCTTTACCTCCTTCACCGGATCAGCCGGATCGGCGATGTCCGTCTTCTCCCTGAGGACCTCTACGATACGCTCTGCGGAGGAGCCTGCGATGGTCATCATGGCAAATACCATGGACAGCATCATCAGGCTGGAAAGGGTCTGGATGGCATAGGTGATAAGAGCCGTCAGGCTGCCTGTGGTAAGGCCCAGGGCCGGGTCGTTGCCGCTCTGGATGATGGCCTTTGCCCCGATCCAGGAGATCAGCAGCATGCACAGATACATGCAGGACTGCATCAGGGGCATATTCAGGGTCATGATCCGCTCTGCCTTTGAGAAGAGCCTGTAGATCCGCTCCGACACTCCGCCAAACTTCTGAATCTCATGCTCCTGCTGGTCGAAGGTCTTTACCACCCGGATGGCCTGGACATTTTCCTGTACCACGTTGTTCAGCTCATCGTAGGTATGGAAGACCTGCTGGAACAGGGGCATGACCTTCCGGATGATGCAGATCAGCCCCACTGCCAGGATGGGCAGGCAGACAAGGAAGATCATGGAGATCCCGGAATCGATCCGGAAGGCCGCCGTCATGGAGAAGATCAGCATGAGGGGCGAGCGGATCACCATACGGGTCATCATCTGGTAGGCCATCTGGACATTGGTCACATCCGTGGTCAGCCTGGTGACGATGGATCCCGTTGAGAATTTATCGATATTGGAAAAGGAAAAGGTCTGGATGTTCTGATACATGTCCATCCGCAGATTGGAAGCAAAGCCTGCGGAGCTGCGGGCTGCAAGCCGGGCTGCCAGCATACCCGTGATCAGCTGCATGGCCGCAAAGAGTATCAGCATCCCGCCGTAGCGCCAGACCATGGCGGTATCTCCGGCATTGATGCCGTAGTCGATCAGCCAGGACATGGCGGTGGGGATCACGATCTCGAAAACCACCTCCAGGGCTGAAAGACAGATGGTGATGATGGCTCCCTTCGTATACTGGCGGGAGCTTTTAAATAGTGTTCTGATCATTGTTGTCTCCTGTATTCATTGTTGTGGGGGATTGGGGCCGGAGTGCCGGACTGCTGAGGTTATGGTAGATCCGGGACAGGAAGGCATCCATCTGATCCCTTTCCCCCTCCGTAAAGCCTGCAAACATCCTCCGGTCCTGCTCCTGCATGGCCTTCTCCAGGCAGGCGGACACCTCCGAAGCATTCCTGGTCAGACTTACAAGCTTGTTCCTGCGGTCCAGCCGGTCCGTCCGGCACTCCACAAAGCCATTCTGCTCCATGCGGCTTACGATGCCCACCACCGTGGGATGGGACACCTCCAGAAAGCGTTCGAGCTCCTTCTGGGTGGCCTGCCCGCCCCGGTAAGCCAGAAAGCCTATGAGCCGGCTCTGGACCCAGGTCAGGTTATGCTGTTTCAATCCGGCATCCACATCCACCCGCAGCCGTTCCACCACAAGCTTCAGCAGATAACCGGTCTTCCGTACTTCCAAATCCTTCACTCCTTTCCTGCGGAATGTTTATTTTCTGTTCTGCATTTTTTTTACCTATCTTTCGGCATACCTTATGGATTATAATGTGTAGCCTGCTACACGTCAAGAAAAGAGCTTCATATTTCACAGAAATTTCATACTTTGGGGGCGGCGAGGTTCACTCCGGCGGCAAGTACCGGCCGCTGTACGGTCCGGATTTTAACTTCTTTGATATGGGGTGTACGTTTAAGGGGCCGATACACCCTTTTTTCAAGGAACCTGATTCTGGGGTGTAAGTTCAGGAAGATATGACGGCTTTTTGAAGCACTTCTTCGATCCGGGGTGTACGTTTAGGCTAAGCTGTACGGCCCTGGATCAAGTTTTTCTTTTCCGGGGTGTATCGCTGCCTTTAAAGTTACACCCGGATTTTCAAAAAATCAAAATCGGGCCGTCCGAAAGTCCAAAAGTTACACCCAAAATTTAAGGAATGGGGTTTCAGACCGTACGGCGGCCCTGAACGCCGGTCCAATGTTCCGGAAGGACAGCCCAATACCCCGAAGAGCCGGTCCATAGGGCCGGGAAGCCTTCCCAGGCAGCAAAAAAAAGATGCTGCTGCATCCCTGATCTCGGATCGATCTCCGATTCAAAGATGCGACAGCATCAATAATTCAATGGACGGGCCTGCAGGTTATTTACAAGCTGAGGCCATATTCCGCAAGGACTTCCTTTACATGGTCGAAGCTGTCCAGGATCGGGTAGGTGTCCACGTAGTCGTAGCCATACCGCTCTTCCGGAATCAGGCTTCTGGAGGTGATCTCCTCCTTCGTCACATAGACCAGGCAGGAGCGGTCGGCGGCGGGGATGTCCTCGCCGGTCCTTTCATCCCTTGCCTGCTGTTCATTGAAGTATTCCTTCAGCTCCTGATAGTCCATCTCCCGGATGTCCTCCTGCAGGGCTGTAAGGAGCTTTTGGGAGAATTCCTCCCGGTCCCCTGCGGGGCCGTAGGCCTGGCGTTCCTCTCCCATGTAATAGATGTAATACATGTCATCCTGGACCTCCCAGCCGGGAAGGTCCTCCACCTCCACGTTCCGGGCGGGGGCAAATCCAAAGGAGCCTGCTGCCTCCTCCGGCACCGTCAGGATGGGATAGGCTGCTTCCTTATATTCCTCCATGGCAAAGAGCTCCGGTATCAGTTCTCTGAGGGTGTCCTTCGATACATAGAAATCTCTGTCATTTACCTTTCCGTCCTTCATCCGGTAGATCACCCGGACATACTCTCTGGAGTCATAATCCAGCCGTTCACCCCGGCTGTTCTGGTTGTTCTGCCGGACGCCCTCTGCGCCCAGTTTCAGAGCCGCTTCCACAGCTGCAGGCTCCGTAAGGGCCATCCTGGGAGCCAGGGAATTGGTCTGATAATATCTTGCTTCATAGACCCCTTCCGGGTCATAGTCCTCCGTGCCGTATCTGCCGTAATAGCTTTCCGCCTGGCTCACAGCCTCCGTGCTGTCCTGGGTATAGCCCGGAGCATAGATGGAGACGGAGGCCACCTCCTGCTGCTTCGGAAGCCAGCTGTTGATCCCCGGCAGGTCAAACCAGAAGATGCAGGCAAGGCCCACGCTAAGGAGCATGCAGATCAGAAGCTCCAGCTTATGGGCGAGGACCGCCTTTACGTCCAGATGGAAGATGCCTTCCATAAGGCCATGGACGATCAGGGCCCCTGCCAATGCCAGGAAGATGATCCAGGGCAGGCTCTCCATGGAAAATCCAAAGAGGGACAGATACACGGCCGCCGCCACCGTGGTCAGGATCCGGATGGGCATGGCCACCTTCGGGAAGGCCAGGGCATTTCCCGCACCTTCGGAGGCCCTTTTCCGGAACAGCCAGAAGGCGATGCCAAAGGTAAGGACCGTAAGGGCTGCGGAAAGCAGCAGGATATTTACGGTATGGGGCGCGGTCTCCCCGTAAAGACGGGCAAATGCCCCGGGGGAAAGATCCGGCTGCCTTCCCAGCATATTGGGATAATAGGTGTATTCCACCAGGTATTTCACCGGGGAAAGGTACTGGAGCAGGTCCTCCTTCCCTGCGGGATCGTAAAGGGTGTCAAAGGATGCCGTCTTCAGGGCGTAGATCAGTCCGTAGAGCACCGGTCCCACACCCAGGATCCAGGCCGCGGACATGACGCCCACCGCCAGGTTCCCGCAAAGTAAGATGGCTATGATGGTCACGGTATAGATCAGGAGGAACTGCAGCAGATAGCCGGCATTTACCAGAACCGCCTGAACCAGCATCAGATCCTGCACCTGGAAGACCGCCGCCGTAAGCAGGGCTCCGAGAAGCCCTGCGGCATAGCAGATCAGCATGATCAGGAAGCCACCCAGATAGCTTGCCAGGAAGCGCTTTCCCCTGGATACGGGAAGGGCCTGGTAAAAGTCCGTCTGGCGCCTGCTGTAGGTCCAGCGGAACATGCTGAAGGCACATAAAAGGGCTGCCACTCCCACGATAAGGGGGATCAGGGTGGCATTTCCCAGAAGGACCTGATTGGCCTCCTCCGTAAGCCTGCCGGCCAGGGTCTCCACCTGTTTTTCCGCCACAAAGATGGATGTGGGGCCGTCGGCGCCTCCGATGGTGCTGAGGGCCTCCTGCTCCACCGCCGCTGCGGAGGCAGCTTCATGGACCACCTCAAGGCCGGTAAAGTTCCGGCTTGTCTCCGTCAGGCGCATAGCCAGATTCACCGGATAGTTGAAGAGCATCACCACAAGCCCCAGCAGCAGGAGAGCCATATGCCCCCGCAGACCTTGGCGGATCAGGGCTCCCATGGAAATGCCCGTATGTTTTTTATTCTCCGAGGATAAGCTTCTTGATGTCATAGCCTGCCACCTCCGTTTCTGTAATAAAGATTTCCTCCAGGGAAAGGGGGATCAGCTCGTAGAAGACCGGCTTCACGGAGCTCATGACCGCCCGGATCTCCTCTTCGTCTCCCCGCACGATCAAAGTGTGAAGGCGTCCCCTGGCTTCCTTCTGGATGATATTCAGGACCGCAAGCTCATCCGGCAGCCCCTCCTCCCGGAAGACGCACTGGATCTTGTGGACGCCCAGCTTCAGCTCGTCGATGTCCCTGCTCAGAAGGATGCCGCCCCGGTGCAGAAGTCCCACGTGGTCGCAGATGTCCTCCAGCTCCCGCAGGTTGTGGGAGGCGATCACGGGCGTCAGGCCCCGGTTTTCCATTTCCCTGGCAAAGAGGGACTTCACCGCCTGCCGCATCACCGGATCCAGGCCGTCAAAGGTCTCGTCGCAGAGGATATAGTCCGTGCCTGCGGAAAGGCCCAGCAGCACCGACAGCTGCTTCTTCATGCCCTTTGAGAAGGTGCCGATCTTCCGTTCCTCCGGAAGGCCGAACTCCTTCAGGTATTTCCGCAGATGCTCCATGTCAAAGGCGGGATAATAGGCCCCGTAAAAACGGCCCATCTCCAGGGGCGTGGAGTTGGGAAGAAAATACTGGTCGTCGGAGATGAAGAAGAATCTTGCCTTTACCTCCCGGTCCTCAAAGACCTCCCTGCCGTCGATCTGGACGCTGCCGCCGTCGGGCTTATAGATGCCGCTTACGCAGCGCAGGAAGGTGGACTTTCCGGCACCGTTGGTTCCGATGAGTCCGAAGACCTCCCGGTCCCGGATGGAGGCGGTGATGTTGTCCAGGGCAACGATGTCCCCGAAGCGCTTTGTCAGTTCTCTTGCTTCGATCATGCGCGCTCCCTCCCTTCTCCGTGCTGCCGGATGACGGAGATGATCTCCTCATCCCGAAGGCCCAGCTTTCTGGCCTCCTCTATCACTTCTATGAGTTTTTCCTTTACTTCGTCGATCTTCAAGTCTCTAAGCCTCTCGTTTTCCGCTACAAAATTGCCTTTTCCCTTGATGGAATAGATATAGCCCTGCCGCTCCAGCTCCCCGTAGGCCCGCTGGATGGTATTGGGATTGATGCTCAGCTCCACCGCCATGCTCCGCACGCTGGGAAGCTGGGTGTTCTCGGGCAAGGCCCCCACCACCATCAGTTCCTTCAGCCGGTCCATGACCTGCTCATAGATGGGCCGCTTGTCTTTGAAATTCAGACTGATCATAGCGCTCCTTTCTGCAAAGTGTACTAATTTAATTAGTACAGTATCACAAGCTCTTTTGTTTTGCAAAGGGTTTCGCCTTAAGAATATCTTACATGGGCAGGGGAAGGGTGCAGGCAGCGGGAGGCTTGCATGGGGCCGGCGGGGACTTTCGCGGGCAGCGGGAGGCTTGCATGGAGCCGGTGTACGGCCTGAAATCCCATTCCTTAAATTTGGGGTGTAACTTTAGGGCTTTTTACGGCCTGATTTCAATTTTCGAAAATTTGGGGTGTAATTTTTACCTAAACTGAACCCCTTGTCAAGGACACAGCCGAACTTTTTCACATGGATTTTATAACAGCTCAAGTGCTGGTGGTA
>CALWES010000011.1 GCA_944377405.1 uncultured Lachnospiraceae bacterium | reverse complement strand
GTGGTTATGTAGATCATCACTTGTTCATTGGATGGATTTTTCATAATCCCTAAATTTTCATCTGCTTTTGAATCAACCTTTATATTCCAGCGAATTTCTGTTCTGTTTATTACTCTACTTGCAAGATCAATCACCTTACACATCATCTTTTCTTCCTTCCTGCATAAGATTTCAAAATATGTTCTATTGCTTTTTTGGTGGCTTCAATCTTTTCCATATCCGGCTGCTTGTCCAGTTCCCGGATCAGAACCACTTGCCCCCATTTGATTTCAAGCTTCCAGTGCTGCCGCACATCTGCCAGTTTCATAAAATTCCCGATGAAATAGCCATTTTCATCACAAGCTGAATACCGGAAGCCATTGATACCCCGCCGAACCTTAATGGTTGTCACCTATACACCGCCTTTCTTGTGATTAGCATTTCGCTTATTTAATTTTATAATATCACCGTTTTGTTAAGTTGTCAACAGCAAAATTAGCGTTTTGTGAATTTTTCTATTGCTAAATTAGCGTTTTGGGTGTATTATAGATTTGTGAAAGGGGGTGAATTTATTGGGATCATTTGCCGAAAGGCTTATCAACGCCCGTGAAAAAAAGAATCTTACCCAAAAACAATTAGCCGAAAAGTTAGGAATAACCCCTACCCGCCTAAATTATTGGGAAAAAGGCAAAAGAGAGCCTAACATTGAAATGATCGGAAAACTTGCTGAAGCACTTGATGTTTCGCCGGATAGCCTTATGGGGTGGGAATATTATGACAGGCAAAACGCCGATCAAATCAAGACCATTCGTAAAAATTTGCATTTTTGCGAATTATTGAAACAAGCTGGATTTACTGTAGAAGAAAATGTGATCAAATGGCATTGGGAAGGTGAAGATGATCCTTCCCAAAGGGTACAAGTCCCAGATGAATGTGAAATTGTTCTATCCAAAGATGGGCATGAAGCAACTTTCACGGAAAAGGAATTTAATGATCTTCAATCAAGTGCAAAAGCCTTTGCTATTGCCGTGATAGAAGGTAAATTTTTCAAGAGAGTTGCTGAACAACAAAAATAAGCCGCTTCCCGCTGCAACGGAAAACGGCATAAAAAGAAATCCCCGGCTGCTGCAACAGTCAGGGATTCCGAAAGCAACCAATTCAAGAAACCTGCAAAGAATCATGAAGTGGTCATTCAAATTATACCATTCCATGATTCAGAAATCAATGAAGAAAGGAATGGTATAATGCGCTTACCGAATGGGTTCGGTAATGTGTCTAAGCTGCCCGGAAACAGGCGGAAGCCTTACCGTGTTAGGGTAACTGTCGGTTGGGAACTGGACACGGAAACCGGAATCAATAAACAGAAATTCAAAACCATAGGTTATTATGAAACCAAAGAAGAAGGGCTTATTGCTTTGGGGAATTTTCACCAAAACCCCTATGATATGGATAGTTCTTCCATCACCTTTGAAGAAGTATTTGAAAAATGGACTACTGAACATTATCCCAAAATTTCAGATTCCAATATCAAGGGATATAATGCAGCTTACCGCCTTTGCGCTATGCTCTATAAAATGCGTTTTGTGGATATTAAGAAATCCCACCTTCAAGGGATCATTGATACCTGTGGAAAAAATTACCCCACATTGCGGAAACTGAAAGCCCTGTTCAGCCAACTATATAAATTCGCAATGGAAAATGACCTGTGCGGGAAGGATTATGCAAAGTATATTGACATAAACCAATATCAGGATAAGAATCCCAACGCCCTAAACCGCCAGCCGTTCAGCAAAGAAGAAATTCAAACGGTTTGGAAATGGAACAATTCCAATGAATATGTGTCTGTTGTCCTTATGCTGATCTATTCAGGCGTAAGGATTGGGGAATTGCTGGAATTGAAAAAGGCGCAAGTGAATCTCAATGAAAAATGGTTTGATATAACCGCATCCAAGACAAAGGCGGGGATTCGCAAAGTACCTATTGCCGATAAGGTTTTACCCCTCTTTGAATACTGGATGAACAAGAATGATTGCGAATATCTGCTTTCCACCCCGGAAGGGAAACACTTTGTTTACCGGAATTATTACGATTCCTATTGGACACCGTTAATTGAACAAATGGGCATGGATCACCGCCCGCACGATACCCGGCACACTTGCATTAGCCTTTTGACGGTTGCCGGGGTTCAGGATAAAATCATTAAAAAGATTGTCGGGCATAAGGGGCAGACAGTGACAGAAGTTGTATATACCCACTTTGAGATTCAGGAACTGTTGGAAGCAATCAACAAAATCTAAGGCGGTGCTTATATGGGGAAAACAGAGTATAAGAACCGGCACAAGGCAGAACACTATGATAGAATTGAATTAGCCGTCCCAAAAGGGATGAAAACGGTTATCAAAAATCTTGCTGCTGATAAGGGCTTATCTATCAACGCATACATTCAGGATTTAATCAGGAAAGATCAAGAAGGAATGTTTGATACAATGCAGATTGCAGACAAGAACCGGGAATTCCTTTCAGGAATCCAAGGTAATATGCACGATGGATATGACGTTATTTTCAAAGACGGTCATATTATCCATTGCCGGACAAAGAAGGAAGTGCGATCCGGGATAATCGAATACTGTAAGGAAAAGGGGGTGTAACAGCCCTCTTTTCTTTTGCTTCCCGTATCTTACGGAAGATTGCAAAAATCTTACGGAAGATACATTTTCTATTGTGTCATGTGTGTGTCATGTATGTGTCATACCGCACACAATTTCAGGCGGTCTTATATAGCTTTATATGTTGAACTATATTGAAAAAACCCCGAAAACACAAGGTTTTCGGGGTTTGTAAATTCTCTGTTTTGCGCTTTGAATTATCTCTTAGAGAACTGAGGAGCCTTACGTGCCTTCTTGAGACCGTACTTTTTACGCTCCTTCATGCGGGAATCACGGGTAAGGTAGCCTTCCTTCTTCAGAACCGGTCTGTTCTCAGCATCCTCCTGAAGGAGTGCTCTGGAAATGCCGTGTCTGATGGCGCCTGCCTGTCCGGAAATTCCGCCGCCGCGAACGTTTACGGTAACATCCATCTTACCTTCATTGCCGGTAGCAACGAGGGGCTGACGAACGATAACCTTCAGGGTCTCCAGGCCGAAGTACTCATCAATGTCCTTCTTGTTGATGGTGATCTTGCCTGTTCCCGGCATTACATATACTCTTGCAATTGATTTCTTTCTGCGGCCTGTGCCGTAGTATCTTGCTGCTGACATGTGTTATTTCCTCCTTCCGATTAGAATGTAAGCGTTTCCGGCTTCTGAGCCGCATGCTTGTGATCCGGGCCAGCGTATACAAAAAGCTTCTTGTACATCTTTGCTCCAAGTGCTCCCTTCGGAAGCATACCCTTTACAGCGCCTTCGATCACGCGCTCCGGATGCTTTGCAAGCATCTCCTTCAGGGTAACAAACTTTGCTCCGCCTACATAGTCTGAATGGCTGAAATAAACCTTGTCATCCATCTTCTTGCCGCTTACCTTGAACTTCTCTGCATTGATAACGATTACATAATCGCCGCAATCCATATGAGGAGTGTAGGTCGGCTTGTGCTTACCTCTTAACACCTTAGCCACTTCCGAAGCAAGGCGTCCCAGGGTCTTATCTGTTGCGTCAACGACATACCATTTTCTTTCGATGGTTGACGGTGTTGCCATAAAACTGTTCATGGTTGACCTCCTATTAACTTTACATTCCAAATGCTTCTACCGGGGCTAAAGGTGAAGACATTTTTCTGCTTACTGCTACTGTTTTCTAAAACAGCCTTTATATTATATGCAATTCTCCTCTGCCTGTCAACAGGTCGCAGGGGCTTTTTCGCAAATCTTTTTTCCGTCGGCCACCTGGGAGCCTTCGGGAGCTTCCCCCGGAGCTTCCCCTGGAGCTTTCCGCGGAACCTTTCGCCGCCTACTCCTTATAGTCCAGCTTGATGAGGCTCAAGCCCTTTGCCTCCGCCGTGGGGCCTGCCAGCTGCCGGTCCTTCGCCTGAAGGATCTCTTTGACATATCCCGGCTCATACAGTCCCGTCCCCACCCGAAGGAGCGTCCCGGCGATGATCCGCACCATGTTATAGAGGAAACCGCTTCCGCTGATCCGGATGGTCATCATGCCGTAATAGCCTCTGTGCTGCTCCTCTTCCTCTGTCTGGCCTAAAGGGCTGTTTGCTGCAAAGGAATGTCCGGAAACGGAGGGCACGGAAAAATGCTCTCCCGCCCGGTAGTACCTGCGGCTGTGCTCCACCAGGATGGCGATGTCGTAGATCTCCCTTACGGCGGAGCCCCCTTCCCGCAGCACCTGAGAATCCGGGTTTGCGAAGCTGGTGAAATCATGCTCTCCGATGAGGTATTCCGCCGCCGCCCGCATGTCCCCAAGGCTCAGGGGAAAATAACAATGGTGGGAATAAAGCCGCTGCATGGGGTTTGAGATCCGTTCATTGTAGATCTTGTATTCGTAGGTCTTGGTGCAGTCCGCCTTCCTGGGGTGCCAGTCCGGGGCGCACTCCTCGGACTTCATCACCCGGATATCCAGGGGCAGCCGCTGGTTGATGGCATAGGCAAATTTTTCTCCCGGGATCTGGGCGTTGGTATCAAAGACCGCCACATTCCCGCAGGCATGCACTCCTGCGTCCGTCCGGCTGGCGCCGATGACGCTTACGGGCTCTCCCACAAGTCCGGAGATCTCCCGGTTCAGCACTTCCTCTATGGTAAGACTGTTGGGCTGGGCCTGCCAGCCGCTGTAATTTGTACCGTCATAGGCGACGGTCAGTCTGATTCTTCTCACGGTATTCAGTCCTTTATCCTGTTTTTCTCGTAGATCCGTAGGATCTCCTCCCGGGCCTCCTCAATGGTGCCGATACTGGTATCCACATCGATCCCCTCATCCCTGAGCCCATGCATCAGATAGGTGATCTGAGGGGCGGAAAGGCCCATTTTCTCCAGTTCCCGGTAATACTTGAAGACCCGCTTCGGCGTATCAAAATACTGGAGGTTGCCCTCATTCAGCACCAGGATCCGGTCTGCATACCGGGCGATGTCCTCCATACTGTGGGAGACCAGGATGATGGTCACGTGCCTGCTTTTGTGAAGCTGGGACACGGTCTCCAGGATCTCGTCCCGTCCCCTGGGGTCCAGGCCTGCCGTGGGCTCGTCCAGAATCAGCACCTGGGGCTCCATGGCAAGCACTCCTGCAATGGCTGCCCTGCGCTTCTGTCCACCGGAAAGCTCAAAGGGGCTCCTGGTCCAGAAATCCTCGGAAAGGCCGGACAGAGCCAGGGCTTCCTTTGCCCGTTCCTCCGCCTCCTGATCCGAAAGTCCCATGTTTTTCGGGCCGTATTTTACATCCGCAAGGACATCCGTCTCAAAAAGCTGATACTCGGGATACTGGAATACAAGCCCCACCTTACCCCGGAGGGCCCGCAGATCATAGCCTGCACCGAAGATATCCTCTCCGTTGAAATATACCGTTCCGGAGCTTGGCCGCATCAGGCCGTTCAGGTGCTGGATCAGGGTGGACTTCCCGGAGCCCGTGTGGCCGATCAGGCCGATGAATTCCCCGTCCTGGATCTCAAAGCTGATATCCCGGAGGGCATAGGACTCCATGACCGTACCCGCCTGGTAGATATGTGTCAGATGTTCGCAGCGTATGCTCAAAACAGCTTCCTCCAAAAGGCTCCTCCCATCCTGCCTCAGAAGGGCAGGAATCTGGTGCAGAGCATCAGTACAAAATAAATCACCATGATCCCGTAGGCGATCCGGTCCCGCTTCTCATAACGAAGAGGCTTCATCTTCGTCCTGCCCTCTCCGCCGTGATAGCAACGGGCCTCCATGGCCATGGCCAGGTCAGAAGCCCTGCGGAAGGCAGACAGGAACAGAGGCACCAGGATGGGTACCATAGACTTGGCCCGCTGGATCAGGTTCCCGCTTTCAAAGTCCGCGCCTCTGGCGGTCTGGGCCTTCATGATCTTGTCCGTCTCCTCAATGAGGATGGGGATGAAACGCAGGGCGATGGACATCATCATGGAGATCTCATGGACCGGTACGGAAAACCGTTTCAGGAATCCCAGGCCCTTCTCCAGGCCGTCCGTCAGCTGATTCGGCGTGGTGGTGAGGGTCATCAGTGAAGATGCGATCACCAGGTAGATCAGCCGTACGGCCATGAAAAACGCCAGGGACAGTCCCTCCCAGGTCATGGTCAGAAAGCCGATCCGGAAGATGGGACGTCCCTCCGTCAGAAACAGGTTGAAGGAAACGGAAATGATCAGCAGGATCAGGATGGCCTTAAGGCCCTTCGTAATAAAGCGAAAGGGCACCCGGCTCAGATAAATGAGGGTTCCCAGCCACAGGGTGGCCAGCACATAGGCTGCGATCCCGGAGGTCACGAAAAGGGAGATCAGGAAAACCATGGTTCCTGCCAGCTTCACTCTGGGGTCCAGCCTGTGGATGGGGGAATCCACGGGATAATATTGTCCGATCGTAATGTCTCTAAGCATCCTCTTTCACCCTTCCCCGCCGTAAAAGGGGTACCAGTTCCTCTATCAGTTCCTCCCGGGTCAGGATCCCTTCCCGAAGGGGCATGCCTGCCTGCCGCAGCTCATAGGCCAGCTCTGTGGCCTGGGGCACGCAAAGGGACAGGGCCCGAAGCTCCTCCACTCTGGAAAAGACCTCCCTGGGAGTCCCGTCCATCACCACATGGCCGCCGTCCATGACGATGACCCGGTCTGCCTCCACCGCTTCCTCCATGTAATGGGTAATGTGGACGATGGTCATGCCTTCCTTCCGGTTCAGCTCATGGACCGTAGCCATAACATCCTTCCTTCCATTGGGGTCCAGCATGGCGGTGGGCTCGTCCAGGATGATGCAGGCAGGCTTCATGGCCATCACCCCTGCAATGGCCACCCGCTGCTTCTGGCCACCGGACAGCCGGTTGGGAGACTTCATCCTATAGGCCTGCATCCCTACGGCCGCCAGAGAAGCATCCACCCTGCGCCAGATCTCCTCCGTAGGGACGCCGATGTTCTCCGGGCCAAAGCCCACATCCTCCTCCACCACGTTGGCGATGATCTGATTGTCCGGGTTCTGGAATACCATGCCTGCAGTCTCCCTGATCTTAAGGAGCTTCTCCTCCTCCCGGGTATCCATGCCCGCAATGAGCACCGTACCCTCCTTTGGCAGGTTCAGACCATTCAGAAGCTTCGCAAAGGTGGACTTTCCGGAGCCGTTGTGGCCCAGGATGCACACAAAGCTCCCCTCCTCGATGCTCAGGCTAAGATCGGAAAGGGCGTGGCTCACTTCTTCGATATTATCGTTTTCATCTCTCCGCACATAGTCGAAAAAGACATGGGCGGCATCTATAATCTTCATAACTGCTTAAGTATACCTGTCCGGGCTCCAAATGTCAAAATAAAAAGCGCCTTTGCCAGGTGGAAAAGCGCTTTTCTGTATGGATATTTCTGTCATTTCTGATCGATCCCGGGAATGGGGAAGCTTATTCCCACACGCCCTCGGCATTTACATGGAAGCTGCCGATATCGGTGTTGGTGGCCAGATATCCATAGGCACCGCCTGTGGAGCCCTCCGGATAGAAGTAGTACCACTTTCCGTCGATCTGGAACCAGCCGGTGACCATGATACCGGAATCATTGAAATAATATTTCTTGTCCCCAAGGGTCCACCAGCCTCTGACCATGCAGCCCTCCCAGTCGTCCTGGGTGGTGTTGAGATAATACCAGTAATCGCCGTCCCTGAGCCAGCCGGTGCGCATGGCGCCGGAGCTCTTATCCATGTAGAACCAGATGCCGTACTTGTTCTGCTGCCAGCCTGTGAGCATCTTGCCGGAAGCATCAAACATATAATACTTGCCGTCCAGCTTCAGCCAGCCGTCCTTTGCCAGCTCTCCGTTGGGATAGCGGAAGTACCAGATGCCGTTGCTCTGGACCCAGCCTGCCACGTTGGCGTTGCCGGTGCCGTTGGGATAGGAGTTGCCGTTGATGCTGGGGCCGCCTCCCGTCTCATCCGATGAGGTCTGGCCACTGCCGTCGGAAACCTGATTCTCCTCTATGGTCAGGGTATCGGACTCCATCCAGTCGGAGCTCTTTCCCACGCTTGAGGAAATGTTCTCCGGCGCTACGGTCCGCACCCGGAAGCTGTAGTCCCCTGCCTTGGTCATATAGGGGTAGAAATTGTAGCTGGTGCCATGATAGCCGTTGAGGCGCTTCACCACGGCAGAGCCTCTGTAGCAGACCACGTCGTAATAGCCGGAGCCGTTCTCCGGAGCGGTCCATCTGGCAACGCCCCGGGAGCTGGTCCAGTATACATCCTCGGGGGAGTCATACTCGCCCTTGATGGCCTTTACCCGGAGGGTCACCTCCAGAGTCTCGTTGCCGTCCCTGCGGGCGGCGGAGATGAATTCACCGTTGGTGATATGAACGTTGGAGGCGGTGTAGCTGCCCCTGAAATTGTAGATGGTGTCGTAGTCGCTGTGCTCGATGGTCCTGCCGCTGTTATAGAGGTAAACCTTCATCCTGGGCTCATCCCCCACCTTCAGACTGCGGATATCATCCAGCCACTCCGCTGCGTCCAGCGTATAGTAATCGTTGTCCGGAACCGTCACATAGGATTCCGCGTTATCGGACAGTTCGTCGCCGATACTGAGCTCCCCGGTCTGCACCGTGATCCTGACGCTGGGGATCGCCCGGTAACGCTCGCTGTAAGCGAAAACCGTGGTGACCAGCATCATGGTAAACACCGCTGCCGCCAGAATGATCTTCATTAACTTCTTCATGGCTGCCTCCCCATAAAAGCTTCTGAAAGAGAAGCTTCCCTTTTTAAATTCTGTAAGTAAATTATATCCAATGCACTCCTATAAGTCAATTTACGATATTCTGTACAAATCATTACGCATTACAAAAGCCCCCGGAGATCCGGAGGCTTCTGCTTTACTCAGAAATCAATTTATCAGGATTAAACCAGCTCGATGAGCACTTCCATGGCTGCGTCGCCCTTACGGGGTCCGATCTTAACGATACGGGTGTATCCACCGTTTCTGGAAGCATACTTGGGAGCATACTCGTCGAAAAGCTTTGCAACGATATCTGCCTTCTTGGTTCCCTTCTTTCTGCCAGCGGCCTCAGTGGGAACCTCAGTTACATCGTAAAGAACGGAAAGCATCTTACGTCTTGCGTGAAGTCTGGAGGGCTTGTCCTTCTTGATGGTCTTGTCCACTTCATCATAAACGGTAACCTTCTTCTGCTTGCCGTTTACTTCCTTCACTTCCTTAACGCGCTTGCCCTCGCTGTCCTTGCGGGCAACCTTGGCCTTTACGGTAACCTCTTCGAAGTTATCCTTTTCCTTTACGGCAAGGGCGATAAGGCCCTCAACCTGCTTACGGATCTCCTTTGCTCTTGCCTCGGTGGTAACGATCTTACCATGATATAACAGAGCAGTGATCTGGTTTCTTAAAAGAGCCTTTCTCTGGGAAGAGGTCTTTCCTAATTTTCTGTATCCCGGCATTTCTCTTTCCTCCTATTGTGCCTGTGGTCTTATCAGTAGGCGTTAGCCTTCTTCTCCTGTGTTCAGTGAAAGGCCAAGGTCCTTCAGCTTTGCCAGGACCTCTTCCAGGGACTTACGTCCCAGGTTCCTTACCTTCATCATATCATCAGGAGTCTTGGAGCAAAGTTCCTCCACCGTGTTGATTCCCGCCCGCTTCAGGCAGTTGTAGGAACGCACGGAGAGCTCGAGCTCGTCGATGTTCATCTCGAGGACCTTGCCCTTCTCATCATCCTCCTTCTCGATCATGACCTCTGCTGTCTTGGCATTCTCGGACAGATCGATAAAGAGGCTTAAATGCTCGCTTAATACCTTTGCTGCAAGGCTTACGGCCTCGTCCGGTGCAAGGGTACCGTTGGTGTAAACATCCAGAGTCAGCTTGTCGAAGTCGGTCTGCTGGCCCACACGGGTATTCTCCACGTTCATGTTCACACGCTCTACCGGAGTGAAGATAGAATCGATGGCGATGCATCCAATGGGAAGATCATCCCCCTTATTCTTATCTGCGCCGGCATAACCGCGGCCGTTCACAATGGTCAGCTCCATGTTGAGCTTTGCATTGGGGCCGCTCAGGGTAGCGATCACCTGATCAGGATTCATGATCTCGATGTCGCTGTCCACCTGGATATCGGAGCCTTTTACGACGCCCTCTCCCTCAAAGTCGATGTAGGCTGTCTTGGGAGAGTTATCCATGCTGTGATTCTTGATCGCAAGCTCCTTGATGTTCATAACGATCTCGGTCACATCTTCCTTGACTCCCTGGATGGAAGAGAATTCGTGCAGCACGCCGTCGATCTTGACGCGGCTGACAGCCGTACCAGGAAGGGAAGAGAGCATGATCCTTCTCAGTGAGTTGCCCAGAGTGATGCCGTAGCCTCTCTCCAGGGGCTCACATACGAATTTGCCGTATTTTTTATCATCGGAAATCTCAACAATTTCGATATTTGGCTTTTCAAAATCAAACACGTTATGCACTCCTTTCATTGAGTGTGCCTGCTGTTCCGCAGAATGTCAGAAAAAGGACATCTGCGGAGGGCGCCTCCTTGGAGCATACAAAGTAATGCGGAAACCGCATTACTTTGAATAAAGCTCGACAATAAGCATCTCGTCAACCGGGACGTCGATCATCTCTCTCTTGGGAAGCTCTCTGACGGTAGCCTTCAGATTCTCCTTGTCAGACTCCAGCCACTCCGGAACCATACGGCTTCCGGTCACCTCAAGAATGTCCTTATATCTCTGAGCTGTCTTGTGTTTTTCTTTGATCTCGATGGTATCTCCAGCCTTTACAAGGTAGGAGGGAATGTTCACCTGCTTGCCGTTAACAAGAACGTGCTTGTGGTCAACGATCTGTCTTGCCTCTTTTCTGGTGCGTGCCCAGCCAAGACGGAAGATCACGTTGTCAAGTCTCTGCTCAAGCATGGTCATCAGGTTGGCACCGGTCTGGCCATCCATACGCTCTGCCTTGGCATAGTAGTTACGGAAGGGCTTCTCCAGAACACCATAGATGAACTTTGCCTTCTGCTTCTCGCGAAGCTGCATGCCGTACTCGGAGAGCTTCTTTCCGCCTCTCCGTGACTCTCTCTTAGACTTTTTATCAATTCCTAAGAATACAGGATCCAGTCCGAGGGATCTGCATCTTTTAAGAACAGGAACTCTATCTACTGCCATGATTAACCTCCTAATTAGACTCTTCTGCGCTTCGGCGGACGGCATCCGTTATGGGGAACCGGGGTAACGTCCTTAATGCTGGTAACCTGAAGACCTGCGGCCTGAAGAGCACGGATCGCCGCTTCACGTCCTGAGCCGGGTCCCTTAACCATTACATCCACTGTCTTAAGTCCATGCACAAGAGCGGCCTTAGTAGCAGTTTCTGCAGCCATCTGAGCTGCGTACGGAGTAGATTTCCTTGAACCTCTAAATCCCAGACCACCGGCACTTGCCCATGATAAAGCATTTCCCTGTGCATCCGTCAGAGTCACGATGGTGTTGTTGAAGGATGACTGGATGTGTGCCTGTCCGTGTTCAACGTTTTTCTTAACGCGCTTTTTTACTACCTTCTTAGCGCCTGCTGACACTTTTTTTGCCATATCAAACTAACCTACTTTCTTTTCTTCATACTGCGGTTTCTGTTTTTAAAACATGCAAATCCATGCTAAACACTGAAAACCATTACTTCTTCTTGTTTGCAACCGTCTTCTTCGGACCCTTACGTGTTCTCGCGTTGGTCTTGGTTTTCTGTCCGCGAACAGGAAGACCCTTTCTGTGACGGATTCCGCGATAGCATCCGATCTCCTGAAGTCTCTTGATGTTCATGGCGATCTCTCTTCTTAAATCACCTTCAACAACCTGAGTCTCGGAAATGATCTCAGCCAGTCTCTTTACCTCGTCATCCGTAAGATCCTTTACACGAGTATCCGGATTGACACCTGCTTCCTTGAGGATACGCTTTGAAGAAGAAAGGCCGATACCATAGATATAGGTAAGACCGATTTCAACACGCTTCTCTCTCGGAAGATCGACACCTGCTATACGAGCCATGTTCTACCTCCTGATTAACCTTGTCTCTGTTTGTGTTTCGGGTTTTCGCAGATAATTCTGATAACCCCTTTTCTTTTGATAACCTTACACTTTTCGCATATAGGTTTTACTGAAGATCTAACTTTCATATAATCTCCTTTCCTCTGAACCTGGGCAGAGTTGCTAAAGCATTATAGCAGAATAATCCGTATAATGCAAGCCCCATTCCACCTTATTCTTCGCCTGCGGGATTACTTATCTCTCCAGATGATCCGAGCCTTTGAAAGATCGTAGGGGCTCATCTCCAGAGTTACCTTGTCTCCCGGCAGGATCCTGATGTAATTCATCCGAAGCTTGCCGCTGATGTGAGCAAGCACCTGATGTCCGTTTTCAAGCTCCACCTGAAACATAGCGTTCGGCAACTTTTCGACAACGGTTCCTTCTAATTCGATTACGTCTGCCTTAGACATCCTGTCCTCCTGAATTCTCTGTGGGGCGGCTTTCCCGCTTAGTTCACGTGATACAGCTTCTTTTCCTCCGGAAGCAGCGACAGTACCTCCGGCTGACCATCCGTGATCAGTATCGTGTTTTCATAGTGCGCTGACAGTGAGCCGTCTGCGCTGACATAGGTCCATCCGTTTTCCGCCTCCCGTACCTGCCAGGTCCCCATATTGATCATGGGCTCCACGGCGATGGTCATGTTCTTCTGAAGGCGAATGCCCTTGCGCTTGCATGTGAAGTTCGGGACCTCCGGTTCCTCATGCATGTCCCGGCCGATGCCGTGACCCACAAGGTCTTCCACAATGCCGTAGCCGTAGGGGATGATATAGTCCTCGATGGCCCGACCGATATCGTTGACGTGTCCGCCTGCAACGGCAGCCTGGATTCCGGCAAAGAAGCTTTCCCTGGTCCTGTCGATCAGGTCCTGGGCCTCCTTTGAGATCTTTCCGACTGCGTGGGTCCTGGCCGCATCAGACTGCCAGCCCTTCCAGATCACTCCCGTATCCACGGAGACGATGTCTCCCTCCTGCAGATACCGGTGCTTATCCGGAATGCCGTGCACCACCTCGTCATTGACGGAGATGCAGGCGGAAGCAGGAAAGCCTTCGTATCCTTTAAAGGAAGGAATGCATCCGTGGCTCCTGATCAGCTTTTCGCATATCTGATCAAGCTCCCAGGTGGACATTCCAGGCCGCACCTCCTTGGAAAGCTCCATGTGGACCTTTGCAAGGATCTGCCCTGCTTCCCGCATGAGCTGAACTTCATGATCCGATTTGATCGTCACCATTTTATTTCAGGACCTCCGTAATTGCCGCAAATACATCCTCCGGCTTCTGTGTGCCGTCGATGCATTTTAAAACGCCTTCCCTCTCATAATAATCGATGAGGGGTTTGGTCTGTTCATGATATACTGCAAGACGCTTTTTTACGGTTTCAGGCTGATCGTCCGCTCTCTGCACCAGAGCCGCTCCGCAGGCGTCGCAGACGCCCTCACGGCTGCTGGGGTTGAATACCAGATGATAGGTGGCTCCGCAGGACGGGCAGCTTCTCCTGCCTGTCATGCGCTCCTCGATCACCTCATCCGGTACCTCGATATCGATGGCGTAATCGATGGCCTCATTCCGCTTGGAAAGCGCTTCCTTCAGGCTTTCCGCCTGGGGGATCGTTCTGGGGAAACCGTCCAGCACATAGCCCTTCCCGCAGTCCTCCTGAGAGATCCTGTCCAGAAGCATGCTGATGGTCAGCTCATCGGGTACCAGTTTTCCCGCATCCATGTATTCCTTCGCTTTGTTACCAAGCTCAGTGCCGTTCTTCATATTAGCGCGGAAGATATCCCCTGTGCTGACATGGGGGATATCGTATTCCTTCGCTATCTGCTTGGCCTGAGTTCCTTTGCCCGCTCCGGGCGCGCCCAGCATTATGATTTTCATTTTGACTCTCCTCGACTTAGTCGTTCAAAAAGCCCTTATAGTTACGTACTAACAGCTGTGACTCTACCTGTTTGATAGTTTCCAGCACGACGCTTACGATAATGATCAGTGAGGTTCCCATGAAGGAAAGATGTCCCACACCGAAGAGTCCGGATACCACGATGGGCACCACGCATACGATCGTAAGGCCTACAGCACCGATGAACACAATGTAGTTGAGGATCCGATTCAGGTAATCGCTCGTCGGTTTTCCGGGTCTGATACCCGGGATGAATCCGCCGTTCTTCTTCATATTGTTGGCAACCTCCAAAGGATTGAAGGTAATGGATGTGTAGAAGTAGGCGAAGAGGATCACCAGCACGATATAGATCACAAGACCAACGTTTGCCCAGGGATAAGCCGGATTACACCAGGAGCTTGAATTCAGGGCAAGGAGGATCTTTCCTCCCAGAGTGGCGTAGTCCACCTGCATGAAGCTTGCGATGACCACAGGCATCGACATGATAGAGGATGCGAAGATCACCGGGATAACGCCTGCCGTGTTGACCTTGAGAGGGATGCTGGTCCCGTTGTTGACACGGCTTCCCTGCAGCTTTCTTGAATACTGAACAGGGATCTTTCTTACCGCACCGTTCAGAATAATGGTGAATACCACCATCACCGCGATACATGCCAGGATCAGGACGGCTCTTACCAGGTTGATGGCAAGAACGTCGTCGTTCAGCAGTATGACAAAGAGGGACTCCAGATCTCCCGGAAGGGAGGAAAGGATGTTGAAGAGCAGCACGATGGAGATGCCGTTTCCGACGCCTCTCTCGGTGATGCGCTCGCCGATCCACATCAGGAGAGCTGATCCGGCCGTCATGGTAACGACGCAGATCACCACGTTCCATACGTTGAACTCATACAGCAGGCCGCGGCCGCCGAAACCGATTCCCATTGCCAGGGATTCGATCAGGGCCAGGGCCACTGTCAGATATCTGGTATATTCCGCGATCTTTTTGCGCCCGTCCGCTCCATCCTTCTGCATCTGCTCCAGTGCCGGAATGGCAATGGTCAGAAGCTGCATGATGATGGATGAAGTGATGTAAGGCGTAATACTAAGTGCAAATACCGATAAATCCGTAAAGGATCCACCGGTCATTGCATTGAACCATCCGAATGCATCTGTTCCGCTTAAATTGCTAAGCAGGGTGTCAAAATAGCCGGTATTGACTCCCGGGATCGGGAGTACGGAACCGAACCTTATGACCACAAGCATAAAGAAGGTAAAGATCAGTTTTTTACGAACCTCTGTGACCTTCCATGCATTCTTCAGTAAATTCCACATATCAGATCACCTCGCAGGTTCCACCAACCGCCTCGATTTTGGTCTTTGCTGTCTCTGTGAAAGCGTTAGCCTTAACAGTCAGCTTCTTCTTCAGGTCACCGTTGCCCAGGATCTTAACCCCGCCCTTGGTGTCCTTAATGATCTTCTGATCAAGAAGAGTCTGGATATCAACAACTGCGCCGTCCTCAAATCTCTCAAGAACAGATACGTTGATTCCTACATACTCAACTCTGTTTCTGTTGGTGAAGCCTCTCTTGGGAAGTCTTCTGTAAAGGGGCATCTGGCCGCCTTCGAAGCCGGGTCTCGGAGCACCGGAACGAGCCTTCTGGCCCTTGTGTCCGTAACCTGCGGTCTTACCGTTTCCTGAACCGTGTCCGCGGCCTTTTCTGAAATTATTGCTGTGCTTGGAGCCAGCAGCCGGTCTTAAGTTTGATAATTCCATCCCTAACCTCCTTAATTAAAGCTCTTCGACTTTAACCATGTGCTTAACCTGCTGGAGCATGCCTCTTACAGCGCCGTTGTCAGGAAGTTCGTTAGTTGAATTGATCTTACGAAGTCCTAATGCTGCAACAGTCTTCTTGTTCTTCGGTACTGCACCAATAGGAGACTTTACAAGAGTTACTCTCAGTTTCTTTTCTGCCATCTCTGTTTCCTCCTATTACTTAAGAATCTCTTCCACGGTCTTGCCTCTGAGTGCTGCAACCTGCTCCGGAGTCTTCATGGCCTTTAAGCCCTCCAGGGTAGCCAGTACACAGTTTACCTTGTTGGTTGAGCCAAGGACCTTGGTACGGATGTTCTTGATGCCTGCAAGCTCCAGAACCGCACGAGCGGTACCGCCTGCGATCACACCGGTACCTTCAGGAGCTCTCTTCAGCATTACGGTTGAGCTGCCGAACTTTCCTGTATAGTCATGCGGTACCGAATTGTTCTTGTCCATTGAAATCTGAATCAGGTTCTTTGTAGCTGCTTCCTTACCTTTTCTGATAGCCTCCGGAACCTCGGCAGCCTTGCCCAGGCCTGCGCCTACATGGCCGTTGCCGTCTCCAACTACTACCAGTGCGGAAAATCTCATGGTACGTCCACCCTTAACGGTCTTGGATACGCGCTTGATTGCAACTACTTTGTCGTTTAATTCTAATGATTTCGGATCGATAATATTACGCTTCATTATTTCCTCTCCTCCCCTTAGAATTCCAGTCCGGCTTCACGTGCTGCATCTGCAAGCGCCTTAACTTTTCCATGATAAATGAAACCGCCTCTATCGAATACGACCGTCTTGATGCCCTTTTCCAGTGCCTTCTCGGCGATCGCCTTTCCTACATATGCTGCTGCTTCAACGTTGTCGGTGTACTCAAGGGCCTTCTTTGCATCTGCCTCCATGGTGGAAGCTGCGCAGAGGGTGTGGCCAACAGTGTCGTCGATAATCTGAGCATACATATGATTATTACTTCTGAATACGCAAAGACGCGGTCTCTCAGCGGTTCCTGAGATACGATTACGAAGTCTTGCGTGCTTTTTCTGGCGAATTTCGCTCTTTGACTTTTTGTTAATCATCTTTACACTCTCCTTAGATTACTTCTTACCTGTCTTGCCGACCTTACGTCTGATCACCTCAGTATCGTACTTGATACCCTTGCCCTTGTAAGGCTCCGGCGGTCTCTTGGTTCTGATCTCAGCTGCATACTGTCCGACCTTCTCCTTGGAGATGCCCTTTACGATGATCTTGTTCTGACCGTCGCAGACAGTCTCGATGCCCTCCGGATCCTCCATCTCTACGGGATGAGAGTAACCCAGGTTCAGCACCAGCTTCTTGCCCTGCTTTGCTGCTCTGTAACCAACACCGTTGACCTCGAGAACCTTCTCATAGCCGGTGGTCACACCAGTAACCATGTTGTGGATCAGGGTCCTTGTGAGACCGTGAAGCGCTTTGATCCTCTTTAAATCATTCGGACGTGTAACTTCGATGTGTCCATCTTTTTCCTCGATCGTGAGCTCATGGGCGAACTGTCTTGTAAGCTCTCCCTTCGGGCCCTTAACAGTCACAAGGTTTCCGTCTGCGATGGTGACGGTAACCCCTGCCGGGATCGCAACCGGCTGTCTTCCAATACGTGACATGCTGTATGTTCCTCCTTCTTAAATTGTCGGTCGGCCCCTGTGCGTGCCGACTGTTTTCAGATGTATCTATTACCAAACGAAGCAGAGAACTTCTCCGCCGACGCCCTTCTGACGAGCTTCCTTGTCAGTGATAACGCCTACATTCGTTGAAATAATAGCAGTGCCAAGTCCGTTCAGTACCTTCGGCATGTTCTCCTTGCCGGCATATACGCGAAGACCGGGCTTGGAGATTCTCTTGATACCGGTCAGGATGCGCTCTGCGCCGTCTGCCGTGTACTTTAAGGTGATTCTGATATCCTTGAAGTTTCCGTTGTCAACAAGCTCATACTTCTCAACATAGCCTTCCTTTACAAGGATGTCAGCGATAGCAAGCTTCATCTTGGATGACGGGATGTCAACCGTTTTGTGTTTGCGGACATTTGCGTTACGGATTCTTGTAAGCATGTCTGCGATCGGATCACTCATAGCCATAGTTCATTTACCTTTACGTATGTATATACGATATCCTTTCTCTTGTGTTTTACATCTCTTTACATCTAAGCGCCCGCCCGAAGGCAGGCCCTCTCTCCCTTACGCGGAGAGAGGCTCCGAAGGCTCCCTGTCTTTTTCAGGAAATGCCCCGGTTTTACCAGCTTGCTTTTCTTACGCCCGGGATCTCGCCCTTGTATGCAAGCTCTCTGAAGCAGATACGGCAAATGCCGTACTTTCTCAGGTAAGCGTGCGGTCTGCCGCAAATTCTGCATCTGTTGTATTCTCTGGTAGAGAACTTGGCAGGACGCTGCTGCTTAATCTTCATAGAAGTTTTAGCCATCTCTTAAGTTCCTCCCTTATTTCGCAAACGGCATGTTGAACAGTCTTAACAGTTCCTTGGCCTCTTCGTCAGTCTTTGCAGTGGTAACGAAGATAATGTCCATACCTCTGGTCTTGTCTACCTTATCGTACTCGATTTCCGGGAAGATGAGCTGCTCCTTGATACCGAGCGCGTAGTTTCCTCTTCCGTCGAAAGCGTTGGGGTTAACGCCTCTGAAGTCACGTACACGGGGAAGTGCAAGGTTGATGAGACGATCTGCGAAATCATACATCTTCTCTCCTCTGAGAGTTACCTTACATCCGATGGGCATGCCCTCACGGATCTTGAAGTTTGCAACAGACTTTCTGGCTTTGGTGGTTACAGCGTGCTGTCCGGAGATGATCTCCAGGTCTCTGACAGCAGAGTCCAAAACCTTGGCATTTTCCTTAGCCTCGCCAACGCCCATGTTGATGACGATTTTCTCCAGCTTCGGAACTTCCATGATGTTCTTGTAACCGAACTTCTTGATCATGGCGTCCTTGATCTCTGAATTGTAGATATCTTTTAATCTGGCCACAGTTTTTTCCTCCTTTCGCTTATGCTATAACCTTGCCGGTCTTCTTTGCCACGCGGACCTTCTTGTCGCCTTCCATCTTGAAGCCAACCTTGGTGGGCTGACCGTCAACCAGAAGCATAACATTTGAAATGTCCAGCGGGCTTTCCTTCTTTAAGATGCCGCCCTGTGGATTTCCTGCCGCAGGCTTCTGGTGCTTGGTGACCATATTGCATCCCTCAACGATCACCTTGTTGTTCTTAGCGTCAACGCTGAGCACCTTTCCGTCCTTACCCTTGTCCTTACCTGCGATAATTCTGACCATATCGTCTTTCTTGATCTTACGCATGCGGGCACCTCCTTATAATACTTCCGGTGCAAGGGATACGATCTTCATGAACTGATGGTCACGAAGCTCTCTTGCAACCGGCCCGAAAATACGGGTTCCTCTCGGGGTCTTGTCGTCCTTGATGATAACGGCTGCATTCTCGTCGAAGCGAATGTAGGAGCCGTTCTGACGACGGGTCTTCTGAACAGTGCGGACAACGACTGCCTTGACAACGTCGCCCTTCTTTACAACGCCGCCCGGTGTTGCATCTTTGACAGAAGCAACGATCACATCGCCGATGCGGGCATATCTTCTGGTTGAGCCGCCCATAACACGGATGCAGAGGAGTTCTTTTGCTCCGGTATTATCAGCGACCTTAAGTCTGGTTTCCTGCTGTACCATAGTTTTAAACTTCCTTTCCGCTTATTTAGCCTTCTCAACAACCTTTACCAGTCTCCATCTCTTGGTCTTGGAGAGGGGTCTTGTTTCCATTACTTCTACGATATCGCCTTCGCCGCACTCGTTGTTCTCGTCATGCGCCTTCAGGGTGTATGTGCTCTTAACGATCTTACCGATTAAAGGATGTTTAACATTATCCTCGATCGCAACAGTAATGGTCTTATCCATCTTATTGCTGATCACCTTACCGGTACGGGTCTTTCTAAGATTTCTTTCCACGGTTAATGTTCTCCTTTCCTTCGGTTATTCTGCCTTGGACTTCTCAGTGATAACAGTCTGGATTCTGGCGATATTCTTGCGAACCTCATTGATCCTTGCGGTATTATCAAGCTGGTTAGTCGCGTTCTGGAATCTTAAGTTGAAAAGTTCCTTCTTCGCAGCAACGAGATCTTCCTTAAGGGCTGCTGCATCCTTTGCCTTGAGCTCTTCTAAATACTTCTTACTCTTCACTGTTATCACCGCCTTCCAACTCTGCCTTAGAAGCGATCTTGCAAGTAAGCGGTAACTTATGCATTGCAAGACGTAATGCCTCTCTAGCCGTCTCCTCCGGAACACCTGCGATCTCGAACATTACGCGGCCCGGCTTAACTACTGCTACATAAAACTCAACGGCGCCCTTTCCGGATCCCATACGTACGCCGATGGGCTTGGAGGTTACCGGCTTGTCCGGGAATACCTTGATCCAAACCTTACCGCCACGCTTGATGTAACGGGTCATGGCAACACGGGCTGCCTCGATCTGATTTGCCTTTAACCAGCACGGCTCGGTAGCGACAAGACCGAACTCACCGTAGGCAATCTTGTTGCCTCTAGAAGCTCTGCCCTTCATGGAACCACGCTGCTGCTTACGATATTTTGTTCTCTTTGGCATTAACATGATTATTTATCGCTCCCTTCCTGTTTCTTCTGGGGAAGTACCTCTCCCTTGTAGATCCAAACCTTGATGCCCAGCTTTCCATAGGTGGTGTCAGCCTCGGCAAAACCGTAATCAATGTCGGCTCTTAAGGTCTGAAGCGGGATGGTACCCTCTGAATAGAACTCTGAACGCGCGATATCAGCGCCGCCCAGTCTTCCGGATACAGCTGCCTTGATGCCCAGGGCTCCGGACTTCATGGTACGCTGCATAGCCTGCTTCATGGCACGTCTGAAGGACGCACGGTTCTCAAGCTGCTGCGCGATGCTCTCTGCTACGAGCTGCGCGTCTCTGTCCGGTCTCTTGATCTCCTTGATGTCCACAAATACCTTCTTTGTGGTCAGCTTCTGAACTTCCGTCTTCAGCTTCTCGATCTCTGCGCCGCCCTTACCGATCACTACGCCCGGCTTAGCGGTATAGATGATCAGTCTGACTCTGTCTGCTGCTCTCTCGATCTCGATCTTTGAGATACCGGCCGGAGCGAGCTTCTTCTTCAGGAACTTTCTGATGTTGTAGTCCTCAACAAGGCTGTCAGCAAAATCCTTGCCTTCTGCGAACCATCTGGAATCCCAGTCTTTAATAACACCGACTCTCAGGCCGTGTGGATTAACTTTCTGTCCCATGCTTTCCTCCTTACTTTCTCTCGTCAAGAACAACTGTGATGTGGCTGGTGCGCTTCTCGATGCGATAAGCTCTGCCCTGTGCTCTCGGCTGTACTCTCTTCATGGTAGGTCCCTTGTCTGCGTAGCACTCTGCTACATAAAGGTTCTCTCTGTCCATGTTGTTGTTGTTCTCCGCATTTGCTGCTGCGGACTCAAGTAACTTCTTTACTAAGGATGAAGCATATCTTGGGTTATATGTAACGATACCAAGGGCGGTGTTCAGATCCTTGCCTCTGATAGCGTCCAATACGAAGCATGCCTTCTGTACCGAAACTCTAGCGTATGAAAGCTTAGCGCTTGGTCTGGTATCCTTAACGGCATTTCTTTCTCTTTTAACTTGTGATCTATGTCCCTTTGCCATAGTAGATTCCTCCTTCCGCTAACTTATCTTACGCCGGTCTTCTTCTCGTCCTTGCCATGTCCTCTGAAGGTTCTGGTAGCAACGAACTCACCGAGCTTATGTCCAACCATGTCCTCTGTAACGTATACAGGCACATGCTTTCTTCCGTCATGCACTGCAATTGTGTGGCCTACCATCTGCGGGAAGATAGTAGAACGGCGTGACCAGGTCTTGATTACGGACTTCTGTCCTGAAGCGTTCATAGCGTCTACCTTCTTCAGCAGAGAGGCATCAGCGAACGGTCCTTTTTTTAATGAACGATTTGCCATATTCCTTTATCCTCCTATCTTACTTGATGGCTCTACCATCACGTCTTCTTACGATCAGCTTGTTGGAAGCCTTTTTCTTCTTTCTGGTCTTAAGACCAAGAGCAGGCTTGCCCCAAGGTGTGCAGGGACCCGGACGTCCGATGGGAGCTTTACCCTCACCACCACCGTGGGGATGGTCGTTGGGGTTCATAACGGAACCTCTTACGGTAGGTCTCCAGCCCATGTTTCTCTTGCGGCCGGCCTTACCGTAGTTGATCAGGTTGTGCTCGCCGTTTCCTACTACACCGATGGTTGCACGGCACTCGATGGGAACCATGCGCATCTCGCCGGAGGGAAGTCTCAGAGTTGCGTACTTTCCTTCCTTAGCCATCAGCTGAGCAGAGTTTCCTGCGGAACGAACCATCTGTCCGCCCTTGCCCGGAAGCAGCTCGATGTTGTGCACGCTGGCGCCTACCGGGATCTTGGAAAGCGGGAGGCAGTTGCCGACTCTTGCCTCGGCGTTCTCGCCGCTCATGACCTTCATTCCGTCGGTCAGTCCTGCAGGAGCAAGGATGTATGCCTTCTCGCCGTCCTCATAGCAGATCAGAGCGATGTTTGCAGATCTGTTGGGATCGTACTCGATGCCGATGACCTTTGCGGAGATACCGTCCTTGGTATTTCTCTTGAAATCAACGATTCTGTACTTCTGTCTGTTTCCGCCGCCGTGATGTCTGACGGTGATCTTACCCTGGTTGTTACGGCCGGCAGTCTTCTTCTTTCCGGCAAGCAGTGACTTCTCAGGAGTGGTCTTGGTGACCTCGCTGAAGTCGGAACCAGTCATATGTCTTCTGGAAGGTGTATAAGCCTTGTATGTCTTAATACCCATGACTTTTCAATTTCTCCTTTAATAGTTTATTGTCGCAGTACCCGTCTGCATAATGTGGGAATTTACAGGCCCTGGAATACCTCGATCTCCTTGGAGTCCTCGGTAAGGGTTACGATAGCCTTCTTGGTCTTGGCAGTCTTGCCGATGACCATTCCCCGTCTTCTGTCCTTGCCAGGCTTGTTCATCGTGTTTACGGATGAAACCTTGGTGCCCGGGAACATCTTCTCTACAGCTTCCTTCACCTGTGACTTGGTTGCCTCAGGCGCTACGAGGAAGGTGTATTTCTTCTGAGCCATAGCATTCATGGAAGTCTCTGATACTACAGGCTTTAAGATCACATCATAATAATTGATTGCTGCCATTATGCGTATACCTCCTCAATGTTTGAAACCGCCTTCTTGGTAACGACTACGGTGCTGTACTTCATTACGTCGTATACGTTCAGGGTGTTGACCTGAGTGGTCTTCACATCCGGAATGTTTCTTGCGGAAAGAACCACGTTCTTGTCGTTCTCGTCAAGGATCACAAGAGCCTTCTTCAGGTTCAGGGCCTCAAGCACCTCTGCAAATGCCTTGGTCTTGATAGCATCCAGCTTCAGCTCGTCCAGAACGATGAGCTTGCCGGCCTCAACGCGGCTTGTAAGAGCAGACTTCATAGCAGCTCTCTTCTCCTTCTTGTTCATGGACATGGAGTAATCTCTCGGTACGGGAGCGAATACTACGCCGCCGCCGGTCCACTGAGGAGCTCTGATGGATCCCTGTCTTGCATGACCGGTTCCCTTCTGTCTCCAGGGCTTTCTGCCGCCGCCGGAAACTTCAGATCTGGTTTTTGCCTTCTGCGTACCCTGACGCATGTTGGCAAGCTGGGCAACAACTGCCATATGTACAAGATTTTCGTTAACTTCTACGCCGAATACAGCGTCGTTAAGGTCCATCTTACCTACTTCTTTACCCTGCATGTTGAATACAGATACGTTTGCCATTTAAGTTTCCTCCTTTCCTTCCACCAAATTACTTTGATACCTTTACGGTCTCTTTGATGGTTATAAGGGACTTCTTCGGTCCCGGAACGGAGCCCTTAACCAACAGCAGATTGTTCTCTGCATCGACCTTTATTACTTCAAGGTTTTCGATCGTTCTCTGTACGGAACCCATGTGTCCCGGCATTCCCTTACCCTTGAACACGCGGCCCGGGGTAGTAGCGGAACCATTGGAACCCTGATGACGATGGAACTTGGAACCGTGCTTCATGGGTCCTCTGTGCTGTCCCAGTCTCTTGACAGCGCCCTGGAAGCCCTTACCCTTTGTAACAGCGGTAGCGTCTACTCTGTCCCCTGCTGCAAAGATGTCAGCCTTGATCTCGTCCTTTACCTTGTACTCAGCTGCGTTCTCCAGTCTGAACTCTCTTACGTATCTCTTTACGGATACGCCAGCCTTTTCAAAGTGGCCTTTCTCCGGCTTGTTGGCAAGCTTCTCTCTCATGTCTGAGAAACCTACCTGAACCGCATCGTAGCCGTCGTTCTCAACAGTCTTTACCTGAGTTACCACACAGGGTCCAGCCTGAAGGACGGTTACCGGAACGAGCTCTCCGCTCTCAGCGAAAATCTGAGTCATTCCAACCTTGGTAGCAAGAATTGCTTTCTTCATGTGTTTTTGTTTCCTCCTTTTTTAATCTACAGCGGAATGCGTCCTGCGCATTCATGAAAGACCAGCGCATCGCTCCTTTTTCCCGGAGTGATGAAAAGGTTCTTTCTTATTTGTAATCATATCCCCCTGGGGATCTGTTACCTGAGTTTCGGGCCTGTCTTAGGCCTCTGCGCCCTCTGCCTTCTTCGGTGCGGGCTTCTTTGCAGCGGGTCTCTTCGCTGCGGGTCTCTTTGCTGCCGGCTTTGTGATGAGCTGCTTCTTGGGAGCGCTCTTGCCGTTCTCGTTCTTCATCTGTACATCGATGTATACGCCTGCGGGCATATCCAGTCTCTGTAAGGACTCCATGGTCTTGGGACCCGGATTGATGACGTCGATGAGTCTCTTGTGGGTTCTCTGCTCGAACTGCTCACGGCTGTCCTTATACTTGTGAACCGCACGGAGGATCGTAACGATCTCCCTCTTTGTGGGAAGCGGTACCGGACCACTTACCTGAGAACCGGTCTTCTTGCAGTTCTCCACGATTTTTGCTGCTGACTGATCTACCAGCTGGTGATCATAAGCCTTGAGAGTAATTCTCATAATCTGACTTGCCATAAAAAAAGTCGCCTCCTATTCGTACTTTACTGCTCAGTACGACAAGTGGTGACTGTACACGGTGTCGGGTGTGTCTCGAAGTCTCTTCTCGACCTGCACCCCGCTATCCGGCTGACCGGAGCTAAGTTGTGGTACAGTGACTTGTCGCCAACATTTGTTTTGACATTCGCTCCGCGTAAAAACCCGTATGCGCTTATGTATTCGCCTCATACAGCAACCTTACGCATCTACGCTATCAATTCACAGCCCGTCAAGAATAACATAAAAGCGCCTGCAATGCAAGCGCCTTTCCTTTTTCCGCAAAAAGTATTTTGTATTTTTTTTAGTACACTTTTGTAAGCCACTCTTCCCGGATCTGCCAGAGGCCCACCTGGATCCCAGCCAGGTCCTGAAGGTCTCCTGCGGCGATCTCCTTATGGAAGCGGAACAGCCGTTTCCAGCTTTCCATGATGCGTGCCTTCCACTCCGGATAGAAGGAGGAGCGCATCACCGTATCCTCCCTGAGTCCGCACTGGGCCAGCTCCTCCTGGAAGCGCCGGCCGTCTGCCTCGTCCTCCGGCAGGTACTTCATGCAGAGGATCCGGTTCCAGTCCGCCACCCGGAAGAACACGGCCTGGTCCGCCGGAACGGAAAGCTCCAGCACATGGCTGCTGCCGGAATGATCAAAGCTTAGGAGATCCCCGTAAGCCCAGTAGGGAAACTCAGCTCCCTCCGGCTTTGGAACATAGGCCTCCGCCTCCTTTACGAAAAAGCGGTAGGCCGTCAGGAAGATCCAGGCGCTCTCCCCGTATTTTTTTCTGACATAGGCCTCCTTTGAGAAGCAGACCCCGTCCCGCCGGATGGCCTCCAGCACCGGATCCGCCTGTGAGGCATAGAGCTTTACATTCATTCCTCCACCAGTCCTTTCACCCATTCGATCCGGATCTCCCAGATGTTTCCGTAGTCCAGATCACTTCCTATTAATATATCCGGATCAAAGAGCCTCTTCCAGCTCTCCCGGATCTCCCGTTTGATCTCCGGATAGAACTGGGACATATAGGCCTTCGTGTCGCTGACCCCGTAGGCCTCCAGAAGGGCATGGTGCCTTTCCGCATCCGCCTTGTCCGCAGGGATGTAGGAGTAATTCAGGATGGCGCCCCATTTTTCGATGTTGACATGGGTGATGATGGCGGGGTCCACCTCCAGCTCCAGGATCACGGTGCCGGGCTCCTTCAGCATGGTGGTTTCCTTCTTGAAGGAGACCCACACGGGATACTCCACATCCGCAGGCTTGTTCTTTACATCGGGGCTGTTCTTTGCCAGCCAGTCATAGGCCTCCCGCATGATCCCGGCCTGATCCCCCAGATCTCCCGCCACATAGCGCTTCTGCTGGATGAACCGGCCCTTTTCCTGCAGGATCTTCCATACGTTCTCATGCTGCTTGGTCCAGACCCTGATCTTTTCGCCTTCCATGTTTCCGCCTCCCTGCTGCCTGCATTTGCCCTGTGCATTCTTTCTTATTATATATGCTCTGTTCTTATTATATTAGGAAAGGAGCTTCTCCGCAAGACTCCCGGCAGCTTCCGGCCACAGAAAAGGAGCCCTCTTCCGAAGGCTCCTTCAGGGTTCATTTATGTTTCCATACATTAATACTCGGAGGTCACGAAGGCGGGGATCATCAGCTCGCTCTCATCCGCCGTGCCGCCGTCTCTGAGGCCGCTGGCGTTGGAACGGTAATCCACCTCGTCTGGATCCTTGGACTTGTTGTAGTTCTTCTTTACCTGTCCGCTGCGGTTTACCAGATAGGTCTTGCCGTCTACGGTGTAGTAAGCGTAGCTGTCGTCCTCAGCCTTCTGCAGCTTACCCATGTAGTAGAGCTTCCCGTTCTTTACTCCGGTATAGCCGTATCCGCGGCTGTCGAAGTAGAACTGGGAGGTAACGCCGTCTGCGTCAGTAATGTTCTTATCTCCCAGCTGCAGGCAGCTTTCCTGCTTAGTGCCGAAGTACATGGAGGTCTCCTCACCGGAGGTCTTCCTTACCTTTCTCAGGCCATAGACCGGATTGCCGTACTCGTTGAAGAGGTAGGTCTGGGTCTTGCCGTTCTTCTGAAGGCGCTTGAACTTGGCGGAGAGGGTCTCCTCATCGTCGCTGTCGGACACGTTGGAGCCATAGGCCGGCGTTCCCTTGGAGTCGAAGTAGAACCACTCCACATCGGAGCTGAAGCCCTCCTCATCCTCCGGCGGATAGGCGGAAAGCCAGCCCACATGGGCAGCTCCGTAGGTGCCGATGGATTCGGAATCATTGAAGTACTTGTAGCCTGCGATCACGGGGGTCTTGTCCTCTACCTTCACCCAGCCCGTCATCATCCTGCCGTAGGAATCGAAGCAGTAACGGTTGCCGTTAATGGTCATCTCCCGGTAGTCCCCGCTGCCCTCTGCCTTACAGGCACGGCCGCTGGAGGTGAAATAGAACCAGCAGGTGCCGTCCGTATACTGGGGGCCGCTGTTGTCGTCATCGTAGATTTCCTCGGGAGGCAGCAGCTGCTTCCAGGTGTTGGCGATCATCTTTCCGCTGGAGGGATCATAGTAGTAGTAATCGTCGTCCTCCTCTACCCAGCCGGTCTGCATGGCGCCGTCATAGTCAAAATAATACCAGGCTCCGTCGATCTGTCTGGAGCGCTCTCTGGTCATACGTCCGTTGCTGTCGAAGTAGTACCACTTGGAGTTGATCTGTCTCCAGGCGTTGGTCACCATCTTTCCGTCGGCTCCTACGAAGCGGTCGTCATCCACGAAGTCATTGACCGTCATGTAACCGCTGCCTCCAAGATAGTAATAGCTTCCGTCCGCTCCGGTCTTCCACTCATTGTAGACCTTGCTGTCCCGGTCATAGTAGACCCACTGTCCGTTCTCCTGAACCCAGCCGTTGGCAGCAAAGGCGGTAATGGTACTCATGGCAAAAAGCCCGGCTGCGATCGCTGCAGCCCTCAGCAGTTTTCTCATCTTCATCTCTCCCTGTTTCCCTAAGCCCATTTGGGGCTTTTACACTTATCAGGATAAGTATAGCCCAAGTTCCATCTTTGTACAAGAAATAAAATATTTCAAAATGTTTACGAAATCTATAACTTGTGGTACTCTTAGAGAATTAGAAACGCAGGAAAGGGGAAAACTCCGGAGAAAGCCTCCCGGGGCAGGTGAAAACATGTGGATCGCAGACAGATGGAAAGACTATGAGGTGCTGGACACCTCCTCCGGAGAAAAGCTGGAGCGCTGGGGCTCCTATCAGCTGGTGCGCCCGGACCCCCAGGTGATCTGGAACACGAAGCGGAGCCTGCCGGGCTGGAAGCGCCCCAACGCCCACTATCACCGTTCCCAGAAGGGGGGCGGAGAATGGGAATTCTTCGATCTTCCCGAACAGTGGAGCATCTCCTATGACGTTCTTTCCGGCGAAACCGAAAGAAAGATTCATTTTAACCTGAAGCCCTTTGCCTTCAAGCATACCGGCGTCTTTCCGGAGCAAGCAGTGAACTGGGACTTCAGCGCCAGCCTGATCCGAGAGCGGATCCAAAAGACCGGCAGGGCGCCGAAGGTGCTGAACCTCTTTGCCTATACCGGCGGCGCCACCCTGGCCGCCCTTTCGGCAGGGGCTTCCGTCACCCATGTAGACGCCTCCAAGGGAATGGTGACCTGGGCCAAGGAGAACGCCGTCTCCTCCGGTCTTTCAGAGGCTCCGGTGCGCTGGCTTGTGGACGACTGCACCAAGTTCGTGGAACGGGAGATCCGCCGGGGCAATCACTACGATGCCATCATCATGGACCCTCCCTCCTACGGCAGAGGCCCCAAGGGGGAGATCTGGAAGATCGAAGAGAGCGTCTATCCCTTTATCGAGCTCTGCGCAAAGCTGATCTCCGATACGCCCCTCTTCGTCCTGATCAATTCCTACACCACAGGGCTGCAGCCGGCGGTGCTCCACTACATGCTGGGGCTTGCCTTTGAGAAGCCCTTCGGCGGCCGCATCGAGGCCGAGGAGATCGGGCTTCCCGTAACAAAAAGCGGCCTTGTGCTTCCCTGCGGCGCCTCCGGCCGCTGGATCGCAGAATAAGGCCTGTAAACGAAACCAGCAAAAAAGGGTCTGTCCCCTGGCAAAAGCCTCGGGACAGGCCCTGTTTTTTATTTACCGTCCACCCGTAAGGATCTGCCGCAGGCCGGGACTGAACCTTCCCAGGATCCGGCTTCCCAGAAGCCCGCAGGCGGCACAGAAGGCAGGTAGCAGCAGGTAGCAAAGAAGCAGGACCACCGTTCTTCCCTCGGAGGGAAGCCCCGGCAGGGTCTCAAGCCCCCTCTGGAGCGCTCCGTTTACACATCGCACCAGGATGTAGTGGGTGGCATAGATCAGGAAGTTGATCTGCATGAAAGCAGGCAGTTCCCCTCTTCCCAGAAAGCTCCCAAGGACAGCCCATTTTTCCGAAAGGACCGTCAGCAGGAAGAACAGGAAGGCCGGGAAAAGGGCCCGGAAGGCCACGGTCTCCCCTACCAGAAGGGCGGGGTTCCCGGAAAAGGCGGCCTCAAAGCGCCCATGAAAGAGGAGATACAAAAGAAGCAGCCCGGCACTTCCCAGAAGAACTCCCAGGGCTCCCCTCCCCTCCTCCAGGAGGGGCCTTCCATGGAAGGCGGCAAAGCTTCCCAGGGAAAAATAAAAGAGGGCGTCTTCGTTGACCGGGTGCAGGGGCAGAAGGTTCCAGTTTGCGGCCCCAAAGAAGGCGGCCAGAAGGAAAAGGATCCCTATGATCCGGTTTTTTACCAGAAGCCAGATCAGGGGTGCCAGAAGAATCAGAAGGATCAGCTCCTGAAGGTACCAGAACACGGGATTGTAAAGGTAGTGGACCACTGCCTGATACAGAGTGATCCCGTCAAAGGGCACGTAACCCGGCTCCCCGGGAAGGGCTCCCAGGCAGCGGGATACCATAAGGCGGCCCACATAGTAAAGCAGGTTCCAGAGGAGGTAGGGCAGCAGCACCGTAAAGGCCCGGCGCTTCCATTTCTTCAGCACAAAGGCCCCGGAGAAATGCTCCGAGGCTTTTCTGAAAAAGAGATATGCGCTTACCATAAAAAAGCCCGGCACCGCCGTCTGTCCCAGGCGGTTTGTAAAGAAGTCCTCCACCCGCCCTGCAAAGGCGGCGAAGCCCTCTCCCTGGGGAGGCAGGGGCATATTAACAGAATGCACCCAGATAACCAGTATCGTGAGTGCAAAGGTAAAGACCGTTATTCTGTTTCTCAGGCTTTGTTCCTGCATCTATATTCTTCCAGACGGTTGTTGATACGTTCCACGGGACTCAGGAGACGTTCCAGGGAGTCGTCATGGTTCAGGCAGTCGATAAGGAGGGCGACATACTTCGCCATGTCCACGCTGACATACCATTCCCGCTCCAGAAGCTCCTTGGGCTGATGGATCATGTTTGTGGTGAAGATCTTATCGAAGAGGCCTTCCTCATAGGCCCTGTCGAAGATCTCCATGCCGCCGGCAAAGAGTCCGAAGGCCGCACAGCCGTATATCCGCCGTGCCTTCCGCTCCCGAAGGGCTCTGGCCACGTCGATCATGGTCTCCCCGGAGGAGATCATGTCATCCACGATCACCACGTCCTTCCCCTCTACGGAGGAGCCCAGGAATTCGTGGGCCACCACGGGATTTTCTCCCTCCACCACTCTGGTGTAGTCCCGGCGCTTATAGAACATGCCCATATCCAGGCCAAGCAGGTTTGCAAAATAGATAGCTCTGCTCATACCCCCTTCGTCAGGGCTTATGATCATCATGTGCTCCGCATCCACCTCCAGGTCGTCCACGTTCTCCAGCAGAGCCTTGATGTACTGGTAGGTGGGGGATACGGTCTCAAACTCCTTTAAGGGAATGGCGTTCTGGACCCTGGGCTCATGGGCGTCAAAGGTCACGATGTTGGAAACTCCCATGTCCGTAAGCTCCTGGAGCATCTGGGCACAGTCCAGGGACTCCCGGCCTTCCCTCTTGTTGATCCGTCCCTCATAAAGGAAGGGCATGATGACGGTCATACGCTTTGCCTTTCCGGCGGAGGCGGCGATGAGGCGCTTCAGATCCGCAAAGTGATCGTCGGGAGAATAGTGGTTCTGCATGCCGCTGACGGTATAGGTCAGGGAATAATTGGTCACGTCGGAAATAAAATAGAGGTCGTCTCCTCTGACGGAGCTTCTGATCAGGCCCTTGCCCTCTCCGGAACCGAAGCGGGGGCAGTCTGCCTGAATGATGTAGCTGGGCTTCTCGTATCCTGCAAAGAGGAGGTTCTCCTTGTGTTCGGACTGCCGCTCGGAACGCCACTTCACCAGGTAGGAATCGATCTGTTCCGTAAACTCCTCGCAGCCCTTCAGTGGGATCAGTCCCAGGGGGCCTACAGGGATCTTTGAGATCTCCTGGGCGCTGGGCCTTGCGATGCTCTTCTTTTCTTCTGCCATCAGCTCTCTCCTTTTTTCAATCTGATATCTTTTCCGTAAAAGGGTATGATCGTAAACGACTGTATCAGGCGGGATACCATCCGGTCCCCGTAGACCCGGCTGATCCCGTTTAAGGTCAGGTTCGTGGACAGGATCATGGGTTTTTTGTGAAGCAGACGGTTCTCCAGAATGGAGAACAGCTTCGAAAGGGTGTAATTCGTGGTAAGCTCCGTTCCCAGATCGTCCAGGATCAGAAGGTCACAGGTATAGGCGTCGGAGGCGGGGATCCCCTCTTCCTGCTCCTCAGCTCCGCCGTAACGCTTCTTCTCCAGGGACTCAAAGAAGTCCACGGACTTTACGTAAAGCACTTGACGGCAGTCGGCAATGAGCTCCCGGGCGATACAGGTGGAAAGAAAGGTCTTCCCGGTACCGGCCTGGCCCATGAACAGCAGATTCCCCGGCTCCCGGGAAAAATCCCTCACAAACCTCTGACAGGTAAGCTTCACCCGCAGCATGTACTGCCGCTGGGTCAGCCGAAGGTCCTTCTGGCGGATCAGCTCCGGCAGTGCTTCCGTATCGTCAAAGACCTCCGGATCGAAGGTCTCAAAGCTGTCGTCCTTCATGGAGACGGGAAGTCCCGCTCCCTCATAGATCACGCCGGAGATCAGCTTTTTGTGGCAGCTGCACTTCTCCTGCCCCACATAGCCCGTGTCATGGCAGAGAGGGCAGTCATATACCGGCTCCAGATAGTCCTCCGGATAGCCGTTCTGCCGCAGAAGGGACTTCTTCTCCTCTTCCAGCTCCTTCATCCTGGCAAGCTCCGAAAGGGCTTCCCTGCTATCTCCCTCATGATGCAGAAGCCGCACCGCCCGGGACATGCGAAGGCTCTGCAGCTCCTCCTCCGCCCGCTGGAACATGGGAACATGGAGGCGGATCTCCTCCTCCCTGCGGTTCCGCTCCAGCTGGTGGAAAAGCCGCCGGTCCTGATAGACCTGCATGATCTGGTTGTGCTGCTTCCTGCTGAGTGCCATTTACTGCTCCATCTTTTTGACTACCTGCTCCAGGATCAGGGCGTCATAATCCGTACCGCTGCGGACTCCCAGCTTGCTGCGCTTTTCCTGCTTCTTCCGGGCGGTCTCCTCTGCCCGGCTGTCAAAGGCCTTCGTGCGCTTTTTGGCGGACTCAACATCCCGGATGCCGGAATCCACCCAGTCCAGTCCAACGGTCTCGATATACCGGATATTGTTGTGTCCGGTCTGTACACAATATTCTACCAGATACTCCAATACGTCGCAAGGCATATTTAGGCCGTCATACAGGTAGGCAAAGACCTGCTGATCCGTGTCCGTCAGAATCTTTGACATATATTTCTGCACCACAAAAAGAAGCTGGGCAAACTCCCCGTCCTTCGAAAGGCGCAGGAGCACATCCGCTCCCTCTGCCTTCCGGTAGGTCTTCCGAAGGGCCTCCCGTTCCTTTTTCAGGTCCTGGTCCTTCTTCGGCTCCTGCTCCTTCCGGGGCTTATCCTGTACCTTCGGTCCCCTGGTGAGGATCCCCTGTTCCTCCCAGTACTTGATGGCCCGGCGTACGTCCCCCTCCGTTAAGGAAAGGTTCTCCGCAATAGTGCCGATATCGATCCCGTTCACCTGGTTCTTCAGGAGGTAAAGGTATACCTTTACGTACTCTCCGTTGGCCTTCGGCATATATTTATCCAAAAATTCATTCGCCACAAGGGTGGCGTTTACATGCAATAAATCGCTGTACTCCATAAGCTTCCTGCCTCCTGCAAAACACCTGCCGGACACCCCCGTCCGACGGGCTTATAAAGCATAGCACAACCGCCTGGAAAATGAAATAGGCCTCTGGTTTCCATAACTCTTTTGTGGACAATGTGGATGAATCCTTAACGATCCCTAAAAATCACAGTCCTGTGGATAAAAAAATATCCACACAGTCAGGGGGCACCATTTGTGCATAGCTGTGTGGATAAAGTGGATAACTACATGGAAATCAGCTGATTTCCTATGTCTACAATGTTTCCTGCACCCATAGTTATCAACAGATCCCCCTCTTCCACATGGTCCAAAATAAATTTTCTGATGGATTCAAAATCGGGAAGATAGTGGACATCCGTCCCTGTTTCAGCGATCTTTTCCGCAAGATCCGCCGAGGTGATGCCTACGGTGTTCTTCTCCCTGGCGGCATAGATGTCCGCAAGGATCACGGAATCCGCCCCGGAAAGGGCCTTTGCAAACTCCGGCAAAAGAGCCTTCGTCCTGGAATAGGTGTGGGGCTGGAAGGCTACCCAGAGCTTCTTATGGGGATACATGGCCGCGGTCCGGAGAGTGGCCTCGATCTCCTGAGGGTGATGGGCATAATCGTCGATGATGGTAAAGCCCCGGACCTGCCCCTTATATTCAAAGCGGCGCTCCGTGCCCTTGTAGGCCTTTAAGGCGGCGGCGATCTCCGGGATCTCCATGCCAAGGCTCCTGGCCACCGCAATGGCGGACAGGGAATTATAGACGTTGTGCTCTCCCGTAACACCCAGGCTGATGCGTCCCCGGTCCTGGCCCTTTTCCATCAGGGTGTAGCTGGGACGGGCAAATTCGTCGTAGCTGATGTCCTCCGCCCGGTAATCGCAGTTTTCTCCGTGGCCGAAGGTCAGCACCCGGCAGCCCAGGCCCGAAAGGAAGTACTCCGGCTCCCGGATGTCCCCGTTGAATACCAGAAGGCCCCTCTCATCCTGGGGCAGCCGCAGGATGAACTCCCGGAAGCTGTGACGGATGTCGTCGATGTCCTTGAAGAAATCCAGATGGTCCGCCTCCACGTTCAGGATCACGGAGACGGTGGGGAAGAAGCTCAGGAAGCTGTTGGTATACTCACAGGCCTCCGCCACGAAATAATCGGAGCCTCCTACCCGGATATTTCCGCCGATGGAGGGCAGCATGCCTCCCACGGTGATGGTGGGGTCCTTTCCTGCCTGCAGCAGGATCTCGGAGATCATGGAGGTGGTGGTGGTCTTTCCGTGGGTGCCTGCCACATTGATGGCCTCCCCGTAGTTCTTCATCAGCTCTCCCAGAAGCTCCGCTCTGGACAGCATGGGGATTCCCCGGTCCCTGGCTGCTGCAAACTCCGGATTGTCCGGATGGATGGCCGCAGTGAATACCACCACGTCCGGGTCCTCTATATTCTCTGCCGCCTGGCCGATGGTGACCCTGGCGCCTGCCTCCCGCAGATGCCTGCACAGGTCGGAATCCTTCATGTCCGATCCGCTTACGGTAAAGCCTTCCTCCAGAAGGATCTCCGCAAGTCCGGACATGCTGATCCCTCCGATCCCGATAAAGTGCACTCTGCAGGGTTTATTAAAATCGATCTGATACATATCCTTCCTCCAAAACTTATCCTACACTTTATAGCACACTTTCCTTCCCTTCGCAAGCTTCAGATCACATGCCGGGTCCGCCCTGGGGGCCCTCCACAGGTCCCGTATCCGGCCGATACAGACTGGAAAGGGATTCCTGGACCGCCTCAGTCCTTTCCTTCTGCCGGTTTTCCTCCGCAGTCTCCCGGGCCGCCTGGGCTGCCTGGTTCCTCTGCCATTCCGCCTCGGAGGGAAGCATATTGGCATAGCGGATAGCCTCATCCAGCTTCTTTCCGTAGCTGTCCTCGTCGGGATAGCCGCTGATGAGGGAAAGCTTATCGATAGCGGAATTCACAAGATCCGTGAGCTCCTCCGACTGGTATTCCTCCTGGTAAATGGCGTCGATGGCGTCCTGGACCTCCTGGCGGTTCACGGCTTCCTCCTCCGCCTTCCGGTCAGCCTCCGCCTGGGATTCCCGCAGTTCCTGCTGCCGTTCCTCCTCCCGCTGCCGCTGCTGCTCCCACAGCTCTATGGTATCGGAAAGGCCTGCGATCACCGAGTCGTTCTGCTCCTTCCGGGCCTCCGCCCGTTCCAGGATCTCCGCCCGGCTGTCGGAGGTATCCAGCTGGGAGGCCTGGTTCATGATGGCAGTGTATTCCTCTTCCACAGCCTCCACGTCCTCCAGGCTGTTGATGGTGTGGGCCTCATAGGCCTCAAGGCGCTCCATAAGCTCTGCCGTAAGCCGGGCCTGCTCCTTATCATGGAGGCTTGCCGCCGCCCGTTCCTCATCCGTTGTGGAATGCCAGTCCGTGATCCCTGTCTCCGGATCCTTCCGTTCCTCCACAGAGGCGGGACGCTCAAAGTCCAGGGGCTTAAGGCCCTCATGGATCCGGTCCATGGCCTGCTGCCAGATCTTTCCGGCATAAGTAGCTCCGTAAACACCGGGCATGGCCCTGGGAGTATCGTATCCCACCCAGAAGGCTCCGGTATAATACTTCGTGTACCCGCAGAACCAGGTGTCCTTGGAATCGTTGGTGGTTCCTGTCTTTCCGGCGCAGGGCATTCCCCCTGCCAGGGCCAGGCCCGCTGCCGTGCCCTCCGTGAAGTTTCCCTTCAGGATGTCCGTCAGCATCCAGGCCGTGTCCTCCCGGTAGACCTGGGTCCGTCCTTCCTCAAGGCCTGCGGTCAGGTCCCCGATGCCCTCCTGTTCGATCCGGAGGATGCAGGTCTGATCCCGGTAGATGCCGCCGTTTGCCAGGGTGCTGTAGCCCTTTGCCATATCCACCACCCGAAGGCCTCTGGTGAAGCCGCCGATACTGATGGAGGGAACGCTGGCATCCACATACTGGATCCTCTGGAACTGCATCTTCCCAAGGTATTCCAGTCCGTTTTGGATGCCAATATCCTCCAGGATCTGCCAGGCCACGGTATTGAGGCTCTTGTTCAGGGCGAAGCGCACCGTCACGTCCCCGTAATAACTGCCTCCGGAATTGGCAGGGCCCTCCTCCCATTTATGGTCGTTGACCACCCTTCCGGGATAATATTCTCCCGTGTCAAAGGCAGGGCCGTAGTCCAGGAGGGGCTTTATGGCGGAGCCCGGCTGCCGGGCAGCGTTGTAGGCCCGGTTCAGCGGGTCCTCCGTTCCCCGGCCTCCCACTGTGGCCACCACGTAGCCGCTGCGGTTATCCACGATAACGCCCGCTCCCTGGAGGGCGTATTTTCCGTTTTCCTGAAGCTCCGTGTAGGGGGCCAGCACCTGGTCCAGTTCCTCCTGCACCACTGCCTGGATCCGGGAGTCCAGGCTCGTATAGATCTTGTAGCCGCCGCTGCGGAGCTCCTCCGACTTCTCCTCGTAAAGGGCCTCGTAGCTCTCCATATAGCTGTCGTAAGCCTCCTGAGAATCAAAGAGGTACTGGAACTCAAAGCCGGAAAGCTCCATCAGGGTGAGGGCAGCACAGTGGAGGGCATAGCTGGTCTGGTAGTTCTCCTCGGTGCCCTCCTGGGTCTCCTGAAGGATCACCAGGGGCGCCGCCGTATACTCCTCATACTCCCGGTCGTCAATGTAGCCCAGCTTCCGCATGGACCCCAGGACCCGGTTCCGCTTCGCCAGGCACTCCTCCGGGTTCTTTACGGGATCGTAGCGGCTGGGAGAGTTGCTGATTCCCACCAGGGTGGCTGCCTCCGGCACCGTAAGGTCCGCAGCATCCTTTCCAAAATAGAAGCGGCTGGCTGCCTGGACCCCGTAGCAGCGGTTTCCGTAGAAGTTCGTATTGCAGTAGAACTCCATGATATCCGCCTTGGTGTACTTCTTCTCGATCTCCGGAGCCATGAGGATCTCCACGATCTTCCGGGAGAAGGTCTGCTCCCGGGTCAGGAAGGTGTTCTTGATCACCTGCTGGGTGATGGTGGAGCCACCCTGGGTGATCCTGCCGCCGTTTTTGATCAGCATAAGGCCTGCCCTGGCGGTGGCGATCCAGTCCACTCCGTTGTGGGACAGGAAGCGCTTATCCTCCTGGGCGATATAGGCGTTCTGGATGTTCTGACTGATCTCACTGATGGGGACATACTCATAATGTCCCGCATTGATGAGACCGATCCGCTCCCCCTCCTGATCAAAGATCTCCGTATCGGAGCGGAGGGCAAAGTCCGAGCGGGACATGCCCGCAAGCTTCTCGTAGGCCACCGCCTTATAGGCCTCATACTCCGGCCGTATGGTGATGTAGCCCACTCCCAGCAAAATCAAAAAAAGCACACAGAAAACCAGAAGGATCTTCCGCAGCAAATGTTTCTTCCTGCGGGAGCTTCCCCGTTTTCCCTGTGCATTCCTGTCCTGTTCCATGTTCCGGTGGTCCAAGCAAAGTTCCTCTCTTCAGTGGTTTTCTTCTATTATAATATGAGTCCTTCTTTTGCAAAAGGAAGAAAACCTGAAGTATCCCTTAATTCTTTTGAGAAATTCCCCCGGACATGAGGAGACCCCGGCAAGGATTTACATCCTTAAACCGGGGCAATTATGAAAAATCTATGTGCAATTTTCCTTGTATCCGATGTTTTTCTGTTTGATCTTTATATATTTATTATAAAAAGCACTTGTTAACAAACTATGAACAATCGATAAACTTTTCCTCAGTCTTACTTGGCGGTATCCGTTACCCTGGTCTCCCGGATCACATTGACCTTGATCTGGCCCGGGTAAGTCATCTGCTCCTCGATCTGCTTTGCGATGTTGTGAGCCATGATGACCATATCGTCCTCGGAAACCTCCTGGGGGATGACCATGATCCGCACCTCGCGGCCTGCCTGGATGGCGTAGGACTTCTCCACGCCCTTGTAGGAGTTGGTGATCTCCTCAAGCTGCTTTAAGCGCTGGGTATAGGTCTCCAGAGACTCTCTCCGGGCTCCCGGACGGGATGCGGAGATGGCGTCTGCCGCAGCCACGATGACTGCGATGGGTCCCTGGGGCTCCACGTCTCCGTGATGGGACTCTACGGAATTGACCACGATGGCCGGTTCCTTGTACTTTTTGCAGAGCTCCACGCCCAGGGAGATATGGGTACCCTCCTGCTCGTGGTCCACTGCCTTTCCGATGTCATGCAGCAGTCCGGCCCGCTTTGCCATCCTTGCGTCGTAGCCAAGCTCCGACGCCAGAAGCCCTGCGATCTGGGCCACCTCGATGCTGTGCTTCAGAGCGTTCTGACCGTAGGAGGTCCGGAACTTCAGACGGCCCAGCAGCTTCACCAGCTCCGGATGGATGCCGTGGACGCCCACCTCCAGGACAGCGGCCTCGCCTTCCTCCCGGATCCTCTGTTCCACTTCTTTCTTGGCCTTTGCCACCATCTCCTCGATGCGGGCGGGATGGATCCGTCCGTCCACGATGAGCTTCTCCAGGGCGACCCTTGCGATCTCCCTGCGGATGGGATCGAAACCGGAGAGCACCACTGCCTCCGGGGTATCGTCGATGATCAGTTCTACTCCCGTAAGGGTCTCAAGGGTCCTGATGTTCCGGCCCTCACGGCCGATGATGCGGCCCTTCATGTCGTCGTTGGGCAGCTGCACCACGGATACGGTGGACTCCGCCACGTGGTCTGCCGCACAGCGCTGGATGGCGCCTACGATATATTCCTTTGCCTTCTTATCCGCTTCTTCCTTTGCGAGATGGTCGTATTCCTTGATGAGCTTTGCCGTATCGTGCTTCAGATCCTCCCGGATGGATACCAGGAGTTCCTCCTTTGCCTGATCCGCCGTAAGACCGGAGATCCGCTCCAGCTCATGGACCTTCTCCTCATGGAGCTTCTGGACCTCTTCCGTCTTCCGGTTTAAGGTCCCCTCCTTCTGATTCAGTTCCTTTTCCTTTTTGCTGAGCTCGTTCTGCAGCCGGTCCGCACTTTCCTCCTTCTTCAGGATCCTCTGTTCCTGCTGCTGCAGCTCACGCCTTCTCTCCCGCTGTTCCTTTTCGAATTCGTTCTTATTCTTCAGGGCTTCTTCCTTAGCCTCCAGGAGAGCCTCCCGCTTTTTTGTCTCTGCTGTCTTCACTGCATCGTCAATGATCGAACGGGCTCTGGTCTCCGCAGTCCCCACCTTGGCTTCATATTCGGACTTGGCTTTCTGCTGTCCCTGGGAATAAGCAACAAGGCCGGCGATCACGGCGCCGATGGCGAAGGCAACGATTCCAATTATAATTGGCACCTTCTGCACCTCCTTCGTATTTTGTTGTCAAAGTTCACTATCACATATCGTATAAACGCCTGTCTTCCAGGCTATCTGCCATTAAAAATGGAAATTTATCTCAATAGCTTATACCACGTCCATAGTAAAACCATACTGAAATATTTTATCTTTTTTTAAGGTCCGTGTCAAGAATGAAGCCTTCCGAAACCTGCGTATGAAAGCTGCGCCGGGACCCGGGCCGGGGGCTTGGCCGGAAGGCGGCTTAAAAAAGGACCGGAAGCCCCTAAGGGGCGTTCCGGTCCCGGATCTCCTGTCCGCCTTTAATTTTTTTCAGAATGGCAGTGGGGACAGGCTCCGTTCTTGCAGCCGCTGCATCCGCAGCAGCCGCCGCTTCTGAACTTCTTTACCGTCTTTTTTGCCGCTATCACGAAAAGGATCACAACGATCAGCAGCAGGATCACGTCGATGGGTCCCATAACATTCACCTCCATTTAAGGGTTCCTTCATGGTTCCCTTTGATTATATCACAATCTCCTTAAGCCCGGGCCGCCTCCACGGAGGATCTCACGGTCCTTCTCTTATCCTTGTAGGGATCCGGCCGAAGGAGCATAAAGAGCATGAACACAAGGATCAGAACTGCTGCCGCCGTACCCAGACCGAAGGCTCCGCCTGCCGCAAAGGTACCGAACTGATAGATCATAAGAGCCACGCAGTATGCGAAGACATTCTGATATACGATGGCAAACCAGAACCATTTTCTGGACTGAAGCTGCTGGGCCATGGTTGCGATGGCTGCAAGGCAGGGAGAGTCCAGAAGGTTGAATACCAGGAAGGACATTCCCGCTGCCACCGTGGGGAACCAGGTGGAGATGGCTGCCGCCACCACGTCTGCATCCTCTACGGACTCCTCCGCCACATTTGCCAGGACGCCCATGGTGGAAACGATGGCCTCCTTTGCGGTAAATCCGGAAATGGAGGAAGCCACAGCCTGCCAGTTGCCAAAGCCAAGGGGTGTAAAGATCCAGGCAATGGCTCCGCCGATCATGGCCAGGAGGGAATACTCCGTGTTCTCCACCAGACCGAAGGCGCCGTTTTCAAAGCCGAAGCTGGAGAGGAACCACATGACCACGCAGGCCGCAAAGAGGATGGTACCTGCCTTTACCAGGAAGCCCTTGACCCTCTCCCATACGTGCAGCAGCACGGTCCTGGGCTCCGGGATGTGGTAGGCCGGAAGCTCCATAACGAAGGGGGCCGGATCTCCGGAGAAGGGAGCCGTCTTCTTCAGCATAATGGCGGAAACCAGTACCGCCGCAATTCCTACAAAATACATGATGGGGGCAAGCCATGCGCCGGTCCAGGCAGAGCCTGTGGCATAGTTTGCCATCACGCCGCCCATGAGGGCGATGACCGGAAGCTTCGCACCGCAGGGAATGAAGGTGGCGGTCATAATGGTGAGGCGCCGGTCATTTTCCTGCTCGATGGTCCTGGAGGCCATGATGCCGGGGATCCCGCAGCCTGAGGAGATCAGGAGGGGGATGAAGCTCTTACCGGAAAGTCCGAAGTGCCGGAAGATCCGGTCCATGACAAAGGCGATTCTGGTCATGTAGCCGCAGTCCTCCAGAATGGACAGGCAGAGGAAGAGCACCGCCATCTGGGGCGTAAAGCCAAGGACCGCACCCAGGCCGCCGATGATACCGTCTACGATGAGGCCGGTCACCACATCGCTTGTTCCCAGGCTTCCCAGCCAGCCGGATACGGCATCCTGGATCCCTACCACAAAGCTGTCGTTGACCCAGTCCGTTCCCATGGTACCTACGGTACTGATGGAAACATAGTATACCAGGAACATCACCAGCACGAAGATGGGAAGTCCCAGGATCCGGTTGGTCACGATGCTGTCGATCCTGTCGGAGATGCTGACCTTTCCGCCCTGCTTCTTTACGCTTTCAGCCACCACCTTCTGGATATACTGGTAACGCTGATCCGTAATGACGGATTCCGCATCGTCGTCATACTTCTTCTGAAGCTCCTCCGTGTAGCTCCGGAAGGCATTGGCGTCTCCCAGGCCAAACTGCTCCAGGACCTTTTTGTCCTGCTCCAGAAGCTTCACCGCATACCAGCGGCTCTCCGCCTCCGGCACCCCCGGGGGAAGCTCCCTTCCGATCTGGGAGAGCATCTCCTCCACGTCGCTGCTGAAGATGGGGGACAGGGCCTTTCTTTTATGGGCCTTTGCGGTGGCCACGGCCTGATCCACCACCTCCTGAAGTCCCTTTTTCTTAAGGGCTGATGTCTCCACCACGGGGCAGCCCAGTTCTTTTTCCAGCTTTCTGACATCGATGCGGATGCCGTTCTGCTCCAGAAGGTCCGTCATGTTCAGGGCCACTACCACGGGAATGCCCGTCTCGATGAGCTGGGTGGTAAGGTACAGGTTCCGCTCAATGTTGGTGGCGTCCACCAGGTCGATGATCACATCCGGATCATCCTTTAAGATAAAATCCCGGGAGACCACTTCCTCCAGGGTGTAGGGGGACAGGGAGTAGATTCCCGGAAGGTCCACTACCTCCACTTCTTCCCCGGTCCTGTTCTGCCTCAGTTTTCCGCTTTTCTTTTCTACCGTTACCCCCGGCCAGTTTCCAACATACTGGTTGGCTCCCGTGAGGGCGTTGAACATGGTCGTCTTTCCGCAGTTGGGATTGCCGGCCAGTGCGATCTTGATCGACATACTCTTTCCTCCTGTTGGTTAGCATCTGCTAACCATTCCTCATAAAATAAAGGCCCTATGGCCCTTTTTTTAGGATCAGCGATTCTTAAAGATCCTCCGCCACCTCGACGCACTCCGCGTCCTCTTTCCTGACGGAAAGCTCGTAGCCGCGGATCGTCAGCTCCACCGGGTCCCCCAGAGGCGCTACCTTCCTCACAAAGATCCGGCTGCCCTTGGTGATCCCCATGTCCATGATGCGTCGTTTATAGGCGCCCTCGCCCCGGATGCTCCTGACCACCAGGTTCATGCCGGGCTTTGCTTCCTTCAGTGTCATCTTCCTTATCCTCCTGCTGCAGCAAGCTCCTGCTGTTTTTAAACAAGGATGTGCCTTGCCTGCTCCTCGTTGACTGCCACCCGGGATTCCCTGACCCCTACGATCACGTCTCCGTGAAGCTGTGCGATCAGCCGGATCTCGGTCCCCGGGTTAAAGCCCATGGCCTGCAGATGAGAGCGCACCTCTCCGCTGCCGCTGATCCGTCTGATGGTATAAGCATTTCCGATCTGTCCCATTGAAATCGGCATCTCCATCCCTGCTCCTTTCTTTGGTTAGATATTCCTAACCTTTTCGCCATAAGGTTAGCACTATCTAACTTGATTGTCAAGCTTTTTTATGCTAAACTGAAGCTGAACTTTCAGGGAAGGAGGATCCCCTATGACAAGAAGCAATGAGTCCACAGAAATGTATCTGGAAACCATCTTAACGGAAAGCCTCAAGCATCCGGATGTCCATGCCATCGACATTGCCAACGCCATGGGATTTTCCAAGCCCAGCGTCAGCATCGCCATGAAGAACCTGCGGGAGCAGGGCCACGTTACGGTGGACGCCGACAGCCATATCCGGCTGACGGACAGCGGCCGGGCCATCGCCGAGTCCATCTACGACCGGCACCGGACCCTGACCCGGCTCTTTGAGAGCCTGGGGGTATCCCCGGAGGTGGCGGAAGCGGATGCCTGCCGCATCGAGCACTGCATCTCCGACGAGACCTTCGCAGCCATCAAAAAACATGCAGAAAAGCACGGATCCCTCTGATCCGTGCTTCTTTTTTATGCCATATCTGTTTCTGTCCTATCTGTCTGTCCAGCCCCCGCCTGTTCCGAAAAGAAGGCGTCCAGGGCCCTCTTCCGTCCCTTCCAGTCCGGAAGGTAGTGGGATACCAGGCTGTGAAAATGCCGGTTGTGGGAGGGCTCCCGCAGGTGGCACAACTCATGGACCACGATATATTCCACCAGTGCCTCCGGTACGGCTCCCAGCCACAGATTGAAGGTGATCTCCTTCGTACGGATGTGGCAGACCCCGTAGGCCCTTTTCATCTTCCGAAGGCAGAAGCCCCTGCTCTTTACCCCCATCAGGGCTTCCCACTTTTCCATAAGGGATGGCAGCAGGTCCTTGAGCCTCTCTTCATAAGCCTTCCGTTCCTCCCGGGACATGGGACCCGCCAGGCGGTTTTCCTGCTTTTCTTCCCGAAGCCTCCGGAGGTTCCGGCAGATCCAGTCCTCCTTCTCCTGAAGGAAGGCGTTGATCCTGCCCTGGGACAGACGCCTTGGGGCCGTCACCAGCACCTCCTCATAGGGAGGCCTAAGGTAGATGTTGATATTCTTTACATTGCGCCGTTCGATGCGAAGGCTGTAGGAGATATCCCCGGAGGCGCCTGCCTCCGAAGGGGCTGTCTTACTGCTGTCCTTCTGTCCGGTCATGGACCTCCTCCGCAGCCTGGGTGTGGACTACCTGGCTCTGGTCCTGGGAAGCGCCGCCCTGGGCTCCGCCGGCCTGGGGACCGGAAGTACCGCCGTTCTGTCCGTTCTGAGGACCGGTGCCGCCGAACAGGTTCCTGATCTGCTGATCCAGATCCTGGCTTCCCTGATACTCGGACTTGCCGAAGCCTACGATCAGCTCCGCAAGCCAGGGCAGGAAGAAATACAGTACGCCGAACAGGATCTCCATCTTATAGGAGAGGCAGATCTCCAGGGCATACAGCACCTGCATCACCGGATAAAGGGGCGGAATCAGGCCCAGTACGAAGTACCAGCCCTTGCCCATGGTGATCTGGCAGAGCACATAGTCCCGGTACAGGGGGATCCAGGCCTTCCAGCCTGCCACGCCTGCCTTCTGGAACATGCGCATACGGCCCAGGCAGAACACTGCATAGATCAGGATCAAAAACCCGATAGCCGTGAAAAACATCATCATTCCGAAAAATAAACTAATCAATTCTGACATCCAATAACCTCCTCTGCACATATGAAAGACATTTCAAATATGTACTGTTCCTATAGATATCAGTATATCACAGGGAAGGGCCTCCACAACTTAATTTTACCTTTCAAATTTGTAAACAGGCTGTGAACACCCTTCCTTATTTTCCTTTGTTTTTATTTCACCCGCAGCATCCGCATGGAATTAATGATGCAGATCACGGACACGCCTACGTCCGCAAAGACCGCCGCCCACATGTTGGCAAGGCCAAGGGCGCCCAGGATCAGCACCAGGACCTTCACGAAGAGGGCAAAGACGATGTTCTGTCTGGCAATGCCCAGGGTCTTTCTTGCGATACGGATCACCGCAGGAAGCCGCAGGAGATCGTCGTCCATGATCACCACATCCGCCGCCTCAATGGCTGCATCGGAGCCCAGGGAGCCCATGGCGATGCCGATATCCGCCCTGGAGAGCACCGGTGCATCGTTTATGCCGTCTCCCACAAAGGCCAGGCGGCCCTTCTTTGTCTCCTTCTGAGAAAGGAGCTCCTCTACCTTCGTGACCTTGTCTGCCGGAAGGAGTCCGCTGAAGACCTGGTCCATGCCAAGCTCCCTGCAGACAGCCTCCGCCGCCTCCTTCCGGTCACCCGTAAGCATCACGGTCCTTCTGACGCCTGCCTGCTTCAGCTCCCGGATGGCTTCCTTTGCCTCAGGCTTGATCTCATCGGAGATCACAAGGGCTCCCAGGAATTCCTGATCCCGGGCCACATAGACCACGGTACCGGGCTGATCGCAGGGGGTATAGGAGATCCCGGAGGCCTCCATAAGCTTGCCGTTTCCTGCCAGGAGCCTGTGGCCCTCCGCCATGGCGATCACACCCTGGCCGGATACGTTCTTCGTATCGGAAACAAGTCCGCTCTCCAGCTGCTTCCCGTAGGCTTCCCGGATACTTCCCGCAATGGGATGGTCGGAGAAGCTTTCCGCAAGGGCCGCCGTCTCCAGAAGGAGCGCCCTGTCCACGCCCTCCTGGGGCAGGACCTCCGTTACCCGGAAGGTGCCCTTTGTGAGGGTGCCGGTCTTGTCGGAGACCAGGGTCTCCATCTCCCCCAGGGCCTCCAGATAGTTGGAGCCCTTCACCAGGACTCCCTGACGGGAGGCTGCACCGATGCCCCCAAAGAAGCTTAAGGGCACGGAGATCACAAGGGCGCAGGGGCAGGAGATCACAAGGAAGGTGCAGGCCCGCTGGATCCAGGTAAGGAAGCCGGTTCCCGTAAGGATGGGGGGCAGCACTGCCAGCACCAGGGCACTGATCACCACGATGGGAGTATAGTACCGGGCAAAACGGGTGATGAAGTTCTCGGTGCGGGATTTCTTTTCGGAGGCGTTCTCCACCATTTCCAGGACCCGGGCCACGGTGGAGTCCTCATAGGCCTTTTCCACCCGTACCCTGAGGAGTCCCTCTCCGTTGATACAGCCGGATATGATCTGCTCCCCTTCCTTAATGGAGCGGGGCACGGATTCTCCGGTGATGGCCTTTGTGTCCAGCATGGAGCTTCCCTCCAGCACCAGACCGTCCACGGGGATCTTCTCTCCGGCCTTTATAAGGATCACATCCCCCACCTGAAGCTCCGAGGGATCCACGGTCTTTGCGCTTCCGTCAGGCTGTAAGAGGTTCGCATATTCCGGTGCGATCTCCATCAGGGCCTTGATGGACCTTCTGGACTTTCCCACCGCCACGTCCTGGAAGAGCTCGCCGATGGAATAAAAGAGCATTACCGCCACGGCCTCCGAGTCCTCCGCCACGGCGAAGGCGCCGAAGGTGGCCAGAGTCATGAGGAAGGCCTCGTCAAAGGGGTCCTTGTTCAGGATGCCCCGGAAGGCTCCCTTCACCACATCCAGTCCCACGATGAGGTAGGGGATCAGGTATAAAAGCAGCTTCAGCCAGCGGTTTTCAAAAACGACGGGAAGAAAGCCGGCATGCTCCGCCACGGAGAGCAGAACAAAGAAGAAGGCGGCCAGAAGGATCCGGTTTCTTTCCTTTTTCTGTTTATTCGTCATAAGATTTGCCTCGATTTTCTGTAGATTGATGGAATGGGTCCGGGATCACTCCTCGATGTGCTCCTTGCCCATGGCAATGATGGTCTTCACATGCTCGTCAGCCAGGCTGTAGAGCATGGCCTTGCCCTCCCGACGGCTCCGGATGAGCTTCGCCTGCTTGAGGATCTTCAGCTGGTGAGAAATGGCGGACTGGGTCATGTTCAGCTTGTCCGCGATCTCCCCTACGCTGATCTCCGCGTCGAAGAGCACATAGAGGATCTTGATCCTGGTGGAATCTCCGAATACCTTAAAGAGCTCCGCCAGGTCCAGAAGTTCCTCCTCGTTTACCCGGTTGATCATCATGGATCTCTGCATGGTTTATCTCCTTAAAAAATGATCCTGGTATCAGGCTCTACCCTTTTGCAGGCCTTTACCACTTCCTGCATGATCTCGTCAAAGCGCTCCTCCTCCGCATCGATGGTCAGCTTCTGGGCCATAAAGGAGATCACCGCGTCGTTGACTCCGTCGATCTTTTTAATGGCAGCCTCCATCTTTGCAGCGCAGTTGGCGCAGTCCAGATCTTCCATGGCAAATTTCTTTTTCATGAGTATGTCCTCCCTGTATCTCTTTTTCATTCATTCTTTTTTGTCTGAACATTTGAATATCTGTTCATGTGTTTATATTAACACTTTTTCATAAAAAGTCAACAGGAAACATAAAAAAAAGATGCAGCCCTCATCCCGGATCCCTGGATCGGGGATGAAGCTGCATCCGGATCGTTTTCATCAGCAGACGTATGCGTACATCATAACGTAGTGGCAGAGGCTTCCCGCCATGACAAAGAGGTGGAAGATCTCATGGGCGCCGAAGTTTTTGGGAAGCCGCCGGAACACCGGAAGCTTCAGGGCATAGAGCACGCCCCCTGCGGTATAAAGAAGGCCCCCTGCCAGAAGCCAGGCAAAGGCACCTTCGGGAAGGGCCGTAAGGATCCTTCCGATCTGCACCAGGCACAGCCAGCCCATAAGGATGTAGATCACGGAGGAAAAGGCCTTGGGACAGTTGATCCAGAGGGCCGCCACCAGGATCCCCGCTGCGGCAATGGCCCAGATGGCCAGAAGCAGGAGCCAGCCGGAGCGGTCCCCCAGGACGATGGCGCACACCGGAGTATAGGTGCCTGCGATCAGCACATAGATCATCATGTGATCCACCTTCCGCAGGGCCTTGTTCACCCGCGGGGAAATGTTCAGAGAGTGGTAGAGTGTGCTGGCCCCGTACAGCAGGATCATACTGATAATAAAGATAGCCATGGCTGCGGTCTTCTCCGCCGTCAGGTCCGATGCCGCCTTCCCGATGAGGGGAACGGAGGCGATCAGGGCCGCGATCATGCCAATGCCATGGGTCAGGGCACTGCCCGGGTCCTTCAGTTTCAGGATCAGTTCTTTCATGTATATACTTCCTTTCCAATAAACACGGTTTTTATCTCTTTTTCATGTAGTTTTAAAAACCACATGTAAGAAGTATATACCTTTTTTCAGAAAAAGCAAGCAGATCCCGGATTTTTCTCCTTTTTTTCCTTATGTTCCGGAATGGAGGCCGTAGCCCACCGCCAGGATCCGCATCAGACGTCTTGCGGCGCTCCGGTAAAGGGACTCCGCCTGCTCCAGGGCATCCTCTATGGGCATGGCGCTGTTGATGGTGGTGATCATGGAATCCACGCCGCATTCATAGACCCGTTCCGCCCCTTCTCCCATGCCCCCTACGATGGCCAGCACCGGGAGACCGTGAGCCTTGCTGCGCCTGCCCACGCCGGACATGACCTTGCCGTAGACCGTCATACCGTCGGCCTTTCCCTCTCCGGTGATGACGCAGTCCGCCCCCTCCAGGAGGCTGTCAAAGCTGATAAGGTCTAGCACCCGGTCGATGCCGCTCTTCATCTCCCCATGGAGGAAGAGGTGCAGGGCTGCTCCCAGGCCTCCTGCAGCGCCTCCCCCGGGAAGGCTGCGGATCTCCCCGCCGAAGGTCCGGTTCAGGACCTCTGCATAATTCTGCATGCCCCGTTCCAGCTCCTCCAGCTCCCGGAGGCTTGCCCCCTTCTGTCTGCCGAAGGCATAGACGGCTCCCTTTTCTCCGCAAAGGGGAGCCTCCACGTCGCACATGACGGTAAAGCGGGCGCTCCTTACCTCAGGCATAAGGCCGGAGAGATCCATAGAGTCCACCTCCCTGAGGTTCGCCCCGATGCCCTTAAGCTCCTGCCCCTTCCGGTCCAGGAAGCGGACCCCCAGGGCGTTCATGCAGCCCATGCCTCCGTCGTTGGTGGCAGAGCCCCCGATGGCGATGGTAATATCCCTGGCTCCTGCCAGAAGGGCCTCCCGGATCAGCTCCCCCGTCCCGTAGGTGGTGGTAAAGAGGGGGTTGCGTTTCTCCGGAGGTACCAGGGGAAGGCCGGAGGCGTCCGCCATGGCCAGGATAGCCCGGTTTTCATCGATGCGCCCATAGGAGGCCTGAAGCTCCTCCATATAGGGTCCGTGGACCCTGACGGGGATCTGCTCTCCCTTTACGGCAGCCAGCACCGCCTCCACGGTGCCCTCCCCTCCGTCCGCCACAGGCACGCCGCAGCAGACGCAGTCGGGAAACACCTCCTTTGCGGCCTCCGTCAGAAGCTCCGCCGTCCTCTGTGAGCTGAGGGTCCCCTTGAAGGAATCCGATGCAAATACAAACTTCATAGCTGTCCCCTTTCTGATGTAATGATCCTTTATTCCAGCCGCCTGGGCCGGATCTCCTGAAGGAGGCGCTGTACCTCCTTTTTTTCTGCCAGTCCTTCGGAAAAGGCGCTGGCGCTGCCTGCGGCAAGACCCAGGGAAAAGGCGGTCTCATAATTCCCGCTCTCAAGCCAGCCTGCAAGAAAGCCTGCCACCATGGAGTCCCCGGCGCCCACGCCGTTTATGAGCTCACCTTTCGGGGCAGGGCTCCGGTAGACATGGCCCTCCGCCGAGAGGAACACCGCTCCCTGGCCTGCCATGGAGACCAGCACGTTCTCCGCTCCCGCCTCCTGCAGCTTCTTCCCGTAGAAGGGCACCTCCTCCGGGCCGGAGAGCTCCCTGCCGAAGAGGCCTCCCAGCTCGTGGATATTGGGCTTTACCAGGAAGGGCCGTAAGGGCAGTACTCCCTTCAGGGCCTCTCCCTCCGCATCCACCAGGATCCGGACGCCTTTGCCCGAAAGCTTCCCCATGATGTCCTCATAAATGCTGCCGGGAAGGCTCTGGGGGACGCTGCCTGCAAGGACCAGCACATCCCCGGAGGAAAGCTCCCCGATCCGCTCCAGAAAGAGCTCCAGGCTCTCGGGCCCTATCTCAGGCCCCCTGGCATTGAGCTCCGTTCCCTCCATGGACCGAAGCTTCACATTGATCCGGGTCATGCCGGAGGGCAGCCGGATAAAGTCCGTCTTAAGGCCCCGTTCCCTAAGGAGCCGCTCCAGCTCCGCTCCGGTAAAGCCTGCGGTAAATCCCAGGACTCGGCTCTCAAAGCCCAGGTTCCTAAGGACCAGGGATACGTTGATCCCCTTTCCTCCCGGAAGGATCTCCTCTCTCAAAGTCCGGTTGGTTCGTCCCGGGCGGAAGTCCTTCACATCAAGGGTATAATCCAATGCCGGATTCAGGGTCACTGTACAGATCATCTGTGCCTCCCGCAGGGTGCTTCCCTGCTTTTCCTTCCTAAGCTCTTTCTTCCTTATAAAAAAGGAAGGCCTCCGTTCCAGACGCCTTCCTCTCTCTGCATCCTTATCCGATACAGTTCTATCTTACTCTGTTTTTTCCACATCCGCAACCAGCTGGTTGGACTTTGCATCCACATGGAGGCAGATGGTGTCACCCTCCCGGACTCTGCCCTCCAGGATGATCCGGGCTGCCAGGGTCTCCACATTTTTCTGGATGAAACGCTTCAGGGGCCTTGCACCAAAGGCGGGATCATAGCCGTTGTCCACGCAGTAGCGCTTTGCATCCTCATCCAGGGAAACGGCGATCTCCCGGTCCTTAAGCCGCTTGTTCAGATCCGCCATGCAGAGATCGATGATCTGGGTGATGTCCGCCCTGGTCAGGGGCTTGAACATGATGATCTCGTCCAGACGGTTCAGAAACTCCGGCCGGAAGCTCTGCTTCAGCAGGGCATCCACCTGGGCCTTTGCAGCCTCGCTGATGGAGCCGTCCTCCTCAATGCCCTCCAGCAGATACTGGGAACCCAGGTTGGAGGTGAGGATGATGACGGTGTTCTTGAAGTCCACGGTCTTGCCCTTGGAATCGGTGATCCGGCCGTCGTCCAGCACCTGCAGCAGGATGTTGAAGACATCGGGATGAGCCTTCTCCACCTCGTCGAAAAGGATGACGCTGTAGGGCTTCCTCCGGACAGCCTCCGTGAGCTGGCCTCCCTCATCGTAGCCCACATATCCCGGAGGCGCTCCGATGAGTCTGGAGACGCTGTGCTTCTCCATGTACTCGGACATGTCGATCCGCACCATGCTGTTCTCGTCGTCAAAAAGCTCTGCCGCCAGGGTCTTTGCCAGCTCCGTCTTACCGACGCCGGTGGGACCCAGGAACAGGAAGGAGCCGATGGGCTTCGTGGGATCCTTGATGCCTGCCTTGGAGCGGAGGATGGCCTCCGATACCTTCTCCACGGCCTCATTCTGGCCCACGACCCGCTTATGAAGCTCCTCCGGAAGCCTTAAGACCTTAGAGCGCTCCGACTCCGACAGCTTCGCCACGGGGATGCCGGTCCACTTGGAGACGATCTTTGCGATCTCATCGTCGGTTACATTCTCATGGACCAGATCATGGCCCTCCTGGCGTACCTTTTCCTCCGCCGTCTCCAGTTCCTTTTCCTTCTGGGGAAGCTTGCCGTAAAGGATAGCGCCGGCCTTCTCATAGTCACCCTGGCGCTTCAGGATCTCCGCCTCGTTCTTCAGGGACTCGATCTCCTCCCTGAGGGCGGAAAGCTGATCCACGCCGGCCTTCTCATGCTCCCACTTTGCCTTTTCCTGGCTGAAGGCGTCCCGAAGCTCCGCCAGATCCCGCTGCAGATCCTCCAGGCGGTCCTTTGATGCCTTGTCCGTCTCCTTCTTCAGGGCCGTGGCCTCGATCTCCAGCTGCATGATCTTCCGCTGCTTCTCATCCAGCTCCGCAGGCATCTGGTTCATCTCCGTCTTGATCATGGCGCAGGCCTCGTCCACCAGGTCGATGGCCTTATCCGGCAGGAAACGGTCGCTGATATAGCGGTCCGAAAGGACTGCGGCGGAAACCAGGGCGGAGTCTGCGATCTTCACGCCGTGGTACACCTCATAGCGTTCCTTCAGTCCCCGGAGGATGGAAATGGTGTCCTCCACCGTGGGCTCATCCACATGGACCGGCTGGAAACGGCGCTCCAGGGCCGGGTCCTTCTCGATGTAGCGGTACTCCTCCAGGGTGGTGGCTCCGATACAGTGGAGCTCGCCCCTTGCCAGCATGGGCTTTAACATATTGCCGGCGTCCATGCTGCCCTCGGTCTTGCCGGCCCCTACGATGGTGTGGATCTCATCGATGAAGAGGATGATCTCCCCTTCCGACTCCGTCACTTCCTTCAGGACGGCCTTCAGACGCTCCTCAAATTCACCCCGGTACTTAGCCCCTGCCAGCAGGGAGCCCATATCCAGGGCAAAGATCTTCTTATCCTTCAGGCTCTCGGGCACATCGCCCCGGACGATCCTCTGGGCCAGGCCCTCCACCACGGCGGTCTTACCAACGCCGGGCTCACCGATGAGCACCGGGTTGTTCTTTGTCTTACGGGAGAGGATCCGGATCACGTTCCGGATCTCGTTGTCCCTGCCGATGACAGGGTCCAGCTTCTGCTCCCGGGCCCGCTGTACCAGGTCGTAGCCGTACTTATTCAGGGTATCGTAGGTGTCCTCCGGGTTATCGGTCATGACCCTCTGGTTGCCCCGGACCTCGGAAAGGACCTTCAGGAAGCCGTCCTTTGTGATGTTATACTCTTTAAAGAGCTTCTTCATGGAGCTGTCGGCATCCTTCAGCATGGCCAGGAACAGATGTTCCACGGAAACATACTCGTCCCCCATGGCCTTTGCATGGTCTTCCGCCCCCGTAAGGACCTTATTGGCATCGTTGGAAAAATACATCTGGGTGGAGCCGGAAACCTTGGGCAGCCGTTCCACCAGCTGCTGCAGGTTCTGGGTAAAGGCCTCCACCGGCACATTCATCCGTTCCAGAAGCTTTGCAATGAGGCTGTCATCCAGTCTCAGAAGACTCAGGAGCAGATGCTCCTGCTCGATCTGCTGGTTGCCGTACTCCCGGGCAATGGCCTCGCAGCCGTTTACCGCCTCAATGGACTTCTGGGTAAACTTGTTGATATTCATAAACCATCCCTCCTTCCAGAGAAAGTTTAACGTTCTTACATCGTACGGATGTTAGTTTAGCACTTGTTGTTAGCACTGTCAATGGTCGAGTGCTAACCATTTTATAAAATCTTTCTAAAGAAAAAGAGAACTTCCCATCCGGATCTCTCCGGATGAAAAGCTCTCCCTGATCCAGGTCAGTTCCTGGCAGTTTTTTCGCTTCAGCCTCTGTGGGCTTAGCCCTTTGTCACAGCGGTAGCCTGTACGGTCTTATTGCCCACGCTGCCGGTGTAGGTAACGGTCACCTTGTCTCCCACCGCAATGCCTGCGAAGATGGAAGGATCACCGGTGAACTCAAATACCATAGCCGGGGTCTCCATAGCCATCTGTCCGCCCTCCACATAGGTGACGGTGCCGCTGAGCTTACTTTCGGTCTCGGCTCCTACGGAATCGGGAGTCACCACCTTGATGGCCACCGGGATGCCTGAGCCCTCGCCCTCCTCGCTGTCCATCTGGTTCTCCGGCTCAATGGAGCCCACATAGGTCACCATGACTGCGGTGCCTGCAGTCAGGTCGCCGCCGCTTACCACCTGGGCGATGGAGCTGTCAAACTCGTGGTCCTTGCCGTTGGGGTCCGTTACCACGAGACTTCCGCCGTCATACTCCTTCACGGTGCCCTGCAGGGCCGGATCCTCCCCCTTATCCATGGCCTGCTGCTCCAGGGACATGAGGACGGATACCATGGTGGCATCCGTTACGCCCTCCTGGTTCTTTACGCCGTCGTAGGATACCTCCACATAGGCGCCGGGAAGGATATCGTACTCCGGATCCGTCTCTGCGCTGCCGATCTCAAAGGTATAGGTCTCCCCATCATCGGAAAGGACCATGATCTGGGTGCCGGACATGCCGGTAACGGTGCCGTCAAAATAGCCCTCGTCCTCAAAGATCTCCGTGTCCATGGCCTCATCGGTCTCTTCCTCGTTGGATTCTGCTTCCTGGGTAGTTTCCGCCTCTGTGGCTGCCTCCGTTGTGGCTGCGGCGGTCTCCTCCGTCTTCTTTCCGCAGGCTGCAAGGGCCAGGGCTCCTGTCAGGACTGCTATCATCAATATCTGTTTTTTCATGATACATCACCTCTTATTTCTTCTTGGTGCCCTTATCTTACTACAAAGGCTGTGACCATTCCATATCTTTTATCTTAGGTCTTTCTTAACTTTCGGCGCCTTCTCCATCGTTTTCCTTAAGTTTTTTCAGCCAGTTCTTTATATTTTTTTCATAACCGTTGTCGGAGGGCCGGTAGAAACGGGCATCCTTAAGCGCGTCAGGGAGATACTGCTGCCGGACGTAGTGCAGGGGATAATCGTGGGCGTATTTGTAGCCTACACCCCGGCCCAGGTCCTCATGGCCCTCGTAATGGGCGTCCCTGAGATAGGGCGGGATCCCCAGATTTCCGGTCTCCTTCACTTTAGCCTCCGCCTCATCCACCGCAAGGTAAGCGGCGTTTGACTTGGGGGCGCAGGCCACATAAGTGGCAGCCTGGGACAGGATGATCCGGGCCTCGGGCATGCCGATGCGCTCCACTGCAAGGGAAGCGTTTGTGGCCACCACCAGGGCCATGGGGTCCGCGTTGCCCACGTCCTCTGCAGCACAGATCATGATCCTTCTGGCAAGGAAGCGGATGTCCTCCCCGGCATAGAGCATCCTGGCCAGGTAGTATACCGCTGCATCCGGGTCCGAGCCCCGCATGCTCTTGATGAAGGCGGAAATGGTGTCGTAATGGTTATCCCCCTCCCGGTCATATCCCACGGCCCGCCGCTGGATGCACTCCTGGACAGTCTCCAGACTCAGGTGGATCCTGCCCTCCGGATCCGGCTCCGTGGTAAGGACCCCCAGCTCCACTGCGTTTAAGGCAGCCCGGGCGTCCCCGTCGGCGATGTCCGCAAGGAACTCCAGGGCATTCTCGTCCATGTAGGGGTGGTACATGCCCATGCCCTTCTTCGGGTCCTCCAGGGCCCTGCGGATGAGGGTGCGGATGTTGTCCCTGGACAGGGGCTTTAATTCAAAGAGACGGCTCCGGGACAGAAGGGCCCGGTTCACCTCAAAGTAAGGATTCTCCGTGGTGGCTCCGATGAGGGTGAGGGTGCCGTCCTCCACATAGGGCAGGAGGTAGTCCTGCTGGGCCTTATTGAAGCGGTGGATCTCATCCACGAAAAGGATGGTATGCCTGCCGTACATCCCCATATTTTCCTTGGCGGCCTCCACCACCGCCTCCATGTCCTTCTTCCCGGCAACGGTGGCGTTGATCTGGCGGAAATCCGCCTTTGTGGTGTTGGCAATGACCTTAGCCAGGGTGGTCTTCCCGGTGCCGGGAGGGCCGTAGAAGATGATGGAGCCCAGCTTATCCGCCTTGATGGCCCGGTACAGGAGCTTATCCTTTCCTATAATATGCTCCTGCCCCACCACCTCCTCCAGGGTCTCGGGGCGGAGACGGCTGGCCAGGGGGGATTCCGACTTCTGCTGCTGCCCCCGCATATATTCAAAGAGATCCATAAAACCTTCCTTCCAAAACTTTTCTGAAAATGCTGAAAAAAATACCGCTTGCAGGCTTGTCCAACGGTCCCGCTGCTTCTATAATGTAGCTTGATAAGAGGGCGGGGGCCTTCCCCCTGCCGGAAGCAAAAAGGAGAAAGCCATGAAATCCATTCTGATCGGTATCGCCGGAGGGACCGGCTCCGGAAAATCCACCTTCACCAACCGTATCCGGGACGCCTTTGGAGACGAGGTGGCGGTGATCTACCACGACAACTACTACAAGGCTCACTACGACATGCCCTTTGAGGAGCGGAAAAAACTCAACTACGATCATCCCGACGCCTTCGATACGGACCTGCTGCTCCAGGACCTTAAGAAGCTGAAGGCGGGGGAAGCCATCATCTCCCCTACCTATAACTATGCCGATCACAACCGGGCCGAGGCCACGGTACGGATCGAGCCCAGGCGGGTCATCCTCCTGGAGGGGATCCTGGCCCTTTACGGCAAGCGCCTCCGGGACCTGATGGACATCAAGGTCTTCGTGGATGCGGACGCGGACGAGCGGATCCTCAGAAGGGTGCTGCGGGACACCAAGGAGCGGGGCCGGGAGATCGAAAACATCATCGATCAGTACCTCACCACCGTAAAGCCCATGCATTACCTCTACGTGGAGCCCACCCGGATCTACGCGGACATCATCGTCAACAGCGGAATGAACGACGTGGCCTTCGACCTCATGAAGCACAAGATCGAGAGCCTCCTGAAGCAGGACTCCGAAGAATAAGACGGGACAGCCCGTCTTTTTTTCTGTGCTTATTTTTACACAGGCGCCCCGAATAATCAAGCCCTTCCCGCCCCCAAGCCCTGAAAAGTGGCGGGAATACTTGCCATTTCCCTGGTCTGATGATATTCTGGGGAGAGAAATCATACCTGTCGGGGAGGAATTTTATATATGCAGTATTCCATACTTATCGCGGAGGACGACCTGGATATCCAGTCCCTGCTGAAGCTCTATCTGGGCAATGCGGGCTTCCGGGTCTTTACGGCGGATAACGGCCGCAGCGCCCTTTCCATCCTCCAGGAGGAGCACATCGATCTGGCCCTTCTGGACATCATGATGCCGGAGGCCAACGGCTATCAGGTGATGGAGGAGCTCCGGAAGACCAGCAATATCCCGGTGCTGTTCCTGTCCGCAAAGGATCAGGACTATGACCGGATCCTGGGGCTCAACCTGGGGGCGGACGCCTATCTGACAAAGCCCTTCAATCCCCTGGAGGTGGTAGCCCAGGTCCAGGCGGCCCTCAGACGCTTCTACCGGCTGGGCTCCGGAGAGCAGCACGAGGGCACCGTTTTCCGGCTGGGGGCCCTTACCCTGGACCTGGAGCGGATGCGCCTATTGAAGGACGGCAGGACCGTGGACCTGACTCCCACGGAGTTCCGGGTCCTGTCCCGGATGATGCAGTCCCCGGGACGGGTCTTCACCAAGGCCCAGCTCTACGACAGCCTCAACGGGATCTATACGGAAAGTGACGAGAAGACCATGATGGTCCACATCTCAAAGCTCCGGGAAAAGATCGAGGACGACCCGAAAAACCCGGACTACATCAAAACAGTGAGAGGTCTTGGATATAAAATTGAGTACACGGAATAAAAAAAAGAGCCACTACAGCGTCTATCATCTGCTGACCGTCAACTATATCTGCTTTACCCTGCTGCTCTTCGCCGTGTTTTTCGGGATCTATACAGCCTGGAGCCGCTACGTGGGCCACTATGCCAGCATTCCGGACCCGGAGGGCTTCCTGCGGGAGGTGCGGGAGCTTCCGGAGGACCAGCTGGCCTCCTTTCCCCTGAACCGCTATCTGGGGGAAGGCTCCGCCTTCTCCCTTTATAACGGAGAAGGAGCGCTTCTGTACCAGACCGCCGCAGCGGGAGGGAACCGGCAGGAGCTGATCCGGCTCTCCCTGGAGGAACGAAGGCTCCTTCCGGAATACGGCTCCAACACCCGCTACCTGTCCACGGAGCTTCCGGACCGGAGCCGGGAGGGGGGCAGCGTCTCCTCCGCCTGGATGGTCTCAAGGCTTGACTACCGGGCCAACGGGGACCCCTATCTCTCTGGCTACCTGCTGCTGGATGAGGACCTGCGGGTCCAGTCCGGCTCCCTGTTCCCGGGGAAGGACCAGTTTACGGAAACGGAGCTTCAACTGCTGCGGGGCCGGGACGATAGCGGCAGGCGGATCTTCCGTAACTCCTATACCAACAGCCAGGGGGCCGACCGGCAGCTGATCTTCCGCTACCGGCCCAGGACGGAGGGCCCGACGGATCCCCTCCGTTCCATGGGAATGGTGTGGCTCTTCCTGATCCCCGCCTACCTGATCATCACGGCAGTAAGCGCCCTGTACTTAAGCCGCAGGGCCAGGGCCTTCCTGTCCCCCTTAAACAGGGCCATCCGGGACTACTCCCTGGGGGAGGCGGATACCCTGCCGGACTATAAGGGACCAAAAGAGATCCTGGAGATCGCGGAAAGCTTCAACCAGATGGAGGACCGGCTTCAGAAAAGCGAATCGGAGCGAAAGCGCATGGAGGCGGACCGGAGACAGCTTCTGGCGGACATCTCTCATGACCTGAAGACCCCCATTACCGTCATCGCAGGCTATGCAGAGGCCCTCCGGGACCAGGTGGTGCCGGAGGATCAGAAGGGCTATTACCTGGACACCATCGTCCAGAAGACCCGGACCGTGGGAGAGCTGCTGACGGCCTTCCACGACTTTGAGAAGCTGGAGCACCCGGAGATGCGGGCAAAGACGGAGCCTGTGGACCTGTCGGAGTTCACGAGGGAATACCTGGCGGGGCACTACCAGGAGCTTGGCCTGGGGCGGTTTACCCTGGAGGCGGAGATCCCGGAGGAGCCCATCTACTGCGCCCTGGACCAAGGCCTCTTTACCCGGGTGCTGGATAACCTGATCAATAACGCCATGTGCTACAACCCTCCCGGGACCCGGATCCTGGCAGAGCTTCGGGTGCAGGAGGGGGAGGCAGTGCTCTCCATCGCCGACGACGGCCGGGGGATCCCGGAGGAGCTTAAGGACCGGATCTTCGATCCCTTCGTAACGGGGGACGACTCCCGGAGCCGGGGCCACGGTTCCGGCCTGGGCCTTGCCATCGTCAATAAGATCGTGGGCATGCACGGAGGCCGGGTAAGCCTGGAGGAGGAACCTCCCCAGGGCTTCCGGACGGAGTTCTGCATCCGGCTGCCTCTGCTGCCTGCGGAAAGCTTTACAAATCTTTAGGTTCCGTTAACCCTTCCTTTAGGTTCCTCTGTTAGACTACAGTTGTCTGCCAGAGATGGCAGATGAAAAAGCGAGGAAGGTGCGAATATTGTGGTAACAAAACATCTGATCATCCCTACTATCTTATGTACAGGCTTTCTCCTTCAGGGATGCCTTATGTTTACAGGAGTTGCGGACACAGAAACCGCTGCTCCATCCAGTGTTCCGGAAACGGCTGCCCCAGAGGATCCTGTGGAATCAGAAACTGAATCCCCCATCTCAGATGAAGAGGATCTGGAGCTGGCAAGCTTTCGGTCCCTTGCTTCCACCGTTCAGATGGAGATCACGACCGGATTAACGACAGAGTATCTGGATAGTCTCTGTCTCTACCCACTTAAGATCTACCGGGACGGCGAAGTACTCACTGTCAGGGACTTTGACGAGCTGGATAAGCTCGGCCTGGACTACCTCTACACGGAGGAGCTCAAGGAGGCTGTGGCTGACTATGATCCTGATACCCTTACCCTGACCGACGGAAGGGCCATTGTTGGGAACCCCGAGACCGCTTACGTCGTACTGGGCAAGATGGATCCTGGTCTTTCCGGAATCATCGAATTTCACTACAATTAATGCTCTTTTCCCCTTTTCCGCACAATCTTATAAATCTTCCTCACAACGCAAACCCGCGGCCAACCGGATAACCGGAAGGCCGCGGGTTTGTGATTTTTCTGGTCAGTGATCTAAGGTCCATATTATCGATTTAATGGAATTATTTCAATTTTATAGCCCTCCCAATCTGGGTTATTATCCAGAAATTTTTCAATTTCGTCATTTAAATTATCATCATCTCTTAATCTAATGATTGCTTTTTTTATTCCATCCAGAGCACACAATCCAACATCATCATAAATCTTTCCAGTATTTGGATCAATTATGTTCTGTCTTCCAATTAACTTGATTTCCTTCATCTACTAACCCCCTTACCACCTAATCTATCTTATTTATAAAACAAAAGCTTAGATATCATTTTTTTTCGCGGAAATATAGCAACAACTGCCCATGATACAATCAGTGTGATTATAAATGCAATCAGCAATTTTATGGAATAACGTTCTAATGTCAAATTTTGTAACAAAACCATATTGATTGGGTTATGTACAAGAAATATACCAAAAGAGCACAGACTCAGGTTGGATACGATTCGATTTGAAGGTATCTGGTAGTGCTTTGATAACTCAAAAATCCCGTAAGCGCACATTACAAGCGTTGCATTATTATACCATACGTTATAACCTACCTGATTCTTATATGCAAACAGTTGTAATATGACTGTCGCAAAATAGCCTACGATTGTTAATATCCACCATATCACAATAGGTTTTTTTTCGAAATAGTTCTTCTTTGAAAAATACCCCATTACTACACATAGTCCATATGCCCCACCAACGAAACTAACATCCAGCAAAGCATTTAAAGATTCTATATTCAGTGACTGAAAAATCACATTTACTTCGGGTACTACGAACAAATAGGAAAAAGCTATTATAAATATAATTTTCTGGAATCGTGCACCAGAATTCTGTAAAGCATTTGCAACAAACGGAAGCAGCAGATAAATGCCTAAAATAACAGGCATGTACCACATATGACTCATATCTGTGTTTTTTAAAAACGTCATATTTTTTAGCAATGTAAAAACATCACACTCACTTCCTTTGAACCACATATTAAAACAATTATATATAATGACCCAAATTTCTGTGGTAATTAGGAGTCCTATCAGGTTCCTTTTATAAAATTTAACACAGTTTTTTTCATCGTATGATCGATCAAGCAATAGGTATCCCGTAATAAAAAAGAATATGGGGACTCCCAATCGTCCTATTGTGAATAATGAGATAGAAAATATCTGTCGTTGCACTGAGTATGTGAGCATCGCAGATACATTCAACTGATAAACTCGCTCTGTTGTGTGGGTTAATATGACGCAACAAATCGCAAATGCCCGCAGAATATCAATCCATTGAATACGTTTTTCTCCTGTACCCCCCCCTATTATGTTAACGGTGTTCTCCGTATTCATACTCTTCTCCCCTCCACGATTAAATAAATATAAAAACATTATGGATAATGTAGGTTGCAATGTCAATTGTTTTATTTTGGTGTATCCATTTTAGTTTCTGATAATACTGTTTATCGGAAGC
>CALWES010000010.1 GCA_944377405.1 uncultured Lachnospiraceae bacterium | reverse complement strand
TTTGATGACACTACAGAAATATATGCTCTTGTTCTCAAAGGGACGGTAGATATTCAAGGATTGATAGCAATACGCTTCGATGATGAAAACAAAGCTGTCAATATAGTATGGGCATGCACAGCACCACAGAACAATGTATGGAAGTATAAGAAACAAAAGTTTTCCGGAGTTGGAGGACATTTGTTTGCAATAGCTTCTGAATTATCAGTCAAAAAAGGCTATGATGGTTTTGTTTATGGCGAAGCCATAGATGAAGCTTTATATCATTACTATTTAGAGCATTTTGGGGCCTACCCGCTTCCTGCAATCAACAATAATCCATTCAGGTTCATGTTAAGTGATGAGGTAACTTCAAAACTAAGAGAGGTGTATAATTATGAGTGGAGCAACGAAGAACTTTGATCATACTCAGAAAGTCGTAGATAGCTATCTTGAAAAAAATGATATATATACTCCCATTAAAATTCCAAAGTTTGATTTCCGAGGATATGCAGCTTTTATCAAAAAAAACAATTTAAAAGCTACGGACATAACCCCTTCAATGCTAAAGCAGTTTTCATCATGACTGATTTTTATCACGAGTAAAATCAGCCCGTTGTAGGGCTTCAGATTTGATGTTGGAATGATTGTGTTTTATAAGACCAGAGAACAGCCCGGCGGGGCGATTCCCTGGTCTTATCCTTAATGCACCGCATAATTTATTTTAACCATGTGGATATGGTCTTCCCAAACGCCATTGATCTTAAGGTAATATTTGGATAGTCCTTCATTTACAAAACGGTTTTTCTCTAAAACCCTTAAAGATGCCTTGTTTCTGGGCATCACATTCGCTTCGCTTACCTTCATGCTTTCAGGATGTTTTTTTCTTCTTCAAGAAGGAGGTCAGCCATCGCCAGGATGTGCTTACTTTTTGTCAATCCTAACCGGAGAAACCGCTTATTTTTGTAATATTCAACAAAACCATTATTAAATATTTATATAGTTTTTCCGGTTTATTTTTCCAAGGTATCTTTTTTTCCATCAAAAAAGCCCCTGCCAGACAGATGACAAAGCTTTCATCTGAAAGGCAAGGGCCTCTTTACATTCATATATTCTTTTTTCTTTACAGGGTTTCGTCCTTCTCCACCTCCAGAAGGCGCATGCCCACGGTGCTGGTGACCGGAAGCGAGAACACGATGCTCTTCGCCTTGGTATCCAGTCCCGCCTGGTCCATGATTCCCTTCATGATGGCGTTCTTCTGTTCTTTTTTTACGACGATCATGACGATCTCTTTTTCCGATACCAGGGAGACGCCAAGGAACTTCTCCGCTCCTTCCATACCGCTTCCCTTCGCATGGATCACCGTACCGCCGGCTGCTCCGGCGGCCCTTGCCGCATCCATGACCTTTTCCGTATATCCTCTGTTGGTCACCGCCATCAAAAGCTCATATTTCGTGTCCTTCAAAACGGTTTCCTCCCCTTTTTCAAAATTTTGATTCTCCGTAAGGAACAACAGCTGTTTTTTCCCGCCGATACTGCTCATGGGGATAATGAAGACGATCCCCATTCCGGGGGCATCGATCCGCAGCTTTGTCTGCAGGCCTTCCTTCAGCTCCTTCCACAGCTCGCTGGTCACCACGGACATGCAGACCACCTTTTCCACCTCATCGAGGCCCAGATAATCCAGCACCTCATTTGTGGCAGTCCCCCTGCCCACGGTACTCAGCATCACCTGCAGGTTCTTTTCCCGATAGAAGGACATGAACTTCTTCTCCACTGCCCGGTCGGTGATGGTCATCATCAGATATAATTCACTCATATGCTGCCTCTCCTTCCTTACAGTTCAATGATTGCGTCGTCATCCAGCATATCCAGGGAAATAACAGGCTCCGGTACCGGTGCAAGCTTCGCCGCCTTCCTGCTTCGGATCTGGTAGATCACTCCAAGCACCTGAATGGTGATGAGGGGCGTCATGGCTACCATGGCCACAACGCCAAAGGCATCCTTTACGATATCCCCGCCTACGGCGATACAGGCCCCCTGTGCAAAGGGCAGCAGAAATGTGGCCGTCATGGGGCCGGATGCCACGCCGCCGGAGTCAAAGGCGATGGCCGTAAAGATCTTCGGTACCACCAGGGTAAGAAGCAGGGCCAGAAGATAGCCCGGGATCAGAAAATACAGCACCGGGATCCCCGCCAGGACCCGAAGCAATGCCAGTCCCACAGACACGGCAATTGCGATGGAAAGGCTCGCTCCCATGGCAGACGCCGGGATCGCTCCGTCCGTAAGCTCCTCTACCTGCTTGTTCAGCACGTAAACCGCAGGCTCCGCCCGGACAATAAAAAATCCGATCACCATGCCGATGGGAACGATGATCCAACGGTAATCCAGGCCTGCAATCACGGTTCCCAGATAGCTTCCCGCAGGCATAAAGCCTACATTGGCACCGGTTAGGAACAGGACCAGTCCCACATAGGTATAGATCATGCCGACGCCGATCCGGATCAGGGTCCGGCCATTCAGTTTTAAAACTGCGATCTGGAATAAGGCGAAAAACACAATGATCGGAAGCAGGGAAACGGCGATCTCCATCATATATTCGGGAAGCTCTTCGTAGAACAGTCTTCCCAGCTCCACGGAGTTCTGGATCTCCGGGATCGCCGCAGGTTCATAGGTGCTGCTGTCTGCATGGAACAGAAGGCTCAGCAGCAGAGTAGAAAGGATGGGGCCAATGGAACACAGGGCCACGAGGCCAAAGCTGTCGTCCGCTGCATGGCGGTCACCACGGATCGCCGATACACCGACACCAAGGGCCATGATAAAGGGCACTGTCATGGGGCCCGTCGTCACACCGCCGGAGTCAAAGGCCACTCCCAGGAACTGATCCGGGACAAAGAAGGCCAGCAGGAAAACGATGGCATAAAATACCGTCAGCATACGCCCCAGAGAGATCCCGATGAGCATACGCAAAAGGGCGATCACAAGAAAGATACCCACACCGCAGGCTACAAAAAGGATCAGGGTCATGTTCGGGACCGAGGGCACCTGCTGCGCCAGCACCTGAAGATCCGGCTCCGAGATCGTAATGATAAAGCCCAGGATAAAGGTAAGCAGGCCCAGGACCAGAAGGTTCTTGCACTTACTGAGGCTGCTGCCCACCCATTCTCCCATGGAGGTCATGGCAACTTCCGCCCCAAGGGTGAAGAACATCATCCCGGCAATAACCAGAACCGCTCCTGTCAGAAAGCACAGCAGGATACTGGAAGAAATGGGCGCTATGCTGAAGCACAGCAGCAGGACGATGGCCACAACAGGCAGAACGGCTTTCAGCGCTTCGTTTCGCTTTTCAGTCAGTCTTGTCTGTTCATTTCTCAATCATAATACCTCTCATAAACGATAATTATTATTATTTTACAATAAACTTTGTAAATAAGCAAGAACACCTGTAAATCCGGGCCAGCTCCGAGTAAGCTCCGAGTAGGCTCCGAGTCTCCGTACGGTCTGATTTTCAACTTCTTTGATACGAGGGTGTACGAATACCGGGGCCGATACACCCTGTTTTCAAGGAGCTTGATTTTGGGGTGTAAGTTCAGGAAGATATGACGGCTTTTTGAAGCACTTCCTCGATTCGGGGTGTACGCTCGGCCTAAACTGTACGGTCCTGGATCAAGTTTTTCTTTTCCGGGGTGTATCGCTGCCTGAAAAGTTACACCCGGATTTTCAAAAAATGAGTATCGGACCGTCAACTAGCGCTAAAGTTACACCCCAAATTTAAGGAATTGAATCTCAGACCGTACAACAGCCCTTAAAGCCAGCCAATGTCTTGGAAAGGCGGCCCAAAGCCCTGACCAGCCGGCCCGAACCCCCCCCAAAAAACAGAAACCAAAAACAAAAGAAAAAACTGCCGCACATTTCAGTACAGCAGCTTTTCCGATCGACTGTATATCACAGCATTTTAATGCTTTATTCCTTTTCTTTCCCCGGCAGGAACAGGCTCAGCAGCAGGGAAACCACGAATACGCCTGCCACCGCATTGCCGTTGAAGATGTCCCCAACTACCTGGGGGAAAGCGGCAAAGAAGTTTGCTGAGGTCTGGGTCACGCCAACGCCCACGCAGAAGGCCAGGGAGACGATCAGCATGGTGCGGTCATCGAAACGGCATTCCTTCAGCATCTTGATGCCCTCATACATGATGGAGCCGAACATCATGACCGTACAGCCCCCCAGCACGGACTGGGGCAGGGAATTGAAGAAGGCTCCAAGAGGCGGGAACAGGGAAGCCAGGATCAGGATCAGGGCTCCCATGAAGATCGTAAAGCGGTTGATCACCTTCGTCATGGTCACAAGTCCCACGTTCTGGCTGAAGGAGGTCAGGGGCAGGCAGCCGAAGCAGCCGGAGATGGCACTGGAAAATCCATCCACCGCCAGGGATCCCCGCAGCTCCTCCATCTTGATATCCCGGTCCAGGGCTCCTGTACAGAGGGCCGTGGTGGCACCGGTGGTCTCCGCTGCAGACACCAGGTAAACGATGGCAATGGTAAAGAAGGCTCCCAGGTCGAAGACCGGTTTATGACTTGTAAAGAACACCAGCTTCGGGATGCTGAATACTCCCACCTCACTGATGGTTTTGGAGATACCTGAGAAATTCACCATGGGGGCGATCCCTGCCACGGTAAAGATCACTGCCAGGACATATCCGAAGATCAGGCCGATCAGGATGTTCAGGTTCTTGTAAACCCCCTTTAAGCGATAACGGGAAACCAGGCAGACGATCAGGGTGAAGGTACCCACCAGAAGGTGATACCAGGCGCCGAAGTCCTCCACGCCGCTGCCGCCGCCCCAGGAATCCATTCCCACGGAAAGAAGGGAAAGTCCGATGGCGATAACCACGCAGGCGGAAACCACAGGGGTCAGGAAGCGCTTCCAGTACTTTGAGGAAAGTCCCACCAGACCCTCAAAAATACCGCCCATGATAACGGCACCCACCATGCCCTCATATCCCAGCTCAGGATTGGTGCAGATCATCAGAAGGCTTCCCAGGAAGGTAAAGCTGACGCCCATGACGATGGGCAGTCCGGAACCGATCTTCCAGATCGGATAAAGCTGCATGCAGGTTCCGATCCCTGCCGCAAACATGGCGCACTGCAAAAGCTGGGTGATCTCCGCAGAGCTCAGATGCTCTCCCGTCCCCTTTACCAGGGCGGCTCCGCAGACGATCAGCACAGGAGCCAGGTTCGCCACAAACATGGCCAGCACATGCTGCATACCGAAGGGGATCGCCTTCCGCAGGGGCACCCTGCCGTTCAGCCGGTAAATATTTTCCGTGCTGACGGTGGTCACTTTCTCCTCTTTGTCAATTTTCATACTCATTGCCCTTTCCATAAAATGCTTTTATCTGCTTTTTCAGCTTCGATATCTTATCATAAATTCCGGCTGTGCGCATCAGTCAATCTGACGACTTTAGTCCCGCAGCTTCCCGTAGATACAGAGATCATACACCTGCTGATCCTTCCACACGGCCTGCCGCATCCTTCCCTCCGGCACAAAGCCGTTTTTCTCCAGCACCCGTCTGGAGGCCATGTTGGGTTCATACACAAGGCCTGTGATCCGAAGCAGGGGAAGGGCATCAAAGGCCTCCTCACAGATCCTGCGGACCGCTTCGGTCATTACCCCCTTACCGGCATATTCCTTCAGCAGGTAGTAGCCGATCTCCCCGTCCCTGCGGTATACATCCTCCTTCTGCTCCACGGAGATCGTGCCTGCATAGGCCCCGTCCACCAGGATGGCCCGGAAGATCCCCCTTTTGCCCTCCTGCTCCAGGGTCATACCGATCCACCATTCCGCATCCCCATCCTGATAGGGATAGGGGATCCGGTCCGACAGATAGCTTCTGTCCACGCCGTTACACATTCTGCAGAGCTCTGCCTTGTGCTCCAGGTCCCATTTTACCAGTTCGATTTTCATATACTTTCCCTCCTATGATACTGCTATGATATAGCTTTCCCTGCCAGGTGTCCCGTTCCGAAAACCGCCTGGTAAAGGTATTCAGGACCCGCTTCTTGTCTCCACTCCATAAGGGTGCGATCAGAAGCTTCCTGGGGGCGTCTCCTGTGATCCGGTGCACCGTCATCTCCGGCGGCAGGATCTCAAGAAGATCGATCACAAGGTCCACATACTCCTCCAGACTGTAGTCGTTCCAACAGATTCCTCTGCTGATCCCGCTGCGGCCCCTGTCTTTTCCGGCATTTTCTCCATGGTCCTCCAGATAGAGATCCCCCAGATCCGTTCCCCTCAGGATATGCAGGAGCTGGAGCTTGATGCCGTCTATCCCTCCCTTGGGGGTCCGGAAGTCCCCGATCCAGGATACCGTCTCCTTCATCATCTCCTCCGTCTCCCCCGGAAGCCCCAGGATCACATGGACCACCACCTCAAGGCCAGCCTGCTTCAGGCGCTTCACCGCATCCTCAAACACCGGAAGTCCATAACCACGGCGGATGAATTCCGCGCTTTTTTCATGAATGGTCTGAAGGCCCAGCTCCACCGTGACGGGCTTTCTCCGGTTCAGCTCCCCAAGCATCTCCACCATTTCCTCCGGAAGGCAGTCCGGCCGGGTGCCGATGGAGATCCCCAGGATGTCCTCCTCCGCCATGGCCTCCGAAAAGATCTCCCGAAGCCGCGGCACCGGTCCATAGGTATTGGTGAAGGACTGAAAATACCCGATGTAGCCAGCCAGGCCCTGCTTCGGAAGCTTGCCCTCCACCAGGGCCTTTGCCCTGCGGATCTGCTCCTGCACCGGCAGCCGGGCCGGAGCGGCAAAGTCCCCGGAGCCTCCGGCACTGCAGAAGATGCATCCCCTCTCCCCCAGGGTCCCGTCCCGGTTGGGACAGGTGCAGCCGGTCTGCAGGGACAGGCGATAGACCTTTCCGCCGTATTGTTCCTTCCACTGATAATCAAGGCTGTGGAAAGGTTTCTCTCCCCACAGCCTCTTTTCACTTTGCATCATGCTTCTGTTTCCTTTTTCATACCGTTTTCCGGGATCTTCACAATGAATTCACTGCCGCTGCCCGGCTTTGAGCGCAGCTCGATGCTGCCGCCGTAATAGTTCACGATATGCTTTACGATGGAAAGACCAAGGCCCGTTCCGCCTGTGTCCCTGGACCGACCCTTATCCACCCGGTAAAAGCGGTTGAAGATCTTCTCCTGCTCTCCGGGCTCCACGCCGATCCCCGTGTCCCGGACCCGGAGGATCATGTAGCCGTTTTCATTGTTGGCATTGACCCAGACCTTTCCCAGGCGCCTGTTATAGCGGATGGCATTGCTCACCAGGTTGGAAACGATCTCCTCCATCTGTCCGTAGTCCGCATAGACGTGGACATGGTTCATGGCGTAGTTGCAGAGGGTCACCTTGGCGGCCTTGGCCTTTGGCTCAAAGGCTGCGATCCGGTCTGCGATCAGCTCCGTCATATTGATGTCCATCAGCTCCGGACGCACGTCATGGGCCTCCAGCTTGGACACCGCCAGGATATCCGTGATCAGGTCCGACATGCGGCCCGCCTCATTCTTGATCCGCCGGATGATGTCCTTCTGCATCCCCGGATCCGGCACCATATCATTCTCCAGAAGCTCCGCATAGCCTCTGATGGAGGTGATGGGGGTCTTCAGCTCATGACTGGCATTGGAAAAAAATTCCTGGCGGATCTCCCGCTCATTCAGCAGCCTTTCGTTCATCTGGTCCAGATCCTGAAAGGCCTTTTCCATGTAGAGCTCCACCACGGTATAGGAGATCAGGGCAGAAACCAGCACCGCCGCCAAGAGATGCCCCTGGCCAATAGCAAGGATCGCCACCGTATTCACTGCTGTAATAAGAAAAAAGGGCAGCAGACGTTTTTTGCTTAATTTCCTGATCCAGGTCTCTAACCGATTTCTCATATCCGATCCGGGACTCCTTTTCCGGGCCCCGCACCTCCTTCGATCATTTCAGTTTGTATCCGATGCCCCGGACCGTCTGGATCAAATTACCCTCCTCATCCCCCAGCTTCTGCCGCAGGGACTTGATGTGCATGTCCACTGTCCGGGATTCCCCGTCGTATTCGTAGCCCCAGATGGAATTCAGGAGCTCGTCCCTGGTGGCCACAAAGGAGGGCCGCTCCATCAGATATCGCAGGAGCTTGTATTCCTTATTGGTAAGCTCCGCAGGCTGGCCCTTCACCATGACCTCATGTCTTCCTTCATCCAGCACGATGTCCTTATACGCCAGCTGGCGTTTTTCCCGGTTCCTGCCTCCGGAATGGGCTTCAGCGGCCTCCGGCGCTTTTCCTTCCTCCTGGCTCTCCTCCGGGCTCTTAAGGGAGCCTCTGCGGCGCAGGAGGCTTCGGATCCTGGCCCCCAGCTCCAATACCCCGAAGGGCTTTACCATATAGTCGTCGGCGCCGCCGTCAAGGCCAACCACCTTATCCAGCTCCTTATCCTTTGCGGTCAGGATCATGATGGGGATATCCCCCACCTCCGGCATCTGGCGGATCCTCCGGATCGCTTCTATGCCGTCCATTCCCGGCAGCATCAGGTCAAAGATAGCCAGGTCCGGCCGATCCTTTTCGATCTGCTTCAGGGCGTCCTCCGCATTTTCGAAGGCGCAGGGCTCATACTGGAAGCCGCTGATGGCAATACTCAGCAGGTTCCGGATATTCAGGTCATCTTCAATGATATAGATCTTCTCCATGGCTTCCTCCTGTGGGTCCTCTGCCTGTCTGCTTCAGGCGCTGCAGGCACTTCTGTTTCAGTATAAGGCACAAAAGGGGTCTTTCGCAAGTGGAAATACCCACTGCCTGTACCGGTTCCTTACAGGCTGTCCGCTTCCTTCCCCTGCTTTTCCAGGGCTGCCCCGATAAAGGCGGCAAAAAGAGGATGGGGCCTGTTGGGACGGCTCTTGAATTCCGGGTGGTACTGGACGCCGATGTAGAAGGGATGGTCCGAAATCTCCACCGCCTCCACAAGACGGCCATCGGGAGACTGCCCACTGATCAGCAGGCCCTTCTGTTCACAGGCCTCCCGGTAACGGTTATTGAACTCATATCTGTGGCGGTGCCGTTCCTGGATCAGGGTCTGTCCTTCTCCATAGATCCTGGAGAGATGACTTCCCTCCCGCAGGCAGCAGGGGTAGGCTCCCAGACGCATGGTGCCTCCCTTTTGACCCTTCTCGTCCTGGTCCGGCATCAGGTCGATCACCGGATCCTTCGTTTCCGGGGCAAATTCGCTGGAATCCGCTTCGGGAAGTCCCAGCACGTTCTTTGCAAATTCGATCACCGCGATCTGCATGCCAAGGCAGATCCCAAGATAAGGGATCCCCTCCTTTCTGGCATACTCCGCAGCCAGCATCATCCCTCTGGTGCCCCGGCTTCCGAAGCCTCCCGGAACGATGATCCCATCTGCATCCCGAAGCAGCTCCCCGGGGCCTCCCTGCTCCAGCTCCTCACTGCTTACCCAATGAATATCCACTGCTGCCCGGTGCTGCCATCCTCCGTGACGCAGGGCTTCCATGACGGAGAGGTAGGCGTCGTGAAGAGCCGTATATTTTCCCACCAGGGCGATCTTCACCCGTTTCTCCGGATAGTGGATCCGCTCTACCATATTTTCCCAGTCCGCAAGATCCGGCTCCCGGTTCTCCGGCAGATGAAGCTCCCGCAGGACGATCCGGGCAAAACCCGCCTTTTCCAGCTCCAGGGGTGCGTCGTAGATGGAAGGCAGCGTCAGATTTTCGATGACGCAGTCCTTTTTGACATTGCAGAAAAGGGCGATCTTATCCAGCACCTCCCTGCCCACGGGACCGTTGCTCCTGGTGACGATGATGTTTGGGAAGATGCCGTAGGAGCGCAGCTCCCGGACAGAGTGCTGGGTGGGCTTTGACTTGTATTCCCCGGAGGCCTCCAGATAGGGGATCAGGGTCACATGAATATAGAGGCTGTTTTCGCTGCCCACCTCCTGGCCCACCTGGCGGATGGCCTCCAGGAAGGGCTGGGACTCGATGTCACCCACGGTGCCGCCGATCTCCGTGATCACTACGTCCGCCTCCGTTTTTTTCTGCACACCATAAATGAACTCCTTGATCTCATTGGTGATGTGGGGGATCACCTGCACCGTATGTCCCAGGTATTCTCCCTTCCGTTCCTTTTCGATGACATTCTGATATACCTTTCCCGTGGTCAGATTGGAAAAACGGTTCAGGTCCTCATCGATAAAGCGCTCATAGTGCCCCAGATCCAGGTCCGTCTCCGCTCCGTCCTCCGTTACGAAAACCTCTCCGTGCTGCAGGGGGCTCATGGTCCCCGGATCCACGTTGATATAGGGGTCCAGCTTCTGGGCCGCCACCTTCAGATTCCTTGCCCGGAGGAGCCGTCCCAGGGAAGCTGCCGTAATGCCCTTTCCCAGTCCGGAGATCACTCCTCCTGTTACAAAAATAAACTTTGCCATATATCTTATTCCTCCTACTCTGATTATTCTCCGCTTTTTCCGTAATTCTGCAGCACTCTGGCGGATGGGTCATCCACATCGCAGCCCTTCCACCCACGGTTCGGCATCCAGAAGTCCGGTATCATCTCTGCCTGTCCCGGATAAAATGTCTCAAAGATCTCCCGGTATAAAAGAGACTCCTTTGTAAAGGGCGCAGCATGTTTGTATTTTCTGCACCGTTCCTTCCAATCCGATCCGTATTGCTGCTCTGCATAGGCCTTCAGGTCGTCCACCATACTATGTCCCACTGCATCCGAAAATGCAGCCTTTTCCCGCCAGAGGATCTGCTCCGGGAGCCAGTCCCCTTCCTCAAAGGCTTTTCTTAAAAGGTATTTTCCCATTCCGTGCCGGTTCATCTTCAGTTCCGGGCTGACAGACAGAACATAGCTGACAAAATCCAGATCTCCAAAGGGCACCCTGGCCTCCATACTGTTATCCGCAATGCACCTGTCGGCCCGCAGCACATCATAGCAGTGAAGCTCCCGGATCCGTTTTTCGCTTTCCCGCTGAAAGGCCTCCGCATCCGGAGCGAAATCTGTATATTTATACCCGAATAATTCGTCCGATATCTCTCCGGTCAGAAGTACCCGGATGTCCGTATCCCGGTGGATCGCCTTGCACAGCAGGTACATGCCGATACTTGCGCGGATCGTGGTAATATCGAAGGTCCCCAGGGTATAGATCACTTCCCGGAGACTTTGGATCACCATTTCCGGTGTCATATAAAACTCTGTATGCTCCGCCCCAAGATGCTCCGCCACGATCCTGGCATATTTTAAATCGATGGCATCCTTTTTCATGCCGATGGCAAAGGTTCGGATAGGACGTTTCAGTTTCCGGGCACCTATGGCACACACCAGGGAGCTGTCCAGACCTCCGGACAGGAGAAATCCCAAAGGTGCATCGGAATCCAGTCTTTTTTCAACACCTGCAATCAGCTTTTCCCGAATATTCCTGCAAACCTCTTTTTCATCCTCACAGGGTGCAGCAATAATCCGTTCCGGTCCTCCGATCCGACTGTACCTTTCAAAGCGGCCCTGAACATAGTAACAGCCCGGCGGGAATGGAAATATCTTGTCCACAAGGCCTGTCAGGCTCCTTGCCTCTGAGGCGAAAGCAATAGCGCCTGTTTTGGAATAACCGTAAAACAGAGGGCGGATCCCGATAGGATCCCGGGCTGCGATCAGCTGTCCGCTCTTTTCGTCCCATAACAGCAGCGCAAATTCTGCATCCAAATGGGAAAACATGGAAAGTCCGTATTCTTCATATAAAGGAAGAAGGATCTCGCAGTCTGAGTTGCTCTGGAACACATATCCCTTTTTCTTAAGCTGCTCCCTCTGTTCCCGGAAACCGTAGATCTCCCCATTGCAAAGGCAGTAGGATCCCTTTCGGCTAAAGGGCTGCATTCCGCTTTCCGTTAATCCCATGATGGCCAGGCGTTGAAAGGCCAGGATCCCTTTTCCGGGCAGTTGAAGGATCCTGGTTTCATCAGGTCCCCTGGAAACTGTCCTGGCTAAAATATCCTCTGCCTGCTGTCTTGTCATGTCCGTACCAAAATAGCCGAATATCGTACACATATGCCCCCTCCTCCTGTCATTTCTCCAGTAAAAAAGGGGGCTCTAAGCCAATTGCTTAGAGCTCCCCTTGGATCTGTCCTGTTCTGTTGTCCTTTTCAGCCGCGATCTCATGCTGTTCTCCTCTTGTGCGCCGCTTGCAGACAATGTCTTTTAAAAAATAAAAACGAAATTATTATAGCGCAAATAGAAGACTTTCGGAACAGGAAAAAATTTATGAAATTGAATTTATTTTTTTTCCTTATCTTTCAAAAATCACCAAAGCTTACAGCTCATGATAATAGGGGCAGATGTCCTCGTAGCTGCCGTCCTTCATGCGGAAGCCCCCGGGGATCGTTCCCAGCTGGATGAAGCCCAGCTTCTCATAGAGATGTCTGGCCCCGGCGTTGGTCCGCACCACCGCATTGAACTGCAGCACCCGAAAGCCGTGCCGACGTCCCTGGTCCATGCAGTCCCGCACCAGCTTTTCTCCCACATGGCGGCCTCTGGAGGCAGAGCCTACCGCATAGCTGGCATTGCAGATATGCCCGCAGCGCCCCACGTTGTTGGGATGCAGGATATAAAGTCCCAGAACCTCTCCTGTCTCCCGCTCCACTGCCACACCCGTATAGGTCTGGCCTCTGAAAAATTCCCGGGCCCCCTGCTCTGTCAGGGGTTCCTCCTGGGGGAAGGCGATCCCTTCATCCACGATCTCATTCCAGATCTCCCGCATCCTGGGGAGGTCTTCTTCCATGTAAGCTCTTACGATCACGTCCATCTCAGCTGTCCTTTCTTTTCATATCCTGCAGGCTTTCCTTATCCGTCTGGGGCTCCAGCAGGTCCCCATAGGCCCCGGAAAGCTCTGCCCACTCCACCAGTTCATCATCATGATAACGAAGCTTCAGGGAAAAGGGTTCCTTCCGGTCTGCGAAGAGAAGCCGGAACATGATCCGGTCTCCCTCCCAGAGGTCCAGGGCTTCGATCCGTTCCCGGCTCACCCATTCCAGATCCCCTTCGTTACACTCCTTCAGATTTCCCGTAAATCCGTCCGCCGTATAGGTGAAGATGTATTCCGGGTCCTTGTCATTATAGATAAAGGTGAGGATCCCCCGGAAGCGGTAACGGGTCAGAGTCAGTCCCGTCTCCTCCAGGGTCTCCCGCATAAGGCAGTCCTCAGGGGCCTCCCCGGCCTCGAACTTTCCGCCTACCCCGATCCATTTGTCGTGGTTCACGTCGTTTTTCTTCTTGACCCGGTGCAGCATCAGATACTGCCCGTCCTGTTCGATATAGCAAAGTGTCGTCTGTATCATTCCTTCTGCCTTTCCTCCCACGTCTTCAGCAGTTCTCCGCTGTCAAGGATCCGGAAGCCTTCCTTCCGGAGCAGCTCCGCCGTGATCCCCATGCCGGCCTTTAAGGTCCCGCTGAAGCTGCCGTCATAGATCTGCAGCGCCCCGCAGGAGGGACTCCTGGCCTGCAGGAGGCAAAGGTCCGGCCGCTCCCGCCTTGCGATCTCAAGGGTCAGCTCCGCACCCCGGCGGTATTCCCTGTCCACACTGACCCCCTTCCGGTTGATCACCTGTCCACCGCAGATCTCCGCAGGCTCCCTGGGAATGGGAAGGCCTCCCATCACCTCCGGGCAGACCGGGATCACCTCATGGCCCCGCAGAAAATCCTCCACCGCCGGGTGGCCGTTATTTCCTCCGTTATACTTGCAGTTTTTTCCAAGGAGGCAGGCGCTTACCAGGATCTTCATCCCTCCAGGCGCTTCAGCATCACATCCCGAAGCTTTCCTCCGTACTTCAGTCCCTGCCAGATCTTCTCATAACCCTGGGCCACGATGTTCTGCCTGCTGTAGGGGTTCTCCGGGTGCACCGTACACATAAGGTAGCGGTAGCCCATGTCCTTAAGCTCTGCCTCCGCCCTCTCCATCAGGCGCTTCTGCAGCTTCCGGCCCCGGTACTCCGGCAGCACCGCAGCCGTGTCCATGTGGACCACCTGCTGCAGCTGTTCCTCGGAAAATCCCGCATAATGCCCCATATTGTCCGGGGAATCCCCGGGAAATTCCACGATAAAGACCCCAGCCGCCTTACCGCCGGCATCCTCATCCACCGCAAGCCAGGCCAGGTCCTCTCCGGAGGCGATCCGCGCTGCCTCCTTGTCCACCGCGTCGATGGAAAACCATACCTTATTTTCCTCCGGCATAGCCTGAAAGACCGCCTTTACGATGTCTGCAGCGATCTGGCTTTCTGCCGGCTCTGCTCTTCTGATCACAAGCTTCATGCTTCTGTTTCCTCTCCTTTTTCCAGGATCAGGCTGCAATACTGTGCCCCTGTATATTTCCGCAGGTCCTCCGGGGAAAGGAGCACCTGTACTCCCCGCTGTCCGGCACTGATACTGATGCGGCTCTCCCCGGCAGCAAGCTCCTCCAGGAAGGTGGGGAACTGCTTCTTCATACCGATGGGAGAACAGCCGCCCCGGATATAGCCCGTAAGGGGCAGGAGTTCCTTTACATGCAGCATCTCCGCCTTTTTGTTTCCGGAGACCTTTGCCGCTTTCTTCAGGTCGATCTCCCGGTCCACCGGGATACAGCACACGAAATACCCCTTTTTGTCCCCCCGCAGCACAAGGGTCTTATAGACCATCCGGTAGGGGAATCCCAGGGTGTCCGCCGCATGGGTCCCGCTGAGATCTTCCTCGCTGTAATCGTACTCTCTGGATTCATAGTCGATCTTCGCCTGATCCAGGAGCCGCATGACATTTGTTTTTACTTTATCCTTTTTTGACATTGATCTTACTCCACATCCCTGGCCTCCGTAAAGAGCAGGAAAAAAGGTAGAAACAGCATCAGGACACAGGGCAGCATGGCATACTGCTGCAGATGCTCGGTACACTTGGCCCCGATCACCGCTCCTATGACAAACACCCCGATGATCCCAAGGTATATCTTGAAATTGGAAAGATTCTGCCGCTCTCCGGTCTCAATGAAGGCATAGAGATTCTCCATGCCGCTTTTCAGGTTCCCGATGCACATGGTGGTGGCTGCCGGAAGTCCCCGGAAGCGCTTGAAGGTCTCCACCTGGATGGCACAGGAGAGGGAGATGAGGCTGTTGGCCACGATATCCAGACTGCCGAAAGGCAGGAAGAGATTCACCGACAGCAGAAGCATCTCCAGGATCAGGACCCTCTGCCGCCAGTGCAGAAACCGGCCGTTCCCCACCCGGCTCCTGAGGATACAGGCTGCGAGGATCCCCAGGGTAAAGCAGGACACGGGGATCAGGTAGCGGATAAAGCCCTCCAGGTTCCCGCTTACGGCATTGACGCCCAGCAGGATCAGATTCCCTGTCTGGGCGTTTGCAAATACCCGCTGCCTCCCAATGAAGGAATAGGCGTCCTGATAGCCTCCCACAAAGGCCAGGAGCGCCGCCAGCACCAGTGTCTCGCTGGTGACCACCTCCGGCCTCCGGATCTCCCTGAGATAACGGCTTACGGATAGGCTCCGTTTTTTATGTTTTTCTCTGTTTTCCGGGATCAGCATGTCTCCGGCTCCGGGTACTCTACACCGAAGGTCTCCACCGTTACATGCTTCATGCGCTGGTCCTCATAGGGTCTGTCGCTGTAATCCCGCTTTGCATTGGCGATGCGGTCCACTTCCTCCATACCCTCCAGTACCTTGCCGAAGGCTGCGTACTGGCCATCCAGATGGGGCGCGTCCTCATGCATGATGAAAAACTGGGAGCCTGCGCTGTCCGGGATCATGGTCCGGGCCATGGACAGAACGCCTGCCGTATGCTTCAGATCATTTTTAAAGCCATTTCCTGAGAACTCTCCCCGGATGCTGTAGCCGGGGCCTCCCATACCGGTCCCGGTGGGGTCTCCGCCCTGGATCATGAAGCCCGGGATAACCCTGTGGAAGATGATTCCGTCATAATAGCCCTTCTTAATAAGGCTTATGAAGTTGTTGACCGTGTTGGGGGCGATCTGGGGATAAAGCTCCGCAGTGATCACGCCTCCGTTCTCAAGCTCGATGGTAACGATAGGATTCTTCTGTTCCATTGGTTTTTTCCTCTTTTCTGTTTTTTATATGGTTTTGATCCTCCGGGGCAAATGCCTCCGGGGATCAGGGAATATCTGCTCCCGTTACGGACTTTACCAGCTCCTTGATGTAGCCGTTATTCTCCGTATCGATGTCCCGGAACACCTGCCAGATGTACTTCTTCGTGGTAGGCACCTCATTTTCCGCCGCGTTCATGTCCGTATTCCACAGGCCGAAGGCGTGCTCCTGCTGCACCTCCGACTTTGCGTCCACCTGGCGGTTCAGATAAAAGCCCTTGATGTAGGGATTCTGCTCCGCGATGAAATAGCCGTAGGCATAGGCCGCCGCCTGAAGATTTTCATCCGTCACGCCCCCGGATACGGAGGTAAAGCCCTGCTCCGACAGGATGATGTTCCGAACCTCTCCTGCCGGGTCCCGCATCTCCGGCCGCTGCATGTAATCCGTCAGCACATGGAGATTCTTCAGGTTCACCACATAGGAATCCACGGAGTCCGCAGCCATACCGTCATCCCAGAACACGGGACTCGTAAGGGGATCCGGGTAGGCATGCCAGGCAACGCCCCAGTCGATGTCCCCGCCCTCCCGGAATATGCCGGAAAGAAGGTCCAGGCAGGTCCTGCCGTTATACTTCGTGGAGTTATTGCTTTCATTGCACCAGCCGTAATCAAAGGGGATATAGACCTCCGCCTTTGTATTTGCGGACTTGATGATATCATAACAGGTCCGGAAGGCCTCCGCATACTTTCTGCAGTAGCTCTCCACATCCATGGGCCCGATATAGTTCCAGATCTGGTCCTGGATCTCGTTTCCGATGATCCAGTTGGACACCTTGTTCTGCCAGCGGTCCGCCAGATCTCCCACCACCTCCTGCACTGCCTGCCTTCCCTCATCCGTGAAGACATTCAGCATGAAATAATTGCAGGCGGCGTTCTGGTCTCCGTAGATCAGCTCCGGCCGCACCGACTGGCGGTCGTTCATCAGTACGACCGTGATGGTGATGCCGTTCTGGTCCAGGCGGTTGAAGAAGGAATCGTAAGCCGCCAGGGTGCCGCTGTTAAGGGCCATGCTCATGGGGACATTTACAATCACCTGATCCGTTCCCAGCTCCACGCAATCCGCCGCCATGGCCTCCGTCTGGCATAAAAGCCCCTTCTTGGAAGCGGGCTCCCGGTAGAAGGCCGACTGGCCGAAGGCAGTGGTGAGCGTCGAGGCTGCCAGCAGGGCGGAAAGCACTGCCGTCAGGATCCTTTTTACTCCCATTTCTCTTCCCCTTTCCGCACGATCTCTTCCTTCCCAGGCTTTTCTTCCCCGGAAAAATCTGCTAAGATAGTGCTTACATCATTTTACCACAGAGTTTTTTTTCTTACCACCGGAAAGGAGCTTTTCTTTATGCCAAAAAACCGTAAGATCGTGATCATAGACGGGCAGGGGGGCCGTATGGGAAGCCAGCTCATCGAGAGCCTGAAAAAGGACCTGCCGGAGGACTGCCGGATCTATGCCATCGGCACCAACAGCATCGCCACTGCAGCCATGCTGAAGGCCGGAGCCCATTACGGTGCCACAGGGGAGAACCCGGTGGTGGTAAACACCGGGAATGCGGACATCGTGGCGGGCCCCATCGGGATCCTTGCGGCGGACGCCCTCCTGGGGGAGGTCACAGCGGACATGGCCGCAGCCGTGGGCCGGAGCCCCGCGGAAAAGGTCCTCCTTCCTGTGAACAAATGCCGCAACCACGTGGTTGGGGTGGGGGATCTGAACCTGGCCGTCCTGATCCAGGAGGCTAAGGCCTATATCCTTTCTCTTCTTGCCTGATTTTTCTTCTCACTTCTTCCATCCTGCCTGAAACACTGTCCGCCGCACTTTTCTGCGGCGGCTTTTTTTGCAGCAAAAGAGGGAGGTCTCCCTCCCTCTCAACAGGCTTTTTCTATTTGATCAGCCCAGCAGATTCACAAAGGCGGAATAGTCTCCGCTTCTCAGGGCCTCTGCCCGGACACCGCTTCCGGAATTCTCGGAATGGATGATGGTGCCGTTTCCGATATACATGGCCACATGGCCGCTGCGCCATAGTACGTCGCCGGGCTGCAGCTCTGATTCGGAGATATTCGCCATGGCTCCGAAGTCCCCGGAGGTCCTGGGTACGGACTTTCCGATCTGGCTATAGCAGTAATTTATAAATCCGGAGCAGTCGAAGCTGTCCGGTCCGGAGCCCGCTGCCTGATAAGGCTTACCAAGGAGGCTTATGGCCATCCGCACCAGGTTCTTTCTGGTCTCATCCTGGGTCTCGATATTGATGCTGGACACCAGACGGCTGTCAGACTTCCTGATCCAGAGCTCCGTTCCGTAGTGTTCGCAGACATACCAGTCCCCGTCCTCCCGGATCAGCTTATAAAGCTTATCCATTGTGGGGACGTAGGCGTCCGTCTTGTTATAGACCCAGCCGCCATTCCCGTCGGATACACAGCTTTCTGCGCAGTATACATCACCCCTCCAGTAGGTGGGGGTCACATAAAGGCCGTCAAGGGCAAGCTCCGAGCCGCTCTGGCTCTGGGTCCCCGTGGCTGCAGGGCCTGATACTCCCGGACCTCCCGCTGCCGGACCGTCCATTGCAACGAATCCCGTATCCATGCCCGGAGCAGAAACGATCTCCGGCGGCAGCTCCGTCACCACTCCGGCAGTCTGCATGGTAAATCCCATGGAGGCCGGGCCTCCGGTGATCACTACAGGCTCATCCGCATAGGCGGTCATTGCGCCGAAGATGGAGATGGAAAGACAGAGGATAGAACAAAAAAGACCTTTTTTCATGATTCGAAATACTCCTTTTCCCTGTTTGATCCTTCTTTAGCCCTGTCGAACTAGCAAGCATATGCATTCTAATATATAACTATACCACAATTTCCTCTGGAGTTTTTATCTAAATTCTTACGAATTACGGACAGTTTTTCCTTAATCTCGGAAGCAGATCTCCCCCGTGGCCGGATCCATGCTGTCCACGATGGCCAGGGACTGGATATTGATCCCCCGCTTCCGAAGCTCCTCGCCTCCGGGCTGGAAGCCCTTCTCGATAACGATGCCGCAGCCGCAGAGCGTCGCCCCCGCATCCTTTATAAGCTGGATCAGCCCCTCCAGAGCTGCCCCGTTTGCCAGGAAATCATCCACGATCAGCACCCGGTCCTCCGGTCCCAGGAAGTCCTTGGATACGATAATGTCATACTCCCGTCCGTGGGTATAGGACATGACCTTCGAGGTATAGACCTCCCCCGCGATGTTCTTTGTCTTGGACTTCTTTGCAAAGACCACCGGTACGCCGAAGGCCCTGGCGGTCTCAACTGCGATCCCGATGCCGGAGGCCTCGATGGTAAGGACCTTGGTCACCTCTTCATTCCCGAATAGACGTTTGAATTCCTTTCCGATCTCCTCCAGCAGCTTTACGTCGATCTGATGATTCAGAAAGGAATCCACCTTCAGCACATTCCCATCCTTCACCTTTCCGTCTTTTCTGATACGCTCCTTTAAAAGTTCCATGCTCATTTTCCTCCCTGTTCCCCTTTTCCTTACGGCAGATCATAGCTGACCGTGACCCGGTTGTCAAAGTCGATCAGTCCGCCGTCATGATATTCAAATAAAAATTCGTAACCGTTGTAATAGGCCTTCAGCATGAAGTCCGTATCCGCATCCGTAAACATCCCCGCCGCATTCAGCAGGTTCTCCATCCTGCGGAGGCTCTTTGTGGATTCAAAATCCGCAAGCACCTGATCCGGCGTGGTCACAAGCTTCCGTACCTCTCCGTTCCGCACCGTAAACTCCATGCCGGGGAAACGGTCGATCTCCAGATACTCAAGCCGGTCCGCCTTGTCCGTCAGATGGACCTCGCTGCCGTAGAGAAGCTGCAGTTCATCCACGTTCTTCCCCAGAAGGAAGAGGGGAAGCTCCGGATCGATGGCCGCAGTGAAATGCCCTGTATCCGGGCTGTAGGGAAATACCTGCCTGGTAACGGTCTTTCCGTATCTTACCAGAGCTCCGTCCCCGTTGACCTGTCTCTGGTCCGGCGTCATTCCATCCTGCAGGAGGTAGCCATTTTCATCGAAATAATAGTATTCCGCAGTGCCATCCCGGTTCCCGTCCAGCAGGACCCAGCGGTCCTCCGGCCAGCTGCCGTCGTTGTTCTGCCACCACCAGCCTTTTTCGTTCTGCTGCCAGCTGCCGGCATATCCCTCCGCCGGGAAGGACAGGGCCATGACCGCCGCCAGAAGCAGGGCCGTTCCCGCCTTTATGTAGTCCTTCAGCATGGCCGCTACGGACCGGTGCATCTCCTTTGAGAAGGCAGCGCCTGTCTTCCTGTGGTAAAAAGCCTGGGCAAAGTTCTCCGCCTTGTTGGTCTTTGGCTTCACGAAGCCCTCCGCCCGCTCGGCAAACATCGCCTGAAGCTCCTCCCGGTCCAGATCCCGATAGGTCTCCTCAAAGACCACGTACTTTTTGTCGAAGCGTTTCCTGTGAACCCGCTTATGTCCCTCAGGATAATAACCCAGGCACAGAAGGGCGATGGGCACCACGTGATCCGGAAGCCGGAACAGCTCCTTGTGGTACTCATAGCGCTCCAGGATGTCTCCGATGTAGCAGGAGCCGATCCCCAGGGACTCCGCCATGATGACCGCGTTCTGGGCTGCAATCATGGTGTCCTCAATGGAGAGGAACAGGTCCCCCTCGTTGGGGCCCTCCCATTTGAGGCCCTCCTCCCGGGCTGCGTACTCCGGCACCCCGTTCTGCTTATAATAGGAAAACCACTTATGCTGGTCCGATACGAAGAGCAGGAGCACCGGGGCCTTCCCGATGAAGGGCTGATGGTCGCAGCTCTCCATAAGCTTGTCCTTTGTCTCCTGATCCCGGATCACGATAATGGAATAAAGGGTCTGATTACCTGCCGTAGGTGCCTCCAGGGCAGCCTCCAGGATCTGGTCCAGCTCTTCCTGTGGGATCGGTCTGTCGTCGTATACCCGCAGGGATACCCGATCCCGGATCACCTCTGCCACAGTCTTTTCGCCGGTTTTTCTCTCCTGTTTTTCCGTATCCATAGCCTCCTCTTTTCTGCGTCTTTTCACACGCGCTTCCAGGTCCCCCGCCCCGGGGGAATTACCTTATATCATAAACCACTTTCCGGGAATAAGGAAGCGGAAAATCCCCTCCTTTGGGAAAAGTCCCGGAAATGGCCTGGCGGAAATTTTCTTCTTGACGTTTTTCCCTCCCCATAGTATAATGAATAAGCTTCAAAATTTTGGCGACGTAGCCAAGTGGTAAGGCGTAGGTCTGCAACACCTTGATCACCGGTTCAAATCCGGTCGTCGCCTCGCAAGGGAATCACAGAAATGTGATTCCTTTTTTTGGTCGCAAATCCCTTATTTTACATAGATTTTCGTGATTTTCTTATAGTTCCTCCTTGCTAGTAGTTGCCATGTATCAGGTTTCTAAAAAGCTCGTTTCAGACCATTTTACAACGTCCTACAACAAAAAATAGGTCACCAATAGGTCACTAACCCTTAAATACTATCAGTAACTAGACTTCCAAAGGGCTATCAATAAGGTCTATTATTCTAACGCCCTTACTGCGGAAACTGCTCTCGTCAAGTCTGTGTGTACGTAGGTATCATAGGTTATTTTCACTGAAGAGTGTCCCAGAAGCTGACTAACCACCTTGATATCTACCCCCGCTCGTATTAACTTTGTGGCGAAGGTATGACGCAGTGCATGGATTGGGACAGGTGAAATGCCCAGGGACTCCTGCATTTTCTGGAATATCCGATAAAAGGAATTCTGAACAACCATTTTTCCGGAGGATGTAGTAATAACAAATGGTGTTTCCTGATTGCATCGTACCTGTTCTTCCCGTAACAGTTCAAGCGCTTTTAATGCCTTACTGTTAAGAGGAATTTGCCGGATACCTGCTTGAGACTTTGTTGAAGTCACAACTTGCTTACTTCCCTGAATTTCATCCCCATTTTCATCACGGTTTTTGATACGAGATGCATTCTGAGAAACCGTAATAATCTTTGAAGAAAAATCCACATTTTCCCATGTTAATGCCAATGCTTCTCCAGAACGCAATCCTGTATTTGCAATCAGCACATAGGCAGGTGCATATCGAAACCTCTTTTTTCCATTTGAGTATACCGCTTCCTGCGCTTCTTCCAATCTCCTGATATCCTCTTCCTCCATGATCTGTATCTCCTTTGTGGCGATCATCATGTTTTCTCTTTTAGGAAGCTTCACTCCGTTTACCGGATTAAAGCCTATATCACGAACTGCCACAGCATAGCAAAAGCAGTTGTTCAGAAGATTGTAGACTTTCTTTAACGAAGAGTACGAGAGAACCCGTGTGTACGAATTGATCAGCCTTTGGATTTCGACAGTACTCAGCGTTCCTAATTGGCTACGCCCTACATAAGTATCCCGAATTTGATTTTTATAGGTGTTCTCCAACCTATCATAAGAAGAAGGCTTCATGCTTGGTCTTTTAACGATCTTCAGCCAGTTTTCAATATAAGCGTTTACGGTTTGTCTGCGAGGAAGAACCTCCTTATGCTGTGTTAGAGCATAAAATTCATTTAGCTTCTTCTGAACTTCTTTTTGGGATGTTCCAGTATAGTAAAATGTATCATAGCCAGTAATACGTATCTTGCCCAGATAAGTACCATTAGGCTTCTTTTCTATACTCCCAGTACCTTTTTTCTTTCGTGAAGTTGTCAATGTTCGATTCGCCATCTTTACCTCCTTTAAGACAAAAATGACGGCTCACAGAGACAAAGTACTCCATGAGCCGCACTTCTGTCAAGCATTGAAAGCCCTAATATAGAATTTCCTTTCCGCTATTCTCCAAGAGCCAACGATTGATGGCATCACTACTGGTTATATACTGTCGGCCAACCTTTACCACCGGCAGCACTCCGGCTCGTAGAAGTTGTCTCAATTTCGTTTCCCCAAAGGGAAGAATATTCAGTAGATCAGAAAAATCATAGATTTCCGACATAATCTTGTTCCTCCATTTCAATCCCCTTAAAATCTTCCTTAATCTTTAAATGAACCCCTTCTATATAGGATTGTGGGTTATCTTTTGAGGTTTTCCGTTTTTTTGTATGAGTGATCCCCGGCAGCAGCTTGATGTATCGAATCAGTGAATTATTCGACTGAGCGATCCAGTCATTTTCCAAGCAAAACTTTCTATAAGCCTCATAAAGGTCTTCAGAATATTCTGCCTTATCGCCTCCAAACTCACAACACGCTTCTACAAAGGCCTTGATAGAACCCTGATTTTTTGCTTTCCAAGAATCTATCACTTTTTTGGCAATTTCAGGCTCTGGAAAGTGGAAATTGTTTCGGATCAATTCTCCAACTGCTTTTGCAGCTTTGGTGGTTATACCATCTTTCTCCTGCAAAAGCTTATTAAGAAGATTTTTGTCCTGATAGTTTTTTTCGATGGAATGCATGAATGGCACAAATATTAGTCTGTCCCAAAACGCATCATCCTCCACTTTCAAAGAAATGGTTCCATTTGTTGCAAAAATATGTTTACAATGAATGAAAGTTGTACTCACGGGTTCATATTTCTCTTCTGTATTTATTCGACACTCGCCTGTAAGCAATTTTATCTTGGAAACATCATCCTCTGTCAGCGTTTTCGTCGGAAGGTCCATTGAAACATTAATGGCTTTTTTCCATAAACTCCCGAGTGAAAATCGCTCTCCCAATGTAGTCAATGGAAGATTTGCAACTGCATCTTCATCAAAAAGCGCAGCGATAAACTCTCCCAATACGCTTTTCCCGGAGTTTCTTTGGGTCCCGAGTACAAAAAAGCATTTTCCCTCTGACCCCTGAAGCAACAAATATCCTATCATCTGCATAATCAACCTTTCTATCTGTTTGTCTCCATTGCTGATCTTGCCTAAAAATTTATCAAACTCCGGTGTCTTACATCGGTGGTCATCCATTAGAAAACACGCATCTATTTCAAAGAACACTGGATATTTATTAGAAAATTCCAACAATCTATCCTGCCCAGCGTCATATAACCCATTTCCGAATACAATAAAACGCTTTGCACAAATTTCCTTTTCCTCGGAAAAATCCATCTCTATATCGGCATTTGTATCTAGGTATTTATACACTTCTACCATTCTTGTATAGGAAGGAACGGCAGAAATCACCTCTTCCGATAGGCTGGCTCTCATGAGACGAAGGAAATTCCGTTGATCCAATGGTCGAAACACATGTCCGTCAAAATAATATATATGGTCGTGAATTCGCCTAATATATATCTTTTCCAGAACCAGTTGCTCTAGCTCATGCATATCGTAGCTTTTGGCTACTTGAGAAGTTCTCTGAACTTTTCTCCTCAGATTTGTAGACGAACCCCCGAAGGGGGTGGAAGAGAACGTTTGTGTCTCTTCCTTTTCGTTAAACACATCTTCCTCTGAATAGAGCACCCCACACTCAACTTCGAGGCTAAATGGTAAGGCTTCGTCGTCTCCTATGGCATCGCTATCATATTCGTCCAGTGTTCCAGCACTTTCATCCACTTCTGAATAAAGTACTCCACACTCGACTTCAAGGCTAAACGGTAAGGCTTCGTCGTCTCCTATGGCATCGCTATCATATTCGTCCAGTGTTCCAGCACTTTCATCCACTTCTGAATAAAGTACTCCACACTCGACTTCAAGGCTAAACGGCTGGTCGTCATCGATAGAACTATCTTCTGAAGAAGCCTCTAGCCTAGTATCGTCATTAAAGCCATTAAGGACGTCATCCTCCAATTCAGGGGTATCGAAGACCTTCTCTTCAATCCATCCAAAATCCTGATGTTCTTTCTTCTCCATCTGATTGCCCTCCATTGAAAAAGATTGTCCTCATCGCCTGGTAAAGATACAAAAAAGTCCCCTTATCATCAATTACCGTAGACGAAATTGAGGGTGTCTGTGTTTCTTTATTACAATATTGAAAACACGTTCCTCTGTCTGTTTTAACGTACAGCAGCACTGCTATTTCATCTTCATTCTCGCCAGTCCCGCCTAGTAAAATGGAGGGTTCCCGTTCTGCCTCTTTCTGCTCTCCGAAAAGAATGGAATTCTTTTTCAGGAAGAAAAGGACCTTCTGGTTATCTGGAAGATGACACTTCCCAGGGTTGCCCTCAACGAAAACGTATTCCTGGGGCTCTCCTTCTATCTTCACTGTTAAATACACCTCTTTACAGAAGGTGTGTTTCCCTTTATCATAAAAGTCACAGCCTCCCGGTGATATCATTAGGGCACTTACCGCCTTTTTCTTTTTCAAGTTGTTAAGTGCCTTGTTCCATAGTTCTTTTCTATCATTTCCTGTCAAAATCATAAGATTTTCCTCCTCGTAGAAATTTTTCTTAGAGCAGTGTTGCCATAACTATCCACTGCTTTAAATCACATCTGCGTGTTGCCTTCGGATATCCTGGCTACAACATATCATCGATGCCAGAATAGGAACAGGAAATTCATTTTCAACTTTTTCATTTTTATTTTTCCTTGACTTTTTTGTGTTTTTGTGATATGGAACGTTACCAACTAGAGATTAAGGAGAGATGAGAAGTATGTCAACCAAAGCACACCCCATAACCGAAGTGTTATACGAATATTTAAGAACAGAGATTTCCGATTTTGAACCATATGATTTTAACGAGTTAAAACAGCACAGAGATCTATATGATCGGTATGTTAACGAACACAGGAAACGATTAGTTGCTCAATGGAATTCTGTTTTAAAATTATTTTTTATGGACTCTTTCAAACCCATTCTTAATTACACAAATGCTACTCCTTTTACAAACGATGAGAAAGATACAATTATTACTTTAATGATCATATATTCTAACAATCACCCTGCGTTAAAATTTTTAAAAAAGGTTCTTTCTAGACACACTTATAAAGATAGAGAATATCATGCCTTTATAAAAGATTACTTACAAGTCAATCCTAAAATACTAAATGAAGATTTAGACGATGTAATATTCCGATATCCTGGCGCTTACCATGACTTTTTAGAGCTTAATTATTATAATAATACCTCCAAACGAACGACCTTCAATGATATCTTCCCAGACTTTCCAGTATTAAATTCAAAAAAAACTTACGATGGGAAAAAGCTTCTCGAGATTGGCAGAATATCTCTAAATCAATTAACAGCGCTCATTGAAAAAAGAATTGACTCTCTTACCAATATAACTCCAGAAAGTCTTGGCTCTCTTCAAGGGGGAAAAACTCGCGAAGAAAAAATTATTGATCTTTTTTTACCTATAGTAAAAGATCAATTATATATAAGGCGAAATTTGGTTTATCATAAATTACAACATGAAGCATATGAAATCATTTGGTAAAGCCTGTTCCATGTTCCAGTATATTTTCAGTAATGTAAACAAAATAAATACTATAAAGTGTAATAAAAATACGCTTTTATACCTCAAACCTTATGGAACATGGAACATAGATTACAATCTCTTTTTCAGATAAATCACGAAGGATATTGTCAACTGTGAACCACGAAAAACTATTTAAAAAAAGAGACCGGTATCAGGCCAATCGGAGCCGTATCCCGGAATATGCCCTGCAGTCCTTTGAGCAGGCTTTTGAAGTGGAGTATACCCACAACTCCACAGCCATCGAAGGGAATACCCTGACGCTCATAGAAACGAAGCTGGTGCTGGAGGACGGCATTTCCGTCGGCGGCAAAGCTCTCCAGGAGCTGTACGAGGTCGTCAACCACAGAAACGCCTACCGGTATATCAAAAACTGCATTGAAAAAGAGGAGCCTCTCAGTGAAAAGATCGTCAAGGACATCCATGCCCTTCTGATGGATCATATCTTTACAGGAGGTATCTACCGGAATGTGGATGTTTATATTTCCGGCGCACAGCATACGCCACCCTCGCCTGACAAGATGTACCACCAGGTGAAAAATTTTTATGCAGAGCTCGCCTGGAAGTGTCGGGAGCTAAATCCTATAGAACTCGCCGCCTGGACCCACGCAGAATTTGTAAGAATCCATCCTTTTCCGGACGGAAACGGACGTACCTCGCGGCTGATGATGAATTATCAGCTTCTTGCAAATGGCTTCCCGGCTATCTCCATCGCCAAGGAAAGTCGGCTGGAGTATTTCAATACGCTGGAAGCCTATGTGGTTGAAGGAAAAATTAATCCCCTTGTTGAGATACTTACTGACTTAATAGATATGCAACTAAATCGCTATCTACAGATGGTTCCGACTACTTCGAGTGAAGGAATCTCTCTTTAATTTTGCCAAAAAGTTATTCAAATCATTTCCGTTTTATTTAATATCTCATAACCCCTCTTAACCGATTAGTTTCGGTTAAGAGGGGTTATACACTAAAACTGTATTCCTTTGATTAGTTTTAATTAAAAAGATCAAGTCTCTTTCGCTTTATCTTCATATCCTATAGCCCATAAAGTAACTTTTAATCCATCTCTCAATCCACCAGTATATGCCTCCTGAGTTCTCATAGCTTGCTCATCAATCAACAGGCCAATGTAAGACCTAATCGCATTTTTTTTATTTTCTTCCAATCCCTCCAGAAGTCGTTCAGCCTTTTCCATCCAAACTTCCTCTTTATCTTCCAAAAGCATTCGAAGCCTTCTGTCTATCACCATTTCCAGATATTTTTCCATCTCATTACGATTATTCCTTTCTACCCACCATTCTCGTTAAGCTGCGTCCAGGCTCTTGGATACTTTCAAATCTTTCATCGCCTGCTCATAGATTGATTCTGTCAGTTCGTCTTCCTTCTTCAAATGATATCGTTCCAAAACCATTCCCAAGGATACTCCGGTCCGTTCCAACTCCAGTTCTAACTTTCTTTTTTGAGACTTGGTAATTCCTTTTTCTACAGATTTCTTTTCTGATTTCCCTGTCTTTACCTTCACTTCCGCATCTGCTGAATTCTGGACATATACAACTTGTCTCTTTGAATTGACAATTACAAGAGAGCAGATTGCCCGTGTCTCATCATAGGCAATGGACTGAACATGAAAACGTTCATTTGAAATGTATCGATTTTCTTTCCTCTGAATCCCTGCGAACTTCGCCGGAATCCAAATAAAGGGAGCCGTGTAAAGCTCCCTTCCAATACCCCAGTTAAAACAAGCACGTTTAAAACTGTCTGATGCCTGACCCTTTTCTTTTTCCGCGTAACTCGTTGTTCCAACATCCTGTTTTCCAACCCATTGTTTCTTGTCCTCATCCCATACTTCCACAGTGCAATAAAGATTCCCATCCATAATCTGGTGACTACGTTTCCAACCAAATGGTGTGAAAATCTCATCTAAAATCTTTTGATCTACACGCGCATCCTTGTATAGCAAAAGGCTAAGACCTGTTTCTTTAATCAAAGAAACTCTGCATTCGATCTCATCTTCCCGCAAAAGGCGAATTTCTTTCTGCTTTAATTCCATACCAACACTCCTCCAAATATATTTTGCTTTATGCTATTCTTAGAATAGAGCCATTAAGTCTTTACTTTTAGGAGGCTTTTATAAAAAGCCTCCTAGAACAAGTAGTGCTTAAAAATTCTTTATAGATCTCAGGCCGTTCCTCCTTTAGCCTTTTCGCATCTAAGCGCTTAGTATCCACATTTGCCCATCTAACCCCAAAAAGCTCACTGGAAGCGGCTTCATGATCTTTTAAAAATAACTTCACTTCCTGTTCAATTCTCTTCTGCTCCTTTTCAAGTTTCGCAATGGTCTTCATTATCTTTTCCCTTTTTGCCAATCTTTCGTCAAACCCTATTAAAGGAATTTCTCTTGTTTCTTTAGGCCTCTGGTAAAGTTCTTCCAAAGCCTCATCACAGTAATGAGAGCCATCCGGTTCCGGAAGTTGGTTTAACATGACATTTGATTTCCAAAACTTTTCTTCAATTGTTATAAGTCTTTGGATCATTTCTTCATCTCTTTCAATCCGTCTGTACTGAAATTCTTTCCCTAGAATTACAACTGCCAAATACCATCTCTTTTTCCCTGTTACAGCCATGTAATGGATACACTGCATCAAATAATGCGACGGAATTGCTCCACTTTTCCATTGCTCCGCCTGAAATGCATTGGCTGTTTTACACTCTAGGCCAGCTTCTTCTCCTACGATTAACCGATCTATGTCTGCAAGCATAAACGGGTGATTGCGACTTCTATATAATTTTCTGGATCGTCGAACAAGCAGTCCCGTCTCCTCTGTAAATCTTTTGGCAACGTATTCTTCTAAATCCCTGCCCTGACGCATAGCCTCGTTATCAAATTGCTCCGTTTTTTCTGAAATTTTATCCAGATAAACTTTCATTGGGCTACTGTAAGGATTTACACCACAAACTGCGCCGGCATCCGATCCTCCAAGACCAGATTTTCGAAGTTTCAGCCATTCCTCACAATCCATGTCTTTTGTAGAAACTGTCACATATGGCTTCATCTCAAAAGCTTTCCTCCCGTACATAATCATTAAGCAGCTTGTATCAATTCATAAGCTCGATCAATCATAGCATTTCCTTCTACAGTTTTTGCGAACAGGCTTTCCCTTGAATTTGTCCTAACCCTCAATGGTTTTGTATGCGTAGCAAAATCCGAAATCGCATTAATAAAGCGATAGGCATTTTTCTCTACTGCCTGTAAATCTGGTGCTTCAAAATACCGAATTTTCACTTCTTCCTTTGATCGAAGGACATTCTTTTTCTGTACTTCCGTAGCAGTATCGGACAGTGGAAACAGCTTATCGATGTATTCGTAAACCTGTCGATCCGAAAGTTTTTGCCTGTTCAGACAGTCGAAAGTCTTCCCCAATTCTGACATATACTGATTTGCATGAAGGATAGTATTCCTTGCATCACTCAACTTTCCCTTAATATCTCCAACATGATTAGTAGACCAGCTCCGTTTTGCAGTAGCTAACGCCAAATTCAGAGTATTTTGGCACACTACTCGAATCGGTGTCATAGCCGCCTTGATCGCTCCCGTTCCGTCGTGACTATTCATAAATACCAAATAAGGCATAATTTCATCTCCGTTTATGATATATTTTTGCGGGAGCTTTGCCAAAATCCAAGTTTTTCTTCCGTTCTGCAAAGCTCCGGCAGTCTCATAAGTAACTCCCTCTCCCAGTAAGGCATCTGTAAAAGCAAAAGCTTCTGAATTTTGCACAATCTGATATCGTTCTGTTACCACTCCAAGAATTCTGTTATCGGTCTCCCGCACATTTGCCTTGAAGCCGTCTATCATGCATCCATCATCTGTGAACATGTCTTTTTGTGTCACGTTCCAATCCAATCCAGCAGTCATAAGCGCTTCCCTAGATGTTAAGGCGTTTTCCACTCGAACACCTAATCCGTGCCACGGAGTTGTCCTTACATAAAACATACTTTCTACATTTGCTGACATATTGAGTTCCTCCTTTGCTTGTTCCGGAACATAGAACTGTGTTCCACTTCCTTTATTTTTTTACTTATTTTTTCCAACGAATTTCTAAACAGCCCAACACATAAATTGTTATCGCACCTACCATCTTAATTAGATATTTTGCGATTTTTAATCCCTTCTGCATTTCCCTTTTCTCCTTTCTCAGAAAAAGGGGAGAAGGCTTTTCTCCTTCTCCCTTTCTGTTTAAATTTCTTAATTTTAAACTCTTGTCAGATTGATTTTTACCTCTGCTTATTTCATCCCCTTTCTGTGTTTTTCATAGCAATAATATATCATTATAAAACTCCATGATACGTATATGTTTGTATGAAAGCTAATAAACACTATTATAAAACAAAAGAAACCTTATAAAACAAATTTTCATCACAAGGAGATTCTTATATGTTTGAACACACACCTGATATATTGACCTTTAAAGAGTGTCAAACCATTTTAAAAATTGGAAAAAACACTCTACTCAACTTAATTCATGAAGGCGAAATTGAGGCATTTCGCATTGGGAATCGTTGGAAAATCCCTAAAGCTTCCATAGCTGAATTTATTCGGAATAGGTTTTAGTTGCCCCATACTTTCGCATCAACTTCTTTCACAAAATCAAAAAAGAGTCAGTGCTGACTCTTTTTTGATTTTCCGTATAGATTATCAAGAAGAACGGCTCGATACTATAATTATATCGATCAGCGAGATCAACTTCGATTAAGTATTTAGCCGTAACTTAGCTATCCTTTACCGAGAAAAATAGCATTGGCTCCCTTGATTCTCCATATCATCCTGCCAATATAAATAGCCCTCTTCTAGATAGAATCTTCCTGTTCCTCCAGTATAAACGACTTCGGATGTTACATTTCCTGCATCATCATATATATCATTTTTTTCGACACAATCAGAGTACTCCACCGTTCCTGTTGCAGCATTGTACTGCCCACTCATTGTCCAAATTGTGGTTGTCCAGGCATCACTACTCCAATTAATTTCAATATTTAGCCGATCATTATCAGCTACTGAAATCGTAAGATTACACCGTTGACTATTTAAGTCCCACCAGTTTCCTTCAAACTGTTGCCTGATTTCTTCCGCTGTAAGTTCCTTCCCTGTATTCTTCAAGATTTCTCTGCGAATATCTGCATATTCTTTAGAGCGTTGTCTTTCAAGATCGAGCATCTGGCTACTATCTGCTTCTAACTGTGCGTAATCTGGAAGGATTTTATATACTGGTACATCCCGTTGGAATCCTTGATCATTTACTAGCGTACTCTTTGCTCCTGTATCAACATATGTAATGTAATATTCTCCTGCTGATGAGAACGCCTTAGCATTATTTGTTTCAAATACATATCCATCGCCGGTTGGAAGCGGTGAGCCGTATGGATATTCTATATCATACCCTACCCATTTTGTTTTGCCTGTATCTTTAAGGCCATCTATTTCTTTTCTGATTGCACCCGCAAGTGTATCGTCATAAGAGGTTTCTAATCGCTGTGTAATATAAAAATTCCCACTCAAGACCGAATTCATATCCAGATCCCAGCCACTATATTGGTTTTGCAGCTGACTAATTTTCGAATCGATTTGTTTGAGCGTATTTATACTAGTTATTACATTTTGCGCCTCTCCACTAATAGTCTCAGGATGTGCTTCTTGATAAAGTTCGCAATAGTCATCTATTTTTCCATTTATAGGTATTGACCATGAATTTTCCCCTTCCAACACAGTACCAAGACTCTGTTTCCATGCCTCATCAAAAACATCCGGATCTAATTTCTTTACCTTTTTTAAATTCTTATTGCTGCTATCGTTCATATATGTTCCAATAGCTGATACTGCCTCCTGAAGCTGTGCTTCCTGTTCTTCTTGTGCTTTTCTTGATTCCTCTTCCGCAGCTCTAGATGCCGCTTCTCTAGACTCTTTTTCTGCCGCTTCCCTTGATTCTGCTTCCTTAGACTCCTTTTCTGCCGCTTCCTTTGATTCTGCTTCCTTAGACTCCTTTTCTGCCGCTTCCCTTGATGCTGCCTCCTTAGACTCCTTTTCTGCCGCTTCCTTTGATTCTGCTTCCTTAGACTCCTTTTCTGCCGCTTCCTTTGATTCTGCTTCTGCCGCTGCTTTAGATGCAGCTATCGGATCTTGTGGTAAAGCTTCTTCCTCACTTCCTGAAACACCTGCAAGTGCACACAGAACAAAAAAAACAAGGACAGCTGTTGTTATTCCATTATGAGTTTTAGGCACTCCCTTTAACTTCCGAAATCTTATTACAAGCAATATGATTGCCAAAATCTCCAAAGGCCAAGATACGACACCTAAAAAGGCACAGATAAGTATTACAGGTATTGAAAACCACCACTTTTTCTCACCTTTTTTAGTGGAGTTTTTTTTCTCATCCTTTTGATCTGTTGATTGATTTATGGCATCCGAAGAGTCCACCGCTTTTGTAGTATCTACAGAAGACTCTTTTTCGAAAGATTCCCCGCATTTATTACAGAACCTCGCATCTGAAGGTGCTTTTGCCCCACACTTCGGACAAATCTTTTCATTTTTTTCCTTTTCTTTCCCAAACATGTTTGTATCCTCCCCATTCTGTACTGATGTTTTTTCTCTAAAATTCAAAACCAGTCACACCTTTTTGTGTAAATTCTGCACAGTTCATGTGCTTTATCATCCTGATTTTTAGTCATTCTTTATTATAATAACATCTATAGAGATTACTTTCAATATTTATAGATGTAATTTTCCTCGCTGAATTTTGCTATTCTTACATCATATTCGAAAGGGGTTTCCAATATGGATGTAGGGTCAAGAATCGCCAACTTCAGGACAGCTAAACATTATACAGTGAATAAACTTGCTACCCTTGCTGGGATTTCCCAAAGCTATCTTCGGGATGTAGAGCTTGGAAAGAAAAATCCAACGGTGGAAGTTCTTTCCTACATTTGTGAAGCCCTTGATATATCTCTCTCAGAATTCTTCGATGATGAAGCCCAGAAAAAAATCACTGAAGATCCTCTGATAAATACGATTTATCAACTGAATGCGGAACAACGAAACACTTTATTGTCCTTTTTACACTCTCTTAATCTGTAAAATGTCCTTACCGCATTTATTGATTTCTCAATATATCTCGTATATAATAAAAGTAGGGATTTCCCTACTTTTTATGATTTAGAAAGGTGGTGCAAACTTATGGCAGCAAACATGTTTGTAGACAATGCAAAAGTTATGGCTAAAGGCCAGATCACTATTCCCAAAGACATCCGGGAGATACTTGGTGTATCAAACGGCGATCGGATCACCTTCATTGTTGAGGGTAATACCGTTCGCATAGTTAATTCTGCCATTTATGCCATGCAAATGCTTCAGCAGGAAATGGCTGGAGAAGCATCTCGCACTAATCTGACTTCGGAAGCTGATGTAATGAGACTGGTTGAAGAATTGAGAAATGAGGCATGAGAGTCCTAATCGATACCAATGTTCTTATTTCCGCCGCATTAAGCGCAAACGGCACGCCCTATCGCGCATATGTCAAAGCAGCCTCTTATCCTAATCACGGCTTGATCTGTGAACAAAACGTAGACGAACTAAGACGTATATTCAACAAAAAATTCCCCCATAAGCTAACCGCACTGGATAAGTTTCTCTCCATTGCTTTGCTTACATTGGAGTTGGTTCCAACTCCGACTGAAGAGAGTGTCGCTGAAGCGCAGATCAGGGATTTAAATGACCGTCCAATTTTGCGGGCGGCCATTAAAGCGAAAGCAGATGTTCTCCTTACCGGTGACAAGGATTTTCTGGAATCTGGCATAAAAAATCCGGCGATTATGACGCCGGCAGAATTTCTGAATTTTCAAAAAAGTGAACCGTCATTTTGAAAAATAAGTCACCAATAGGTCACCAAACTAATGGTCCTTTCAAAATCATCCTTTATTCATGCGGACTTTTGAATTCCTAATATCAGGTCTGCAACACCTTGATCACCGGTTCAAATCCGGTCGTCGCCTCTTTCAGAAAAGGAATCATCGGAAGGTGGTTCCTTTTTTTGTAAATTGATACCGGAATCATCGGCCAAGAGAGGGGTGCAGCTTTGAATTACGAAAACCTACTGAAAAAAAGAGATCAATACCAGGCAGGCATAGACCATATCCCGGAGTATGCCCTGCAGTCCTTTGAACAGGCTTTTGAAGTGGAATACGCCCATAACTCCACGGCGATCGAAGGGAATACCCTGACGCTCATGGAAACAAAGCTGGTTCTGGAGGACGGCATCTCTGTTGGCGGAAAAGATCTCCGGGAGCTATATGAGGTTGTCAATCATAGAAATGCCTATCGGTATATTAAAAGATGCATTGAACAAAAGGAGCCTCTCAGCGAAAAGATCGTAAAAGATATCCATGCCATTCTTATGGATCATATCTTTACCGGTGGCATCTACCGAAATGTAGACGTATATATTTCCGGCGCACAGCACACGCCGCCCTCCCCTGATGCAATGTACCGCCAGATAAAAAATTTCTATGCGGACTTATCCTGGAAGGGACAGACCTTCAACGCGATCGAGCTTGCCGCCTGGACTCACGCCGAATTTGTCAGGATCCATCCTTTTCCGGACGGCAACGGACGTACCTCTCGGCTGATCATGAACTATCAGCTTCTGGCAAACGGTTTTCCGGCTGTTTCCATTGCAAAGGAAGACCGGCTGGTGTACTTTAATGCGTTGGAGGCGTATGCCATGGAAAGAAATCTGGAAAGCTTCTGCGAGTTGGTCGCCGGTCTGGTGGAAAAGCAGCTTGATCGGTATCTGAAAATGGTTCCTGGGGAATCCGGCACCGGATCTGAGCTATAAGCAGAATTCAGAAAGTGGTTCCTTTTTTATCCGGCAAGCATATCCAGAAATAATCCCGCCGCAACAGGGGTATAGCGCCCCCTCAGGCGGATCACGCATATCTCACTCTGGAGAGACACCTCCAATAGGGCTCTCCACTCCATGTCCCCTTTCGTATGCTCCGGAAGGGCGGAAAGGGGAACGATCCCGATGCCAAGGCCGCTTCCTGCAAGGGCCGTGGCGGTCCGGGCATCCTCACAGCGGCAGATCGGATCCAGCGCCGCCGCATCCTTCAGGATATTTTCCCATCTGTGATATATGATCAGCGGTTTTTCCATCAGGTTCTTCAGAGAGAGCTTCCCCTCGGGAAGGTCCGTAAAAAATGTCCTCTTCCCAATGGCGCACATGGGCTCGTTCCGGATAGGCTGCACCTCCAGGTCCACGGTGGCAAAGGGCTTCCGCACCAGGGCAATATCCAGCTGCTGGTTCCGCACCAGATCGGAGAGCTCATAGGAATCCCGCTCCTTAAACTCCAGATGTACATTGGGATAAAGGCTGTGGAAGCGCATCACAAGCTCCGGCAGGAGGCGGCTGCTGATGGAGGACACCACTCCGATATGGGCGGTTCCGCCACGGCCGCTGCTGATGTCCGCCACTTCCCGTTTGATATCGCCGCATTGCCGCAGGACCTCCCGTGCCTTGGTATAAAGGAGCTCTCCTGCCTCCGTAAGGGCCATGTGCCGGGTATCCCGTTTCAGGAGGCTGCAGCCAAGCTCCTCCTCCAGGAGCATCAGCTGCCGGCTCAGAGGCGGCTGGGACAGGTGCAGTCTCTGGGCAGCTGCACTGATGGATCCCTCTTCCGCTATGGCTGTAAAATATAAAAGCTGTCTGATCTCCATTTTTCTCCTCGATCTATACTGTTTTTATATAAATACTACACATTTAAAATATTTTCAATATGAATGCATCTGTGCTAATATGTAGGCTGATTTTATATCTACAGATGGATCTCATTATGAGGAGGAAAAAGCTATGTTAAAAGAACTCAGCGAACTCTTCTGGACCTTTGCCAAAGTCGGCGTCATGACCTTCGGCGGCGGATATGCCATGCTCCCAATCCTCCAGCGCGAGGTGGTGGAAAACAAGCAATGGGCCACAGATGAAGAGCTAACGGACTATTTTGCCATCGGGCAGTGCACCCCCGGCGTTATCGCCGTCAACACCGCCACCTTTATCGGCCAGAAAAAACAGGGGATCCCCGGAGGGATCGTGGCAACCCTGGGAGTCGTATTCCCCTCTCTGGTGATCATCAGTATCCTGGCCGGCTTTATTTCCAGCTTCTCCCACCTGCCCCTGGTGATCAACGCCTTTGCGGGTATCCGAGTATGCGTCTGCATCCTGATCTTCAATGCTGTGGTAAAGCTCTGGAAGGGAGCCGTAACGAATAAGCTGGGGCTCATCATCTTCCTGGTGGTTGCCCTCGGATCCATGCTCTTTGATATCTCCCCGGTGCTTTTCGTCATCCTGGCTGCCATTCTCGGTATCCTGCTGGTTCAGATCCAGGGAAAAAACAATGGAAAGGAGGCTTCTGCTAAATGATCTTTCTGCGTTTATTCTACGAATTCTTTAAAACAGGCCTCTTTGCCATCGGCGGCGGACTGGCCACCTTCCCCTTCCTGTCGGATATGGCAGACAAGACGGGCTGGTTCACCCATTCTCAGCTGATGGATATGATCGCGGTATCGGAATCTACCCCCGGTCCCCTTGGGGTCAACACAGCCACATATGTGGGCTTTGTCACTGCCGGAATTCCTGGCGCTGTGGTTGCCACTCTTGGCCTGATCACCCCTTCCATTATCATTATCCTGATCATTGCAGGCTTCCTGAAGGCCTTCCGGCATAATGTCTATGTAGACAGCGCATTCAAATGCCTGCGTCCCACCTCCACCGGCCTGATCGCAGCCTCCGGACTTTCCGTGGCAGCCTCCGCCTTCTTCCGGACGGATGCCGGAGAGAGCCTCTCTCCGGGAGCCCTGCGGCCGGAATCCGTCATCCTGGCCATCTTCCTGCTGATCGTGACCCGCTTTATCCCCCAGACGAAAAAGCTGCATCCCATCGTATGGATCGCCTTTTCCGCTGTGGTGGGCGTTGTGTTCACCTTCGGCGGGGTTCCCATGTTTTAAATAAAAGCTGTTTCAGGCAATAAAAATCCAGCCGTTTTCCTGTTCCGGGGATCTCCCCTGACAGGTACGGCTGGAATTTTTATAAGCTCTTTGAAACCATGTCTTTATCATTGATCGCATGATCCAGAAGCCGGCTCAAAAAACCGGTATATCCCTTTCCCGTTGCCTTTGCCTTTGCAAGTGTTTCCGGTGATATCCTCAGGGCTATCACCGGTTTTTTAGCAAGCTCTCTTTGCCGATGTGCAGATTCTGCCATTTCCGTAAGCTGCTCCGGCGTAAGCTCGGGAGAATCCTCATCAAAAACAGGAGCCTTTGCTGCTGCCGCTCGGATCTCCTCTTTTTGCTCATCTGTAGGCATCATTCCAGGACTTATTTTCTTTCTGGTAACTGCCATAATACAATCTCCTTTCCCCTTCTGTCGCAATACGTGCGGATATCAGACGGATTCTTTCATTGCGATATGTATAAACTACAAAAAGAACTTCCTCCACAACTCCTATTGTGATATATCTATCTTCAATAACACTATGCCACTCATCGTAGAATTCCAATCTGTTCAAGTCAGAAAACACTAAAGCCGCCGAATCAAAACTGATTCCGTGCTTCTTTATATTCATTCTGTTCTTGCTATCATCCCATTCTACAAAAACATCCGCGTATCTGTTTTCCATTTCCTTTTCACAATAAGTATAACTCAAAGTATTACTTTTATCAAGTTTCCCTCAGGAACCCCTTGCCATCCTCCCGCCGGTTTTTATATAATCCCCTTATGAATACCACATGGATACCAATTACCGATCTGAATATCCCGGAGCTGGATATCTACGCCCGTCTTTCCGAGGTGCAGCTGCTGCGCCATGACGAGCCAGCTCCGGGAATCTTTATTGCGGAGACTGCCAAGGTCATAGACCGGGCCCTTTCCGCAGGCTATGAGCCCATCTCCTTCCTGGCGGATGAAGCCCTGACAGGGCAGCCGGAGATCCGGGAGGTCCTCTCCCGCTGTCCCCAGGTACCGGTGTACACCGCCTCCAGTCAGGTCCTTCGGGAGCTGAACGGCTTCCCCCTGACCCGGGGGCTCCTTTGTGCCCTTCGGCGAAGGCCCCTGCCTTTGCCTTCGGAGATCTGCGCCCACGCCCGCCGGATCGCGGTCCTGGAGCACGTGACCAATCCCACCAATGCAGGCGCCATCTTCCGATCTGCCGCCGCCCTTGGCATCGATGCGGTGCTTCTTACCCCGGACTGCACGGATCCTCTGTACCGCCGGGCCGCCCGGGTCAGCATGGGGACCGTTTTCCAGATCCCCTGGACGATCCTTGATGGAAAGCTCTGGCAGAAAAAGGGTCCCCTTAGCCTCCGGGAGCTGGGCTTTACCACTGCAGCCCTTGCCCTGCGGGAGGATTCCATTTCCATTGACGATCCCTGCCTGAAGGAAGCCCCGCGGCTTGCCCTGTTACTGGGCGCGGAGGGAGATGGCCTCTCCCCTGAAACCATTGCCCGCTGCGACCATACGGTACTGATCCCCATGGCCCACGGAGTGGATTCCCTGAATGTGGCCGCTGCCAGTGCCGTGGCCTTCTGGGAGATCCTGAAATGATCCGGCAGGCTCTTCTACATGAACACATAGCCTACGCCTCCCAGGGAGATCTCATCTCCCGGTGACAGCAGAGTCCGCTCGTTGGCATTGAGCCGCCTGCCCGTCACCGTGGTCCCGTTGGTGGAATTGAGGTCCGTCAGGAAATACTGGTCCCCGGCATGATCGATCTCCAGATGCATACGGCTCACCCGCTCGTCCCTGATCACATGGTCCGAGAAGCGGCTGTCCTTTCCGATCACGAAGGGAAATCCCGTAAGCCGGATCTCCTCCAGAGCCTTATTGAGGGGAGACAGCCTCCGTTCCCGGTTTCCCTCCTTTATCTCCAGAAGCTGCCGGGTGGAAGAAAAGCCCTCATCCTCCGGGATGGTCTCCGGCTGCCGGAACAGATCCTTCTGATCTGCCAGCTGTCCCCTGTTATCCCCGTAAGCATCCTTTCCGTAAGATCGAAGCTCCTCCTCAGGGGCTTCCTTTTTTTCTCTGAAAAAGGCGATATCCTCCGGCCTGCTCTGATCCCGGAGCCGCTTTTCTCCCTTTCTCTTTTCCCAGAAACCCACTGCAAGGTACAGGATCACACTCAGATCAATGACCACAAAAACCGGAAGCATCCGAAAGACTGCCCCTGTGCCCCGCAGGAAAAGCACCGCCACCGGCGCTGCCAGCAGGATCACGATACTCACCAGAAGCTGTATCCGGAAATGCCCCGCCGCGTCCTCCCGGCTGTCGGGGTCGGAGGATTCCGTTTCTGTCTCCGCTGCCTTCCCGGAAGGTCCGAAGGGCTCGATCGTCTCCGGCATCGGAAGCGATACCGGCTCCCTGCGGGAGACTGCTTCCGCTTCCCTCACTACAGCAGGCCCTGGTCCCGGCTCCTCACAGGCCTTCCCTGCTGCAGGCAATTCCTCCCCCTGCAGTCCCCGGGCCTCCAGCACCAGGGATACCAGCTCCCCGATCCCCGGCTCCTCCGCAAGGCTCCGAAGGTAGAGCCTGTGTCCCAGGAGCACCGTCTCCACGTCCTCCTCTGAGATACTCTCCAGGAATAAAAGAAACAGGCTCCGTAGCTGCTCTCCAAAGGAAAAATCTCCGCCGGGCACCGCACAGAAGCTGGCCCGGAGGGTCCCCGGGTCCACATAGATCTGCTCCGGGTCCATAAGCAGGCTCCCTTCCGTAAGCAGATTTTCCTCCAGCAGGGAGAGAGCATGATCCAGCTGCAGCACAAAGGCCCGCAGTTCCTCCCATTTCAGCTTCCTTCTCCGGAGGACCCGCCGAAGGGGCTGCAGGGCCGTGATGTCATAGCACAGGACTCTCCTTCCCTCCAAAAGCTCCTGCCGGAAGGAAAGGAGGTTCCGGTCCTTTATCCCCTCCAGCATCCTGGCCTCAAAGCCCTCCTCTCCGCAGCCCTCCAGCAGCATAAAATTCTGTCTGGCGCCCCGTCTGTATCTGATCTCCATATCCTCTTCTCCTGCTTCTAATTTTCTCCCAGCCTGTCCGCCGCAGCCTCCAGCAGGGTGATCCGCCGCAAAAACTCCTCGGGATGAAAGCCCTTATCCCGCATCTCCGTGCTGCGGCGTTCCCCTCCTGCAGTTCCCCGGACCCCTGTTCCCTCCCGGGACAGCTCGATCCGAAAGCCTCTGCCGGACAGGGCCTGCTCCATCCTTCTGGTCCCCCGCCGGGACAGGTCCTCTCCTGCGTCCTCCTCACTGTGTCCCAGGAGCTCCATGCCCTCGTTCAGCACTGCATTCCCCACCACCTGATCGTGAAGGGAAAAACTGAAGCGGAGCAATACCGCCATGGAAAACAGCAGGATCCCCATCACAAAGGAAGCCTCCACCGTAAGGTTTCCTGCTGCCCGCCTGTTCCTCCAGTCCTTCATCTTTCCGGTCCTCCTCAGTCTCCTTTCTGTGTGCTCTGCCTCATCCCGGCCCGTACTTCAGGTACAGGGTCAGAATCACCGCCGGAAACAGGAACACTGCAAAGGGCAGGGGTTCCCTTCCCCGGTCCTTTCCCGATAAGGAGCCCGCCGCAAGAATCAGAAGGGCTGCCCCTCCCGAAAGCAGCAGGCCGCCCAAAAACACCCCCATGATTTCTCCGGCCTGCAGATAGAAGGCCGCCGTCAGAAGGTACAGAGCGTCTCCCATCCCAATGGCCCCTCCGGAAAACCGGGCCGCCGGAAGCAGCAAAAGTCCCGGTAAAAATGCACTTCCCCGGAGAAGGAGAGACCGAAGGTCCGCTTCCTGGCTGCCGAAGAAAAGCTCCGCCGCCATAAGTCCCAGGCCGAAGGCGGAAAATACCCAGAAGAGCCACAGAAGGATGCTCCTTTTTCTAAAGTCCTGCACCGCCGCACAAAGGGCAAACAGGATCAGGCCGCCGCTTCTGGCTGCCATGATACCTGCCCCAACGCCCCTGATTTCTTCAACTGCCATGTCCGCCTCCCTTCGAGCAATAGGAACAGGGTCCCAGATGCTCCACGTCCTTCAGCTTTGCCTCCCTGGCATAGGCACCGATGGCCCGGCAGTCCGGGCTTTTGTGATATGCGGTGCCGCTGGCCAGGATATACACCGGGCCGCTGCTGCCGGGCTTGCAGCTTTTGCAGGCATGGTATCTGCCGCCGGAGGCATTCCGCAGAGAGTCCATATCCTCTCCCCGGGCCTTCTTCAGCACGTTGTCCAGATAGTGGCAGTGCTTATTTTTATGGTAGACCGTACTGGTCTTTCCCACGTAGACCACCCGATCCCCGTCTGCATCCCGGTCAAAGCCGTCTCCTTCCTCATCCCCGGAACCGGGGCCATAGGTATCCGCCCCTCTTCCGCCGCTGCTGCCGGTCCAGGCCCTGCGGTTCACCACGGAGCTCATGGGGATACTTTCGATCCCAAAGATCCGGAAGGGAAGCCTCATTTCATAACGAAGCTCCAGTTCGATCATGTCGTTTTCCAGGACCTGACACCTGGAAAAAACCGGGTTCCGGTAGACCTCCGGATCCAGAGCTCCCAGGATCCGGGCCATGGTGGCACCGGTATTCACCCCTTCCTTAAGTCCCTCCCACAGGCCGCTTCCGGTCTGGGAAGCTGCCTCCGGGAGTCCCTCTTCCTTTTCCTCCGGGGCAGAGTCCTGTCCCTGCTGGATGAGTTTTTTGCCGCCGCTCTCTATCATTTCCTCAATATAGGCGGCCTGGGCCATGTCCTTGGCCGCTGCCTCCATGACATTCTGGAGCTGTCTCCGCTCATCCAGCATCTTCATGGGTGCCAGCAGCATCAGGGCCGTAAATAAGAACAGCGGAAGGGCTAAGGCCGCTTCCACTGTGATCCCCGCTTTTATTCGGATCTGCGGGCAGGCCTTCGGACAGGAGATCCTGTTTCTGACGCCGGGTATGATTTGTGCCTGAAGAGATCTTTTTCCGCTGACGTCTGTTCTTAGAGGTTTGGATGCCGTATTCTGTTTTTCATAAATTTTTCCGGATCCCTCTGTTCCGAAGTTCATGCCCGCCTCCTCATCAGTAGCTCCGGAAGCTTTCCGTGGTCACCGTATAGAAGGTGTCCATTGGCAGGAAGGCGGAAAGCATCCCCAATGAGGCCAGGACATGCTTTGTCTCTGCCTCTGCCTTCAGCTCCAGCGAATAGACACAGCGGTTCAGCAGGAAATCCTTCTGTTCGCTTTTTACATTCATCTGTATCATATCCATCATGCGATAATCATACAGAGAAGACTGATCCTTAAATAACAGGATGCGCAGATACTCCCGGTAGGGAAGGCCGCTGCGGCCTCCGTCCCCTTCCGGGAACACGCCTCCGCTCTGGCCCAGGGACAGAAGTCCCTCAAGGCTCAGATAAAAACTCTCCTTTCCATGCATGAAGGGCACCTTTTTCCCTGCCAGAAGGTCTCTGAGGTCACAAAGGGACTGGCCCAGGGCCCATACTCCAAGGATGAAAAAGGTCATGACCGTGATCAGGGGCGGAAAGCCCGCAGCTCCGGTGATGATCGCCGCCAGGGTCCTGGCCTCATTCCGCTTCTCCGTATCCGTAAAAAGATAAATGAGATTCAGCCCCTCCCGCATGGCAAGAAGGCTCAGTACTGTTTCCGAAAGATTTTCATGGTCCGACTCCTTTCCCTTCAAAATATATTCGATCTCCAGACTTCCGCTTCCCAAGGGGCTTCCCCCAAGGCTTTTGCTGAAGTCGTTCATGGTCTTGAGGGCATACTCCCCCATCAGCACCCGCTCCGTCAGGCTCAGACGGCAGCCGTTTTCCCCGGAAAAACAGGTCAGGGAAGGGGCGTCCGTAAGAGGCAGCGCCTCCTTGGATACCTGTACGCCCTCGGGAAGTAAAAGCTCCAGAAGGCTTCCCTGAAGGAGGCTCCTTACCGCCTCCAGAAATCCCTCCTTCTCCTTGTCCGCAACTCCCAGGGCTCCCCCGAACAGGATCATGTCGTACTCCTGAAAATGCCGCTTCACAGGCCTCCACAGGTCTTCCTCCGACAGCTCTCCGTCCTCCTCCGGGTCCCAGGAGTCGATCCGGTCCTGTACCTCCCGGGCCTCCTCCATAAGGTCGTCAAGAAACTGCAGGTTCCTCTCCGACCGTTCCACAAAGCCCTCGATCTCCTGGCGCCGCTCCCCGTCGCTGCGGACATAGGCCTCATACTCCCTGATGTCCTGCTCCATGGCGGCTGCCACCGGATCGGAAAGCTCCTTTGCTTCCTCCTCAAACTGCCTCCTGGAGCCCTCCAGGGCTGCTGCCAGCCGGTCCGCCTGCTCCTCATAGGCTCTCACCCGTCCCGGGATCTTCCCCAGGGGCTTCTTCATGGCCTTCAGATGCCGGATGAAGGCATTGCCGGAACAGGCCTCCAGGGCAGAACGGGCCTCCTCATACTCCTTTTGCTGAAGGCCCAGCTCCTCCATCAGGGCTTCCAGGGTCTCCTCCAGCCGCACGGCTTCCTTCGTATGCTCCTGATACAGGCCGGAGACCCGGTCCAGAGAGACGGCCTCGGAGATGTCCTTCAGCATCTGCTCCGCCGTCAGATAGTCCCAGAGGGAGTCCAGCATACCGTAGTGCATGTAGTCCAGCACCTCTTTTTCAAAGATCTCCCCGTCCAGGTCAGTCAGAAGAATCAGGTTATGGAGCTCCACCTCCGTCAGGGTCTCCGGATACCAGTCCGAAGCCCCGAAGTAGGGAGTGATAAAGCGTTCCAGCTCATCGCAGAGCTGCTTTTCCGCATAGTGCTCCAGTCCCAGGAGCCGGTACTGCTTCCACAGGCTCCGATGATACTGGGAAAAAAGGGAGTCGATGCCGGAATTGACCGCCTGGGTGAAGTACAGCCTGGCCCCCTGAGTCCTGGCGGATTCCAGGATCCCCAGAAGCAGGGCAAAAATAATGGAGAGGGTCAGGGCGAAAAACACGGTGATCTGGCCGCCGGCCCGGACATATCCCGGACGCATGGGCTAGTACACGCTTTCCGAGAGGGTCTTGATCTCCTTGAAGATCCCCTTCAGAAGCTCGTTGATCTGCTCCTTGAAGATCAGCACCAGGCCGATCAGGACCACCAGGATCAACACCACCTCGATGACTCCGACTCCTTCCTCTTCTCTGATAAAATCCTGCAATACGCGCAGCATGATCTCTTTCATACACCCTTCTCCTTTCATCCGTTTATCCCATGGACAGCATGGCGGGCAGGATCACGATGACCATGACCACCAGGAGCATCAGAAAGAGGGGCAGAAGCAGCTTGGTCCCCGCTTCCTCGCCTCTTCGTCTGGCGGCGTTCTTCCGCTCCTCAAAGGCTGCCTCCATCTCTGCGGACAGCAGTGCCCGCAGATCCGCGCCGCCGTTTTTCCGGTTCTGCTCCAGAAGGGCACAGAGCTTCACATAGGGCCGCAGGCGGCAGCGCTGTCCGAAGTCCCTGTAGGCCTTTCCCTCCGGCACGCCGCCAGCCATATCCCGGAGGGTCCGAAGCATCTCCTCATAGACAGGCCGTTCCTCCCGGAGCCCCGCCTTCCGTGCGGCCTGATAGGACTCTGCGATCCGCTGCCAGGCGCCCCGGATGGTAAGCCCCGCTCCCAGGTACACCATGAGCTTTGACAGAAGCTCCGAATGATCCAGAAGCAGTGCCTCCTCCCGCTTTTTCCTTGCTGCAGCCCCTGCAGACCGCTCCCGCAGGGGAAGGAGCACTGCGGTCCCTGCCCCCAGGAGGAGAAACAGGAAGGCCTCGTAGCTTAGGGGCATTCCATAGGACAGATCCCTTCCCTCAAAGCTGTCCGGAAGCCGCAGGGCCTCTCCGTTTATCTGCCTTTGGTCCTCCTCCGTAAGGAGCTTCCGGAAGGCTGCAAGGATCCGTTCCTCCCCCTTAAGGCTCCGGGGCTGTACCCGAAGCTCCAGGAAAAAGGAGGCGCTGTGGTTCCCGTCGCTAAGGACCGCCTTAAGCCCCGTGTCCACCGGCTCTCCCAGGCTCTCGTTATGTACTCTTCCGTCATAGGAGATGAGCTCCGTATCCTCCGGGTACCAGGTGATGCGGATTCCCTGCTCCTCCGCTGCCCGGATCAGATTAAGGTCCCTCTCCACCTGCTGCAGATTTTCATTTTCCCCAAGGATCCGTTCCGGAAGCTCCTCCATCAGGGCCCAGAACACCTCCTCTGCCTCCGCCTCCGTGTACTCCCTGGGAGCCACCTTTACCCGAAGCTCCGTTTCCTGGTCCTCTCCCAGAAGTCCCGTGACGGAAAGCCTGTATTCCCGTTCTCCCCCTCCGTAGCTCTCCCGGGCCAGAAGCCCCGGGTCGCTCCCACCGCCGTGATTCAGGAGATAGAGGCCGCAGAGCACGGCTCCTCCAAAAAGGCAGAGGATCTGATTTTTCCGAAGCCGGAGCTTCCAAAACTTAAGCTTCACCCTTCCGCCGCCTCCTTTCCCTTCCGGCCCCCGGATCCCCTCCGGGGCCGGTGCCATGGCTACAGCCTGATGTCCATGATCCGCTCCGAAAGGAGACAGGCCGCCAGGTATACCAGCAGGCAGACCGTCATGATAAGCCGCCCTGCCGCGGTGCTGTACATTACCTCAAAGAAGCCGCCGCTGGAGAGATCGATGTATAGGATGATCCCGAAGGGCATCAGATTCATGATCCGCTGCTCAAAGCGCCTGGCGGCGGTGAGGGTCTCGATTTCCTCCCCCACGGAAAGGGTCTCCCGGATCACGGAGACCGTATGCTCGATAATGGTACACAGCTCCCCGCCGCTGCGCCTTGCAATGGAAAACACCTCCGTAAAATTCCGGATCTCATCCACTCCGCTGCGGAGGGCAAAGTCCTCCAGAAGAGCCTCTATGGGCCGGTTCATCCGAAGCTGCGCCGTGATCCGGCTGAATTCCTCCGTGATCATGGCCCTGTCCCCGTAAAGGCTCCGAAGCTCCCGAAGGGAGGCTGCAAAGGCATTTTCCACGGAGTAGCCTGCACTCAGGAAGGAACTCAGAAGGCCTATGGCCTCCCGGAATTCCAGGGTCAGCTTCCACTGTCTTTTCCTCTGAAGCTCCCGCCGCCGATACAGGGGATACCCAAGAGCCCCTGCAGGAAGCAGGAGCAGAAAGGCCCCCATGTTCCGATAGAAGGTATAGGCCAGAAGTCCCGCCAGGATCCCTCCGGTGCCTCCCAGACAGAGCCATTCCAAGAGGGACAGGCGGTACTGCCTGTAATCAGTGGGGGAGCCTCTGGCCGCTGCGCAGAAGCTTGTCCCGGCAGGCGAGGCTTCCGGTCCTTTCCAGACCTTTTTTCTCCAGATCCCAGGAAAAGAGCCGGTTAAGTGCAAAGCTTTCATTGGCATATCCCTTTACCTCCATAATCTCCAGGACTCTCCGGCTCCGGTCCGGAAGCCGCCCCAGGTGTACCAGGATGTCTATGGCCGAGGCGATCTGGCTCCGGATGGCGGAGACCGGAAGCTCCGCTCCCATGAGCACCATGGCCTCCAGCCGCCTCAGCATATCCTCCGCAGAGTTGGCATGGCCCGTGGAGAGGCTGCCGTCGTGGCCCGTATTCATGGCCTGCAGCATATCCATGGCCTCCCGGCCCCGGACCTCCCCCACCACGATCCGGTTGGGGTTCATCCGGAGGCTGGCCCGGATCAGGTCCGCCATGCTGATCTCCCCGGCTCCCTCCGGGTTCGCCGTCCTGGTCTCAAGGCGCACCAGGTTCGGGATGTGGAAGAGCTGAAGCTCCGCGGAATCCTCTATGGTGATGACCCGCTCCTCCTTCGGGATATAGGCAGACAGGGCGTTGAGAAAGGTGGTCTTGCCCGAGCTTGTGCCTCCCGAAATGAAGATGTTGTAGCCCGCCCGCACCAGCACCTTCAGCAGCTCCGCCGCTTCCTCCGTAAGGGATCCCCCTGCCATCAGCCGGTCCATGGTAATGGGCTCCGGAAACTTCCGGATGGTAAGGACCGGCCCGCAGAGGGCAGCCGGAGGCAGCACGATGTGGACTCTGGAACCGTCGGAAAGCCTGGCGTCCGCAATAGGGGAGGCTGTGTTCACCCGCCGGTTCACGCCGCTTACGATCTGCTGGATCACCTCCTCCAGCTGCTCCTCCGTCTCGAAGCTCCGGTCCCAGGGGACCATCCTGCCCCGCCGCTCCAGGAAGATGCTTTTGTGGCCGTTCACCATGATCTCCCCCACCTCCGGATCGTCAATGAGCTCCTGCAGGAGCCCAAGCCTCCGGAAGGAATTGAAAAGTCCTCTGCGAAGCCGCAGCCGGTCGGCGAGGGAGAGGAGCCTGCAGCCCGGTTCCCGGCGGATCTCCTCATCGATGAGCTGCCCGAGCTCCCGGTCATCCATGGCCCCTGCCAGGGTCCGGTCTCCGGCGATCCGCTCCGAAAGGGTCTGCTCCAGGGCCTTGAACCGTTCCGGACTCCTGTCTGCGCTCTTTCCGTAGCTCATAGAGAAAGCCCCCTTACCTGGTCCCCCAGGGGACTTAGCATAAGTCCCTCCAGGTAGTTCTCCCCGGGCCGGGGAAGGCAGGGCTCAGACAGTTCCACCTTCCTCAGTCCCTCCAGGATCCGGGTCCTGCCTGCCCCCTCCAGATAGGCGGTAAAGCTCTCCACCTTCCCCTGGGATACCCGGTCTTTAAGGATCGGCATATAGATGATGTCGCAAAGCTCCATAAGTTCCGCCGAAGCCCCGGAAAAGCTCCCCAGATCCATGATCACATGGTCGTACTCCGTCTCCCGGAGGATCGTCTCAAGAAGCTCTCCGCAGCCGGCCCCGGTCCCCTCCAGCAGGTCCTCCGGGGAACGACAGGGAGGAATAAGGTCCATATCCCCCATCCGCTGTACCAGGGTCCCGATGCGGCCTGCATCCAGGCTGTTATGCCGCAGGTGATAAAGGGCGTCCGAGAGGCTTGAAGCAAATTCCAGGGACAGGAGCCGGTCCAGGCCGGAGAAGACCTCCAGGCTCAGAAACAGCACCCTGCTCTCCCTTCCCCTGGTCAGAGCCAGAAGGAGGGCAAAGGCGGTCTTACAACACCTTCCCAGAGGAGAATAGACTCCCGTCACCCGGGCCCGGCTTCCGCCGCTTCCTGCTCCGGGGCGCTCTCCCGGCTCTCCCAGGTACTCCAGAAGCTCCCGGAGTAAGGCCTCTCCGGACTGATATTTCCGGATCTCCCCGTCGCAGCCCGCAAGACGTTCCTCCAAGCCCTCCGAAGTCCCTTCCCCAAGGGTCAGGACCCGGTCCGCATAGAGCTGATACTCCCCTGCAATAAGGCCCTCCTCTGCAAGGAGCATGGCCACCCGCCCTTCCCTGGCAAAGTCCAGATAGCTCTGAAGGTCCTGGAAGGCCGCCGCCTGAAGGGGCAGGAGCCTGCGCTGGTTGGCGTAGGCGCAGAGCCGCTCCCCGAAGCGGGGATCCTGATCCAGTACTGCAATGATTCGTTCCATAATCGCTCCTTCCTGAAGCCGTTGCTTCCATCGACGCCCCCTGTTCGGATCTTCCGCTTAGGTTCCTTTTTCCATTCAGAGGATCGCCCCTCCCTGCTGCAGCATCCGAAGGAGGGCCCCTCCGAAGATGCAGAGGGCAAAGGGAATGGTGATCCCCCTTCCATCCCGCCTGCTGTCATAATAGGGCGGAAGGATGGGGCCGGGGGAGGGATCGCCGGTCCTCAGCCTCTTCAGCTTCCGGTCTGCTTCCTGAAGATATCGGAAGAACCGGAGGAAGCGCTGTCGGAAGAGCTTTCCCCTCCAGAGCTTCCACAGGGACCAGAGGGCCCCCAGAAAAAGGCTGTAGCCCAGGATCAGGATCCCGTTTCGGTCGGGGCAGGCGAAGATCACCAGTGCCGCCGTCTTGATATCCCCGGCTCCCGTCATCCGCAGCAGGAAAAAAGGAGAGGCAAGGGCCAGAAGCCCCAGTGCCGCAAATAAAGAAATGAAAAGGCCGGTGGGCCCATCAAAAAGCTTCAGAAGAGCTGTCAGGAGAAAGCCTGCCAGCAGAAGCCCATTGGGGATCCGCCTGCTCCTGATATCCGCAGCGGATGCCGCAAGAAGAATAAAAAGCAGCAGGATCTCCTGAAAAAAGGGTACAAAAAACATAGGCTCACGGAATGCACAGTTCCCTGCGTCTGAAAAAATAATATGGTTCCTGAATAAAATGGATTCCTTTGTGAATGGTTCTGATCGGACAGACTCCAGCCGGATAGAGTCCGGTCCCGAAGTCTCGTAATGACCTGATCGATGATAGAAGATCCATCGATGATGTAATTGATAAATGATGTGCCCCGGTCTCCTCCGGGTGTCCCCATGATACCCTGAGAAGGGCGGGGCTGTCAACGAAATTCGTGCCGTGATTTTTCACGAATTGATTTGTGCAAGCTGCCGGGACGTGGCGGCAGGCCGGTCCTGCCGGGGGAGGCCGGACAACCCGGCCTGCACAAAAAAGGCATGGACCAAAAGTCCACGCCTTCCCTTCGGCCGTTTTCAGCCGTTGCCAGTCTTTTATTCTTTATTCTCCGCCCTTCTGGCGCTTGATGACCTTAAGCCTAGTGAACTCCTCCCTGTCCTTTTCCTCCAGGGCGTTGCTGATGTCCTTTACCAGCCTGTCGTACATGGGGATGGTGATGTTCTTTAAGGCGTTGGCCCGCTTCTGAGTCTTCCGGATATTTGCCGCAAGACGGTAGGCGGAATTTTCCACCATGGAAAGCCTGATGGTCAGCTCCTTTACCTTGTCAAAATAAAGCTTGGCCTGGTCCAGGGACTCTCTGGTATCCGTAAAGGAATAATAGAGGGCTGCCGGCTGCTTCTCCCACTCCACCAGGGGGATGTCCGTCCCCATGATGCTGCGGTACTTCAGCCGGATGCTGTCCTCCACGGGGATGGTCTCGCTGATATCCGCCACATTGCTGATACCGTGCTCGATGTTGGCCCTCTGCAGCGCCTGGTAGGCGTTTGTGAAGGTCTCGTTGATCTCCGCCTGGATGTCCTTGGCCTGCTCCACGAGGCCCGTCAGCTCCCGGATCAGGATATTCCGCTTTTTGTCCATCAGGGCATAGCCCTGGCGGGCCAGGGCAAGGGAATTCTTACAGATGATCAGATTTCCTTTTGTGGGGAATTCGTTCTGATTCATGAAAGCGCTCCTTCAAACTCCTCAGGATCCGTGGGCCGGTAGTACTTCTCAAGGATCTTCGTGTCCACACGGTCAAGCTCTGCCTTGGGCAGAAGACCCAGGAGCTTCCATCCCAGATCCAGGGTCTGGGCGATGGTCCTGTTCTCTGCGGGATCCTGTCCTACGAAATGCTTCTCAAACTCCGCACCGAAAAGGAGGTATGCCTTGTCGATGTCCGACAGCTCGTCCTCACCGATAACGGAGGCAAGGGCCTGGGCGTCTCCTGCATGGGCGTAGGAGGAAAACAGCTGGTTCGCCACATCCTGATGATCCTCCCTGGTGAAGCCCTCACCGATGCCGTCCTTCATCAGACGGGACAGGGAAGGCAGCACGCCGATGGGCGGGTAGATGCTGCGGCCGTTCAGGTTACGGTCCAGAACGATCTGGCCCTCGGTGATGTAGCCCGTCAGGTCCGGGATGGGATGGGTGATATCGTCGTTGGGCATGGTAAGGATGGGGATCTGGGTCACAGAACCGCTGCAGCCTGCCACGATGCCTGCGCGCTCGTAAATGGAGGCCAGGTCGGAGTACATATATCCCGGATAACCCTTTCTGGAAGGGATCTCGCCCTTTGAGGAGGAGACCTCACGCATGGCCTCGCAGTAGGAGGTCATATCCGTCAGGATGACCAGGATGTGCATGCCCTTCTCAAAGGCCAGATACTCCGCCAGGGTCAGGGCCACCTTGGGGGTGATCAGACGCTCCACCACCGGCTCGTTGGCCAGGTTCACGAACATAGCCACGTGATCCGATACGCCGCTCTCCGCAAAGGTCCGCTTGAAGAAATCAGCCACGTCGTGGGTCACGCCCATGGCGCCGAAGACGATGGCGAACTTCTCTCCCTCCGCATTGTCCCCCAGGGAGGACTGGGTCACGATCTGAGCCGCCAGCATGTCGTGGGGCAGACCGTTTCCTGAGAAGATGGGCAGCTTCTGGCCCCGGATCAGGGTGGTCAGTCCGTCGATGGCGGAGATACCGGTACGGATATAGTTTCTGGGATATTCACGGGACACGGGGTTTAAGGGCTTTCCGTTTACGTCAAGCCGCAGGTCGCTTACGATGTCCCCCAGTCCGTCGATAGGCTCTCCGATACCGTTGAAGGTACGGCCCAGCATATCTTCGGATACGGCGATCTCCATGGGGTGTCCGGAAAGCTTCGTATGGGCATTCCGCAGGGTCATGCCCTCGGTGCCCTCGAAGACCTGGACCACCGCCTTGTCATGGTAGATCTCTATGATACGGCCGAGACGCTTCTCGCTTCCTACGTTGATCTCGCAGACCTCGTCGAAGGCCGCATCCTTCAGCCCCTCCAGTACGATCAGGGGCCCGTTGATGCCATTGAGTCCTAAATATTCAATTGCCATCTCTCTGCCTCCTTAACCGTTCTTTTCCAGCACATCGTTATAGAACGTGTCGATCTTTTTCTTATATTCGTCAAACAGCTCCAGTTTGTCATTGGGTACATCGTACTTGATGTTGATCACTTTATCGAAGATGTCGAACTTCTCCAGCACGGATACGGGCATTCCCAGCTTCACCAGGGCCTTGGCCTTTTTCTCCAGGTAAAGGATGGTGTCCATCATCAAAAACTGCTTCTTCAGGGGCACGCAGGTGTCCTCCTTGTGGAAGGCGTTCTGCTGCAGGAAGCCCAGACGGATCACCTTTGCGATGAGCAGGGTCAGCTTCTGATCGTCCGGCAGCACGTCGGAGCCGATCAGCTTTACGATATCCATAAGCTTGGACTCCTCCGTCAGGATGTAGTACATCCGGTTCCGGTAGTCCATGAATTTGGGGCTTACGTTATCCGTATACCAGCCTGCCAGATCTCCCACATAGTCGGAGTAGGAGCTGAGCCACTGGATGGCGGGATAATGTCTCGCATAGGCCAGGGACTTGTCCAGAGCCCAGAAGCAGCGGACGAAACGCTTGGTGTTCTGGGTCACGGGCTCGGAGAAATCGCCGCCCTGGGGGGAGACTGCTCCGATGATGGAAATGGATCCCTCGGACTCGTTCAGGTTCTCCACCAGTCCGGCTCTCTCGTAGAAGGCTGCCAGTCTGGAAGCCAGGTAAGCGGGATAGCCCTCCTCGGCAGGCATCTCCTCCAGACGTCCGGAGAGCTCTCTCAGAGCCTCCGCCCAACGGGAGGTGGAGTCCGCCATGATGGCCACATGGTAGCCCATGTCCCTGTAATACTCCGCCAGGGTCAGGCCGGAATAAAGGGAAGCCTCACGGGCTGCCACAGGCATGTTGGAGGTGTTGGCGATCAGGGTGGTGCGGTCCATCAGCGGATTGCCGCTCTTGGGGTCGATCAGCTTCGTGAACTCCTCCAGTACCTGGGTCATCTCGTTTCCACGCTCGCCGCAGCCGATATAGATGATGATATCCGCATCGGACCACTTGGCGATCTGATGCTGGTTCATGGTCTTTCCGGTTCCGAAGCCTCCCGGGATGGCCGCCGTTCCGCCCTTTGCAATGGGGAACAGGGTGTCCAGGATCCTCTGTCCGGTGACCAGGGGCATGGTGGGTGAATAGCGCTTCAGCACCGGCCTCGGCACACGGATGGGCCAGCGCTGGCACATGGTAAGGGCCCGCTCCGTGCCGTCCTTCAGACGCAGGGTCACAAGCTCCGTCTCAATGTTGTAGGAGCCGTCGGGCACTGCCTTTATGACCTCTCCGGAAAGGTCCGGAGGCACCATGACCTTGTGGACGATGGCCCGGGTCTCCGGCACCTCTGCGATGATGGCGCCTGCCTCAAGCACATCCCCCGGCTTTACGGTGATATGGGTCTGCCAGAGCTTCTCCCGGTCCAGGGAATCTACGCTGACACCCCTTTCGATATAGGCGCCGTCCTTTTCCCGGATGGAGGAAAGGGGACGCTCGATACCGTCAAATATGTTGTCGAGGATACCCGGGGCCAGCAGACAGGACACGGGTGATCCGGTGCCCTCCACAGGCTCCCCCGGCTTCATGCCGGAGGTCTCCTCGTAAACCTCGATGGTGGTTTTTTCCGTATTCAGGCCTATGACCTCGCCCACCAGGCGATTCTTTCCCACATAGACCATCTCATTCATCTGAAAGCCCTGGTCTCCCAAAAGGGTCACCACAGGGCCGTTGATCCCGTAGATCTCGCCCCGGGCCTTCTTTCCGGAGGCCTCCTTTGAAGCGAGGATCTCCGTGAGTGCATCACTGTTCCCCATTCTGTCCTCCTGTGATAAAGCTGAATTCGTGTTTTTCCTTCTCAAGCTTCGTGCGGAAGGAATTATCGATAAAGATATTCATGGAAGGGATCACCGCAATGGTGCCTCCCAGGAAGCCCTCGTCGCTTACGGCAAGGCCCTCGGGAAGCTTCGGAAGGAGCTCCTTATCCTCCGGATCCACATAGATCTCGCAGGGGCTCCCCTCGGCAAACTCCCGGATCTTTGCGATCTGGTCCTTCAGAAGCTCCAGATAATCCGTCGTCCTCCGGTAGGCAGAAAGCTTCTTCTCCACCTCTTCAAAGAGCCGGTCCTTGTACTCCTCCTGCTTTTTGGACACGTCCCGGCGGATCTTGATCTGATCCATGGACAGCTCCCGCTTGATCTCCTTTTCGATCTTGCCGGTCTCTATCTCGATCCGCATCTCCTGTCTCCGCCTTGCGTCCTTTTTATGCTGCTCCAGGGTGGCATTGAGACCGCTCCGGTACTCGGACACCACCTGGGCAAAATGCGCCTTCGCATCTTCCATGCAAACGCTGCGAAAATGCTCCAGTTTTTCTTCTGTCGTCATGACTGCACCTCTTTCCCTACAGCTTTACGCCGATGGCCTCGTTGATATACGAGGTGATGAAATTCGGCTTCCGTCCCGTTCCGTGGCGGTCCGGGATCTCGATCACCAGAGGCTCGTTGTTCATCTTGAGCTCGTTCACCAGGTCCGGGAAACGCTTTCCGTAGCCCTCGGTGATCATCAGGATCCCTACGGTCCTGTCCTTCAGGATGCGCTCCGCGGCTTCCTCAAACTCCTGCCGGGTGAAGGCCTTCTCGCCCTCGACCCCCGCCAGGCGCATACCCGTCAGCGTATCATTGTTGTCGCAGATCACATACATTTTCATGTCTGTCGTGCCGTCCTTTTTGGCTTACAGTCTTCCCAGGATCATGAAGGAAATGATCAGTCCGTAAAGGCAGACACCCTCTGCCAGACCTACGAAGATCAGGGACTTACCAAGGATGGAGCCATCCTCTGAGATAGCTCCCAGAGCTGCGGAAGCTGCTGCGGAAACGGCGATACCGCCGCCCACGCAGGAAAGGCCGGTGGAAAGGGCTGCAGCCAGGTAGCCGAAGCCGGTGGCTGAACCTGCAGCTGCGGCTGCGGTCTCCTCGGCAGCGTAGGCATTGCCCGTTGCAAAGAGGATGCTGGCGCCGATCACGGTACCGAAGAAGAGGATGGTGTTCAGGCAGAGGGCCTTCTTATAACGGCCCTTTGTGCGCTCTCCGGCGATGAAGGCGCCGAAGGGAACGCCGATGCTCAGTAACAGTGCTGCAGCTAATAAGATCTTTACTGTGAGTGACATAAGTTTTATCTCCTTTTATTTGAATCCTTTTTTATTAACTTCTCATAAGGGATGGGGTCAGCCCATCAGGCTGTCTCCTCCCTGCCGTAGGGCTTGAAGGCCCGTCCTCCTCCGGTGTAGAAACGGGAGAAGAGCTCATAGTACTCCAGACGCAGTACCTGGATGCCTACGATGAGGCCCTCCATACCGCAGATGAAGAGGTTGCCCAGGATCACCACGGGCCAGCTCAGGGCCCCGCCGCTTTCCGCTCCCGCCAGCATCATCACCACGCTCATCATGGCTGCGTGGCTCACGGCAAAGGCGCCGATACGGACGAAGGAAAGGGTGTTGGAGAAGTAGGACAGCAGCATCTCGAACATCTCGAAGAAGCCCTGGGTGATAAACATCCCCACGCCTCCCTCAATGAGCTTCGGCTTCTTCTCCAGCCGGTTCATGATGGGCTCCTTCAGGAACAGGAGCAGAAGGGGGATACCGAACATGATCACAAGGACCAGGGCTGCCGGAAGGGTATGCCCGGTCATGAACAGCAGGATGCAGGCCACGGCGCTGCCGTAGAACACCAGTCCTGCCAGTCCGTTGGTATCCAGGAAGATCCGTTCCCGGTTCCCCTGACGGATGCCGTTTACGATGTTCAGGATCATGCACAGCAGGATCACGCCCATGCCGATGGCGATGGCCACCACGAAGACCGTGTTGAGCCTGCCGATGAAGGGCAGGTTGGTCATGGCCTCCTGGGGATGGAGCCACAGGGGCTCGAAGACATCCTCAAAGCCGAAGACGGATCCGAATAACAGTCCGAATATCATGGAGCAGACGCCGCAGCAGGAGATGATCCCTGCAAGGCGCATGCCTTTCAGCTTGTAAAGAAGGGCTCCTCCCAGGAACAGGAGGGCTCCCTGACCCAGGTCCCCGAACATGAAGCCGAAGAACACCATGTAGGTGAGGGCCATAAGGGGCGTAGGATCGATCTCATTATAGGAGGGCAGTCCGTACATCTCCAGGAACATCTCAAAGGGCTTCAGGATAGCCGGGTGCCGGAGCTTCGTGGGCGGTCCGTCCAGAAGCTTGGAGGGGTCCTTCTCCACAAAGCAGAAGGTGTTCTCGTCGTCCGCGATCTCCCGCCGGAAGGCCTCCGCGTCCCGCTGGCTCATCCAGCCGCAGATGATGTAGAAGGTGTGGATGTCGTGCTTGGTGCAGGCTGCGTACTTCCTTACGTCAAAGGTGGTGGCGTAGCGCTCCAGCCGCTCCGAGGCCCCCAGGATCTCCGGGGCCCTGGTCTCCAGGATCTCTGCGATCTTCACGTCGATGGCGAAGATCTTCTCCTGACAGTCCTTCATCTGCTGGTGGAGCTGGTTGATGGCCTGCTCCGGGGTGCCCTTGTACTCGTCTGGGATGAAGATCTTCTCAAAGTACATGGAGGCGAATACCGCATCCACCTTATCCTCCTCCCGCCTGGGCACGAAGTACAGGACGTAAACGAACTCCCGGTCCCTTGTGCACTCCAGGATCAGGGCGTCCAGGGAATCGTATACATAGTCCTGGAGCTTCTTATAGTACTCCAGGGGCATCCGCCCGAAGCTGTACTTTACGTTGTCGAACTGCAGAATCTTCTCAATGTCATAGTTCAGGCCGATGAAGGGAACGATCTTCCGGTAGGACGCGTCCATCCGGGCCAGCTGCTCCTTCAGGCCGTTTTTCTCCTCCATGCAGGAGGACAGGGTCTCTGTGGTCTCCCTGACGATGCTGACCGCTTCCTCAAGGCTTACTGCCTTTGGCTCCGCCTTCTTCTCCCCGGTGATCACATTCCCGTAGTCCTTCAGGATGGACCGGATCTGTCCGATCTCCTGCTTGTAGGGATTTTCCTCCGTAAAGGGTGCGATTCCCTGGGCGTTCTTCACCTCGGTCAGGGCATTTTCCAGATGCATCTCGTACTTGCTCAGGTAGGTATCCACCACCCGGTCAAAGTCCGCTTTGGGACCCGTGATGCTCAGGAATTGCATCTTCTCTATCACGATAAAGCCTCCTCCGCGGGACTGGTCCCGCTTTGATTCTCGTAATGCGTGCTTTCAATTATGTAAATGATCCGCGCGATCTCCTGCTCCTTTAAGAACAGGTAGGTATTGATGGGAGCGATGGAATAGGGGTGATTCCTGGCTTCCTTCAGGTAGATGTGGCGCAAAAATTTTGCCAGAGCCTCCAGCAGGGAGCCGGTCTGCTCCACATAGGCCCGGACCGTGGGACCGTAGCAGGTCTCCCGCTCCACCGCAGTAAACTCCTGGAGGGTGGGGGCCTCCACCAGCTTTTTCATCTCCTCCGCACTCAATCGGTAGCGGATGGGGATCAGGAGCCGGTAGATCTCTTTGGGGGCCATGTCAAAATACTTCTTGGCCCGGTAGATCCAGTCCACGTTCAGCATATCGATACGGCTGCCGAAGGTCCGCTCCACGATGCCGCATTCCTCCCGGGAAAGGACCTTGTCCTTCTGGCGCCACATATTCACAAAATACCGCATGTCGATGGCGGTCTCATAGTCCACGGCCTTGGCCTGGCCGCTGTCATAAAGGCGCTTCAGGATGGAATAGTAGGAAGTGCCCTTAAGGTTCTCGATGAAGTCCCCGATGTCCCGGCTCCGGGACAGCTTCATGATGTCGATCTTTGCGTACTTCCGGATCAGGTCCTCGTAAAGGGCGAACTCATAGCCTGCGGCATGGCCTCCCAGCACTGCCTGAAGGCACTCCTTTACCAGCTTCACCTCGTAGTGGCCGAAGTACATCCGGATAAAACGCTTCTGCTTGACGCTGCCGAAACGGTAGAGCTTATCGAAGTCCCGGAACAAGGACAGCCACAGCCTTCGCTCCACACCGCTTCTGTGGAGCATGTCCTCTCCCACGTTCTGGAAGAGCTCCGCATAGGCCCTGCGGCTTCCCAGGTACTCCGCCTTCTGCATGGACAGCTTCTGGTCCATGAGCTTCCGGAAGTCCTCCTCCGTCAGAAGCTCCCGCTTCATGCAGCGGATCTTTGCGGCGATGCCGCTATAGGAAATCACGCTGTTCATGTCAGCTCCTTATGATCCTTTCGGTGATCTCGCTGCTTAAGCGGTCATGCTCCTTCTCGTAGTAGGAGGAGATATGGGTCAGCACCTGCTGTTCCTGCTCCCGCTGCTTCTTAAGGTCCGCTTCCGCCTTCTTCCGGTAGTCCCCCCGGATCTGCTCCAGCTTCCGCTCCGTCTCTGCTTCCATCCTGGCATTATAGGCGTCGGTCTCCGCCTGCATTTCCTTATCGATCTTCTTTTTTTCTTCCTCGGCCTGGGCGTGGATCCTCGCCGTAGCCTCCTCGATCTTTGAGATCCTGTCGATCAGATTCTGCATGATTGCCTCCATCTGCCGTATTTTTTTCTAAACGCCGTAATGAAGAAGCTTGCGCCTCTTCATTACCGTGAATTTGTATTTAAAAAGTTCTTTACGGGGTCTCTGCCTCAGACTCCGCAGCCATATCCTCGATGGGCTCGATAAAGTTCTTGTCAACGGTCACTTCGATGCCGTCCCGCATGAACTTCACCTTGTTGGTACCCTCGACTTCCTCTACCTCGCCGATCTCGGTACCGTCGGAAAGCTGCTCATATACCCGGTTCTCGTTGTCCGCATAGCGGATGTTCACGCTATTGCCCTTGATCCGGTAACGCACCGCTGCTGCAGTGGTAGTCTCAGGCTCCGTGGTGGGCGGAACCGCCGTCACGGGTTCCGTTACGGGCTCCGTAGCTGTCTCCGTCTGCACGGGGCTGGTCTCCGGTGCGGAGCTGCCGCCGCCCATGAAGCTGCGGATCAGTACCACCAGCAGGATCACGCAGATCACGGGGATCAGGATCCGGAGCACGTCATAGATGCTGATACCCTGCTGCTGGGGCTTTCTCTGGCCCCTGTGGGCGCCGCCCCTGGCGGGCTGACCTTTGCGCTGGGCCCTGAGCCGGTCCTCCCGGTTGGGCACCTCCCGCCGGTCCCTGGTGCTGCGGTCGTCCAGGTTATCGTAGCGCCGCCTGCTTCCCTGGGAGGAAGGCAGGGACTCTCTGGAAACGGGGACTCTGGTACGTTCCCCGGGGATATTGAGCTTCTGCTCCTTCTGGCTGCTTCGCTCCCGCTGAGGCGTCTGCTCTGCAGGCCGCTCCCTGTCGGCTGGAGCCTCCTGGGACCTGCCGCCGCTTACGAAGGCGTTGATCTCCTGGTCCAGGAGCCGGTAGGATCTGGCTGCATCCTGGGGATCGTTGTCCCCTTCGTGGACCGCCTTGTTCCCCAGCATCCGGATGGTGTGAAATGCGTCCCTGGAGCTCTTGGTGATGTAGTGTCCCTGATAGAGCTTCTCAATGGTATCCGCAAGATCCGTATATACGACGAAGTTCTGTCCTGCGGAGAGACGGACGATCTGTTCCATCGTCTGCCGGCTCTTCACCAGAGCCAGGTTGTACTCTCCCCTGCTGACAAGGTTCGCCATGTCGGACAGGCCTCGCTCCACGCGCTGCCATGTACCCGTGTTTCTGATATCAGCCATAGTAACCTCCTGCCGGTATATGGGGAAGTTAATCACACATAACTCCCATTCTTTTTATATGAGTAGTTTACTCTTGTCCGTTCTATTTTGCAAGTTAAGATTCCATGAAGAAGGGGCGTTTTTCCACTGTTTTTTGGTCATAATTGTATAATCGGATAGGGGAGATTTAACTCTCCCCTTCCACACCACGTAGCGTACCGTTCGGTACTACGCGGTTCAGTAGTTTACACGTATTTTTTGATAGTGGGCTCATGGATGGGTATCCGAGCTTGTCCACTATTATTGCCTTTGTGAGCACAGTGTTCAGCATCTCCGCCGCTCTCCATGTTCCCTTCCGACAGTTTGCCATCTTATGCACCTGCCACTCTGGCAAATGGAGTGCCCGAAATATTTTATATCTCGTCCGCACTCTCTTCCATTGTCTCCAGTACACCACACGGATTCTGTGCCGAAGCCATTTGTCCGTGTCCTCCATCAGCTTTTTCATGTCCGCATACCGGTAATAGTTTATCCACCCACTCGTATATCTCCTGAGTTTTTCTTCTCTTTCCGGGTTGCTCCACTTGTTTCCCCTTACCGTCAATTCTCTGAGATGGTTCTTCATCTTCTTAATTGACTTAGACTAACTATTTAAATGGCTTTTGTGGTAATATATAAAAACATAGTGGGGTATATTTTTGCTTTTATATCCCTTATCAAATACCTGCTCAAGCGGCTTGTATTACTAGTTCTTATAATTTCCATTATAGGAACTTTTTTATTGCCCCTTTACGCACAAAAACCGCCCTTTATCCACCGGACTTCGGGATCTGTCCACAAAATCCGGCAAATAAAGGGCGGTTATCCACATTTGTACACAAAAAAAGAAAGCTCCGACCCCGCGCTCCAAGTCGCAGAACCAGAACTTCCGGCGTGCACCCTCAGGGACTCGAACCCTGGACAAATAGATTAAGAGTCTACTGCTCTACCAACTGAGCTAAGGGTGCATTTGACGTGCCTATCTGTGAGGCACGTCAGATATAATATAACAAATCCCTGGAATTGTCAACAGCTTTTTTTATATTTTTTATGCCAGGGCTTCATCGATGGCTGCTGCCACCGTTGCCTCGTCCGTAAGGCCGATGAGCTGCTTTGCCACCTGGCCCTTTTTCAGGACGATCATGTTGGGGATGGACATCACCCGGTACTGTCTTGCCAGCTCCGGTGTCTTGTCCACGTTCACCTTTCCTACCACAGCCCGTCCTGCATAGGTCTCAGCCAGACGGTCAATCACCGGGCCCATGGCCTGACAGGGACCGCACCAGTCCGCGTAAAAGTCCACGAAGGCCACATCCGCTGTAAGGACTTCCTTTTCAAACTCTTCTGCCGTAAACACTCTAGCCATTTTGTTTCCTCCTTTTTGCAATCAGCTTGTAAATTGGGTTGCCTTTCTTTGAAAACTTTTCCTCATACTCCGTCATTACGTTGCCCTCGGAGAGGACTGCGTCCCCGTGGAGATCCCTGGTCACTGTGATGAGCTCCCAGCCGCTCTCCGGTATGGAAAGGAGGGAATAGTCAAATAGCCCCTCATTATCCGTCTTGAATTCAATGACCCCCTCCGGCTTCAGGATCTGATCGTAGAGCTTCATGAACACCGGGGAGGTGAGGCGCTTGTTGGCGTTCTTGTCCTTGGGCCAGGGGTCCGAGAAGTTCAGGTAGATCCGGTCCACCTCCCCAGGGCCAAAATCCTCCGCCAGGAACCTGGCGTCCTGCCGGATGAAGCGCAGGTTGCTTTTGGGAAGCAATGCCTCCGGAGCCGGGACTTCCTGCCCCTGATCCTCCCCCAGGGCCTCCAGATAGCGCCTTACGGACTTATACAGTACCGTGGAGTTGATCTCAAAGCCGATGTAGTTGATCTCCGGGTGAAGCCTAGCATGGGTCCGGATAAACTGGCCCATGCCCATACCCACCTCCAGGTACAGGGGCCTGTCGTTTCCGAATACCCGCTCCTTCCACTGTCCCCGGAAGTCCGCAGGTTCGTTGATCACGAAGGGGCTCTGTTCGATGTATTCCTCTGCCCCCTTGATATGTCTGATTCGCATAGTCATTCCTTATATATTATGTAGTAGTTGTTGCCTCTTCCTCTTCCGGCTCTGCTGCCGGCTCCTCATAGAGGGGGAAGATCACGTTTGCCTTGTACAGGTCCCCGTCGATCTCGATCACAAGCTCTCCCCCCTGGAGGCTTGCCAGGCTCTTGGCGATGCTTAAGCCCAGGCCGGAGCCGTCGGTGGACCTGGATACGTCTCCCCGGACAAAACGCTCCGTCAGCTCGTCGGGGCTGATGTTCAGCTTGTTTGCGGAGATGTTCTTCAGGGTGAAGATTCCCTTTCCATCCTGCTCCAGGATGTCCGCATAGATCCGGGTGTGCTCCATGGAGTATTTGGCGGCGTTGTTGTAGAGGTTCTCCAGTACCCGCCACAGGTGCCGTCCGTCCGCCAGGATATATACCGGGTGCTCCGGAGCGTCCATACAGAGCTCCAGGCCCTTTGCGGCGAACTTATCCTCAAACTCCGCCCCTGCCTGAAGCCCCAGTTCCACCAGGTCGATCTTCTGCATGTCCAGGCGGATGTTGCCGGAGCTGGCCTTTGAGGCCTCCAGCAGGTCCTCCGTCAGGTTCTTGAGCCTTGCGGATTTCTTGTCCAGGATATCGATGTATTCCCGTACCTTGGGGTCCTGGATGTCCTCCCGCTTCAGAAGGTCCACATAGTTGATGATGGAGGTAAGGGGGGTCCGGATATCGTGGGATACGTTGGTGATCAGGTCCGCCTTGAGACGCTCCGACTTCACCTGCTCCGTCAGGGCATTCCGCATGCCCGTGGAGATGTGGTTCAGCCGCCGGGCGATCTCCTGCTCCCTGCCGCTGTATTCCTCTTCCTTCACCTCGTAGTCCGTGTCCCCTTCCGACAGATGGTTCAGCACCTCCTCCAGGCTGTCCCGCTGCCGGGCTTCCCCGTAGATCCGGTGGAACACGTAGAAGTCCCCGCCCACCAGGGCTGCCAGGCAGCCTGCAAAGCCCACCAGGTAAGGGGTCCCCGCCTCCCGGCGGAGATAAAGCCAGATGAGTCCCGCCGTCATCAGCAGGTTCCAGCCTACAAATAGCCCATAGCGCACCAGAAGGGTACCGGAGACGCTCTTATGGGCGGCATAGTCGTTCAGGTCCGTTATGAAGCCGTAGATCAGGGTGTTTTTGAAGACCTTATCCTTCCGGGCCCTGCGGATGGTCCCCAGGATCCCGTAGACCGCCACGGCGTAGATCACCAGGGCGTAAAGGATCTTCTTCCAGTAGTTCCACTGATCCGAGGGGGACAGGGTCCTGGCGATCCGAAGTCCCGTCAGAGACATAATGAAGCAGCCGCCGATGGCCGCCGCCACACAGAGTAGCAGGTAGATCTCGTAGGGGAGCTTGTCCGCAGGCCGCAGGGCCAGGGCCTCCTCCCGGTTCTCATAACCGTCAAAGCGCAGGATCATAACGATGCTCACCAGGCATACCAGAAGTCCCAGGCTGAGCATCCCCACTGCCAGGTAGGCGTTCCTCACGTCTCCTTCAAAGCTCCTGGCCGCCCTGCGGTAGCTGTCCTCATAGGGGTAGCTGGTATCCACTGCCACCAGGAAGGTGTATTCTTCGTTCTCATCCTCGTTGGGATTGAATTCCGTCTCGATGTCCAGGGCGCTCTCGGGTATGGGCTCGATGTTGCTTTCGGTGTGCTGGCTGTCCCCCTGGACGTAGACGTATTTGCCAAGCTGCAGAAGCTCCTCAGGACTCTGATCCGTGTTGGAGAAGTCCTGGTAGTCCCCGGAGCCGTCCATGTAATGGGCGTAAAAATACAGGTTCCCCCGGGTGTCCACATACCGTTCCTTCAGGTGATAGTACTCCGACAGCTCCCGCATCACCTCGATGGAGAGTTCCCGGATATTGGTGACCCCCACTCCCGGCCCCTGGGGCACGTTTTCAAAGTAGTGGGGATCGTAGTATTTGTAGGTGACCTTCACCTCATAGTTGGCAGAGGCCTCCTGATTGCTGTCCGTACTGCTGATGCTGATATCGTGGGTCTTGGGATCCAGATAGCAGCCGAATTTCTGGGCGCTGGCGATGGCCTCCCGCAGGGTCAGGGGCTGATAGGTCCCCTCCACCTCCATGTCCGCCACCGTGTTGTCCATGGCCAGGTCTCCCTCCGCCTCGAAGGCATCCCGCAGGTAGAGAAAGTCCTTGATCCGCCCGATGTCCGTGTTCACCTTCTGGGCGAACTGGGGGGTCTCCTCATAGCTTTCCTTCTGGGTCCAGGAGATGCCATAGCCGTTGGGGGAGCCCACATAGAGGATGCTGAGGCCCGCAATGGCCAGCAGCACCCCCAGCATATGTACGATGATGATCAGGCTTCGTTTCATAGTGTTCCGTTACTGTTTTTCGATCTTATAGCCCACACCCCAGACTACCTTCAGGTAACGGGGCTCCCGGGGATTGATCTCGATCTTCTCCCGGATGTGCCGGATGTGCACCGCCACGGTGTTGTCCGCGCCGATGGCCTCCTCATTCCAGATCTGCTCGTAGATCTCGTCGATGGAGAAGACCTTCCCGGCGTTCTTCACCAGGAGCAGGAGGATGTTGTACTCGATGGGGGTGAGCTTGATGGGCTCTCCGTCCACGAATACCTCCTTGTTGTCGTCATTGATGGTGAGGCCGCCGCACTTGAACACGGCCTGAGACTGGCTGCCGTTCATGTTCCCCAGCTGGGTGTAGCGCCTGAGCTGGGACTTGACCCTTGCCACCAGCTCCAGGGGGTTAAAGGGCTTTGAGATGTAGTCGTCCGCTCCGATGTTGAGGCCCAGGATCTTGTCCGTGTCCTCTGATTTTGCGGAGAGGATGATGATGGGTACCGAAGAGGTCTCCCGGATCTTGAGGGTGGTGTGGATGCCGTCAAGTCCCGGCATCATCACGTCCATGATGATCAGGTCCACCTTCTCGTTTTCCATGAGCTTCAGGGCCTCGAAGCCGTCATAGGCCTTCAGGACCCGGAAACCTTCTCCCTCCAGGTAGATAGAGATGGCCTCCACGATCTCTTTTTCGTCGTCACATACAAGTATGGTCTGCTGCATGAGCTTCACCTCCTATTATCCGAAAATGCGCCATGCTACGATAAAGTTGTTTCTCCACCAGCTGGAGAGGGAACGGTGTACCACCCGGCCGTTGGAGGAGGATGCGTCGATGACGGTGCCGCCTCCTGCGGCAATTCCCACGTGGCCGCTTACCACCACGATGTCTCCCGCCTGGATGCTGTCAAAGCTGGATACCCGCTGATACCGGCCCGGGTTCCTCCATCCGGAGGAGGTCAGATAGGACTGTCTTACTCCCACCTGGTTCAGGCACCAGTATACGAAGCCGGAGCAGTCAAAGGAGTTGGGTCCCTTGGCGCCCCAGACATAGGGGCAGCCCAGCTTTGAGGAAGCCACGTTGATAAGGGCCTGGGCGGATCCGCTGACGGTGGCGCCGCCGCTTCCCACGGAGGCCGCCCTTGTGGTGGCTCTGGTGGAGGAGCTTCCTCCGCTGTTGCTGCTTCCTGCCCTTCTTGTGGTGGCTCTGGTGGAGCTTGTGTTCCTGGGCTTGCTCTTTGCGTCGTCCGACTCAAGCTTTGCCATGGTCTGGATGCCCACCATACCGTCTGCCACCAGGCCGTTCTGGCGCTGGAAGGCGATGACCGCTTCCTCGGTGATGTCTCCGTAGTAGCCCGTTACGTTGCCGGCTACCAGGTATCCGTAATGGCTCAGGCGTTCCTGGGCAAGGCGCACGCTCTCGGAGGTATCGCCCACCCGGAGGCCGAAGCCGATGGCGTTGGGATCATCCAGGGCAAGCCTTGTGGAGGGGCCCAGGTAGCCGTCCACCACCAGGTCGTTACGAGACTGGAATTCCCTTATGGCCACCTGGGTGGCATTTCCGAACTTGCCGTCGGGCTCGTCCCGCAGGTATCCCAGCTCCTTCAGTCTCTGCTGGCACTTCAGCACCACCTCGGATTCCTCTCCGAAGGCGATGAGGTTCGGTTTTACTTCATCGGAATAAAGAAGGTTTACGGTCTCCTTGCCCACGGTGCCGTCCACGCTGAGAGCGTTGACGTTCTGGAGCTTCTTTACCGCTTCCTCCGTGGAGTCTCCGAAGTATCCCGTTACATCGGAGGCCTCCGCCAGGTATCCCAGCTCATACAGACGCTGCTGGATCCGGGCTACGTCGTCGCCCTCCGTGTCCTTGGATACGGCATAGTAGGGGGCGCTGTCGGAAAACAGCAGATCCCAGGTCTCCGTGCCGCAGACGCCGTCCTGATTGAGCTCGTTCTGCCTCTGGAAATGCCGCACTGCAACGGAGGTGGCATCCCCGTAGAAGGTGGTGGGTTCATCGTTGTCCATATATCCCAGGTCCATCAGGCGCTGCTGCAGCTGTTTTACCACTGCGTGCTGGTCTCCCTTCCTGAGGTAGGCCGGGGCCAGCTCCGCATTGTCCGCCGCCGTGGTCACGTCCGGAAGCACCGGAAGCACTGCTCCGTCCATGTCCATCCGGGCGATGGGCTGGGCCTCCTCCAGGTTCCCTCCCTCAATGACGATGGAGGGGGAGGCGGTGTCCTCCCTAATCCGCTCCGTGGTCTGTCCGCAGCCTGTGGCAAGCAGGGACAGAAGCATCATATTGAATATAAGCAGTCTGTTTTTCTTCATGTCTCTCATTCTATCTCGATCTGTTTTCCGTTTCCTTATTCCCTTGTCAGGCCCCGCGGCTTACCGGGGCTTTCTTCTGCTGCGGCGGCCCTTCTGCCGCATCCGCTGCTGTACCATCAGGTCCAGGTTGATGTTCTGCTGGCCCGTCAGGTCTCTGGTGTGCTTTAATCGCTTTGCCCGGCGCCGTGCCCGCTTCTGGGCCTCCTGCTTTTCCACATGGAGGAGCCACAGGGCTAGGAGCAGTACCACCACCGCCGCAGCGCCGATGATCTTCAGTACGAAGGCAGCTCCCACAGGGATCCGGAATCCGAAGATCCGTACCATGCCGCTGTCCTCGGTCTCCGACGAAGCCATGGCCCCCTCTCCGCTGCCGTTGCTTTCCTGGCCTTCCGGGGCCCCTTCCGTGCCTGTTTCTCCTGCTGCCTGGGCTCCACCCTCACCGGAGGCTGCGCTTTCCTCCTGGGAGAGTATCTCCGGGGCGGCCTTTGCCGTAAGGGACTGGAAGAGCGGGTCCTCTGCTACCGCAAGGAGCTCCGCGTCCTGCCCCAGGTTCCGGCTCCGCAGATAGGCGGCGCCCACCTGCCGGCCTCCATAGTGATAAAGCACCTGGGCTGCCGCATCCCCGGGGGCTCCCGCGGGAAGCTCGTAGCTCAGTGCAGAGGTCACGGAGGCAAATTCTTCCTCCTTCGGCAGAGTGACCCGGCTGTCCTCGTCCACTGCCAGGGCCGTCATATCCGTCACAGCCATTCCCAGGACCTGCAGGTCCTGCTGCATGGCGGTATAGGTGGTGTCATAGTCTGCGATCCGAAGGGAGTGGAAGTTGTCATAGGCAAAGTCCAGCATGGCCTTGGTGTCGCTGTAGTGAGTCTGGTGTCCGTTCAGCACCGTGGTGACGATGGTCATGCCGTCCTTCCGGCAGGCGGTCACCAGGGTATTGCCCGCCGTCATGGTGTATCCGGTCTTTCCTGCAAAGACTCCCGGGTAATAGTTGGGGGAGTTCTTCCGGAGCATCCGGTGGCTGGCATAGACCGTGTTCCAGGGGTCATCCGGGTCCGGATAGCGGCGGATGGGAGCATGGGTCCAATAGGTATGGCTCTCGATGTCCACGAAACGCTCGTTCCGGATGGCCTCCGCCAGGATCAGACACATGTCATGGGCCGTGGTGTAATGGTTGGGGTCCGTCAGTCCCGATGGGTTGTTGAAATGGGTGTTGGTGCAGCCGATCTCCTCCGCCCGGCGGTTCATCATGTTTACGAAAACCTGCCGGTCCGTCATGCCCTCTTCCCTGAGCTCCGGGAACTTGGCTCCCACGTGCTCCGCCAGGGCGTTGGCCACTTCGTTGGCAGACTGGAACAGCAGGCTGTAGAGGCAGTCCTCCACGCTCAGGCGGTCCCCTGCGGAGGCGCCGATGATGGTGGCATTATCCTCCCCAAGCTCCACGGCCTCCTGGGAGAAAGTCACCATCTCGCTTAAGTCCTCGCAGTTTTCCAGCACCAGAAGGGCCGTCATGACCTTGGTGATGGAGGCGGGGAAGTAGGGGGTATCCTGATTCTTTCCGTAGAGGATCGTCCCGGAATCCGCATCCATGGCGCAGGCTCCCTCTGCCTGTACCGTGACCCCCGCAGGCCATGCGGTTTCAGCAAAAGAAGTCACAGGGAGTCCTGTGACTGCTGCTGCCACGCAGAGCGCGGCGCTTATCAGGGTATTTTTGATCCTACGGTATAGTTTCATCTTCAATCTATATGGAAAGGGACGGGCGTTTCCGCTCGTCCCTTCATTATACTTGATTTCACAATCCCTGTAAAGCATACGCCCGGCGCTGCCATGGATTGTAAGATTTCTGAAATTTTTATGAAGTCCCTTAGATCAGGCCGCCGATGGCTGCGATCACCGGTGCGAATACCAGTGAGATAATGGTCATCAGCTTGATCAGGATGTTGATGGAAGGTCCTGAGGTGTCCTTGAAGGGATCGCCTACGGTGTCTCCTACAACGCCGGCCTTGTGGGGCTCGGAGCCCTTGCCGCCGAAGTGGCCTTCCTCGATGTACTTCTTGGCATTGTCCCATGCGCCGCCTGCGTTAGCAAGGAAGATGGCCATGAGCACGCCGGTTACCAGCGCACCTGCCAGCATTCCGCCCAGAGCCTCCGGTCCAAGGATGATTCCCATTGCCAGGGGAGCGATAACTGCCAGGATACCCGGTCTGATCATCTCCCTGAGGGCTGCTTTGGTGGAGATATCAACGCACTTGGTGTAGTCCGGCTTTGCCTTCTCCTCCATGATGCCCGGGATCTCTCTGAACTGACGGCGTACTTCCTCGATCATGGAGTAGGCTGCCTTGGATACAGAGGACATGGTCCATGCTGAGAATACGAAGGGCAGCATGCCGCCGATGAAGAGTCCGATGATGACTCTCGGGTCGATGATATTGATGGTGTCGATCTTTACGACCTCTGCGTAGGATACGAAGAGGGACAGTGCAGTCAGGGCGGCTGAACCGATGGCGAAGCCCTTACCCATGGCTGCGGTGGTGTTACCAACTGCGTCCAGCTGGTCCGTGATCTCACGGACGGAGTGGTCCAGATGGCTCATCTCTGCGATACCGCCTGCGTTATCCGCGATGGGGCCGTATGCGTCTACTGCTACGGTGATACCCGTGGTGGACAGCATGCCGACTGCTGCCAGGGCGATACCGTATACACCTGCAAAGTAGTATGCTACGAAGATACCTACAGCTACGAACAGGATCGGAATGGCTGTGGACAGCATACCTACGGAGATACCCGTGATGATGTTGGTAGCCGGTCCTGTCTGGGATGACTCTGCGATCTGCTTTACGGACTTGTAATCCGCTGAGGTGTAGATCTCGGTGATCTTACCGATGGCAAGGCCAACCACAAGGCCTGCGATGATGGCGATGGCTGCGTTCATGTTTCCGAAGAACATGTTGGACAGTACCAGGGATGCCACGATCACAACCACTGCTGAGAAATAGGAGCCCATGTTCAGAGCCGTTGCGGGGTTCTTGTCCTCGCCGCCCTTTACGAACATGCTTCCGATGATGGATGCCAGGATGCCGATTCCTGCCAGTACCAGCGGGAAGCTTGCTCCCGTTGCCTGGGCCTCAAGGATACCCAGGGTAACTGCGGATACGATGGCGCCTACATAGGACTCGAAGAGGTCTGCGCCCATGCCGGCTACGTCACCTACGTTGTCGCCTACGTTATCGGCGATAACTGCCGGGTTTCTGGGGTCATCCTCCGGGATGCCTGCCTCTACCTTACCTACCAGGTCTGCCCCCACGTCTGCTGCCTTGGTATAGATACCGCCGCCTACACGGGCAAACAGGGCGATGGAGGAAGCTCCAAGTGAGAAGCCCATCAGGACGTTCTCATCCCCTGTGATGATCCATACCAGCGCGCAGCCCAGAAGTCCCAGGCCTACTACGCACATACCCATAACAGATCCGCCTCTGAAGGCGATCTGCAGGGCCTTTGCCTTGCCGCTTTCCATTGCTGCGTTGGCAGTTCTTACATTGGCGTTGGTTGCTACGTCCATGCCAAGATATCCGGCAAGTACGGATGCCAGAGATCCGCATACATACGCGATGGCCGTTGCCCAGGACTGAAGGCCGATTCCGATGCACAGGAACAGGACTGCGATGAATACCACCAGTACTCTGTACTCTGCGAAAAGGAAGGCCTTTGCACCGCCGTGGATGGCCGCCGCAAGCTCTTTCATGCGGTCATTGCCTGCTGCCTGGCGCTTTACGAAGGATGTCATCGCAAATGCGAACACCAGAGCAAGCACTGCCATAGCAACTGCAAAATAATTACTCATTGTTTTCTCCCTCTGCTTTTCAGCTTTTTCTTTTTTCAAAGTTCAAAAGTGGCCTGCATCCTCATGCAGGCCGTCGCATTTTTCACGGTGGCGAAAAAACCTTCGGCATGATCTTTTTTCCACGCAAAAAACGCTCAATCGAAACTCTATGTAAACAAATTATCATAAATATCCCCCGATTGCAAGGGGGTTTTTGTGTGTGATTTTTTTAACTAAATAGAAGCTTTTCCGGTCAGCGCTGTTTTATTCCGGCAGAGTGATCCAGTACCTCTGTTTGAGTTTTCCCTCTTCTTCCACCTCGTTCTCCAGAATCCCTCCATTTTTGAGGATGGACCTGGCAGAACCCATATTATCTTTATCGCATACCATCAGCACCTTCCTGATCCCAAGCCTCCGGCATTCCTCAAGGGCCAGGCCGATCATCCCCGTGGCGTATCCCTTCCGGCGCTCCGAGGGCCGGATGCCGTCTCCGATATGGCCTCCGTATTGCAGGAGATAGTCGTTCAGGCTATGGCGGATATTGACAGCCCCCACCAGGATCCCCCGGTCTTCATCCAGGCAGAAATAGGTGGAGTCCGGCACCATGCCCGCTTCGCTCCCCCTGTGATCAAGGCCCTCCAGGTAGCTGTCGAAGTCCCCTTCGTCATTCCGGAAGATGGCCCAGGGAGACCGGTTTGCCTCCGGATGGGCCTGATTGTAGGCCCGCCACTCCCGGAGCATGTCCAGGATCTCCTTTTGATATTCGCAGCTTCCCTTTATCAGTCTGAGGTTCATGTTTGGGTTCCTCCTGTATTTTCTTCGAGTCTGTTCTATGGGGTTTTGTTTAGATTCAGTCTATTCCTCGCCGTACGGTCTGAATTTCAACTTTCTCAATTTGGGGTGTAACTTTTTGGCTTTCTGACGGTCCGATTTTGATTTCCTGAAAATCTGGGTGTAATTTTACTCTGGCGGGTACACCCCAGATTGAAGAAATGCTTCAAAAAGCCGTCGTATCTTCCTAAACTGAACCCCTTGTCAAGGACACAGCCGAACTTTTTCACATGGATTTTATAACAGCTCAAGTGCTGGTGGTA
>CALWES010000009.1 GCA_944377405.1 uncultured Lachnospiraceae bacterium | reverse complement strand
ACTCAGCTGACTGTTACTAATAGGTCGAGGGCTTATCCGCATTGCTTCTTGGTTCTTGATTTCGGTATTCGGTTTTTAAGGTATTTCCAGAAATTTGAAATCTTCAGGACAGCCTAAGAGCTGTCCTTTCTTTTTATTTATTTCCGGCGGCAGGAGCGTGCCGGAAGTAAGGGGAAGGAGGATGCGGTGTCAAAGAGAGATTCATGGGTCACCTACGGGCTGATGGCAGTCAATGTCTTTTATTTTCTGTTTCTCAGCCTTATGGGGGATACCCGTTACGAGCTAGATATGATGGTTCGCTACGGCGCCATGTACGAGCCTCTGGTGCTGGAGGAGCATGAATATTACCGGCTCTTTACCTCCTGCTTTATGCACTTTGGCATCGAGCATCTGGTAAATAATATGCTGGTGCTTTTTGTGATCGGAGGAAAGCTGGAACGGGCCCTGGGCCATGTGAGATACCTGATCTTTTATCTTCTTGCGGGGGTGCTGGCAAACCTGTTCTCCCTGTTCTGGCATATCCATACCCAGGAGTTTCTGGTGTCTGCCGGGGCCTCCGGGGCGGTCTTCGGTGTGGTGGGAGGCCTTATGTGGGCGGTGATCCGGAATCGGGGCAGACTGGAGGACCTCTCCCTGCAGCAGCTTGTGATCATGCTGCTTCTGAGCGTATACCTGGGGCTTTCTGAAGGAGGCGTGGACAATGCTGCCCACATCGGCGGAGCCATAAGCGGCTTCCTTCTTGCCATTCCCCTTTACCGGCCTGCCGCATCCAGGAATCCCTACAGCCATCTATGGGGAAATGATTGAATTGTATATAAGTAGAAAATGCGATTCTGCTGCACATATCGGCATATCATATGTGCAGCGGGCTTTTTTTATTTCTGAAAGCTTTTTCTCCATGGGTCCGTATATTATATAGAAAAGATACAGAAAAGAAAAACAGGCAGGAGCTTCGGGAAACGAGGCCTGTCGGAAAGGGAGGAGATCATGAAAAAGTCTGAGAAAACGATTGGAACAAGGAAGCTTATCCCCTTATTTGGCCTTGTGGCGGCCCTCTTATTCACAGGCTGCGGAGGGGCCTCGCCATCAAGGACCTCCGCTGATCAGGCTGCGGTGCAGGAGACCATGGCGGCGGCCCCGGCCCTTCCGGAGGCGGCATCGGTGATGGAATCTGCGGCTTCCGAGGAAAGCGGACAGGCCGGAGACGGGGAGTCTCTCGATGTGGGCAGTGCCTCCCTGGATACGGACGCACCCCTCTCCAGAAAGCTGATCCGGAATGTAAGCCTGGACGCCGAGACCAGAGAATATGACCAGCTCCTTTCCAGGATCCAGGAGGAGGCAGGAGCTTTGGGCGGATATATCGAATATATGGACAGCTATGCGCCGGGAGGCCGGCAGACCGGCACCAGAAACGCCACCATCACCGCCAGGATCCCCTCGGACCGGATGTCTGAGTTCATGGACAATGCCCTTGCGGGAGCTAAAATTACCAGAAAGAGCGAAAACGTACAGGACGTGACCCTGGACTATACGGACATCGAGGCCAGGGAAAAAGCCCTGCGGATCGAGCAGGACCGGCTGATGGAGCTTCTGGCTCAGGCGAACAGCACCGAGAGTCTTATTGCATTGGAAAAACGGCTTTCGGAGATCCGCTATGAGATCGAGAGTCTGAATTCCCAGCTGCGGGTCTATGACAATCAGGTCCAATACAGCACCGTAAGCATGTACATTACGGAGGTCCAGACCCTTACGGCGGTGGAGGAGGATGGCTTCGGGGCACAGCTTCAGGCGGGCTTTTCCAGGAACCTGGACAGACTGACCGGGATCCTCCGGAACGGAGCCCTGTTTTTCCTCACGGGACTGCCCCTGCTTTTACCGATTGCTATTATCCTCGTTTTAGGATATAGTATCCTTAAATGGCGCCGCAAACGGATGGCGCAGAAATACGCGGATTTTGCCGCGAAGAACCCGGAGGGACCGGACCGCCGGCATGGAGAGGACAAGACAGGAAAAACTGAATCACATAGCTGAGCACTATATGAAGGCCATGTGGCAGAAGGCATATGGCGTGCTTTCCGATGCCCATGAGGCGGAGGACGCATGCCAGGAGGCCTTTATCAAGATCATCCGGATCGTGGATGAGATCCGGGATGTGGAGGAGCTTCGGACCAAAGCCCTGTGCTGTATTATTGCCCGGAATACGGCGGTGGACATGGCAAGGAAACGAGGCCATGCCCTTCCCACAGAAGATGTGTATCTGGACCTGGAGGCGGAGGAGCCCCAGGGGGAGAGCCCCGAGGACAGAGTGATCGCTGCCGAGGGCGTGGAGGAGATTAGGGCAGCCATCGGAAGGCTTCCGGAGCATTACCGGGAGGTGCTGATTCTGCGCTGTCTTTACGATATGAAGGCAGAGGAGGCGGCAGGGATCCTGGGGATCAATGCCAATACAGTGAATATCCGGCTGTCCAGGGCCCGAAGGCTCCTTAAGGAGGAGCTCTCAAAGGGGGCAGGAGAGAGACAGTCTGCAGAATAGGATCAGGAAGGACGTCAGATGTCAGAGAAGCGTTTGAAAAAACAGAATAACCGGGACTTTGATGAGCTGCTCCGCGATGCCCTTCTGGAGGATCTGAAGGAGGAACTTGAGGAAGGAAACAAAGAGGCAGCCGGAAAGACCGGGGAGGAAGACCATGAATTTTCTCCGGAATTTCAGATGGAGATCCGGCGGCTGATCGCCTCGGCAGATACCATTGCAGGACCGGGGAAGGATAGGGCGGAAAAGCAGACCCTGGCCCAGGAGCGGATGAATGGAAAGATAATGAGCTTCCCAAGATGGAAGGGGCATTACAGAGGGCTTGTGAATGCGGCCTCCCTGCTGCTGGTATTCGGCCTTGGGATCTTCTTTATCCGGGAGAGCGGGATCCCGATGTCCGGAAGCAGCGGAGCTTCGGCGGACTCCGCCCAGGTGGCGGAGGGCAGCGTGGCCGCCGCCATGGCCCCGAAGGCAGTCCCGGAAGCTGCACCGGCGGAAACGGCCCAGGAAACAGGAGCTGCAGAGGCTGCCATGGATGAAGCGGCTCCGGACCTGGAGGCGGCTCCGGCTCCGGCCATGTTCCGGGCCATGCCGGAGGATGCTGTGGATCAGACAGAAGCAGGGGAACAGGAGGCGGCTGCCGGGCATGCGGCATCAGAAACTCAGGCAGCGGCTGCCGCATCGATTGCAAATCCCATTGTAGAGATGGACAGCGGAGAAGCCCTGTCGGAAGCCCTGGGGATCCCGGTGGTGATTCCGGAGGGCCTTGCGGAGGACAGTGCCTACAGCCTGATCGCAGGAACCATAGGACAGGTCCGTTATCAGAGCAAGGCCCTTCAGACCGAGGTGACCTACCGCCTGGCGGCGGAGACCGGAGAGGATATCAGCGGGATCTACGAGAGCTTTGATGAAAGCAGGACCAGGACCCTTACCGTAGGAGAGCAGGATCCGGTGGAGCTGACCATCCGTTTTACCTCCGGCAGGGAACCGGAAGGAGGCCTTGCGGTCTGGAGCGTTGATAACAGAAGCTACAGCCTCTGGGCAGAGGGGATCGAAGGAAAGGAAGACCTGTTCCAGGCGGAAGCAGAAAAGCTCCTGCAGGCAGGCCGATAAAGAAGGATAAAAAGAAGAAAAAGGGAGTTCCAGGACATGGCTGCAAAGGCTTGCGGCCATGGGGAACTCCCTTTTTGTATATAGTGCGCCTTACGGGCGCGGTTTTTTATTGAAGGGGATCGTGGCTGAGACCCAGCTCCTCTGCCGTGTAATCGGTACCTTTGGTCCGTTTCAGAAGCTGCCTTAGCCAGGCAAAGGCTGCCGCCTCTCCCTCGTCCCGCATGATGACCAGGGCCTTTTCCAGTACGGCTCTTGTGTCCGGATGCATGATGACCCGGTCCCTGGTGCGGACATAGTAGTTCCAGGCGTCGGCCTGGGTATATTCCTTTCCGTGATAGGCCCTGCAGGCGGCCCGACGGTCACAGACCATCTCCGCCACGTAACGCAGGGGCATCCGGCAGCCGAAGGCCCGGTCCGGAGTCCTGGCGGAAAAATCGATCCAGTACTCGAAGTGGTGCCGGTTCCGGCCCTTGTGGTGGAGCCAGGCCCGGGAACAGCCAAAGAGCTCCCGCTCCACGGCATTGGGAGAACGGTAGCCCTCGTAATAGCGAACGGAGGTGATGAATTCCGCCGGGGAGAACTTGGAGAGATCATGGAGGATCCCCTGCCGGTAAAGGCCCAGCCGGAAGCAGCCCTCCGCCACGTATTTTTTATGGGTCAGCACGGTGCGCAGATGTCCGAAGAAGCGCTCCGGCAATGTTTTTTGCTGAAATGCATAGGTTTTCATGCTGTTAATGATAGCACAATTTCCGGGAAAGAAAAAGGATAAGCTGTCAGAGGCGGCCCTCCCTTCAGTTTCCGTAATCTTTACGGAACAAAATAAAACTTTAATAATTTTACTAAAAACAATAACGATTTAGGACAACAACAGGAAGATTGAAGCAAAAATATTCACAAAAACAGGTGCGTAAAATTATACAAAATATAGAAAATGCTTAAGATTACAACAAAATCGTTGAAATTTACCAGGTAAAATGCTTTAATAAAATCACTAAAGAGAGGAGGTAAAACAAGAAAGTTTTACCAAGCGACAAAAGAAAAAGCTTTAAGGAGGAAAAAACAGTGAAAAAGACAGCAGTAGCAGCAGGCATCCTTGCCCTTGGCGCAATGGCAATGCTGGCCGGATGCGGCGGCGGAGACAAGGCGGCAGCAGACGGAAAGACCCATATCCGTTTTGCTACCTGGGACGTGGCAGAGGATGTGGACCGTCAGCAGGCCCTGGTTGATAAGTTCAATGAGTCCCAGGATCAGATCGAGGTGACCCTGGAAGCCTACGGCAGTGATTTCGACACAAAGATTAGTGCCGGTATGGGATCAGGAGACGCTCCGGATGTTATGTACATGTGGAACTATCCGTCCTATTATGAAGGACTGGAGCCCCTGGATTCCTACATCGAGAAGGAAGGCGAAGACTACAAGGCTAACTTCTATGAGACTCTCTGGGATTACAACTCCATGAATGATTCCATTTACGGTATCCCGGTAGGATTCACCACCCATACCCTGTTCTACAACAAGGACATCTTTGCAGAGGCAGGCCTTGAGGAGCCCACAGACGAGTGGACCTGGGATGACCTGATGGAGGCTGCAAAGACCATTAACGATAAGACCGGAAAAGAAGGCTTCGCATTCCAGATGAAGCCGGATCCCTATGATTTTGAGATGTATCTGTGGAGCAACGGAACCGCTTACTGCGACGCAGAGGGCAACCTGGAGGGTAACCTGAACTCCGACGCTTCCAAGGAAGTATTCCAGATGTTCCAGGATATGGAGAAGGACGGATATGCAGTAGCTACGGAAGCAGCTCCCACGGATGAGTTCCGTGCAGGCAATGTGGCTATGTTCATCTATGGTTCCTGGTCCATCAACACCTTCAACGAGGATGGCCTGAACTATGGCGTAGTCAAGATCCCCTCCTTCGCAGGCAAGGGTGATTCCATCAGTATCCTGAGCTCCTCAGGTCTGTCTATCTCCAAGGATTCCGAAAACAAGGATGCTGCCTGGGAGTTCGTAAAGTTCTGGACAAATGAGGACGCCAACAAAGAGCGTATCGGCCTTGAGCTTCCGGTGCTTTACAGCGTAGTAGAGTCCGAGGGCATCATGGATCAGCCGGAGTATGCTCCCTTCTATGAGATGCTTGAGCAGAGTGCCGGACATACCCCTGCAAGCTTCATTATTGAGGACTGGTCAGAGGTTTCCGAGAACCTTTCCCTTTCCTTCGAGGAGGTTCTGAATCCCAGCGCACTGATGGATGTTTCCGAGGTGCTGGATGGGGCAGCAGCAAAATAATCATTGATAAAAACCCACTTAACGGCCGTGGCACAGGACCGCGGCCCTTAAGCGTTCCCTGAGGAGAAGCGTATGAAACAGAAAAGCTTTTTAAGGACGGCAACACCGTACCTGTTCATCCTTCCTTGGATCATCGGCTTTTTGGTATTCACCATCGGACCCCTGATCTTTTCGCTCATCATGAGCTTTTTTGACTGGCCTCTAACCTCCACGCCGGAGTTCGTGGGCTTTGGAAACTACATCGAGATGTTTACGGAGGACGATCAGTTCTGGAAGTCCCTGGTCATCAGCCTGAAGTATGCGGCCATCTTCGTGCCCCTGAACCTGATCGTGGCACTGTTTTTGGCCATGCTGATCACCCAGCCGGTAAAGGGCGTCAAGATCTACAGAACCCTTTATTACATTCCCACCGTTATCTCCGGCGTTGCAGTTGCGATCCTTTGGGGATGGCTCCTGGACTCTAACTACGGTGTTGTGAACTATCTTCTTTCCCTGATCGGTATCGAAGGCCCTCAGTGGCTGATCGACAAATCCTGGGCTCTGTTCGCGGTCATCATCGCCAGTGCCTTCGGCGTCGGTTCCATGATGCTGATCTTCTATACGGACATCAAGAATATTCCGCCGGATGTGTATGAGGCGGCTTCTCTGGACGGTGCCAGCCCGGCAAGGCAGTTTTTCAGCATCACCCTGCCCCTGATCACCCCCACCCTGCTGTTCAACCTCATCATGTCCATCATCAACTCCTTCCAGCAGGTGACCCTGGTCATGCTTCTGACCAACGGCGGACCGCTGAATTCCACCTACTTCTATGGACTGATGACATACAACAATGCCTTCAAGCACCATAAGATGGGATATGCGGCTGCAAACGCCTGGGTAATGTTTATTATCATCCTCTTCCTTACCGCCCTGGTATTCAAGTCCTCTTCCGCATGGGTATTCTATGAGACAGAGGCCGGAGGAAAGGAAAAGAAAGCCAAAAAGAAACAGGCAAAGGAGGCGAAATAAATGAGTCAGATGAGTCTGTCCAAAAAGTCCAAAGTGGTCATTTATATCCTTCTGACCATTATGGCGATATATTTTATCGCGCCTTTCTTCTATATGTTCTTTACCACCTTCAAGACGGAGTCGGAGGCCATTGCCTATCCGCCCTCCCTCTTCCCGGAGGTATGGCATTTTGAAAACTATATCAACGCATGGAACGCACAGCCCTTCGGTACCTACTTTATCAATTCCGTGCTGGTGACTGCCGGGACCACCCTGGGCCAGATCGTTTCCTGTTCTCTGGTGGCATACGGCTTTGCAAGATATAATTTCAAAGGAAAAAATATCCTTTTCATGATCCTGCTGGCAACCATGATGATCCCCTGGGATGTTACCATGATCCCGCAGTACATGGAATTCAATCTCTTCGGATGGATCAACACCTTAAAGCCCCTCATCGTACCGGCCTGGTTTGGTTCCGCCTACTACATCTTCCTGCTCCGGCAGTTTATGATGGGCATTCCGAAGGACTTTGAGGAAGCGGCGCGTATCGACGGATGTAATCCCTTCCAGATCTATCTGAAGATCTTCATGCCGATCATCAAGCCGTCCCTGATCCTGATCGCAACTCTGAACATGATCACGGTATGGAACGACTATCTTGGTCCCCTGATCTTCCTTCAGGACAGAAGCAAGTATACTCTTGCACTGGGCCTTGCATCCTTTAAGGGCGTTCATGACACCCAGATCATTCCCATGCTCTGCATTACGGTCATCATGATCATCCCGCCGATCATATTGTTTATCATTGCACAGAAGTATATCGTAGAGGGAACCAGCGGTTCCATCAAGTAAATGAAGACAGAAGGCCGGACGGAGGGGTGCCAGAACCTTCTCTGTCCGGTTTCTTTTCGCAGAAGGTCTGCGGAGGATACCGGTTATCCGGACCATAAGCACAGTTACATCAAGGAGAAAGCAAGATGATGCATAGAGAAAAAAAGCGCTGGGAGGACCAGGCTCTGAAAGACATTGGAAGACGGGAGGCCAGGACTTCCTTCTATCGGGACAGCGCAGAGCGGAAAAGCCTGAACGGCACCTGGAGCTTCTTATATCTGGAAGCCCCGGAGCTGGTTCCGGAGGATTTCTTCGAGGCAGGAGCAGACAAGGGCTGGGACACCATTCAGGTCCCCTCCGTCTGGCAGCTGAAGGGATATGACCGGATGCATTATACAGATGTTTATTATCTGTTCCCCGTAAATCCCCCCTTCGTTCCTTCAAAAAATCCTACGGGGATCTATAAAAAAACAGTGACCCTGGACAAGGACTGGCTGGAAAAGGACACCATCCTTCGCTTCGGAGGGGTGGACAGTGCCTTTGACCTGTGGGTAAACGGGACCCATGCCGGCTACGGAAAGATCAGCCGGCTTCCCAGCGAGTTCGACATCTCCGGACTGGTAAGAGAAGGAGAAAATGATATAACGGTACGGGTCTACAAATGGTCAGACGGAAGCTATCTGGAGGACCAGGATATGTGGTGGTTCTCCGGTATTTACCGGGATGTGGAGCTGATCAACGAGCCGAAGCAGGCAGTTCTTGACTGCCGAGTAAAGGCTGATCTGGACGAAAGCTTCCGAAACGGTATCTTCTCTGCAGACCTGAGCCTGAAGGAGCCGGCGGCAGAGGGTGTCTGGAGCCTGTCCTTTGAAGGAAAACAGATCTGCGGCGGAAGCTTTACCGTAGAAGAGGGCCGTGCCCACATCGAAACGGAGCTTCCCGGGGTGAAGGCCTGGACGGCGGAGACTCCTTATCTTTATGAATTTGAAGTATCTGTGGAAGGCCACAGCATCTGTGTACGCTGCGGCTTCAGACACATCGACATATATGACGGAAACTTCCGAGTGAACGGTCAGGTCATTCTCCTGAATGGAGTCAATCACCATGACTATGACCCGGCAGAGGGACGCTGCATGACCTATGAAAGGACGAAGGCAGACATCCTTCTGATGAAGCAGAGCAACATGAACGCGGTGCGCTGCTCCCATTATCCCAAGAACGAATATTTCTATGACCTCTGCGATGAATACGGTCTTTATGTCATCGACGAGGCAGACCTGGAGTGCCACGGCTTTGAATGGGCGGAGAACTATACCTGGATCACCGATGATCCTGCCTGGGAGACTGCCTATGTGGAAAGAAGCCTGCGGATGGTCCGCCGGGACTTCAACCATCCCAGCATTCTGATGTGGTCCATGGGTAATGAATCCACCTTCGGCTGCAATTTCCGGGCAGCGGCAAAGGCCATCCGCCAGCTGGATCCGGATCGCCTTATCCATTATGAAGGCGACTTTGAAGCTGAAGTAACGGATGTTTATTCCACCATGTATACCAGACTGAAGGGCTTAAAGGAGATCGCTGAGAACCCGGAAAAGGGCGCCGGAAAGCCCCATGTCATGTGCGAATATGCCCATTCCATGGGAAACGGTCCCGGAGTGCTGAGAGCCTATCAGGACCTGTACAGAAAGCACAAGCGGCTTCAGGGAGGCTTCCTCTGGGAGTGGTATGACCACGGGATTCTTACGGAGGAGGACGGACAGAGCTACTACAAATACGGCGGTGACTACGGCGACTTCCCCACCAACGGGAATTTCTGTATCGACGGTATCCTGATGCCGGATCGGACCCCTTCTCCGGGACTCCTGGAATACAAGCAGGTGATCGCTCCGGTGGAGGTCCGGCAGGAAGCAGGCAGTCTGCGGAAGCTTCGGATCCGAAATATGTACGATTTCCTTACCCTGTCCAATATCGTGCTGAAATGGGCGGTCACAGCAGATGGAAGCACAGTGATCGAAAAGGGAGAGGTACAGGGACTTTCTGCCCTGCCCCATGAGGAGGAAGAACTGGAGATCCCCTTCCATACCTTTGAGCCGGAGGCAAACACGGACTACTATCTGGAGGTCGAGGCCTGCCTGAAGGAAGAAACTGCGTATGCCGGAAAGGGACATGTGATCTCAAAGCTCCAGTTCCCCCTGCCCGTAAGAAGGGATCAGCTGTCTGTAAGACCTGAGGGAGAAGCCCTTGCCCTTCACCGGGAGAGGAATATCCTTACGGTGGAAAATAAAAATATCAGAGTAAGCTTTGATACGGTCTTCGGCCGCCTTACATCCATGGAGGCCGGAGGACGGCAGTATATCACGGAAGGCCCTCACATGACGGTCTACAGGGCTACCATCGACAACGACATGTACAAAAAACAGGACTGGATGGACAAATACTTTATCCAGTGTCCTGATGAACAGCAGGAATACCTTACAGTGGAAGAGGCAGCAGATCACGTACAGGTGACCATCGGAACTTACTTCGGCTGCTATTGTCAGGCCTGGGGCTTCCGCTGCATTTATGAATACCGGATCTATCCCCAGGGAGAGATGAAGGTGACCCTTAAGGGAACCGCCGTAAAGAACGGCCCCCAGGAGCCGCCCTTCCTCCCCAGGATCGGTATCGTCATGAAGGCGGATCAGGCCTTCCAGAAGGCAGCCTGGTACGGAATGGGACCGGGAGAATGCTATGAGGACAGCCGGGAAGCCTGCACCATGGGCATCTATGAGAACACGGTGGAGGGCATGGGAACCAACTATGTCTATCCCCAGGAAAACGGCCACAGAGAAGATGTAAAGTGGTTCTACGCAGGAGACGGCAGCACCGGACTTCTGTGCCGGATGGAGAAGCCTTTGGGACTGAACCTTTCCAACTACACGGATGAGAGCCTGGAGAAGGCAAAGCATCCCACGGAGCTTCAGAAGGCTGACGGCCTGGTGATCCATCTGGATTACAGACAGTCAGGACTTGGAACCAACAGCTGCGGTGAGGAGCAGCTTCCGGAGAACCGGGTGAAGCTGCAGGACTTCGATATGAGCTTCACGGTATCGGCTGCTGCAGCCGGAAAGGAGCGGGCAGCCGCAAAGATCAAATATCTGGAATAAAGGAAGGACAGGATGAGCAAGGACATATTTTCAGAAAAATTTCAAAAGGAGATGCCCGGGGCTGAGTGGCTGATCTCCGAAGACAGGTACGAGGAAGCCGAGAACCTGAAGTTTGAGACGCTTTTTGCCCTCTCAAACGGCTATCTGGGCATCCGGGGAAGCCATGAGGAGGGCACCCGGGTGACACTTCCCTACTTATATATCAATGGGGTCTTTGATAAATCGGAGACCTTTATGCGGGAGCTCTGCGCCCTGCCAAACTGGCTGGGGATCCGGCTTTATGTGGAAAAAGAGCTGCTCTCCGTGGAATGCTGCGAGATCCTGGAATATTCCAGGGTCCTGGATATGAAGAAGGCGGTGCTGTATAAGCACCTCCTGCTCCGGGACAAAAAGGGAAGAGAGACTCTGATCGAGGGACGCCGCTTCGTAAGCCGCAGAAACGTACACCGTATGGGTATTTCCCTTACCATCACGCCCATGAATTACAGCGGATTGATGGAGGTGGAGAGCCTGATCGACGGGACCGTCATCAACTTCTATGATGCGCCCCGGTTTAAGGTAAAGCATACCGTTATGACGGCAAACGAGCCCTTGGGAGACGACGGGATCTACCATGAGGTAAAGACCAGGGATAACGGTCTCCATGTAGGGACCGGATGCCGGATAGAAGCCTATCGGGACGGCAAGGGTATCCTGAAGAACCGGCGATTCAGCGCCTTTGGGGAAACTGCCCTGGAGTTTGCAGATTTTGCAGTGGAAGAGGGAAAGAGCACGGAGCTTGTCAAATTCGTTTCCATGTACACGGAGCGGGAGTGCGAAAAGACACTTCTGAAGAAGCAGGTGGCAGAGGAGACGGAGGCCTTTCGGCAGCAGGGCTTTGACCAGGAGCTCTCTCAGCACGCAGGAGTCTATGAGGAGATGTGGAAGGCTGCGGACATCCGGATCAAGGGAGACCCGGAGCTGGACAGAGCGGTCCGCTTTAATATCTTCCACCTCATGAGCACCGGAAATGAGCATGATGACCGGGTAAATGTGGGAGCAAAGCTTTTGTCAGGAGAGGAATACGGCGGCCATGCCTTCTGGGATACGGAGCTGTTCATGCTGCCCTTCTTCGCCTATGTATTCCCGGAGACGGCAAAGAACCTGGAAAATTACCGTTATCATCTGCTTCCGGCAGCAAAGGAAAATGCAAAAAAGAACGGCTATCAGGGAGCCCAGTATCCCTGGGAGTCCGCAGACGACGGAACGGAGCAGTGCCCGGACTGGACCATCGAGCCGGACGGAACCTGCTACCGCTGCTACGTGGCGGTTTACGAGCACCACGTAACGGCAGCAGTTGCCTATGGGATCTATAACTATGCCCGAATCACGGGAGATATGGAATTCCTTTACGGAAAGGGCGCGGAGATCCTGACGGAGACCGCCCGCTTCTGGGCAAGCCGCTGTCAGTGGATCCCGGAGCATGACCGCTATGAGATCCGCCAGGTAACGGGACCGGACGAGTGGCACGAGCCTGTGGACAACAACCTTTATACCAACTATCTGGCAAAATGGAACCTTCGCTATGTGATCGGTCTTCTGTCCCGCCTGTCGGAACAGGCTCCGGAAAAATACAGGGAGCTGGTGGAAAAAACGGGCCTTACGGAGAAAGAAGTGGAAAACTGGCAGCAGGTACAGGAGAAAATCTATCTTCCCCGGAAGGCGGATTCCGATATCCTGGAGCAGTTTGAGGGATATTTTGATCTGGAGGAAGTCCTGATCGAGGAATATGACGAGAACGACTGGCCCATCCGACCCAAGGCTCTGGATCACATGAAAAAGGGCGAGACCCAAATCCTGAAGCAGGCGGACGTGGTGATGCTGCTGCATCTTCTGGGCAATGAATTTGACGAAAAGACCATAGCCGACAATTACCATTACTATGAAAAACGGACCCTCCATGGATCCTCCTTAAGCCCCAGCATCTATTCCATTATGGGCCTACGGGTGGGAGACAGCGGAAAGGCTTACCGCTACCTGAAGCGGGCAGCCCTCCTGGACCTTCTGAATCTCCAGAAGAATACCAGAGAGGGGATCCATGCAGCCAATACCGGCGGCGTATGGCAGACGGTGGTCTTTGGCTTCGCAGGGGTATCCGAGGATCAGGAGGGTGCCCTGCACCTGGATCCCAGGCTGCCAAAGGAATGGGAAGGACTGGAATTCGGTCTGACCTTCCGGGGCAGGCGTCTGGCCATCCGTATCGACGGTGAGGGTCAGGGAGAAGTGACCCGCCTTTCCGGAGAACCCATGAAGGTATGGATCAACGGAAGGGAAAAGGAAATCTAAGGCCGGAAAAGGAGAAATGCTATGAATATGAAACGAGGACTTGCCATCGGTGGTCTTCTCCTGGTGACCATCATCTGGGGCGGAGGCTTCGTGGCAAGCGATATGGCGCTGGAGAGCATGCTGCCCTTCCAGATCATGACGGTGCGTTTCCTGCTGGCTGCAGTCCTGATGGGGCTTATGAGCATGGGATCCCTGAAGGGGATCCGGAAGGAGGAGCTCCGGGCGGGGATTCTCATGGGGATCGCCCTCTTTGCAGCCTTTTCTCTTCAGATCATCGGCCTGCAGTATACGACCCCTTCCAAGAATGCCTTTCTGACGGCCCTGAATGTGGTGATCGTTCCCTTCATCGCCTTTCTGATCCTGAAAAAACGGATCCCGGGGAAGGTCCTTCTGGGGGCAGTTATGTCAGTCGTTGGAGTGGCTCTCCTTTCCCTGGACGGGGATCTTCGGCTTGGAATCGGAGACGCCCTTACCCTTCTTTGCGCGGTGGGCTTTGCCTTCCAGATCTTCTTTACGGGAGAGTTTGTAAAGAAGTACCGGGCGACGGTGCTGAATTTCCTGCAGATGGCGACGGCCTTTGTGCTGTCCTTTCTGAGCCTGTTCCTCTTCGGAGAAACGGATTTTCAGGTCAATACCCAGGGCTGGCTTTCCGTCCTGTATCTTGGAGTGGTCAGCACCACGATCTGCTATCTGCTGCAGACCGCAAGTCAGAAATATGTGGATGAAACAAAGGCGGCGATCATCCTCTCCATGGAATCGGTTTTCGGGACGCTGTTCTCCATGCTGATTCTCCATGAGGTACTGACGCCGCGGATGATCCTTGGATGCGGCGTGATCCTCGCCGCAGTGATCATTGCGAACCTGTCTGAGACCAGTCAGACGGAGGAAGGAGCGGTGGAATCAAGATGAAATACAAAGCAGTCATATTTGACCTGGACGGAGTGATCTGCCACACGGACAAATACCATTATCAGGCCTGGAAGACCATTGCGGATGAGCTTTCGATCCCCTTTGACGAGACCATCAACAACCGGCTGCGGGGAGTAAGCCGCATGGAAAGCTTTGAGATCATCCTGGAGAAGTATCCGGGTGAGATGAGCCAGGAAGAAAAGGTGGCCTATACGGAAAAGAAAAATGCAGTCTATAAGGAGCTTCTGAAAAACATGAGCCCGAAGGACCTGTCACCGGAAGTGTGGGAGACTCTGGAAAAGCTGCGGGGCGCCGGCCTGAAGCTGGCCATCGGCTCCTCCAGCAAGAATGCCCGTTTTATTCTGGGGCAGCTGGGACTTGGAACTTATTTTGACGCCATTTCCGACGGAAACAACATCTCCCGGTCAAAGCCCGATCCCGAGGTGTTCCTGAAGGCGGCGGAGTACCTCTCGGAAGCTCCGGCGGACTGTCTGGTGGTTGAGGACGCGAAGGCCGGTGTGGAAGCGGCAAAGGCCGGCGGAATGGACTGCGCTGCCATTGGAGACGCAGCCTTCTGCGGAATCGCTGATTACGACCTTAGCACCTTCTCAGACCTGTGCAGGGCGGTCCGTTGATGGAGGAAATACAATGAACGAAGCATTTTTAAAAGACCTGTTGAGCGCCATTTCCGTATCCGGCTTCGAGGAGCCTGTGCAGGATGTGGTGGAGCAGGAGCTTGGAGCCTGTGCGGACGAGATCCGAAGGGATGAGATGCAGAACCTTGTGGCTGTAAAAAATCCCGGAAGCCAAAGAAGGATCCTTTTATCTGCCCATGCCGACGAGATCGGGCTCATGGTGTCGAACATCACGGCGGAGGGCCGCCTGCAGGCGGTCCGCAGAGGCGGTATCGTACCCCATACCTATCCGGGGCACCAAGTGATCGTCCGGACGGAACAGGGAGAGATCTACGGTGCGGTGGAAGCCAGCCGGAAGCTCCTGAAGGAGCCGGAGCTTATGGAGAAGGAATTCCTCATCGATATCGGAGCAGATACGAAGGAGGAAGCGGAGCGCCTTGTCAGCATCGGTGATCCGGTGGTACAGGACACCCATATCCGCAGACTTGCGGGAGGACGCTTCTGTGCCAGGGCCCTGGATGACCGTATCGGTGTATATATCATCATGGAAGCCTTCCGCCGGGCGGCGGAGCAGGGCTGCGATCTGGGAATCTACGCGGCCGCCACAGCAGGAGAGGAGACCACGAAGACCGGTGCATACCGGGCAGCTGCACGGGTAAAGCCGGAGCTTGCCATCATCGTGGACGTGACCTATACCAGCGACTGCACGGGAATGGATCCGGCGGAGAGCGGTCCGGTGCGCCTGGGAGGCGGTCCGGTGCTCTGCCACAGTCCCCTTGTGCCCAGAGGCCTCAACCGGCAGCTGGAAGCAGTGGGAAAGGAGCTGGGGATCCCGGTCCAGTGGGAGGTGGCTTCCGATCTGAGCCATACGGACGGGGATAAGATCCATTTTGCAAATGAAGGCATTCCCATCCTTCTTGTCTCCATTCCCCTCCGGTATATGCACATGCCGGCGGAAGTGGCGGACGAAAGGGACGTGGAGGGCTGCATCGATCTGATCGCAGGCTTCCTGATGCAATATCGGTAAAATAAAAAAACTCCTGTAAACAGGGCCCCGGCGGCATTTGAAAGGCCGCGGGACCCTAAAATCATAATTGCAGAAAATTTCTGATATGATATAATTTACCCTATCGGAACAAGAGGGAAAAGAACTATGGCGACCATCAAAGATATCGCGGAAAAAGCCGGCGTATCCGTAACGACGGTATCCCGGATCCTGAATTATGATGAGACCCTGAATGTACAGGATCAGACAAAGAAACGGGTATTCGAGGCGGCAGACAGCCTGGAATACCAGGTAAAGGAAAAAAAGAAAAGGAAAAAGCGGCTGCGGATCGGCCTTTTGTATTCCTATTCCGCTGAGGAAGAGCTGGAGGATACCTTCTATCTTTCCGTGCGGATCGCCATCGAGAAGAAGGCGGAGGAGGAAAAGCTGAAATGGGTAAGGCTTATTCCGGAGGAGCTCTCAGAAAGTGGAAAGACCGTGGACGGCCTGATCTGTCTCGGGACCTTCAGCGCCACCACCGTGGAACAGATCCGGAGGCTGGAGAAGCCGGTGGTCTTCGTGGATACCATCAAATACGGAGAACAGTTTGATTCCGTGGTAGTGGACATCCGCCATTCCGTAAAGGAGGCCCTTCGCTATCTGTTTGCCCAGGGGCATCGGAAGATCGCATTTATCGGCGGCAGGGATACAGATTCCGACGGACAGCCGGTGGAGGATGTCCGTACAGATGAGTTCCGCAGCTATATGCAGAAGAAGGGACTTCTGCGGGAGGAATATATCCGGATCGGAGGCTTCATGCCGAAATACGGCCACAGACTGGGCCGGGAGCTTCTGGAGCTTCCGGACAGGCCAACAGCCATCCTGACGGCCAACGACTCCCTGGCAGTGGGCTGCTATAAAGCCGTGCAGGAAGCGGGCCTTAAGGTGCCGGAGGATATCAGCATCATCGGATTCAATGACATTTCCATGGCAAAGTATCTGGTGCCGCCCCTGACTACGGTCCACATCTATATGGACTTTATGGGGCAGCAGGCGGTCTCCATCCTGGAGGACAGGATCCGGAACGGACGGGAGGTCAGCATGAACGTGTATGTTCCAGCCAGACTGTGTATCCGGGGGAGCGTAAGTAAGCTTACACCGCAGGAGGAAGAATAAGTTATGGAAGTGCTGCAGATCCTTCTGGACCGGCGGGAGTTTTTCCTGGAATGCCTTCTGGAGCATATCCGGATCTCGGCCACGGCAGTCCTGATTGCGTCCATCCTGGGGATCACCATAGGAATATTTATCAGCTATCATAAAAAATGGGAGACGCCGGTGCTGTCGGTGGTGAACGTGATCTACACGATCCCCTCCATCGCTCTGCTGGGCTTTCTGATCCCCTTTACGGGCATCGGAAACAAGACAGCCATCATCGCCCTTACGGTCTATGGGCTCCTGCCCATCGTCCGCACCACCCATACGGGCTTTACCACCCTGGACCGCAGCGTCCGGGAAGCGGCCATGAGCGCCGGGGCTTCGGACTGGCAGATCATAAGCCGCATCGAGCTGCCCATGGCCTTTCCCGTGATCATGAGCGGCTTCCGGAACATGGTGGTGATGATCATCGCCATGGGCGGCATCGCCTCCTTCATCGGAGCCGGCGGCCTTGGCGTGGCGGTGTTCCGGGGGATCTCCACTTACAACATGGCCCTTACAGCTGCGGGGGCCCTTCTGATCGCCCTCTTTGCCCTGGTGACGGACTGGCTCCTGGGGAAGGCGGAGCAGACGGTCAAACGGCGCCTTGGAATGGAAGAAGAGACGGCTTAAAGCCCTTAAGCCGCCTGTAGATAGAAAAAGAAAAGAGGAGAACAAGATATGAAGGGAAAAAGAATCAGAGGGATCCTGCTGGGGGCCCTTACGGCAGCCCTGCTCCTGGGCCTTTGCGGCTGCGGAAAGAAGGAGACCATACACATTGCATCAAAGCCCATGACGGAATCCTACATCCTGACGGAGATGCTGAAGCAGATCATCGAGCATGACACGGACTACACCGTGGAGATCACAAAGGGCGTAGGCGGAGGCACCACCAATATCCAGCCGGCCCTGGAAAAGGGAGAGTTCGACCTGTATCCGGAGTATACCCGTACCGGCTGGCTGAACGTGCTGAAGATGCCGGAGATGGAAAAGGACGACGCAAAGCTCTTTGAGGAGCTGCAGGCAGGCTATGCGGAAAAGGGCCTGACCTGGATGGGCCTTTACGGCTTCTCTAACACCTACGGCCTGGCCATGCGGAAGGACCGGGCAGAGGAGCTGGGGATCAGCACCTACTCCGATCTGGCGGAGCGGTCCGGCGAGCTGATCTTCGGAGGCAATCCGGATTACCTGGAGCTGCCCACGGGCTATACCCGTCTCTGCGAGGCCTACGGCATGGCGTTCAAGGACACGGAGCAGATCGACATCGGACTGAAATACGAAGCCCTGGAGAACGGAGACGTGGACGTGATCAACGCCTTTACCACGGACGCAAAGCTCTCCTCAGAGGACCTTACGGTGCTGGAGGACGACAAGGTGTTCTTTGAGCGCTACGATGCAGGCACCGTGGTACGCCTGGACGCCCTGGAAAAATATGACGGCCTGGAGGAGGCCCTCATGAAGATGGACGGCCTGATCTCCGAGAGCGAGATGCAGCAGCTGAACGCCCGGGTAGAGAACGGGGAAGAGGACGCTGCAGTGGCGGAGGACTTCCTTAAGGAAAAGGGACTCCTGGATTAAGGAAGGCTCAGACCCGGAGAAGATCTCCGGGGCCGAAGAAAATATATCGGAAAATCGCGGAAAAAGCCTTGCAATCGCAGGGCTTTTCTGATATTATATTAGTCCGTGACATATTGTTCCTTGCTCCTGCAGAAGCAGGGGCCGGATAGACCAAAAGGAGGTAAACATTATGAATAAGTATGAATTAACAGTTATTCTTAGTGCGAAACTCGATGACGAAGCAAGAGCCGCAGTGGTTGAGCAGCTGAAGGGTTACATCACCCGCTACAACGGAACTGTAGGCGAGATCGATGAGTGGGGCAAGAAGAGACTTGCTTATGAGATCCAGCATCAGATTGAGGGATTCTACTACATCATCAACTTCGAGGGCGATCAGAACACCCCGAATGAGCTTGAGTCACACGTTCGCATCATGGAGCCTGTTCTCAGATACTTAGTTATCAGAAAAGAAGACTGATCAATTTAAGAAAGTGTGAAAGTATGAATAAAGTCATTTTAATGGGCAGACTCACAAGAGATCCCGATATCCGCTATACCCAGGGTGACAACAGCATGGCCATCGCAAGATACACCATCGCAGTTGACCGCCGTATGCGCCGGGATGCCGCTGAGGGACAGCAGACCGCAGATTTCATTGGCTGCGTGGCCTTCGGAAGACAGGCAGAGTTTGCAGAAAGATACTTGCACCAGGGAACCAAGATCCTTGCCACCGGCAGGATCCAGACAGGCAGTTATGTAAACAAGGATGGTCAGAAGGTCTACACCACTGATGTTGTGATCGAGGATCAGGAATTTGCCGAGAGCAAGGCAGCCCAGGAGGGCAGAGGCACCGGCAGCTCCTTTGGCGGCGGTTCATCCGCAGGCAGCGACTTCGGTTCACCGGTGGGAGACGGATTCATGAACATTCCCGACGGAGTAGAGGACGAAGGACTTCCCTTCAACTAATGACCCCGGCCCTCCAGGGCTACGGGTACTCCGCAGACTAAGGATAACAGGAGGAAAATAAGATGGCATTTCAGAAGGCTGAAGGCAAAGAAGCTTCCGCACGCCCGAGAAAGATGGGCGGCTTCCGCAGAAGACGTAAGGTATGTGTATTCTGCAGCGAGAAGGCTAAGCCGATCGACTATAAAGATGTTGCAACCTTAAAGAAGTATATCTCTGAGAGAGGTAAGATCCTTCCCAGAAGGATCACCGGTAACTGCGCAAAGCATCAGAGAGAGCTTACCGTTGCGATCAAGAGAGCAAGACATCTTGCACTGCTTCCCTACACTGTAGAATAAAGCAGGAAATAAGATCTTACAGAGAGGACCTCGTATGGGAGACCATGCGGGGTCTTTTTGCGTGTGCGCCATTTCATTCTCCATCATTCCCCCATTCCCGCTGCACTTATAAGAGAAATAACAACAAGTTATAGTATGGAGGAAAAACTCCCTATTTTCCACCGTAGGTCTCCAAATCGTTGACAAAAGAAATTCCCGGATGTTTTAATTAAAAAACATAAAAAAGAAAGGCCGTTTTCAGTATACCGGGCTTTCTCCTGCATCGCCGCTTCCGGCGGGGCAGAGGGAAGGTTTTTTTGTACCCTGAAAGCCAGGGGAACAGAGCCGGAGAGACGGGAACTGGACAGGGCCACAGGAAAGGGAGGAGCAATGCAGAGACAGGAAGGAAAGCAGATGTGCGGCGCACAGATCCTGATCGAGACACTGATCGAGCAGGGCGTGACGGACGTCTTCGGATATCCCGGGGGCCAGGTGCTGAACATCTATGACGAATTATATAAGGCAAGCGACCGTATCCGGCATTACCTGACGGCCCATGAACAGGGTGCTGCCCATGCGGCGGACGGATATTCCAGAGTGACGGGAAAGGTAGGCGTGGTCATTGCCACCTCAGGACCGGGAGCCACGAACCTGGTAACGGGCATCGCCACGGCTATGCTGGATTCCATCCCCATGGTGGCCATTACGGGAAATGTTCCCACCTCTCTCATCGGAAAGGACAGCTTCCAGGAGATCAATATCACGGGGATCACCCTCCCCATAACCAAGCATAATTATTTTGTGACCGATGTAAACGAGCTGGCAGACACCATCCGGGAGGCCTTCCAGCTGGCAAAATCCGGAAGGCCCGGCGTGGTGCTGGTGGATATCCCCAAGGACGTCCAGACCGCCATGGGAGAGTACATCCCGGCGGAGGTGGTGCCCTATGCGGAGGAGGAAGAGGCTACGGAGGAGGCCATCGACCGGGCGGTGGAGCTGATCCGCAAAGCGGAGCGCCCCTATATCTATATCGGAGGCGGCGCCGCAGGGGAGGGCATGTCGGACATGATAAAGGCCCTGGCAGAGAAGATCGACGGCTATATCGGCTGTACCTTCATGGGGCTTTCCGCACTGCCGAACTCCTATGAGCGTTTCCTGGGCATGGAGGGAATGCACGGTCAGTATGCCTCCTCCATGGCAAACAAGGAAGCGGATCTCATCATCGGCGTGGGGGTCCGTTTCTCGGACCGGGCCACGGGCAACACGGAAAAGTACGGAAAGGGCGCGAAGATCATCCAGCTGGATACAGACCTTTCGGAGATCAATAAGAACATCCGGGTGGATGTGGGAATCGTAGGAAACATCGTCTCAGCCTTCCGAAGGATCCTGGAGCGCTGTGAAGCCGCAGAGCATCCTGCATGGCGGAAGACCGTGGAGGCCCTGAAGGCAGAGGGCCAGCAGATCCGGGACCGGGAGGAGGAGCTGGCAGGACCGGCCCTGACCCCCAAGAAGATGTTCGACATCATCAACGAGATCAAGGACAAGGATACGGTCATCGCCACGGATGTGGGACAGCATCAGATGTGGACCGCCCAGTATGTGGACTTTGAGCGGACCAGACGCTTCGCATCCAGCGGCGGTCTGGGAACCATGGGCTACGGCCTGGGAGCCGCCATCGGCGCCCAGATCGGAAGCGGCGACCGGACCGTGCTCATAACGGGAGACGGCAGCTTCGGCATGAACCTGAACGAGCTGGCCACGGCAGTGACCTACAACGTGCCGGTGGTGATCGTGATCATGGACAACGGAGTCCTGGGTATGGTGCGGCAGTGGCAGACCCTTTTCTACGGAAAGCGCTACTCCAACACGGTCCTGGGAAGGAAGACGGACTTTGTAAAGCTGGCGGAGGCATTTGGAGCGGAGGGCCGCAGGGCCTGGACGCCGGAGGAATTCCGGAAGGCCTTTGAGGAGGCGATGCAGCACAACGGTCCCTTCGTGATTGACGCCATGATCGACAAGGACGAGTTCGTACTGCCCATGCTGCCTCCGGGAGGCTCCATCGACGATATCATCACAACCAGGGAGGAGGCTGAGGAATGAAGCGCTTTGTGATCGCCATCTATGTGGAGAACAAATACGGCGTTCTCACCAGAGTAACGGGCCTTTTCATGCGGAGAGGCTTCAACATCGATACCCTGACCGTTGGAGAAACGGAGGATCCGGCCTATTCCAGGATCACCATCACCATGCAGGGGGAGGAAAACGACAGGGAGCAGCTCATCAATCAGCTGAAGAAGCTCCATAACGTGAAAAACGTCCGCCAGATGGAAAAGGAAAGCAGCATGGAGCGGGAGCTGGTGCTCATCAAACTGGAGAACACCCCCGCCACCCGCAGCGAGGTCATGGCGGCGGCAGAGGTCTACCGGGCCAAGATCATCGATTACAGCCCCAGGACCCTCTGTGTGGAGGTAACGGGAGAGCCCTCGAAGATCAATGCTTTCATCGAGGTCATGAAGCCCCTTGGCATCGTGGAAATGTGCAGGACCGGTGCGGTGGCCCTGGAAAGGAACCGCTGCATCGTTGAAAAATAAAACAGGAGGAGAGATCTATCATGCAGAGAATTTTTTATCAGCAGGACTGCAATCTTGCAAAGCTGGAGGGAAAGACAGTTGCCATCATCGGATATGGCTCACAGGGACACGCCCATGCCCTGAACCTGAAGGAATCCGGTGTCAAGGTAGTAGTAGGACTTTATAAAGGAAGCAAAAGCTGGGAGAAGGCTGAAAAGGCAGGCCTTCCGGTCATGACGGCTGCAGAGGCTGCAAAGGCTGCAGACATTATCATGATCCTTATCAACGATGAAAAGCAGGCAAAGCTCTATAAGGAGAGCATCGAGGCCAATCTGACGGAGGGCAAGACCCTGGCCTTTGCCCACGGCTTCAACATCCACTTCGGCTGCATCAGGCCACCGAAGGATGTGAACGTAATCATGATCGCCCCCAAGGGACCTGGCCACACGGTCCGCAGCGAGTACCAGGCCGGAAAGGGCGTTCCCTGTCTTGTGGCAGTAGAGCAGGACGCTACGGGAGACGCACTGGAGATCGCCCTGGCCTATGCCCTTGCCATCGGCGGAGCCCGGGCAGGCGTCCTTGAGACCACCTTCCGGACTGAGACGGAGACGGATCTCTTCGGAGAGCAGGCAGTCCTCTGCGGCGGCGTCTGCGCCCTGATGCAGGCAGGCTTCGAGACCCTGGTGGAGGCAGGCTACGACGCAAGAAACGCTTACTTCGAGTGCATCCATGAGATGAAGCTCATCGTGGACCTGATCTACCAGAGCGGCTTTGAGGGCATGCGCTATTCCATTTCCAACACAGCGGAATACGGAGACTACATCACCGGCCCCAAGATCATTACGGAGGAGACCAGAAAGGCCATGCGGAAGATCCTGGCAGACATTCAGGACGGCACCTTCGCAAAGGACTTCCTGCTGGATATGTCCGACGCCGGCGCTCAGGTGCACTTCAACGCCATGCGGAAAAAGGCAGCGGAGCATCCCTCAGAGACTGTGGGAAGAGAGGTCAGAAAGCTTTACAGCTGGAGCGACGAGGACAAGCTGATCAATAACTGATAAACGAAAAGAGGGACGCAGCCCGGGAAAGATCGGGCTGCCCCCTCTCTTTTGAGAAAGGGCGGGAAATATGGTAAGAGAAGAAATCGTGGACGGCTTCCAGAACGCACCCCACCGTTCACTGTATCATGCACTGGGACTGACGGCAGAGGAGCAGCGGCGTCCTCTCATCGGCATCGTCAGCTCCTATAACGAGATCGTGCCGGGACACATGAATCTGGACAAGATCACCGAAGCGGTAAAGCTGGGGGTGGCCATGGCCGGGGGAACGCCCATCGTATTTCCGGCCATCGCGGTCTGTGACGGTATCGCCATGGGCCACCGGGGGATGCGTTACTCCCTCATTACCCGGGACATTATTGCAGACTCCACCGAGGCCATGGCTCTGGCCCACGGATTCGACGGACTGGTGATGATCCCCAACTGCGATAAGAACGTGCCGGGCCTCTTGATGGCAGCAGCCCGGATCAATATCCCCACCATTTTTGTCAGCGGCGGCCCCATGCTGGCAGGCCGGGTAAACGGAAAGAAGACCAGCCTCTCCAGCATGTTCGAGGCGGTGGGGGCCTATACGGCAGGAAAGATCGATGAAGCCCAGCTGCGGGTCTGCGAGGAGCGGACCTGTCCCACCTGCGGTTCCTGCTCCGGCATGTACACGGCAAATTCCATGAACTGCCTCACGGAGGTCCTGGGAATGGGCCTTCCGGGGAACGGCACCATCCCGGCGGTTTACTCCGCCCGGATCGAACTGGCAAAGCGGGCAGGCATGCAGGTCATGGAACTGGTGAAGGCAGGCCTTAAGCCCAGAGACATTATGACGGAGGCCTCCTTCCGGAACGCCCTTACGGCGGACATGGCCCTTGGCTGCTCCACCAACAGCATGTTGCATCTGCCGGCCATCGCCAACGAATGCGGCATCGAATGGGATCTGGACATGGCAAATGAGATCAGCCAGCGGACCCCGAATCTCTGCCACCTGGCGCCGGCAGGTCCCACCTACATGGAGGACCTGAACGAGGCGGGAGGCGTTTACGCCGTTTTAAAGGAGCTTGCGGAGATCGGCCTTCTGGACACCTCCGTAAAGACCTGTCTGGGCAGGACCCTTGGAGAGGCCATCCAGAATGCGGAAAACCGGGATCCGGAGGTGATCCGGCCCGTGGAACGGCCCTACAGCAGCACCGGCGGCATCGCCGTACTGAAGGGCAATCTGGCAGAAAACGGCTGCGTGGTAAAGCGCAGTGCCGTGGCCCCGGAGATGCTGGTGCATGAGGGTCCCGCCAGGGTATTTGAAAGCGAAGAGGAGGCCATCGGGGCCATTTACGCAGGAAAGATCCGGAAGGGAGACGTGGTGGTGATCCGCTACGAAGGCCCTGCAGGAGGACCCGGTATGCGGGAGATGCTTTCTCCCACCTCCGCCATTGCAGGCATGGGACTGGACAAGGATGTGGCCCTGATCACCGACGGCCGCTTTTCCGGCGCTACAAGAGGAGCTTCCATCGGCCACGTATCCCCGGAGGCAGCCAGCGGCGGACTCATTGCCTACGTAAAGGAAGGGGATCTGATCTCCATCGACATCCCCAATTACAGCATTCAGCTGAAGGTGGACGAGGCGGAGCTTGCGGAGCGGAAGAAGACCATGGAGATCCGGAAAAAAACGGATGCCAAAGGCTGTCTTGCAAGATATGCCCAGATGGTAAGCTCAGCAGATAAGGGGGCCATCATCAATCGTTATGCATAAGAACCCCATGCATAAGAATAAGGGACCAAAGGCCCCAGGGGAAGCAGAAAGAGGGGAGGAGACATGAAAAAAGAAGAGAGGACAGAGCTCATATGCGGACTTTCCGGCCTCTGCGTGTTCCGGAAGCTGCGGGAGCAGGAGCCGGTCAGGAGACTTCTTGAACTCCTTAGCTCCGAGGGGGGACCCGGGGAGCGGATGGACAGCTTCGGTGCCTTCGTCTGGTCCCTGGCAAGGGACGGCTACTGCTTCTCAGACTTTCTCAGGAGAGCGGTCTTTGAAGACGAAAACCCCTACATGACGGGCGTAGCCCGGGGAAAGGGGCTCCCGGAGGCCCTGAAGGAAAATGCGGCAGCAGAGCTCAGGCTTTTTTCCAGACTGTCAGAGCTTAGCCCGGCAGAACTTTGGGAGAGGGATGGGGAATCCGGCTTTTCGGGGCATATCCCCTGTTTTGAGAATCATCCGGTGGATTTTCAGGAGGCCTACGAAAAACGGCTTTCCGAGATCTGCCGTTATGGCTACGGGATCTTTTCCTCCGCCGGCATGTTCCGGGTGGAGGGAGAGGAGATCCTTCCCGTGGAGGCAGCAGACAGCATCGACCTGGACAGCTTCGTGGGCTATGAGGCGGAGCGTCAGAAGGTCTTTGACAACACCAGGGCCCTGGTGGAGGGAAAGCCTGCGGCAAACGTTCTCCTTTACGGAGACGCGGGAACGGGAAAGTCCTCCACGGTAAAGGCCTGCGCCAACTATTTCTACCGGCAGGGGGTCCGGCTCATCGAGCTTCGGAAGGACCAGCTTCTGAGCCTCTCCGCCGTTATGGGGAAGATCGCAGACAATCCCCTGAAATTCATTATCTTTATCGACGACCTGTCCTTTAACAAAAACGACGACAGCTTCAGCATGCTGAAGGCGGCCCTGGAGGGCTCCGCCTCCGCCAGGGCGAAGAACGCGGTGATCTATGCCACCAGCAACCGGCGGCATATCGTAAAGGAAAGCTTCTCTGACCGGGAGTCGGGGGATGAGGTACATCTGTCCGACACCATGCAGGAGCTTCTGTCCCTGTCGGACCGCTTCGGTCTGAAGGTGTATTTTGGAAAACCGGACAAGAACCTCTATCTGGAGATCGTGGAGGAACTGGCAAAGCGGGAAGGGATCTCCATGGAGCGGGAGGAACTCTTCCGCAGGGCGGAGGCCTTTGCCCTTGGCTGCGGCAGCAGATCCCCCAGGGCGGCAGGACAGTTCATAGACAGTCTGATGATACAAGGAGCAGTTTAAGAGTATGGAAAAGATGGACCAGCTGACACTGGACAGTGTATATAAAGCAAAATATGTTTTGAAGGACGTTATAAGACCCACCAACGTGATTCCGGCGCCGAAGCTTCGGCCCGGCACGGATCTCTATCTCAAGACGGAGAACCTGCAGGTCACCGGTGCCTTTAAGATCAGGGGAGCCTACTATAAGATCTCCCAGCTATCCGAGGAGGAACGGCAGAGGGGCGTTGTGGCCTGCTCCGCAGGAAACCATGCCCAGGGCGTGGCCCTGGCGGCCCAGCGCTACGGCATCAAGGCAGTGATCTGCCTGCCGGACGGAGCTCCCATCTCCAAGGTGGAGGCCACCAGGAGCTACGGAGCGGAGATCTGTCTGGTGGAGGGAGTCTACGACGACGCCTATCAGAAGGCCCTGTCCCTCCGGGACGAGGAGGGCTACACCTTCATCCACCCCTTTGACGATCCTGCGGTGATCGCGGGACAGGGCACCATCGCCCTGGAGCTGGCGGAGCAGGTACCGGATCTGGACGCCATCATCGTCCCCATCGGAGGCGGCGGCCTGATCTCCGGCATTGCCTATACCATGAAGAGCCTGAACCCCAATGTGAAGATCTACGGCGTTCAGGCGGCAGGAGCCCCCTCCATGATGAACTCCATCCGGGATTCCCGGATCGAGACCCTGGAGTCCGTGGTGACCATTGCCGACGGTATCGCCGTCAAGCAGCCCGGAGAGCTGACCTATGAGCTCTGCTCCAGATACGTGGACGAGATCGTGACGGTGACGGACGACGAGATCTCCGCAGCCATCCTGGCCCTGATGGAGCAGCACAAGCTGGTGACGGAGGGAGCCGGCGCCGTGGCGGTGGCAGCCGCCATGTTCGGGAAGGTGGACCTGGAGGGAAAGAAGACCGTATGTCTCCTCTCCGGCGGAAACATTGATGTGACCATCCTGTCCAGGGTCATCACCAGAGGCTTGGTTATGTCCGGCCGCAGCTGTCAGCTCACCATCGAGCTTGTGGACAAGCCGGGACAGCTCCTGGCAGTCTCCAGGATCATTGCGGAGCACGGAGGCAACGTAACGGCGGTCAACTACGAGCCTTCCAGAGAGGGCTCCGACGTAAACGGCTGCTACATCCGTATCGCCATGGAGACCAGAAACTTCGATCATATCCGGGCTATCAGGCAGGCCCTTACGGAAAACGGCCTGAAGATCGTATAAAAGTGCGAGAAAGAAAAGGAACGAAAGAGGAAGAAAGGCAGAAAACACTATGATGAACGCAAAGAAGTATACCCGTCAGTTCTTTCCGGTGCCAAAACCGGAACGGAAATGGGCGGAGAAGACCTATATCGAAAAAGCTCCGGTATGGTGCTCCGTGGACCTGCGGGACGGCAATCAGTCCCTGGTGATCCCCATGAGCCTGGAGGAAAAGCTGGAGTTTTTCGGACTATTGGTAAAGCTTGGCTTTAAGGAGATCGAGGTGGGCTTCCCCGCCGCCTCCGAGACGGAATATACCTTCCTGCGGACCCTGATCGAAAAGGACCTCATTCCCGACGATGTGACGGTACAGGTCCTGACCCAGAGCAGGGAGCATATCATCCGGAAGACCTTCGAGGCCCTCTCCGGCTGCAAAAACGCCATCGTTCATCTTTACAACTCCACCTCCCTGGCCCAGCGGGAGCAGGTGTTCCGCAAGTCCAGGGAGGAGATCGTCCGCATCGCGGTGGAGGGCGCGGAGCTCTTTGAGAAGATCGCTGCCGAGACCGGGACCGCCTACCGTTACGAGTACTCCCCGGAATCCTTTACGGGAACGGAGCCGGAGTTTGCCCTGGAGATCTGCAATGCGGTACTGGACGTATGGAAGCCCACCCCCGACAGGAAGGCCATCATCAACCTTCCGGCCACGGTGGAGCTGTCTTCCCCCCATGTCTATGCGGACCAGGTGGAATATATCTGCGACAATCTGAAATACCGGGAGGCGGTGGAGGTCTCCCTCCATCCCCACAACGACCGGGGCTGCGCCGTGGCAGACGCGGAGCTGGGGATCCTGGCCGGAGCGGACCGCATCGAGGGGACCCTTTTCGGAAACGGAGAGCGCACCGGAAATGTGGACATCATCACCCTGGCCCTTAACATGTACGCCCAGGGCGTGGATCCGGAGCTGGATTTCTCCAACATGCCGGAGATCACGGAGCTCTATGAGCGGGTGACCCGGATGCACGTATACGAGCGCCAGCCCTATGCGGGCAAGCTGGTATTCGCGGCCTTCTCCGGATCCCATCAGGATGCCATCGCCAAGGGCATGAAGTGGCGGGAAGAGAAGCACTGCGATACCTGGACCGTGCCCTATCTGCCCATCGACCCCGGCGATGTGGGAAGGGAATACGAGACCGACGTGATCCGGATCAATTCTCAGTCCGGAAAGGGCGGCATCGGCTACCTTCTGGAGCACAACTTCGGTTATATCCTGCCTGCGGCCATGCGGGAGGAGGTGGGCTATGCGGTAAAATCCGTATCCGACCACGCCCATGCGGAGCTCTCCCCCAAGGAGGTGCTGCAGGTATTTACCGACACCTATGTCAATATCAACGATCACATCCGTCTGATCGATTACCACTTCGTCCGGACCCCGGAGATGCACGCCATCGTTACGGTGGAGATCGACGGAGAAAAGCAGGAGCTCAGTGCAAAGGGTAACGGACGTCTGGACGCTGTCAGCAATGCAGTGAAAAAACAGCTGGGCATCGCCTTCTCGGATCTGACCTATGAGGAGCACGCTCTTACCAGAGGCTCTTCCTCCCAGGCCATTTCCTACGTCAGCATCCTGCCGGAGAACGGAAAGCGGGTATGGGGCGCAGGTATCCACGACGATATCATCGCTTCCTCCATTAACGCCCTCTTCTCCGCCATCAACCGCAGCCTGGAAGGAGGAAAATAATCATGGGAATGACAATGACACAGAAGATCCTGGCAGCCCACGCGGGACTTCCGGAGGTAAAGCCGGGAGAGCTTATCGAGGCAAAGCTGGACATCGTTCTGGGAAACGACATCACTACGCCGGTGGCCATCAATGAATTCAAAAAGGCAGGCTTTGACCAGGTATTTGACAAGGACCGGGTGGCCATCGTTCTGGACCACTTTGTCCCCAACAAGGACATCAAGGCAGCGCAGCAGTCGAAGCAGTGCAGGGAATTTGCCTGCTCCCACTGCGTAAGCCATTTCTATGACGTGGGAAAGATGGGCATCGAGCATGCCCTCCTTCCGGAGCAGGGAGTGGTGACTGCAGGAGACTGCATCATCGGCGCCGACAGCCACACCTGTACTTACGGAGCTCTTGGGGCATTTTCCACAGGCGTGGGAAGCACGGACATGGCAGCGGGCATGGCCACGGGAAAGGCCTGGTTCAAGGTGCCCTCCGCCATCCGCTTCGAGCTGAAGGGACAGCTTCCCGGAAACTGCAGCGGAAAGGACGTGATCCTCACTATCATCGGCATGATCGGTGTGGACGGAGCCCTTTATAAGAGCATGGAATTTACGGGAGAAGGAGTGGCTTCCCTCTCCATGGACGACAGGCTCTGTATCTGCAACATGGCCATCGAGGCCGGAGCAAAGAACGGCATCTTCCCGGTGGATGAGAAGACGAAGGCCTATCTTAATGGCCGCAGCGAGCGAGAGCCCGTATTCTACGAGGCGGATCCCGATGCGGAATATGAAAAGACCATAGAGATCGACCTGTCAAAGATCGTGCCCACCGTCAGCTGTCCCCACCTTCCGGAAAACACCCATCCGGCGGCGGAGCTTTCTCACATCAAGATCGACCAGGTGGTGATCGGAAGCTGTACCAACGGCCGCATGGAGGACATGGAGACGGCCTACCGGATCATGAAGGGAAACAAGGTGGCGGAGGGCGTCCGCTGCATCATCATCCCCGCCACCCAGCAGATCATGAAGGAATGTGTGGAACGGGGCTATGTGACCGCCTTTATCGAGGCAGGGGCAGTGGTCTCCACCCCCACCTGCGGACCCTGTCTGGGAGGCTATATGGGCATCCTGGCAGAGGGAGAGCGCTGCGTGGCCACCACCAACCGGAACTTCGTTGGCCGCATGGGCCATGTGAAGAGCGAGGTCTATCTGGCAAGCCCGGCAACGGCTGCCCAGAGTGCCCTGACGGGATATATTACTGCGCCGAAGGAGGAGTTTTAATGGAAACCAGAGGAAAGGTATTCAAATACCCTGATAACGTGGATACGGACGTGATCATTCCCGCCCGCTATCTGAACACCTCCGATCCCCAGGAGCTGGCAAAGCACTGCATGGAGGACATCGATCAGGACTTCGTGGATCAGGTACAGAAGGGAGACATCATGGTGGCCGGCTGGAACTTCGGCTGCGGCTCCTCCAGGGAGCATGCTCCCCTTGTGATCAAGACCTGCGGTACCGGCTGCGTCATCGCAAAGAGCTTTGCCCGGATCTTCTACCGGAACGCCATCAACATCGGCCTTCCCATCCTGGAGTGCCCGGATGCGGCGGAGGAGATCGCCGCGGGAGATGAGGTCAAGGTAGATTTCAATACAGGCATCATAGAGGATCTGACGACGGGAAAGCAGTATCAGGCACAGCCCTTCCCGCCCTTTATCCAGAACATCATCAAAAAAGGCGGCCTGCTGGCTGCCCTCAGGGAGGGATAAGACCTATGGAAAAGAACATTACAGTCCTGCCGGGGGACGGCATCGGCCCGGAGATCATCAGAGAGGCGGTCAAGGTCCTGGACCGGATCGGAGAGAAATTCGGACACAGCTTCCACTACACCTATGTGGATATCGGAGGCTGCTCCATCGACAAATACGGAGTCCCCATCACGGAGGAGGGCATGGAGCTGTGCAAATCCGCTGACAGCGTGCTGCTGGGAGCCGTAGGAGGCCCCAAGTGGGATGACTGCCCGGCGGAGATCCGGCCGGAGAAGGCCCTTCTGGGGGTCCGGAAGGCCCTGGGACTCTTTGCGAACCTGCGGCCCACAAGGCTCTTCCCCCAGCTGGCGGACACCTCTCCCCTGAAGCGGGAGATCGTGGGAGACGGCATCGACCTGCTCATTGTCCGGGAACTCACCGGCGGCGTCTACTTCGGCGGACACAGCACGGAGGAAAAGGACGGAGAGCTGGTGGCAACGGATATCATGCCCTATTCCGAGCATGAGATCGAGCGCATCGGACGGGTGGCCTTTGAGACCGCCATGAAGCGGAGAAAGCGCCTGGCCTCCGTGGACAAGGCCAACGTGCTGGATACCTCCAGACTCTGGAGAAAGGTGATGCACCGCCTGTCCGAAGAATATCCGGAGGTGGAATACAGCGACGTGCTGGTGGACAACACCGCCATGCAGCTGATCAAGAACCCCACCCAGTTTGACGTGCTGGTAACGGAAAACATGTTCGGAGACATCCTTTCCGACGAGGCTTCCATGCTGACGGGCTCCATCGGCATGATGCCCTCCGCATCCCTTTCCGAGGGTACCCTGGGCATGTACGAGCCCATCCACGGTTCCGCCCCGGACATTGCGGGACAGAACCTGGCGAACCCCCTGGGCACCATCCTCTCCGCAGCCATGATGCTCCGCTACTCCTTCGATATGGCAAAGGAAGCGGACGTCATCGAGGAAGCGGTAAATGCGGTCCTGGATCAGGGCTACCGCACCGGAGACATCCTCCAGGAGGGCTGCAAGAAGGTTTCCTGCAGCGAGATGGGAGACCTGGTGGCGGCACAGATCGGGTAAGAAATTTTGCTCTGAAAAGAGATAAGTTAAAAAGAGGCAAACAGAAAAGAGACTGATAAACCGCGGCGTCCTTCAGGATCTACGGGGATCCGGATGCCGGGTGTCAGTCTCTTTTTGATTGGTCTATTATTTGATTTTTGTTTCCCGGTTTCAACCTTGCCGGGGTATTTTTTATTTCGCCGGATCGCTGCCCTCAGAGAGCCATCCCTCCACGACCCTGTCGCTGACCTTTATGATCTCCGCGATCTCGGAGATGGACATGCCCCTTTCAGCCAGGGTTATGGCCGTTTCCTTCTGGATCTCCAGACGGCCCTCATTCCGGCCTTCGATCCGCCCCTCGATTCGGCCATCTGCGACCCCTTCATTGTAGATCTTTTCCGATATTTCACACATCTCCTGACGTCCTCCTTCCTCACACTTCAAATAGTGGACTCTCTTCGATAATGCTCCATGACTCTGATCCATGGGATCCGATACTTTAAAATACTGCATGGTCCGGGCGATCTCCGTACCGTCATTTGCTTCCGCATTGGCAAAGATGATATGCATGCCGTCGCTGTAAGGAATCTCTGTTCCGGAAAGTTTCTTTTCAACAGTATACACCGTCTTTCCGGCTTTCCACAAGTCCCTTTCACTCAGGTAGATCACATACACTTCAGGCAATTCCTCATAGCCGGCCCCCTTTTCCAGACAGGCGGTATCCAGCATTGCCCCATAGTACCGGACCCTTTTGGCATGGTCCAGATTATCTGCCCTCTGCACTTCAATATTATAGATCTTTCCCGAGCTGTCCTCCGCTACCACATCCAGAATGGCATCGTGTGAGACCATCCGGGGAAGCCGTACCTGGGTACTCAGGGAAACGATCTTAAGGTCAGGGATTCCGGTGAAGATCCGTATGACCTCCTGTGCCGCAGCCTGGTCCCTTAAAGCTACGGACATGAAGGTGTCACTTAGGAGATTGAAGCTCCGGGCCTCTTCTACCCGGTATCTAAGCCTCTCCATACGGGTCTCTGCCGGTTGTTCCGGTGATTTGCGTTTTACAAGATGCTCTTCCATAGGGATACCTCCTGAGATGAGAAACATAGAATTGCCACAAGAGAATTGCTTTTCATGAAGTGCTGATAGAAATGATTCTGCTGAAAGGAATGAAAAGGCCGGAAGAAGGGGGCCTTGCAACACGATCATACCATCTGCTTTTCGTAAAAAGCAAGGTCTAAAAACCTAGCCGGTTTTCCCGGATCGTTACATTTATAACTTGCCGTTTTTTTCCTGTGAAAATATAATGATAGCAGATGAAAAACTGTAAAAACCAAGGGAATGTCGCAAATCGACAGACCTGAATGCCGAAAACGATACGGCACAAAAGAAGAAAAGAGGGGAAAACTATGGGAGTTGACAGGGAAGCTGCAAGGCAATGGATCGAAGGAGGGAAGACCTCCCTTGGCATCGAATTCGGTTCCACCAGGATCAAGGCGGTGCTCATTGGCGGGGACATGGCCCCCATTGCCCAGGGAAGCTTTGAATGGGAGAACCATCTGGAGAACGGGATCTGGACCTATCCGGTGACGGAGATCCTGGAGGGCTTAAGAAAATGCTACGGTGCCCTGAGGGAGGATGTGGAGAAGACCTACGGGATCCGGCTGAAGACCGTGGGATCCATGGGCGTAAGCGCCATGATGCACGGATATATGGCCTTTGACGGGGAAGGAGAGCTGCTGGTCCCCTTCCGCACCTGGAGGAACACCATCACCCAGGAGGCATCGGAAAAACTGACGGAGCTCTTCCAGTACAACATTCCTCAGCGCTGGAGCATCGCCCATCTGTACCAGGCCATGCTGAAGCATGAGGAACACCTGCCGAGACTCCGCTTTCTGACCACCCTGGCGGGCTATATCCACTGGAAGCTCACGGGGGAAAAGGTGCTGGGCATCGGAGACGCCTCCGGTATGTTCCCCATCGATACGGAGAAAAAATGCTATAACGAAAAGATGACGGCTCAGTTCGAGGAGCTGGTAAAGGCCGAGGGCTATGAATGGCGGCTTCAGGATGTCCTGCCGAAGGTGCTTCTGGCAGGAGAGGAAGCAGGCAGACTGACCCCGGAGGGCGCGGCCCTTCTGGATGAGACCGGGACCCTTGAGGCAGGGATCCCCCTTTGCCCGCCGGAGGGCGACGCAGGCACCGGCATGGCGGCCACCAACAGTGTGGCGGTAAGGACCGGAAATGTATCTGCAGGAACCTCCGTATTTGCCATGGTGGTACTGGAAAAGGAGCTGTCCCGGGTATACCCGGAGATTGACATGGTGACGACCCCCTCAGGCAATCTGGTGGGCATGGTGCACTGCAACAACTGTACCTCGGATCTGAATGCCTGGGTGGAGATCTTCGATGAATTTTCCGCACTGACAGGGAAAAAGCTGGATAAGGGAGAGCTCTTCGGCCTTCTTTACAACCATGCCTTAACCGGAGATGCGGACTGCGGAGGGCTTCTGTCCTATGGCTATCTTTCCGGAGAGCCGGTAACGGGATTTGAAGAGGGACGCCCCATGTTCGTAAGGACTCCGGACAGCCGCTTTACCCTGGCAAACTTTATGCGGGCCAATCTTTACAGTGCCCTGGCCACCCTGAAGGTGGGCCTTGACCTGATGTTCCAGAAGGAGCAGGTGAAGCTGGACTGCCTTATGGGCCACGGCGGATTCTTCAAGACCCCCGGTGTGGGCCAGCGGATCATGGCTGCGGCAGCCTCCGGCCCCGTGGCTGTTATGGAAACGGCAGGAGAAGGAGGCGCCTGGGGCATAGCCCTGCTGGCGGCCTATATGCAGCGGAAGGAGACAGGGGAGACCCTGGAGTCCTTCCTGCAGGACAAGGTATTTGCGGGAGCAAAGTCTGTCCGCATGGAGCCGAAGCAGGAAGACATCGCAGGCTTTGAGAAATTCATGGAACGTTACCGCGCAGGCCTTGCCGCAGAGAGAGCGGCTGTAGAGAGCCTTGCGCTTTGGGAGGAGGATTAACAATGCTTGAGGAACTGAAACAGAAAGTCTACGAAGCGAATATGAAGCTGCCGGCCTACGGCCTGGTGACCTTTACCTGGGGCAACGTGTCCGGCATCGACCGGGAGAAGGGGCTCTTTGTGATCAAGCCCTCAGGAGTCCCCTATGAGGAGCTCAGACCCGAGGACATGGTGGTGATGGACCTTCAGGGCAACAAGGTGGAGGGGGATCTGAATCCATCCTCCGACACACCCACCCACATGGTGCTGTACAATCGTTTCCCGGAGATTGGCGGCGTGGTACACACCCACAGCTCCTGGGCCACATCCTGGGCCCAGGCAGGACGGGACATTCCCAGCTACGGAACCACCCATGCGGATTATATCTACGGCAGGGTCCCCTGCGTCAGAAATCTGACAGAGGCAGAGCTTGCAGACTATGAAAAGAATACCGGAGTGCTGATCGCCGACCATTTTGAGAGAAACGGCATCGACTACAATGCAGTTCCCTGCGTCCTCTGCAAGAACCACGGCCCCTTCACCTGGGGAAAGGATGCAAACGAGGCGGTCCACAACGCAGTGGTGCTGGAGGAGGTCGCCAAGATGGCAGCCCTGACGGAGACCATCAATCACCGGGTACAGGAAACGCCCCAGTGCCTTCAGGACAAGCATTATCTGAGAAAGCATGGAAAGAACGCCTATTATGGCCAGCCCGGACGGAAATAAAAAGAGAGTCCCTGATCACTGTTCAACAAGATCAGGGACTCTTTTTTTGACCGCGACAATCCCGTCAGAACTGTGTCCACAGTAGAGAGAGGACTCTCAAAATGCATGTAAAACGCTTTTTCTTCGTGTCCACCCTATAGGGTTCAGTTTAAACCGCTGCTGTACGGTCTGATTTTCAACTTCTTTGATATGGGGTGTACGTTTAAGGAGCCGATACACCCTATTTTCAAGGAACCTGATTCTGGGGTGTAAGTTCAGGCGGATCCGACGGCTTTTTGAAGCATTTCTTCGATTCGGGGTGTACGCGACAGGTCAAAATTACACCCAAAATTTTAAAAAATCAAAATCGGGCCGTCAGAAAGCCCTAAAGTTACACCCCAAATTTCAAGAAGTCAAAATCAGGCCGTCAACAAGCCATTAAACTGGACTCAACGGGACTCAACTGGACCCGAAAGGCCGATCAACCGAGCCTCGGCCCCCGAGCCATGCCCCCGGCGGCATCCTCAGGCCCCGGCGGCATCCTCAGCCCCCGGCGGCACCCCCCAGGGAGCTCCGGCATCTGCCGCCTCATCAGCGGACATTGTTCGTCATAAAGCCATCCGTATCGAAGGTGGAGCCTTCAGACATCACCATGATCAGGTCCAGCTGATGATCCCGCATACGGTACAGGATATCGCAGTGGGTGAAGTCATAATAGGAATTCTCCATGTGTCCGGTCATGGACATCTTATGCCATGTGCCGGAGGGATAGGCCGGAGTAGAAACGCTTACCTCCGCCTCCGGGGACAGGGAATCCAGGAAGCTGTAGAAGGTGAGGGCCAGCATGTTCTCCAGCTGGGCCCGCCAGTCATAGCCGATCGCCTCATAAAAATCCATCTGTGCCTGTTCTTCGGCGTCCATGGGCTCCGAGACCATGATCCCCACCTGCTGCAGGCCGTCGGCACTGTAGAGGCTGTAGCTGTAATCGTCCTCCTTTACCACCTGGGTAAGAGGCGGGCCATAGCTTACCACGAGGCCGCCGATATTCAGGCTGCCTGTGACCGAAGTCTGAGAGTCTGTCTGATCCTGGTCCTCCGCAGGGGCCGTGACTCTGGAGGGACCGCTGCCGCCGGCAGTTGCCGGAAGGGAAGCCGCCTCCTCCGCGCTGCGGGTCTGGACCACGCCGTCCAGGACCCAGGCACCGTTTTCGTCCACGGTATAACCGTCCGGGGTGGTGGTGTTTACGGCCAGATAGCCGCTCCGGTCAAAGAAATAGCATTCTGCGATGCCGTCTCCGTTTCCGTCGATCCATTTCCAGGAGTTGATGGGGTAGCTGCCGTCATCCTCCTGATACCAGAAGCCGGTCTCATCCTGCCTCCATTCTCCTGCGTAAGCCTTAAGGCCTGCGGGGAGAACGGCGGAAAGGGCTATGGCACAAAGTGCAAGGCCCCATATCCTGAATGTTTTTTTCATAAGCTCTGCCCTCCTTTTCCTGCAAGTTTTTCTGTACGATCAGGGAGCCCGGTGCCGGGAACGCCCCCTGGTTTGATGCTGTTTGATACAGCCATAAAACTACTATGATACTGCTATGATACTGCGGGGAAATGCAAAAAGCAATGCTTGACCTTGACGGCGGGAAAAAGATATGCAAAAATGGGACCGACAGCAGTGAAAGCACTGCTTTAGGAGGAGAAAAAAATGGCATTTAATAAAAGGCCGGGGGGATTCCTGTGCGCCGTACTGGGGGCAGTGAGCTGGGGCTTTTCCGGCACCTGCAGCCAGTACCTGTTTATGAATTATGATATCAGCTCCGTATGGCTTACCACCATGCGGATGTTCCTGTCGGGCGTCGTCCTGCTGCTGATGTGCCTCTTCGGACAGAGGAAGCAGCTTACGGGGCTCCTTGGGCACCGGAGGGACATGCTGCGGGAGGTGGTATTTGCCCTGGCGGGACTGATGTTTGTGCAGCTGTCCTACCTGACGGCCATCCAGTATTCCAACTCCGCTACGGCCACTGTCATGCAGAACCTCAGTGTTGCCATCATTGCGGTGGTGGTAGCCATCCGTACCAGGACCATGCTCAGCGGAAAGCACCTCTTTTCCGTTTTTCTGGCCCTGCTGGGAGTTTTCCTGATTGCCACCCATGGAAATGTCAGCAGCATGGTGATCTCCGGAGGAGGCCTCTTCTGGGGAATCTGTGCGGCTGTGGGCGTGGTGACCTATTCCATGCTCTCCGCAGGCCTTGTGGCCCGCTGGGGCAGCCAGGCTGTCAGCGCCTACGGCATGCTGATCGGCGGCAGTGTCCTGGGGATCTGCAGCGGTTCCTTCGGAAAGACCGCAGACCTGGATGGTGTCGGGATCCTGGTGATGATCCTGATCATCCTCATCGGCACCGTAGGAGCCTTCACCCTCTTCCTGCAGGGCATCAGCGAGATCGGCGCCGTAAAGGCCACCCTCATCGGCTGCCTGGAGCCGGTGTCCGCCACGGTCATCTCCGCCCTGTGGCTCCATTCCCGTTTTGAACTCATCGACCTGCTGGGCTTTGCCTGCATCTTGGTGACGGTGTTCCTCTTTAATATGGGAGGAAAATCAGAGGCAGGGGAGCCGGGGGCAGAGGAAACGGAGACAAAGGTACAGTCATCGGGAGCCAAGGAGCAGTCATAACGAAAAAGAATGGCTGCACATAAGATCAGGAATATCAGCAGCCGGATCCCGGGGATGAATATTCATTCATGAAAACAAATAAAAAAAACGCTTGACATTTTCCGGGAATCAGAGTAAATTAAGCCCAACAACTGAATGACACAAAATGACGTTGAAGAGAAGAGTAAGCAGTAGGTGTCTTAGGAGAGAATCCCTGTTCGCTGAGAGGGGAGAAGAAGGAAGCTGCCGAACATGGCCTCTGAGTCGCATGTATGAACCGGAAGGATAAGACATGACGGGTTCGCCCGTTACAGCGATAGAGTATTAAATGCACAGCAGGCGTACTCGATGAGGGCTGACCGTGTGAGCGGCAGCTGAAGTTAGGTGGTATCACGGAAGTAACAGACGCTTTCGTCCTAATATTTTCATATTGGGATGGAAGCTTTTTTTATACCCGTAAGCGGATGTCCCCAGGAAAAGAACAGATACCAGAAAGGAACAGACACCATGATCGAACTGAAAAACGTAACAAAGACCTTTGGGGCAAAGGGCCGGGACGTTCACGCAGTCAGAGATGTATCCCTGCAGGTGCAGGACGGGGAGATCTTCGGGATCATCGGATTTTCCGGAGCCGGAAAATCTACCCTGGTCAGATGCATCAACCTCCTGGAACGGCCCACCTCAGGCAGCGTCCTCATTGACGGCACGGACATTACGAAGCTGTCGGAGCGGGAGCTTCGGGAGGTCCGGAAAAAGATCGGCATGATCTTCCAGCACTTTAACCTGATGCGCTCCCGGACCGTTTACGGAAACATCGATTTCCCCCTGAAAAAAAGCGGCCTGAGCCGGGAGGAACGGGACCGGAAGATCCGCTCCCTTCTGGAGCTGGTGGGGCTTTCCGATAAGACGGACGCCTATCCCTCCCAGCTCTCCGGCGGACAGAAGCAGAGAGTAGCCATCGCCAGGGCCCTGGCCAACGACCCCAGGGTGCTGCTCTGCGACGAAGCTACCTCAGCCCTGGATCCCCAGACCACCCAGTCCATCCTGAAGCTTCTGAACGAAGTCAACCGGAAGCTGGGGATCACCATCATCATCATCACCCACCAGATGGACGTGGTAAAGGACATCTGCGACAGGGTGGCGGTAATGGAAGAAGGCCGGGTGGTGGAGGAAGGCAGCACCATCGACGTCTTCGACCATCCCAGGGAGCCGGTGACAAAGGATTTCATCGCCACCGCCACAAACATCAACAAGATCTACGATCTGATAGAAAGCGGAAATCCCCTGACGGAGCTTAAGCCCGGCGGAAAGATGCTGATCCTGAGCTATTCCAATACCAACACCAAGGAGGCGGTGATCTCCCAGGTGTCCAGAAAATTCAACGTGGATGCCAGCATCATCTTCGGAAACGTGGAGGTGCTGAAGGATCTGCCCTTCGGAAAACTGGTGGTAAGTGTAAACGGAGCCCCGGAGGACGTTGAGGCAGCGGTGGCATATTTTCAGTCAGTAGGAGTGGATACGGAGGTGATCAAAGGATGAATATCTTATATCAGATAGCGCCGAACCTGGAGACCCGGGGAGAAGAGCTCCTGGAATGTACGGTGCAGACCATTCAGATGGTGGTGGTATCCGCCCTCTTCGCCTTCGTGATCGGCGTGGTCCTGGGCGTTCTGCTGATCGTCACGAAAAAAGGCGGCCTTATGGAATGCACGCCCCTTTACCGGGTGCTGGATAAGGGCATCGACATCGTCCGCTCCATCCCCTTCATCATCCTCATGTTCCTGCTGATCCCCGTGAGCCGGGCCATCGTGGGAACCAGCCTGGGAGTGGCAGGAGCCTACGTTCCCCTGATCTGCGGCACGGTGCCCTTCTTCGGAAGACAGGTGGAGACGGCCATCGCGGAAGTGGACAGCGGCCTCATCGAAGCCAGCGAGTCCATGGGATTTACCCCGGTGGAGATCATCTTCGGCGTGTACCTTCGGGAGAGCATCCCCAGCATCACCCGGGTCAGCATGATCACCCTGGTGAACCTGGTGGGCCTTACGGCCATGGCAGGAGCCGTGGGAGCCGGGGGCCTGGGAGACTTCGCCATCCGCTACGGCTACCAGCAGTATGAATATGACCTTCTGTGGATCACGGTGATCATCATCCTGCTGATCGTAAGCGTCATCCAGCTGGTGGGCAACATCATCATCCGCCGGACCAGGCACTAAGGCGGCAAGGGACCAGAGATCATAAAAATAAAAAACAAACAAAAAACCATATAAATAAAGAAGAGGAGAACCCATTATGAAAAAGAATATTTATGCACTCATCGGACTTACGGCAGCTGCCCTGGCACTTACGGCCTGCGGCGCAAAGGAGGCAGAGGGCCCCGCAACGGATGACTCCGGAAACACCATCGTAAAGGTAGGCGTGGTAGGAAGCTACAACGACATGTGGGATACGGTAAACGAGCTTCTGGCACCGGAGAAGATCCAGGTGGAGCTTGTGAACTTCAGCGACTACGCAGCTCCCAACCGGGCCTTAAACGACGGGGAGATCGACCTGAACGCTTTCCAGCACAAGGCATTCCTGGCAAATGACGTGGAGCAGAAGGGTTATGAGATCGTGGCCATCGGAGACACCATCATCGCACCCCTCTCCATTTACAACAACAAGGACAAGATCCAGTCCATCGAGGACATCAAGGACGGGGACATCATCGCCATCCCCAGCGATCTGACCAACGGCGGCAGGGCTCTTAAGCTCCTGGAGGCAGCAGGCCTCATCGTCTGCGACCCGGCAAAGGGCTTCATCCCCACTAAGGCGGACATCACCCAGTACAACGTACAGATCGAGATCAAGGAGGCGGAGTCAGCCACCCTTGCAAACCTGCTTCCGGACTGCGCTGCAGCCGTTATCAACGGTGGAAACGCCTTCACGGCAGGCCTGAACCCCAATGAGGACGCCATCTTCACGGAAAATGTAGATCCCGAGGAAAATGAAGCCGTGGCAGATCTGGTGAACATCATCGCTGCAAGAACAGAGGATAAGGACAACGAAGTCTATCAGAAGATTGTGGAGGCCTACAGGACCGACGAGGTGGCTCAGACCATCCAGGAAGCCTACGACGGCGCCTTCATTTGCACCTGGGAGCAGTAAACAGCAGCAGGCCGGGGTCAGGATCGGGCCCAGGCTTCAGTAGATCAGGAGGACAGCATGGGAATCAAAGCATACATTCAGGAGGAACGGGATTATCTCATCGGGCTCAGACGGTATTTTCACGCCCACCCCGAAGCCAGTCTCGAGGAATATGAAACAGCAAAAAAGATTGAAGAGGAACTCGATAAGAGCGGGATCCCCCATAAGCGGGTAGGCGACACCGGCGTCTATGCCTGGATCGACGGAACAGGACCGGAGGGGGCGAAGGGACAGAGGACCATGGCCCTTCGGGCAGACACGGATGCCCTGCGGATGGAGGACCTGAAGGAGGGAGTCCCCTACCGCTCACAGAAGGAAGGCCTCTGCCATGCCTGCGGCCATGACGCCCACACCGCTATGCTGCTTACGGCGGCAAAGGTCCTCCAGGCAAAGAAAAACGAATTTTCCGGCCAGATCCGGCTTTTCTTCCAGCAGGCAGAGGAGATCGGAGCAGGAGCCAGACAGTTCGTGGCGGCGGGCCTCATGGAGGGCGTGGACCGGGTCTACGGATCCCATGTCTGCTCCTCCCTGCCGGCAGGGACTATTTCCCTGACCCCGGGCCCCAGGAACGCCAGCTGCGATTACTTCCGGATCCGCATCACCGGAAAGGGAGCCCATGTTTCCACGCCTCATCTGGGGGTGGACGCTCTTTACATCGCTTCCCAGATCGTGGTGAACCTGCAGTCCATCGTGGCCAGAAGGACGGATCCCCTGGATACGGTGGTGGTGGGAGTCGGAAAGCTTACAGCCGGTACGGCCTACAACATCGTGGCGGAGCAGGCGGAACTGGAGGGCACCACCCGCTGCTTCTCCCCGGAGACCAGGGAGCGGACGAACCGCAGGGTCCGGGAGACCGCGGAGGAGCTCTGCAGGCTCTACGGCGCCGAGGCGGAGGTGGAGTTCAAGGACTTTGCAGCACCCCTCATCAACGACAGCACCGCAGCGGCGGAGGCAACCCGGGTGGCAGAGGAAATCTACGGACCGGACCGGATCATCCACGACCAGCAGAAGGCCCTGGGGGCCGACGACTTTGCGGATTACCTGGCAAAGGCAAAGGGGATCTATGGCTTTATCGGCACCGGAAACCCGGCGGATCCCAACACCCTTTCCGCCCATCATCACGGTCTCTTCGACCTGGACGAGGAGTCCCTCCTTGGAGGCTGCAACCTTTATGTGGACTACGCACTGGCCTACCTGAAGGGAGAAGTGGGATAAGCAGAAACAGGATCAAAAAAACACCGCAGGAAGCGAAAAGCTCCTTGCGGTGTATTTATATTTACGGGAAAACTGTTTGTACGGCAGCCTGCCGGGGTCTTAAGCACCGCAAAGCTCCGCCATGAGCTTCGGCACGGTGGTCATTTCATGGATCCGGTCCACCTCGTCTCCGCAGAAGATCAGGGCGTTGTCCAGATCTCCCTTTGCGGCATGGATCAGGGCCTTCGTGATGCAGTAGGGGATGGTGGCCATGTCGCACTTATGAAGGCAGTGCCAGCATTTGGTAATGGGATCCCGCTGGATCCTGGTCCGCTGGATGAAGTCATTGTTCAGAGCCCTTCCCGGCATGCCAACAGGGCTCTTTACGATGACGATGTCCTCCTTCTTCGCCTTGATATAGGCCTCCTTGAAGCGGATATCCGCGTCGCATTCCTCCGTGGCCACGAAACGGGAAGCGATCTGGACGCCGGAGCAGCCCAGGGACAGATAGTGGAGGATGTCCTCATGGGTGAAGACGCCGCCGGCAAATACCACAGGAATGTCCTGCTGATATTTTTCTGCGTATTCCTTTACGATGTCCAGGATCTCCAGGATCTCCTTATCGTAGCCCGTATCCTTATGGGCCTCCACCTCCTCCGGAGAATAACCCAGGTGGCCGCCCGCCTTGGGGCCCTCGATCACCACCAGGTCCGCAGTCCTCTGATAATGCTTGTCCCAGCGCTTTAAGAGGACTCTGGCAGCCTTCGGGGGAGAGACAATGGGAGCGATCTTCACATTGCTGCCTGCAACCAGGGCCGGAAGGTCCACCGGAAGCCCGGCACCGGAGATGATGAGGTCCGCGCCGTTCTCCACGCTGCACCTGACGAAATCATTGTAGCCCTCCATGGCGCACATGATATTTACCCCGACGATGCCTCCCTGGGAGATCTCCTTTGCCCTGCGGATGTGCTTCCCAAGGCCCCGGAGGTTGGCCTCCCTGGTATTGGTATCAAAGTCCGGCTCCATATAACCCGGATGAGCGGCGGAGATCACGCCGATGCCCCCTTCCTTTGCAACGGCACCCGCCAGGGAGGAGAGGCTGATGCCCACTCCCATGCCTCCCTGGATGATGGGCAGTCTCGCAGTCAGATCTCCGATCTTCAATGGTTTCAGCTGCATATAAAAAGTACCTCGCTGTTAGATTTGGCTGTATTTCAAAACAGATATGGCTATCAATTCAAAAACACGTGGTTTTAATTACTACATACCAGAAGGCTAATATACCGCGGAGAGAGAGGGAAGTCAAGACAGAGAGGGAATTTTCAGGGAAAAAAGAAGTCCGCCGGTGAAAAACAGTCCAAAAGCGATCGGTACTGTGGTATAAATAGATAAGAAGGAAAAGCGGAAGGAGAACAAATGGAAACAAGACAACACGGACTTGAACAGCTCCGGGAATATCTTCTGATCACCCTGGGGACCCTGATCGCCGCAGTGGCGGTCTATTTCTTTCTGGTGCCGAGCCATGTTACAGTAGGAAGCGTATCGGGACTTGTGGTGGTGCTGACCAATTTCATCCCCTTAAGCGTCTCCACCCTGACCATGATCATCAACGTGGCCCTTCTGATCTTCGGCTTCGTTACCCTGGGACGGGAGTTCGGAGCCAAGACCGTATACACCTCCCTGCTGCTTCCGGTGTTCCTGGGGATCTTCGAGTACCTTTTTCCCAACCAGCCCTCCATTACGGGGGACCCCTTTCTGGACATGCTGGGGGACGTGCTGGTGGTGAGCCTGGGGCAGGCCATTCTCTTTAATCTCAACGCCTCCTCCGGGGGATTGGATATCATCGCAAAATTCCTGAACCGGTATTTTCACATGGAGCTGGGGCAGGCCATCACCGCCGTGGGCTTCTGCGCAGCCTTAAGCTCCATTCTGGTCTATGATGGGAAGATCGTCTTTCTGAGTCTCCTGGGGACCTGGCTCAACGGACTGGTGCTGGACCACTTCATCCTGGGCTTCCATGTGAAAAAGAGGGTCTGCATCATTTCCCATAAGCAGGAGGAGATCCTGGACCTTCTTCTCCGGGAAATGCACTGCGGCGCCACCCTCTATGAATCGGAGGGAGCCTATGACCGGCAGAAGCGGACGGAGATTATCACCATCATGGACCGGAGCCAGTACGCGAAGCTGGTGAGCAGGCTCCATGAGATCGACCCACTGGCCTTCGTTACCGTATACACGGTCAATGAGGTGCTGAGCCGTTACGGAACCAGATAAACCGGCAGAAGGCCGGAAGAAACAGAAAAAAGCAGGAAAGGGATCCCCTATGAAACAGGAAAGTAAAAAAACAGTCTGGAAGCCCGGGACCATGCTGTATCCGGTACCGGCAGTCATGGTAAGCTGCAGGGACCGGGAAGGAAACCGGAACATCATCACCGTGGCCTGGACGGGCATCGTCTGCTCGGAGCCGCCCATGGTCTATATCTCCGTGCGGCCGGAGCGCTTCAGCCATCACATGATCGAGGAGACCGGAGAATTCGTCATCAACCTCACCACGGAGGAGCTGTGCCGGGCAACGGACTACTGCGGTGTCCGGAGCGGCGGTAAGACGGATAAGTGGAAGGACTGCGGCCTGACCCCCGGGAAGGCTGCGGAGGTGGAGGCGCCTCTGATCCTGGAGAGCCCCGTGAACCTGGAGTGCAGGGTGACGGAGGTGCTCCGTCTGGGCTCCCATGATATGTTCCTGGCAAAGGTCCTGGCAGTGGACGTGGAGGAAAGGTATCTGGATGAAAAGGGCCGCCTGGATCTGGACCGCTGCAAGCTGGTGGCCTACAGCCATGGAGAGTACCGGAGCCTTGGAAGGCTGCTGGGGACCTTCGGCTATACGGTACGGAAGAAAAGTCCCGCAAAGGGACCTGGAAAAGGCCCGGCCAAGAGTCCGGCAGGCCGTCCCCGGAAGAAGGCAGGACCGGCAAAAAACAAAAGGAGGAAACAGAAGTCATGAATGAAGTGATCCGCGCATTGATGGAAAGAAGGAGCTGCAGAAGCTTCACAAAGGAAGCTGTGGGAAGGGAGGATGTGGAGACCATCCTGGACTGTGCCCTGCGGGCCCCCAGCGGAATGGGAAAGCAGACCTGGCAGTTTACGGCAGTCATGGACCGGGAAAAGATCCGGAAGCTGGCCTCCGCCGTATCGGAGGCCCTGGGACGGGGCCCGGAGTACGACATGTACGATCCGGCGGTGCTGGTCATCACCTCCAACGAAAAGGAGTCCAGGTACCGGGAGGTGGACAATGCCTGCGCCATGGAGAACATCTACCTTGCGGCCAACGCTCTGGGCCTGGGCTGCGTCTGGATCAATCAGCTTCTGACCTGTTTTGACGAGCCGAAGGTAAGGGGGCTCCTTCGGGCCTTCGGAGTGCCGGAGGATCACGGCGTATACGGCTGTGCGGCCATCGGATACCCGGCAGCCGCTCCGGGGGAGAAGGAACGGGTCGGAAAGAAAAAGATCGTAGAGTAAGGAGAATCTGCCGTGGGAACGAAGGAAACGCTGCTGGCGTTATTGGAAGAAAATAAGGGCTCCTATCTGTCGGGGCAGGAGATCGCCGGGAGGCTGGCGGTCTCCAGAGCCTCCGTCTGGAAGGCGGTCAACAGCCTGCGGAAGGCGGGCTACCGGATCGACGCGGTACCCAATAAGGGCTACAGCCTGTCCCCGGATACGGACATCCTGTCGGTCCAGGGCATCACACGGTATTTAAAGCCGGTCTGCCGGGACCTTGTGCCGGAGGTCCGGCAGCAGGTGGATTCCACCAATCTGCAGCTGAAGCGGCAGGCCTCGGAGGGGGCCCCCGCAGGCAGGGTACTGATCGCTGCCTCCCAGACCGCGGGAAAGGGGCGCCTGGGCAGGAGCTTCTATTCCCCCTCCGATACAGGGGTCTACATGAGCCTCCTTCTGCGGCCGGCAGCCCTTAAGCCGGAGCAGGCGGTGAAGATCACCACCATGGCGGCGGTGGCGGCCTGTGAGGCCATCGAGGAGCTTACGGAGGAACGGGCCGGCATCAAATGGGTCAACGACGTCTTCATGCGGGGAAAAAAGGTCAGCGGCATCCTGACGGAGGGCTCCCTGGGCCTGGAGAGCGGCCACCTGGACTATGTGATCCTGGGGATCGGCTTTAACCTCTATCCGCCGGAGGCGGGCTTCCCGGAGGGAGTGGAGGCTGTGGCAGGCGCCATCTTCCGGCACCGGATACAGGATGGGAAAAACCGCCTTGCGGCGGCCTTCCTGAATCACTTCATGGAGATCTACAGGGCCTACGGGGAGCAGGGCTCCCTGGATTACGCGGAAAAATACCGGGACAGAAGCCTCGTGATCGGAAGAAAGATCCGGGTCCTGTCCCAGGGAGACAGTCGTCCCGCCCTGGCCCTGGATGTGGATCAGGACTGCAGACTGCTGGTACAGTATGAGGACGGAAGCAGGGAGACCCTCTCCTCCGGAGAGATCAGCATCCGCTTCGCAGAGCCCCCTTCGGAGGAATCGGCCCTGTAGGGAATTGTTACTTGTTAATTACTTGTCAAATTGCACGAAAAAATCTTTGTTAATTTTTAAATTTTTGTTGACTTTACTAAAAAACTATGGATATAATGAGATTGTTCTAAAAAAAATACAATCTTACGCAATATATTCATATCAAAAGGAGAGGGAACTAACATGAGTGCACAGAACAAGTATTTCGACAAGATCGCAGAGTATGGACAGCTGGTAGTTGTTTCCGGCCCCGCAGGAACCGGAAAGCAGACCGTTATCAGTCAGTATCTCAAAGAGCATCCCAACGCCTGCACCTGTGTTTCGGCCACCACCAGAGAGCCGAGAGAGGGAGAAGTGGACGGCAAGGACTACTACTTTGTTTCTTATATCGAGTTTGAACGCATGATCAGGACCGGGCAGATGCTGGAGTACTCCTACATCAATAAGAACGGCTACGGCACCCCCAAGAAGGCAGTGGAGGACGCCAGAAAGGCGGGCCACAACGTGATCCTGGATCTGGATGTGGTGGGAGCCATGAGAGTCCGCACCCTGTGTCCGGACGCGACTCTGGTATTCATCCTGCCGCCCTCCTGGGACGAGCTGGAGAACCGGCTCACCAAGAGCGGCCGCTACGATGAGGAGACCATCAACCGGCTTATGGACATGGCGGAGGAGGACATCGCCTGTGCAAACCTCTATGACTACATCATCATCAACGAGGACGTATCCAAGGCAGTGAACCGCTTCGCCCAGATCGTACACGGACACCGTTACAGCCGCACCAGCATGGAGAGCTTCCTGAACAGCTATATCGAAGGGGAGATCAACCAGCGGAACAAGGCCGTATCCGAGGTACTGAGCAAGTAACAGGAAAAGGCCCAAAGGCCGATAGAAAGCAATCAAAAAGGCGCTCGAAGGAGCGCCTTTTTTGGTGGGCCGGTCCGGTTCCCTTATGCCGGCCAATCCATGACCTGGGAAAATACCTGCCCGATCTTTTCGTGGATGCAGAGATCCGCCATGGAGTCCTTTCCGGTCTCGTCCCGGTTGATGAGGACCAGCTTGTGGCCCCGGTAATAATCGATGAGGCCGGCAGCGGGATAGACCACCAGGGAGGTGCCTCCCACGATGAGGACATCCGCCTCTGCGATATACTGAAGGGCCTCCCCCATGATCCGGTTATCCAGGCTCTCCTCATAGAGGACCACGTCCGGCTTTACGATGCTGCCGCAGACATCGCAGCGGGGGATCCCCTCCGAATGAAGGACATAGTCCAGAGGGAAGAACTTTCCGCAGCCGGTGCAGTAGTTGCGGTGGACGGAGCCGTGGAGCTCCAGGACCTTCCGGCTTCCGGCCTTCTGATGGAGGCCGTCGATGTTCTGGGTGATGACGGCCCGGAGCCGTCCCTCTTCCTCCAGGGCAGCCAGGGCCCTGTGGGCGGCGTTGGGCTCAGCATCGGGAAAGAGCATCCGGTCCTTATAGAACCGGAAGAACTCCTCCGGGTTTTTTACGAAAAAGCTGTGGCTTATGATCATCTCCGGGGGATAGCGGTACCGGCTCCCGTAAAGCCCGTCCTCGGAACGGAAATCCGGGATGCCGCTTTCCGTGGAGACCCCGGCGCCGCCAAAAAAGACAATGTTCCGGCTCTCCCTGATCCACTGCCTGAGCTGACTGATTTTTTCCTGTGAAGCTTCCATAAAGAAAAGACCTCCTTCCTGATCCGCTTTTCCCAAGTATAGCACATTCCGGAAAGGATGGGCAGGGCGCCGGGCCATTCGCTAAATTAGAATGTACAAATATAAGGGAATTGTGGTATACTGTGGGCATTATGAAGAGTAGACGTAAGGAAGGGCTGTCCGTGGCAGCTTATCTCAGATGGCCCCTCATTTTATCATGCATGGTGATACTGGCGAATCTGATCCTGATTCCCGTATCCAAAAAAGCGGCGGGTGTGATGGCGGTCTTTACCGTGATCTACGTGCTGATAGCCGTCTGGCTGTATTTTTACACCAGAAGGGGGCTTTTTGCGAGTCTCGTGAATTTTGCCTCCGGCTTTGAGAGCGTTCAGCAGCGGCTCATGCGGGACATGAACATGCCCTCCGTCATCTGTGACACCGCAGGAGGGATCCTGTGGTCCAACAGCGCCTTCAAGGAGATCCTCCGGGAGGAGCAGATCAACATCAGCAACATCCAGGCGGCCTTTCCGGATATCACAAAGGAGATCCTAAGCTCCGACAATGAGGACGCCATCGTCCATTCCTCCCTGGGCAGGAAGCGTTACAGCATCGAGCTTATGTGGACGAAGCTTGCGGAGAACGAGGAGGAGCCCGGATTCTTTTCGGAAGCGGGAAAGCAGGTGGTAGTCTGCTACTTCACCGATGAAACGGAGCTGGTACGCTATAAGCGGGTCTACCAGGAATCCCGTCTCTGCCTGGGACTCATCAGCCTGGACAATTACGATGAGGCCATGGAAGGGGTGGAGGAGGTCCGCAGGTCCCTGCTCACAGCCCTTGTGGACAGAAAGATCAGCAACTACGTTTCCTCCATGGAGGGCGTCGTAAAGAAGCTGGAAAAGGACAAATACATTTTCCTGGTGATGGACCGGTACATTCATAAGATGATGGAGGACCGCTTCTCCATCCTGGAGGACGTAAAGACCGTCAATATCGGAAACAACCTGCCTCTGACCCTCAGCATCGGCGTGGGCATGGAGGCGAAGACCTATCAGGCCAGCTACGAGGCGGCAAGAGCCGGCCTGGACCTGGCTCTGGGCCGGGGCGGCGATCAGGTGGTGCTGAAGGCAGGCCAGAGCATCCAGTACTTCGGAGGCAAGGCCCAGGCCGTGGAGAAGAACACCCGGGTAAAGGCCCGTGTGAAGGCCCAGGCCTTCAAGGAGCTTCTGGAATCCAAGGACAAGCTCATCGTCATGGGACACAAGATGGGGGACGTGGACAGCTTAGGCTCCGCCATCGGCTTCTGGAAGATCGCAACGGCTTACAACAAGAAGGCTTATATCGTCCTGGGAGACTCGGACAATTCCGTAAAGCCCATGCGCAGGCGCTTTATGGAGGCGGATGATTATCCCAAGGATATGTTCATAAACGGAGACAAGGCCCTGGATCTGGTGGACGACAACACCATCGTGGTGGTGACGGACGTCAACCGGCCCAGCTACACCGAGGAGCCCAGACTCCTTTCCGCCTGCAGGACCATCGTGGTGCTGGACCACCACAGGAAGAGCTCCGAGACCATTGAAAACGCAGTGCTCTCCTATGTGGAGCCCTATGCCTCCTCCGCTTCCGAGCTGGTGGCGGAGATCGTCCAGTACATCGGGGACGAGGGTATCCGGCTGACGCCCCAGGAGGCAGACGCCATGTATGCGGGCATCGTGGTGGACACCCAGAACTTCACCAATCAGACCGGTGTCCGGACCTTCGAGGCAGCCGCTTTCCTCCGCAGGAGCGGAGCGGACGTGGTGCGGATCCGGAAGATGTTCCGGGAAAATCTCAAGGACTACAAGGCCAAGGCGGAGGCAGTGGACAGAGCGGAGATCTACCGGGAGTCCTTTGCCATCTCCGTCTGCAATGCGGAAGGTACGGAATCTCCCACGGTGGTGGGGGCCCAGGCAGCCAACAGCCTCCTGGAGATCAGGGGTATCAAGGCTTCCGTGGTGATGACTCCCGTGGGGGACAAGATCTACATCTCCGCCCGGAGCATCGACGAGGTAAATGTACAGGTCATGATGGAAAAGCTGGGCGGCGGCGGCCACAAGGCAGTGGCAGGCGCGCAGCTTAAGGACGTGTCGGTGGAGGAGGCCCGGGACCAGGTCAAGGAAGCCATCGACGAAATGCTTGAAGAAGGCGAGGTATCATAAATGCAGATCATTTTATTGCAGGATGTAAAATCCCTTGGAAAAAAAGGAACCGTAGTAAAGGTCAATGACAGCTACGGCAGAAACTATATCATTCCGAAGAAGCTTGGGGTGGAAGCCAACCCGGTGAACCTCAACAATCTGAAGCTCCAGAACGCCAACGCGGAGAAGATCGAGAACATGAAGCAGGAAAGCGCCAGAAGCATGAAGGAAAAGCTTTCCGGAAAGACCATCGTTCTGCGGATCAAGACCGGAAAGGACGGAAAGACCTTCGGCTCCGTAACGGGCAAGGAGATCGCCCAGGCCATCATGGATGAGCTGGGACTGGAAGTGGACAAGAAAAAGATCAGTATCGAGGAGCCCATCAAGACGGTGGGGACCCATACCGTAAACGTAAAGCTCTATAAGGATATCCACACGGATATCACGGTTAAGGTCGAGGAAGCATAAGCAATGGAAGAAACTTTGCTGAAAAGAATATCTCCCCACAGCGTCGAGGCGGAGCAGTCCGTCATCGGCTCCATGCTGATGGACAAGGACGCCATCGGCATCGCGGCGGAGATCCTGACGGCTGAGGACTTCTACCAGAAGCAGTACGGGATGGTGTTTGATGCCATCGTATCCCTTTTCGGCCAGGATAAACCGGTGGATCTGGTGACCCTCCAGGACAAGCTGGTGAAGGACAACGCCCCGCCGGAGATCCAGAGCCTGGACTTCATCCGGGACATCCTCAATACGGTGCCCACCTCCGCCAACGTCAAATCCTACGCGGAGATCGTCCGGGACAAGGCGGTGCTCCGGAGGCTCATAAAGAGCAGCGAGGGGATTATCCAGAAGTGCTACGACCAGTCCGAGGAGACGGAGGAGATCCTGGAGGAGACGGAAAAAACCATCTTCGACATCCTGAAGAAGAAGGGGACCCATGACTTCGTCCCCATCGAGGAAGTGGCCCTTACGGTGCTCCAAAAGATCCAGGAGGCCTCCAAAAACAAGGGCCATGTCACAGGTGTTCCCACGGGCTTTACGGATCTGGACTACATGACCACGGGCTTCCAGCCCTCGGATCTGATCCTGATCGCCGCAAGGCCTTCCATGGGAAAGACGGCCTTCGTGCTGAACATCGTGGAATACGTGGCCCTGAAAAAGAACCGGCCCTGTATGATCTTTTCCCTGGAGATGAGCAAGGAGCAGCTGGTGAACCGACTGTTCTCCATGGACTCCGGCATCGACGCCCAGGTACTCCGTACCGGCGAGCTGTCGGACAACGACTGGCCCAGGCTCATCGACACCGTGGGCAGAGTCGGGGATTCCAATATCATTATCGACGATACCCCGGGTATCACCGCTGCGGAGCTCCGGAGCAAATGCCGGAAGATGAAGCTGGAGCGGGGCCTGGATCTGGTGATCATAGACTATTTGCAGCTCATGAGCGGCGGCTCCCGGAAGAACGACAACCGGCAGCAGGAGATCTCCGAGATCTCAAGAGCCTTAAAGGGTCTGGCCAGGGATCTGGATTGCCCGGTGGTGGCTCTGTCCCAGCTGTCCCGTGCCTGTGAGACCAGAACCGACAAGCGTCCCATGCTTTCGGACCTCCGTGAGTCCGGAGCCATCGAGCAGGACGCGGATATCGTCATGTTCCTTTACAGGGACGAATACTACAACCCGGATACGGAAAAGCCGGGTGAAGCGGAGGTCATTATCGCAAAACAGCGTAACGGCCCCATTGGAACTGTTTCCCTTTACTGGCAGTCTGCGACTACCAGGTTTGTAAATAAAGAGAAAAATTTTGCAGGAGGTAATTAAACCATGAAGGAGATCAATAAAGATATGTTCATCGGTGAGCTTCTCCAGGTTGATGACTGCATAGCGCCTATCCTGATGCGTTCAGGAATGCATTGCCTTGGCTGACCGGCTTCTCAGATGGAGTCTCTGGAAGAGGCATGCATGGTGCACGGCATCGACTGTGACACACTGGTGGATAACATCAACGAGATCCTGGCTACCATTGAGTAAGCAGATCGGATAAAAAGAACAGGCCTTCCGGAAGTACCGGAGGGCCTTCTTTTTGCCCAGACCGGTTTCGAAAAATGAAAAAAATGAAAGTTTTGAAACCGAGAATGTGAATACTGGCTTCTGCAGGGATAAGGACAAAATCCAAAGGAACAAAGAAAAGGACACGGTTAAAAAGGGAAGAGCCATGGATAAGCTCTTCCCTTTTGGAATTTAGTTGATTGGTATGAAGTTTTAGATGCGGCTCAGCTTCTGCAGGGCGCAGTTGGGGATGAACTTCTCGTAGTGCTCATCGTAGTAGGCTGCGGCCGCAGGGGCTGCCTTCACCTTTCTGCCGTACTCTGCAATGATATTGCAAAGCTTCGCAAAATTGTCCTCGGTGGTCTCGTTGGACTCCACCACCAGGATGAACTCTCCGTCAGGCTTCTTATAAAGGGTGCTGCATCCCGCATAGTCGGCGGATGCCCTGGCTGCGTCGATGATCCGATCCAGATTGTCGAAGGCAAATACCCGGTAGGGAAGCTCCTCAGGAACTGCGGGAGCCTGCTGCTTCTGGCTGCTGTCGGAGGCTGCCTCTCCCTGCTTCGGAAGGGCATTGGAGGCCCCGCCGGCCCCAAGCTGCTGCAGCTGCCGCAGAAGCCCGTTGGTGGCACCCTCCAGAAATTCCGAGGTCAGACGCTTCACCCAATCCTCCGAGCTCCCCTTTGGCATGGGAGAAAACTTGGAGAATCTGGTATCCAGCTCCTCCGGGTCCTCCACCTTGGTGATGACCAGCTGGATGGAGTCGCCGTTTAAGGGGATCGCTTCGATCATGATGGGGGTGTTCTCCGCGTCAAAGCCCACTTCATTGCTGGCTTTGATCATCATCTCGTTAAAAAGCTTCCGCGCCTTCTCGGAGCCATAGGCCAGCTCCCGGATATTCAGATTGCGCACGCTCAGATCAAAACCTGTCAGAGTGCAGCGTATGGAATTTTCACTGATTCTTTCTATTTTCATATTCTCTCCTCGCTGTAATCATACTATAAAAGCCCCTATAATTCAATTATCCCTATGGAAATTTAATAATTATTTTATAACTTATGTAAACCGTATAGATATAAGGACTTTGACTATCAGGAAAATATATCATAAAATCCCACCAAGGGACATGAAAAGGCGGCCGGAAGAAGAGACTTCCGCCGGAGCACACGGGTCTGTATCACATCTGAATTATCCAGAGATTCATTTACCGCAAAATTCCACCCCAGAAAGACGAGACCGTAACATAAGGCAAGGGACATCCTTTTGAATGAAGATGAAATGCCATCTGCAGGTCCTCCTGCCTGTTGCAAGAAGGTATTCACAAACCGCTTCCGGGGCTGCAGCGGACAGCCCCAGAAAGAGGGTCCGGAGCTCTGCAGCGGAAGGCCTGGCCTTCGGCGATCCTTAACCCGTCCCGAAAAACGGACGCAGTCACTGGCAAAGCTGCCGCGGAAAGCCGTGAAGAAGAGCCGCCGGGTATCCGGAGACCGGAAACCGGGATACGGGCGGAGGAATGAAACAGGGATCGGACTTCGGCCAGGCAGGGGCTTTTGGACTGCAGCTGCCGGAAGGAGGGTATGTCACGGGATCCTTTTTGTCTGTTCGTTCCGGCGGTCCGGAGAGGAGGTCTGCGCATGAGGGAAGATGAAGGCGGACCCACTATGGGAGAGCTGTGGCGGGGACGGTACCTGGAGGGACTCCGGAGCTTCCGGAGTCAGGGAGTCCGGGTGCTGATCGATGGAAGGGAAGAACCGGAGGGAGACTGGGGAAGACTGTTCCAGGTCTCCGACGACGGGGGCTTTTACATGGCAGATTTCATTGCAGCGCCGGAGGGCCCCTTAAAGGAGATCCGCTTCGACAAGGTCCACGTCAGGGACTTCCGGGAAGAGCTCTGAGCAGGCCGCAGCCTGCCGGGCGGCAAAAAAATGAATAAGGATACAAAGATCAACCGGAAAGGAAAAACTGGGCGTCAGGTGTGAAATGATGCGTAAAGAAGGCTTGTTCGGTTGATTTTTGTATGTCGGAAATGCTATACTTAAACACTGGAGTATCCGGCGCAGAGCCGGGAGTGTGCAGTGAAAAGGAGAAAGCGCATGGCAGAAAGAAGACCAAGGGGAAGGGAAAGCAGAAGGGCTGCAAGGAACCGGGACTATATGATCGAGAACCCGACGCAGGAGGAGCTTGAACGCATCACCGCCCGCAGGAAGAAAAAACGGGGAGGCGCCCTGCTTCCTTTGTTTGCCGTGCTTCTGATGCTGGTGCTGACAGGGGGGATGCTGGGAGGCGTCCTGGCAAAGCGTTACGCCCCCTCCACGGAGCGGAAGGATCTGAATGAGTGGTTCGAGGCGGAGGGGTCCGAAGTGCGGATCTACCTTAACGACGCCCTGGACCGGGAGACCCTGGCCTCCGCAGAGAACGGCACCGTATATCTGCCCATCGAATGGGTCAATGCCAACCTGAACAAGCGCTTTTACTGGCAGTGGGACGATGAGCAGCTGATCTACACCCTGCCCCGGGAGGTGGTGCGCTACACCGCCGACATGAAGGACAGTAAGGGGAACCCGGTGTACAAGGCAGCCGAGGACGGCAGCATGGAGCTGAGCCTGGAGGCCATCTGCGAATACACGGACCTGCGGGTGAACCAGTTTGCGGACCCGGAGGAGGAAGCAAAGCGAGTCTTTATCTATAAGGACCAGGGCCCCGTGGAGCGGGCGGAGGTCAAAAAGGGCACCCAGCTTCGGACCAAGGGCGGCGTAAAGGCTCCGATCCTTACGGATCTGGCAGAGGGAGACAGCCTTACGGTGCTGGAGGCCATGGACAAGTGGTCAAGAGTCTCCACGGACAGCGGCTTCATCGGCTTTGTACAGAACAAATACCTGGAGGACCCGGTGGAATACACCTGGGAGACAGATTTTACAGAGCCTGTTTACGAGCACCAGACCCTGCCGGAGAAGGTGGTACTGGGCTGGCACATGGTATTTTCCAGGGAGGCGGCCTTAAGCACCCTGGACAGCTACTATGAGAACACCAAGGGCGTCATGAACGTGATCTGCCCCACGGGTATCCAGATCAAGAACGCCGAGGGCGAATACCTGAACTTCATCGACGAGGAATATGTCCAGAGGGCCCATGAAAAGGGCCTTAAGGTCTGGGTCATGATCGATAACTTCAATCAGCCCGGGGGCCTTAAGGACTTCAGCACCGAGAACTACTTTGCCCATGCGGCAAACCGCCAGAATTTCATCGACAGGCTCATGGCGGACGCAGAGGCCTACGGCTACGATGGCTACAACCTGGACTTCGAGAGCCTGCCCACCTCTGCAGGACCCAGCTACGTCCAGTTCTACCGGGAGCTTTCCGTGGCCTGCAGGAACAAGGGCCTGACCCTGTCCATCGACAACTACGTGCCCTATCACTTCAACGACCACTATGACCTGGGAGAGCAGGCGGACTATGCGGACTACGTGGTGATCATGGGCTATGACGAGCATACCACGGGCTCCGAGGAGGCGGGCTCCGTTTCCTCCATCGGCTATACGGAGCTGGGCATCCAGGAGACCTTAAAGAAGGTACCGGCGGAATATGTGGTAAACGGCGTGCCCTTCTTCACCAGGATCTGGAAGAGCTCCGGCCCCAACTTAAGCTCCGACGCCATGGGCATCATCGATGCCAAGGCCTATGTGGAGAGCGAGGGCATCGAGCTTACCTGGGACGAGGAGACGGGCCAGTACTACGGCGAGAAGGAAACGGCCACAGGCCTTCGCCAGGTATGGATGGAGGAGGAACGCTCCATCGCGGAAAAGGTAAAAGTCATAAAGGAGAACAATCTGGCAGGAGTCGCAGGCTGGAGGCTCCAGTACGAGCCTTCGGACATCTGGGACGAGCTGGATCTGAACGGAGTGCTCTAAGGAATCGACGGTAGAAAGATGGAAACACGGTTTTTAGAACTGACGGAATATAAGAAAAACGGAAAGATAGGACCGGAGGATGAGGCAAAGCTTCAGGAGGCAGCAGGGATCCTCCGGGCGGGGGGCCTGGTGGCCTTCCCCACGGAGACGGTCTACGGCCTTGGGGGAAACGGCCTTCTGAAGGAGGCCTCCCGCAGCATCTACGCGGCAAAGGGACGCCCCTCGGATAACCCCCTGATCCTCCATATCTCAGATATGAAGGAACTGGAGCCCATCACAAGGGAGATCCCCCATCGGGCCAGGACCCTGGCGGAGCATTTCTGGCCGGGCCCCCTGACCATGATCCTGAATAAGGCGGAGATCGTGCCCCTGGAGACCACCGGCGGCTTAAGCACCGTAGCGGTGCGGATGCCGGAGCATGAGGTGGCAAGAAGGCTCATTGCCCTGGCGGGAGTTCCGGTGGCAGCCCCCAGCGCCAACACCTCCGGAAGACCGAGCCCCACCACGGCGGCTCATGTCCGGGAGGATCTGGAGGGGAAGATCGAGGCCATTCTGGACGGCGGCCCTTCAGGCATCGGACTGGAGTCCACCATCGTGGACCTGAGCGGGGAGGAACCGGTGCTCCTGAGACCCGGCGCCATCACGGCGGAGATGCTGGAGAAAGCCCTCGGGGAGAGGGTTCTGCTGGATCCGGCTCTGGAAAAGCCCCTGGACCCCTCGGTACACCCAAAGGCACCGGGGATGAAATACCGGCACTATGCCCCCAAGGCCCCCATGGTGATCATCCAGGGGAAGGAAGGGAATTTTGCCGGGGAGGAGCTCCTTCGGGTGGAGGAGGCTGTGGACCGGCAGGTGGACCGGAGCCTTGAGGACGGAAAACGCACCGCCCTGATCTGCTCCGACGAGAGTCTTTCCTATTATCAGAAGCGCTATGAAGGCCCCCTGGCCAAGGGTCAGCTCATCTTAAGAACTATGGGTACCCGGAACCGTGAGGAAAGCATCGCCCACAACCTGTTTTCCGTGCTGCGGGAGATGGATGAGGTACAGGCGGAGTACATCGTGGCAGAGGGAGTGAACACAGAGGCCATCGGCTATGCGGTCATGAACCGGATGAAAAAGGCGGCGGCCCAGCAGGTGATCTATGTATAAGGAAACAAAAAAGCAGCGGGCCCAGCGGGTGGAAAAGATCCTTGAGGCCCTGGACCGGGAATATGGAAGGGAATACCGCTGCTATCTGAACTATGAAACGGACTGGCAGCTCCTCTTTGCGGTGATCATGAGCGCCCAGTGTACCGACGCCAGGGTCAACCAGGTGACAGAGACCCTGTATCAGAAGTACCGGAGCCTTCAGGACTTTGCCAATGCAGACCTTAAGGAGATGGAGGAGGACATCCACTCCACGGGTTTTTATCACAACAAGGCAAAGAACATCATCGCCTGTGCGAAGGTGCTGCTGGAGCAGTACGGCGGGAAGGTTCCTTCGGACCTTAAGAGCCTTACGGCCCTGCCGGGGGTGGGACGGAAGACCGCCAACGTGATCCGGGGAAATATCTACCACGAGGACAGCATCGTGGTGGATACCCATGTGAAGCGCATCAGCCGGAAGCTGGGGCTTGTGGACTCGGAGGACCCGGTGAAGATCGAGTTTGAGCTCATGGAGGTGCTGCCGAAGGACCACTGGATCCTCTGGAACATCGACATCATCACCCTGGGAAGGACCATCTGCGAGGCCAGAAAGCCGAAGTGCGGGGAGTGCTTCCTGCGGGAATACTGCCCCTCCGCAAGGAAGAACTGAGAGAGGCCGGGCACAAAGGCCGGGCATGGGCCCCGGCGAAGGTGCCGTACTTGCAAGAAACAAGGGATCTGTGCTATACTTTAGCACATATCCCTTATGGGAATAAGAAAACGGACCCGGGGTCCGAAGGAGAAAAAGATGTTAAACATGAACAGCAAAAAGACCAGAAAGATCGTTTCTGCAGTAATCGTGATCATCCTCTGCATCGCCATGGTACTGCCCATGGCACTGAGCGTACTCAGATAAGGCGATCTGAGAAGGAGAAGTGGAAAAGACAGCCCCGCGGCTGTCAATTTCTCTATTAAGGAAGAAAATCAGCGTATGGACATGATCGTACTGGGATCGGCAGGACTTGCCGGAAGCCGCAGGATCTGGCAGCAGGAAGACTGCCGGAGAGAACTTTTGCAGCGTTATCCCGCCCGCTTCTTCCGAAACCTTGGGGAAGCAGAGCAGGAGGCCGGAGCAGAGGCTGCGGAGGAAAGGGAATCCCGGCGGATCCGAAGCTTCCTTGAGGCCCAGGGAGTCCCGGAGGAGGACCTTCTGGAGGCCGGTGAGACGGGGATCCTGGGAGCCCTCTGGGAGCTCTTAAAGGAAAAGAAGCTGGGAGGCGCCTATTATCAGAAGCGCATCCCCGTAAGGCAGCAGACCCTGGAGATCTGCGAGCACTTCGGCCTGAACCCTTACCGACTTTACGGAAGGGGGTGCTTCCTGTGTCTCACAAAGGACGGAGGCAGGCTCCTGATGGAGGGGGAAGCCGCAGGCATTGAAGGCGCCCTGATCGGATATGCGGCAAAGGGCCCTGCCATCCGGCGGACAGACGGAGAGGAGACGGCCTATCTGAGGCGGCCGGAACCGGAGCCCTGGCCCTGGACCAGGGAAGGAGAAGGGAAAGAAGGAGGAAAAGAAGGTGTCAGATAAGAGAACGGACTATATCAGCTGGGACGAGTATTTCATGGGGGTGGCGGCCCTTTCCGCCAGACGTTCCAAGGATCCTAGCACACAGGTGGGGGCCTGCATCGTAAGCAACGACAACAAGATCCTGAGCATGGGCTATAACGGCTTCCCCAACGGCTGCAGCGACGACGAGTTCCCCTGGAGCAAGGAGCTGGAGAAGGAGGACCCCTACAACGCGAAGTACTTCTACTCCACCCACAGCGAGCTGAACGCCATCCTGAACTACCGGGGCGGATCCCTGGAGGGCTGCAAGATCTATGTGACCCTTTTCCCCTGCAATGAATGCGCCAAGGCCATCATCCAGAGCGGCATCAAGACCCTGATCTACGGAGAGGACAAATACGCGGACACACCGGCGGTAAAGGCATCCAAGCGTATGCTGAACGCAGCGGGGGTCCGTTACTATCAGTACCAGCCCAGCGGACGGAAGATCGTGCTGGAAGTTTAAAGAAAAGAGGAGATAAGAACTATGAGAGATAAGATCCTTGCAATATTGGAAAAGAATGCCCGCATCGATCCCAAGGACCTGGCTTCCCTGATCGGGGAGCAGGAGGCGGACGTCCGCCGGGAGATCGAAGCTATGGAAGAGGAGGGCATCATCTGCGGCTACCACACCATGGTAAACTGGGATAAAACGGATAACGAGAAGGCAGACGCCTTCATCGAGGTAAAGGTAACTCCCCAGAGAGGCGTAGGCTTCGACCAGATCGCAGAGCGGATCTGGCAGTATCCGGAGGTGACCAGCATCTTCCTGATCAGCGGCAATTTTGATTTTGCCGTATTCATTCAGGGGAAGTCCATGAGAGAGGTGGCCATGTTCGTATCCGAGAAGCTCTCCACCATCGACGGCGTGCTCTCCACCTCCACCCAGTTCATCCTGAAGCGGTACAAGGACCACGGCACCGTCATCGAGGCGCCGAAGAAAGATGAAAGGATCGCCATATCATGAGAGACCCTTTAAATAGCTTCATCGAGTCCATCCCCCCCTCCGGGATCCGGAAATTTTTCGATATCGTAAGTGAAATGAAGGACGCCATCTCCCTGGGAGTGGGCGAGCCTGATTTTGACACGCCCTGGCATGTCAGGGAGGAGGGAATCTATTCCCTGGAAAAGGGCAAGACCTTCTATACCTCAAACGCAGGCCTCAAGGAGCTTCGGACGGAGATCTCCGCCTTTATGAAGCGGCACTATGGCCTGTCCTATAATCCTAACGACGAGGTGCTGGTGACGGTGGGCGGCTCCGAGGCCATCGATCTGTGCTTCCGGGCCATGCTGGAGAAGGGGGACGAGGTGATCATCCCGGAGCCCTGCTTCGTATCCTACAAGCCCTGCGCCATCCTGGCGGGAGCCACTCCGGTGACCATCCCCTTAAAGGAGGAGAACCACTTTAAGCTGACCCCGGAGGAGCTTCTGGAGCACATTACGGACAGGACCAAGCTCCTTTTCCTCTCCTACCCCAACAACCCCACCGGGGCAGTTATGGAGAAGGAGGACCTGGAGAAGATTGCAAAGATCGTTATTGAAAAGGACCTCTTCGTCCTTTCCGACGAGATCTACTCCGAGCTGAGCTATACGGGAAAGCCCCATGTCAGCATCGCATCCCTTCCGGGGATGTGGGAGCGGACCGTGGTGGTGAACGGCTTCTCCAAGGCCTTCGCCATGACGGGCTGGAGACTGGGCTACGCCTGCGGACCGGAGCGGATCCTGCACCAGATGCTGAAGATCCACCAGTTCGCCATTATGTGCGCCCCCACCACCGCCCAGTACGCAGCCGTGGAGGCTATGCGGAACGGAGACGATGACATCGCGGAGATGCGGGAGGCCTACAATCAGAGGCGGCGTTATCTGCTGGATACCTTCCAGGAGATGGGCGTTCCCTGCTTCCCGGCCCAGGGTGCTTTCTATCTTTTCCCATGTATCAAGAAATTCGGCATGAGTTCCGAGGAATTTGCCACAAAGCTTCTGGAACAGCAGAAGGTGGCGGTAGTCCCGGGCTCCGCCTTCGGAGACAGCGGAGAGGGATTCCTGAGGATCTCCTACGCCTACTCCCTGAAGGACCTGAAGAAGGCCATGGAACGGATCCGTCTCTTCACCGACAGCCTGACTGCAGAAAAAAACTAAGGGATCCGGCAAAGCTGCATGAACAATGTGATAGACGTCAAGGACGTTACAAAGATATATCGGCTCTACGACAAGCCCATTGACCGGCTGAAGGAAAGCATCAGTCCCACGCATAAAAATTACCACCGTGATTTTTATGCGCTTTCCGGCGTGTCCTTTTCCGTGGAAAAGGGACAGTCCGTGGGGATCATCGGGACCAACGGCTCCGGTAAGTCCACCATGCTGAAGATCATCACGGGAGTCCTGACCCAGAGCTCCGGGGAGGTACAGGTAAACGGCACCATCTCCGCCCTTCTGGAGCTGGGAGCGGGCTTCAACATGGACTACACCGGCATCGAAAACATTTATATGAACGGCACCATGATGGGATTTTCCAGAAAGGAAATGGACGAAAAGCTGCCGGAGATCCTGGAGTTTGCGGACATCGGCGACTTCGTCTACCAGCCCGTGAAGTCCTATTCCTCCGGTATGTTCGTAAGACTGGCCTTCGCCCTTTCCATCAACGTGGAGCCGGAGATCCTCATCGTGGATGAGGCCCTCTCCGTGGGAGACGTGTTCTTCCAGGCCAAGTGCTACCACCGGATGGACGAGCTCCGGAAGAACGGCACCACCATCCTCATGGTGACCCACGACATGGGCTCTGTCATGAAATACTGCGACAAGGTGGTGCTCCTGAATAAGGGAGAAAAGGTGGCGGAGGGCGCCCCGGGAGAGATGGTGGACCTGTACAAGAAGATCCTGGCAGGCCAGTACGACCAGCTCCAGGAGGCCCTGGACGAGACCATCGAAAAACAGCGCCAGAAGGCGGAGGAAAACGGGGAGCTTTACCAGAAGACCCGGGAGGCGGAAGCAAAGGCCGCCGGGGAAGGGGAGCCCGCAGGGTCCGCCGGAACCGCTGAAGCTGCCAAAGCCGCCGCAGCTGCAGAAGGAACGGAGGGACAGGAAGCCCTCATGCGTTCCCAGATGACGGTGAACCCCAACGTCAACGAATACGGAAATGGCAAGGCCACCATCTACGACTTCGGGATCCTGGACGAAAAGGGCCGCCTCACCAACCTGGTGCTGAAGGGGGAGACCTTCTCCATCCGGGAGCGGATCCGTTTCAACGACCACATCGAAGCCCCCATCTTCACCTATACCATCCGGGACAAGAAGGGCAACGACCTGACGGGCACCAATACCATGTTCGAGGGGGTGGACGTAAGGCCCGTGGACCAGGGAGACAGCTATGAGGTGACCTTTACCCAGCACATGAACCTGCAGGGGGGAGAGTACCTTATCAGCATGAGCTGCACCGGATTTGAACAGGGAGAGCATACGGTCTACCACAGGCTATATGACCTGCTGAACCTGACGGTGATCTCCAACAAGAACACCGTGGGAGTCTATGACATGGAATCGGAAGTAAGCTGTACGCGCCATGACGCGGCGCCTGAGCAGGAGTGAGCATAAAAGGGTGATAGAATGAAAAACATCAGCTATGAGCTAATCGAAAAACTGAGAGAGGCAGGCAGCGGAAGCGAGGCGGAAAAGCAGATCCTGAGTACCTCTGAGGATCCGGCCTGGCTGTATGCCTTAAGCCCCAGCCGGGGGAACCTGGTGGAATGGTATCCCTGGACGAAGGAGATGTCCGTCCTTGTGATCGGCGGGGACTACGGCTCCATCTGCGGCGTGATCTCGGAAAAGGCGGGAAGCGTGGATGTGAAGGACAGCCGGGCAGAGGACCTGGAGGTCATCAGATTCCGCTACCCGGAACGTCTTCGGGAACAGGGAGGCAACATCGGCCTCATCAAAAACGTGGTATCCCGGAAATATGACGTGGTGGTGATCCCGGAGCTGACGAAGGAGGTCCTTCTGGACAACGTGCCGGCTCTGGCAGCAAAAAAGACCAGGACCGTGGGAGGAGAGGAACTTCCGGAGATCTCCGGTGAGGACCTCTATGCCTTCCTGCAGGAGGCGGCATCTCGCCTGAAGGCAGGGGGCGCCCTGCTCCTTGCAGCGGACAACCTCTCCGCCCTCAAGTACATGACGGGAGCGGATCCCGAGAAAGACCGGGTCTATGCAGAGTATGAGGAGCTCTCCGAGATCACGGGACACCTGGGCTTTGCCGACAGGAAGTGGTACTATCCCCTGCCGGACAACCGCCTTACGAAGGATATCTTCTCCGACGCCTACCTGCCGGGGGAGGGGGACTTCCGGGGCATCTCCGAAGCCTACGACGCCCCCAGATACCTGCTCTGCGACGAGGAGGCCATGTACGGCAAGCTCTGCCGAAACCACGCCTTCCCGGACTTCGCCCCGGGCTATCTGCTGGTGCTCTGCGGCTATGATCCCGGAGAGGCCAGAGGAGAGACAGGGGAAGAAGCTCCCGAAGAAGGGACCGAGGGAAGCCGGGCTGCAAAGGGCACGGACCGCCTGCCGGAGCAGATCTATATCCGCTATAACCGGACCCGGATCCCGGAATATCAGACAAAGACGGAGATCTTTGAGCGGAAGGGTGTGCGCCGGGTGGTGAAGACCGCCCTCAGCAAGGCAGCAAATGACCACATCCTTTCCCTTGAATGGAAATACAAGCTCCTGAACAACGACAGGACCTCGGAGCTTCTGGTGCAGGCACCGGAGTTCCGGAAGGAGGGGGCACTCTGCAGCGCCGCCTTCGACTATCTGGATGGCATGACCCTGTCCCGGCTCCTGGCGGAGGAGATCTCAGGAGGCAAGGCCCCCGTGGCCAGGATCAAGGAGGCCCTGGAGCTGGTGCTGGGCATCGGCGCCCATGAGTGCCACAACATGGACTGCCTCTTTGAAAATGTGATGAAATGCGGCAGCGAATACTACTACGTGGATTACGAGTGGGTATTCGAGCACGTTCTGGACCGGGATTATCTCCGGTACCGGATCCTGCGCTACTGGTATGAGGCATACCGGGAGTCCCTTTACGCCTATCCGCAGCTTTCCGATTTCCTGGGCCTCTTCGGCATCCGGGAGGAGGAGCTTCCGGAGTTTGAGCACATGGAGGAATCCTTCCAGGAGTTCGTCCACGGCCAGGGGCAGCAGGCCTTCCTGAAGAACTACCGGCAGCCTGCAAAGGGCCTTACGGAGATCCGCCGGATGGAGCAGAAGCTGGAGGAATACACGGAGTGGAACCTGCGGCTCCAGGACGAGGTCCAGGAGCACAAGGAGACCATCAGCAAGAACCTGGAGATCCAGCGGCTCTCCCAGAACCATATCGTAAACATCGAAGCCATCAACCGGATCCATGAGGCGGACATCGCCGCCATGCAGAAGGAGCTTGCATACCTGAGAAAGCATGAGGGCCTTCTGTCCCGCATGGGCCGGGGCATCAACGGGGCCTTTACGAAGATGTTCCCCATAGGCTCCAGAAAGCGGAAGGTCCTGCACTACTGCAAGGAGACCCTCCGGCACCCGGTGAACACCTGCCGTCTGTATCTGACGGAGGAGGGAAGAAACCGGATCCGGGGCGACTTCCGCATCGGAGAGATCTACTTTACGGGAGGCAGACTGACCCTTCCGGACTGCCTGCACCAGGCGGACCTGATGACGGGAGAGAATGCCGGAGCCACCGGCGGGACCTCAGCAGCTGCGGCAGCCACGGAAGCGGCAGCAGCCAAGGTGCGCCCCAGGGTGTCCATCGTGCTTCCGGTCTATGACCAGGTGGCCTATACCTACGCCTGCATCCAGTCCATCCTGGAGCACACGGACTTCCATGAGACCCCCTATGAGGTGATCCTTGCGGACGACGTATCCAAGGACGCCACCGCCTCCATCGGAGACTACATTCGGGGCCTTGTGGTGAGCCGGAACACGGAGAACCAGGGCTTCCTGAAGAACTGCAACCAGGCAGCGAAAAAAGCGGTGGGAGATTATATCTTCTTCCTGAATAACGATACAAAGGTGACCGACGGCTGGCTCTCCTCCCTCCTGAAGCTGATGGACGGAGACGAGAGCATCGGCATGGCGGGCTCCAAGCTGATCTACCCCGACGGCCGCCTTCAGGAGGCGGGGGGCATCATCTGGTCCGACGGCTCCGGCTGGAACTACGGCCGACTGGACGACCCGGAGAAGCCCCAGTACAACTACCTAAAGGAGGTGGACTACATCTCCGGCGCAGCCATCATGATCCGCAGATCCCTCTGGGAGGAGATCGGGGGCTTTGACGAGCGCTTCGCTCCTGCCTACTGCGAGGACAGCGACCTGGCCTTTGAGGTGAGAAAGCACGGAAAACGGGTGGTATACCAGCCGAAGTCTGTGGTGGTTCACTTCGAGGGGATCTCCAACGGCACCGACGTGAACGGAGAGGGCCTGAAGAAGTACCAGGTGGTGAACCAGGAGAAGTTCCGGGAGAAGTGGAAGGAGGAGCTTAAGGAGCAGTCCAGGAATACGGGAAATCCCAATCCCTTTACCGCAAGAGACCGTTCCCAGAAGAAGCCCTGCGTCCTGGTGATCGATCACTACGTGCCCACCTGGGACAAAGACGCCGGCTCCAAGACCACCTATCAGTACATCCGCATGTTCCTGAAGAAGGGCTATAACGTAAAGCTCCTGGGGGACAACTTCCTCCACGAGGAGCCCTATTCCACGGAGCTCATGCAGATGGGGGTTGAGATCCTCTACGGGGAGGACATGCAGAGCGGTATCTGGGACTGGATCCGGGAGAACCAGCTCTTCATCGACATCGCCTACCTGAACCGGCCCCATATCGCCATCAAATACATCGACTTCCTGCGGGAGAACACGGGCATCCGCTGCATCTACTACGGACATGACCTGCACTTCCTGCGGCTTCTGCGGGAGTATGAGCTGAACGGGGACATCCGCACCAAGCGGGAGTCCGACTACTGGAAGAGCATCGAATTTACCGTGATGCAGAAGGCGGACATGTCCTACTATCCTTCGGAGGCGGAGGTGGAGGCCATCCATGCCCTGGATCCCAAGATCCGGGTAAAGGCTATCACAGCCTACCTCTGGGAGGACTTCCTGCCCTGCGGAAAGTCCGGTGCCCTGCTCTCCGAGACGGGAGAGGAGACGGACTACGCCAAGCGGGAAGGCCTGCTCTTTGTGGGTGGCTTTGCCCATCCCCCGAATGAGGACGGAGTCCTCTGGTTCGTAAAGGACGTGTTCCCGAAGATCCGGGAGAAGGTTCCGGACATGAACTTCTATATCGTAGGCTCCAAGGCCCCGGAGGAGATCACTGCCCTGGGTGTGGAGCCGGAAAAAACAGGCATCCACGTACTGGGCTACGTCAGCGACGAGGAGCTGGCCGCTCTTTATCAGAAAACAAAGATCACGGTGGTACCCCTGCGTTACGGCGCAGGCGTCAAGGGCAAGGTGGTGGAAGCCATCTACAACGGCGCCGTGGTGGTGACCACCTCCGTAGGTGCAGAGGGCATCCCGGATCCGGAGCGGGTACTGGCAACGGTGAACGAGACGGAGACGGAGCTTCGGGAGCATCCGGAGGCAGTGGCGGAAAGCTTTGCGGAGGCGGTGCTGAAGCTCTATCAGAACGATGGAATGCTTGCAGTCATCAGCAGCGAGACCCAGCGCTACATCAAGCTCCACTACAGCATGGACGCGGCATGGCGCATCATCGCCCCGGACTTTGCCATGGTGAAGCGCTCCGAGCTTCAGGAGAAGCTGAGGACGGAGGAGAACGAAACAGCGGAGAAGCAGGATGAAGGCAGATGATCTGCTGACCGCCAGGTTCCGGGAGCTTGCGGAACGGAGCTGGCAGAGAGATATCCTGCAGCACACGGACTTTCTGGGGGTATCGGAGCAGGCGGCCTTCCATGAGCTTGCGGGAAGCCTGGCAGGGGCCCGCTACATCCTCTACGGGGGACACCCGGAGGCGGACCGGCAGATGCTGATCTTCCTGCCCTCCTATCTGGAGCTTCCCCGGGAGGGGAGCCCGGAGGCGGAGGGGATCCTCTCCGGCATGTTTTCCGACCTTGTGGCCTGTATCCGCATCAGCCCCCTCAATGAGAAGTTCTCCGATGCCCTGACCCACAGGGACTACCTGGGAGCCCTTATGAACCTGGGGATCCAGCGGGACAAGACCGGGGATATCCTGACGGAGGGGAGCCGGGCCTGGCTCTACTGCTCCAGGGACATTGCGGAGCTTGTGTGCCGGGAGCTTACCCGGGTGAAGCACACCTCCGTAAGCTGTGAGGAGGTGCCCCCTGGGGAGGCGGAGGTACGGCCGAAGTTCCAGGAGCTGTCGGTAAACGTGGCCTCGGAGCGGCTGGACGCAGTCCTTGCGGCGGTGTATAAGCTGTCCCGGGGAGCTGCGGCGGAGCTCATAGCAGGAGAGAAGGTCTTCGTAGACGGAAGGACCGCCGGAAAGACGGGAGGGACCCTCCGGGAGGGGGCCCGGATCTCCGTGCGGGGCTGCGGAAAGTTCATCTACGAGGGCCGGGAAAAGGAGACCCGAAAGGGAAGGCTCTACATCAGAGCCAGGGTATTCCTGTAAAAAAGGGATTGACAATTCCAAAAGGGAGTGCTATATTAGCGAAAAATCATAAAGCTGTCTTGGATCCGGAAGGATCCATTTAGGTAGAGGCGCGGAATGTCATCAGTACTTCGGACACAAGGCCGGCAAGGGCTGTCCGGAAGAAAGGGGTCATCCGCCGAAACCGTATCCATTTGCCGGGATACAGGTTGGGCCGCAGGAATAAGATCCGGCGGACTGTCACGTCTTAAGTGAAGCGCTATCCTAAGGCTTGAGAGTTGATCTTTTTATTATTTCAGTCCTCAGACCACGAAGTGTTTCAAAGACGCTTCGTGGTTTTTTAATACCGGAGCAGAGGCTCCGCATATGGGAGGAAGAAACAATGAGAAGAACAGTAAGAATGGCAGCAGCAGTCCTTGCAGGAGCAAGCGTGATGATGGGCCTTACGGCCTGCGGCGGAAGCAAGGAGGCGGACAACACCCTCACCGTTGCAATGGAGTGTGCATACGCACCCTACAACTGGACCCAGGGCGATGACTCCAACGGCGCCGTACAGATCAAGGACAGCCAGGACTACGCCTACGGCTACGACGTTATGATGGCAAAGCTCATCGCCGAGAAGCTGGGCATGGACCTGGAGATCGTAAAGAGTGACTGGGATTCCCTGGTACCGGCAGTACAGTCCGGAACCGTGGACTGCGTCATCGCAGGACAGTCCATCACCTCAGAGCGTCTGCAGAGCGTGGACTTCACGGAGCCCTACTACTACGCATCCGTTGTAGCAGTTACCACTGCTGATTCACCCTACGCAGAGGCACAGGGTGTGGCAGACCTGGCAGGCGCTACCTGCACCAGCCAGCTCAACACCATCTGGTATGACAACTGCCTGCCCCAGATCCAGGACGCAAACATCCTGGCAGCCCAGGAGTCCGCACCGGCTATGCTCATGGCCCTGGAGAGCGGAAAGTGCGATCTGGTGGTAACGGATATGCCTACCGCCATGGCAGCCTGCGTCGCTTACCCGGATATGGTGCTTCTGGACTTCACGGGATCCGACGATGACTTCGAGGTATCCGAGGAGGACATCAACATCGGTATCTCCCTGAAGAAGGGCAACACGGAGCTTAAGGACAAGATCAACGGTGTGCTGGCTGAGATGACGCCGGATGACTTCACCGAGATGATGGAGGAAGCCATCAGCGTACAGCCGCTGAGCGAATAAAGAAAGGGGCCTCAAAGAGACATGACAACATTACCGGAGGGATTTATCCCGAAGATCCTGTTTATCCTGGAAACCTACAGCCAGTCCTTTATGCAGGGCATCGGCTACACCATGCTGATCGCGCTGGTTTCCACCTTTATCGGATGTGTGATCGGCCTTGCGGTGGGTATCGTCCAGACGATCCCCACGGATAAGACGGAGAACGCGGCAAAGCACTACATCCTCATGGTCATCAAGTTCATCCTGAACGCCTACGTGGAGATCTTCCGCGGCACCCCCATGATGATCCAGGCAGCCTTCATCTACTACGGACTGCCCTATGTATTCGGCATCAACCTGGGTATGCTGCCGGCAGCCTTCCTCATCGTCTCCATCAACACCGGCGCCTACATGGCGGAGACCGTAAGAGGCGGTATCCTGTCCATTGACCCGGGCCAGACAGAGGGAGCCATGGCCATCGGCATGAACCATTTCCAGACCATGACCAGCGTGATCCTGCCCCAGGCCCTCCGGAACATCATGCCCCAGATCGGCAACAACCTGATCATCAACATCAAGGATACCTGCGTCCTGACCATCATCGGCGTAACGGAGCTGACCTACGCCACCAGAAGTGCGACAGGCGCATACTACACCTTCTTTGAGGCATATACCATCGCCATGGTATTCTACTTCATCCTGACCTTCATCTGCTCCCGGATCCTCCGGGTCATCGAGAAGAAGATGGACGGACCGGAGAACTTCGCCCTGGCCATGGACGACGCCATCGTCCTGGGAGAGGGCACCTACAAGTATCATGGCAACCCCATTGAGACCAACCACGACGTACGGGAGTTCAAGCGGGGTGAGGCACTGAAAAAACAGGCAGGAAACGGAGGAGAGCGCTGATATGTCAGAAAATGCAATTATTTCAGTAAAGCATCTGAGCAAGACCTTCGGATCCAACCAGGTGCTCAAGGACGTGGACTTTGAGGTCCACGAGGGGGATGTGACCTGCATCATCGGAGCCTCCGGCTCCGGAAAGTCCACCCTGCTGCGCTGCATCAACCTGCTGGAGAAGCCCAGCGGCGGCGAGATCCAGTTCCACGGACAGCAGATCGGCGGCCACGGCTTCGATCCCTGCGCCTACCGGGCAAAGGTGGGCATGTGCTTCCAGAGCTTCAACCTCTTCAATAACATGAGCGTCCTGGCCAACTGCATCGCAGGCCCCATGAAGGTTCAGAAGAAGAGCCGGGAGGAGGCGGAGAAGCTGGCCATGAACTACCTGGAGAAGGTAGGCATGGCTCCCTATATCAACGCAAAGCCCAGACAGCTCTCCGGCGGACAGAAGCAGAGAGTTGCCATCGCAAGGGCCCTGGCCATGCAGCCGGAGGTGCTGCTCTTTGACGAACCCACCTCAGCTCTGGATCCCCAGATGGTGGGAGAGGTGCTCTCCGTCATGCGGACCCTGGCAAAGGAAGGCCTCACCATGATCGTGGTGACCCACGAGATGGCCTTTGCAAGGGACGTGTCCACCCATGTGGTATACATGGCGGACGGGGTGATCTGCGAGGAGGGAACTCCGGAGGAGATCTTCGAGCACCCGAAGGAGGAGCGGACCAGGGAGTTCCTGGAGCGCTTTACGAACCGCTAAGGAAGAAAAAAGAACAGAATACAGATCTTAGGATCAGAGAAATGTGGACAGCCGTCCCTTTTCGCCGGATCCCTGTGGATAAGTGCAGGGAGAAGGCGGGAAGGGGCGGCTTTTTAGCATGAAAAAAGTTCTTATAATAGAAATTATCGGTACCAGCTTAAAGGAAGTCTGAACGATACATTTGAAAACTGCGGGGTTGTAAAATTTTTGTATTTTCTTGTATAAAATGCCGAGAAAGTATAGCCTTTTAAGGTGATATATGGTAATATATAAAAACCAACTGGGGGTATATTATTATTTTACACTCGGGAAATTGCCTGCTAAAGCGGCTTGTATTACTAGTTCTTATAATATCTTTTATTGACATCGTTATAGCTGCGACAGCAACCGGGCAAAAGCAGGCTGGGGCCTGTGGATGTCCGGACTTTTATATATATCACACGACCGGCGAAGGCCGGAGGAAAGGGGAGGAAGAACATGAAAGTGAAGCGAAAGGTTGCCGCGTTACTGGCGCTTGCCATGGTATTAACAGGACAGCCGTCAGGAGTCCTGGCTGGCGCAATGCCTGGAGATGGGAGCGAAGCCAGCACGAAAGTGGTGAGCGATAAAATCGCAACACCGCCCAAAGCGACACCGGATGAACCGGAAAATGAATTAAGAGCGAAGGTGGAGTATACTATTTTGCCGGAGGATGGAGCACATATCCTGAATGGAGCAACCACGAAGGTAAAGTCAGGAGATACTCTGAAATTTTCTTTTGTTGTAAAAGATGACTATGAGCTGTCTTCCGTTAATGTGGATGGCGATTCCGACGGAGTAAAGATAAGCGTAGACGAATCCGACGAAGATAAATATCACTGCGAGTATAATGTAGGTGATATTGTTTTTGATACGACCCAAGTTGAGATAGCGTTGACGGAAGCATCAGAAGAAGAATCCTTCTCAACGGTTTTGACTGAAGATGGCTTGATTTTTACCATTACTGCAGATGCAGGGGTGCTGCCGGAAGGAACTGAAGCTGAGATCATAAGCCTTGAAGAAGCTGCAGATATTGATGCTGATGCCGTAAAGGAAGAAGTTCTTAATATGGCGGATGTTGCAGAAGAGGAAGATTCTCAGTATGCTGCATATCGTATAGAGTTTGTGGATGCAGAGGGTGAATTACTTGCAGACGAAGATATTAATGGTGAAGTAAATGTAAGCGTTACCGCTGCAGAGGATGAAGAAGCAGAGATAGCAGAAGTCTATAAGGTAGAAGTGGTATCTGAATCTGAGGAGAACGAGGCAGACGAGCCACAGATATACAATATAGAGGAAGAGTCCGAATCAGATAAAGCAGATGTGGAATCCACAGCAGTTCAGACAAAGCCCCTTTTAAAGGCTAAAAGTAGAAAAGTCGTAAAGCCGATAATAAATGCGGAAGAAGTAGAAAGCGATTTCGAAATTGGAAGCAGTGTGTACAATCTGGCTGTAGTAAAAGTGCCCCTTGAACAGGGTGTGGCAGATGCGTATTTTTATATTGTAAGAGCTAATTTTGCACAGACGGAAGAAATGCCAGCTGGTAATGAAGCATTTATCTATGTGGGCAAGGGAAAAATCAAAGAAATACCACCTGAAAATGTAGGGGACACAGGAGATTCTACTAGAGATAACATTCGTTCAGGGCAAGTAGTTGAGGAACCGGATTTTTCTCAAATGGCGAATAAGCAGACATCGCAGGGAAAGTATGATAGTAAAGGCTATCCAATTTTAACTTTAACAGTGGATGGAACAGAGCAAAAATATTATTCTGAAAAATCCCAAGATGAAGAGGCCATAGAGTCTGACTATAAGTATAGTTTTAATTGGGAAGAATATGTATGTGAAAATGGTGCGCCAGACGGAAATTTGGCCGATTTGGCAGACGGAAAACCAACATGGCATGTAGATGGAAGGACAATCCTTATTGACCCGACTCGAGTGCAGATAGATGCTTATATAAAAGGCAAAGATGCAGAGAATTTTAATCAGTATGAGGAGTCGTTGTTTGTTAATATTAACACGGCTTATAAAAATAGTGTAGATGAGTATAAAGCACAGGTGGAGTTATCGACGGAGATTCCAAATGGATATAATGCCAAATGGTATATTAACAACCCTTCAAATAAGGGGGGTATAGTATATTCTTTTGAAAGCCTAAAAAAAATAATAAATAAAGCTGCAGGTAAGGATGGAGTGAAATTATATTGCGAAATCGTACCAGGAACAGTAGGTTATACGGTAGAATATAAAGCTGATAATGAAACCATAACGAGCGAGGAATCGTTCAACGATGCTCCAACAAAAGGGACAGGTGAATTTAATAGTATAGCCACATTAAGCGAAGATCAGAAGAATCGAATTCCTAAAACGATTAATTTAAATGAAACCAACTATATGCTTGATCCCGGTAATACTTATAGTGTAACGCTGGACAATGCGGATGGGAACAATGTGATAGTTGTAAAATACGTAAAGGATGCGAATAAAGACAAAAAGCCCGACGCAAACCAAATCACAGTGACCTTCGATCTTGATGATCAGAATAGACAAAGATATGGTGCGACATTTACAGATACGAGCGTGGCAGATGGCGAGACCGTAATCTATGACAGCGAAGAAGGAACCCTTACCTATTGGCTGACAAAGGGAAAGGATCGCTATCCCACAAACGCACCGGAGGTTAAATCTAATCCGGAAAGTCGGATGGCGTTCGACGGATGGTACCCAGCGTATAATATGAGTGGTGCAGTAGGTCCTAATGACAACGACCAAATGTACAACGCAACATATGATACGGACAAATTCGGAGGCGGAGAAGACGGAGAAAAACCGGATGAAATCCCGGACAAGTATCAGGTAAAGATCACTTACACAGTAGTGAACGGAAGCTGGAGTGACGGAAGCAAAGATGCCAAGACAGAAGTGGTAACATTTGTGGATGGAGACGGAAATCCGTCAGAGGAAGGAATGGCGACCCTAAACGCACCGACGGGAATCCCGAATTCCGGGTACACAGGCGGAACGTGGTGCCCGAGTGCGCCGACAACGGTAACAAAGGATGATCCGGTAGCGTATACCCTGACGTATACGGAGAGAAGTGATGTACCGTACACGGTAGAGTATTACTATGACGGAGTCAAGGGAGAGGCTACCGAGGAAAACGCAGCCATTGCAACAGAAAGTACGGCAAAATATAACACAACAGTAACGATCACACCGGCAGAAAAGGTTGTATACAACGGTGAGAATCACATACTTACAAGCACAGAGCATAGTGTACTGATAAAGGTTGATACTGAGAATGTTATAACCGTACAGTATAAGAAGGATGCTAACGGAGATGGAGTTCCGGATACAGAACAGACCCACATCACCCTGCAGCCCTATGAGACCTCCATCTACCGCGGTGGTACCAACAGTGACAATGAGACAACAGGACTTCCTGATCTGGAGCTTGGCCTTGTGAACAGCGCCGGAACCGATATCGAAAGACCGGTAGTAAACAGTAGAGTCAAAAACGTAACGATCAACGGAAAGAAATTTGAAGCAACAAGCCTGGACGACTACTTTAAGGCTATCTACGTATACAGGGATGAAAAAGGAAACTACCAGATCATCAACAGTGATGCTGAGGGTATCGGAAAAGAGATCATCTCAGTCGTAGCTGTAAGAGCTGCAGCATTCGAGGCATTCCCTGCAGAAAACTATTCTAAAGATGAAAGCAGAGACCTTATTGTTGATAAGAGTACGGGAAGATTTGTCACAGTCAATACCAGCGACGCGGCAACCAGTGCCCTTGACAGTATAGGTATCAATGCCGATACGGAGAATGGTGCTATTGTAGATTACTTTGTAGAAGCGGCATCAGGAAAACTTTTCGTAAGAGAAGTTAATAATTACAACGAAAACGTCTACAGAGATATCGTGGACAGCGATGCAGAAGCCATGGAAGCAAACAGGAACGACCTGGCAGCTGCCATGCCGGAAGTGGGAACGAAGTTCTATACCAATGGTGATGAAAAGAGAGCACAGGCAGAGCCTGAGGATGTAAGACTCCTTGTGGACGATGTCAAGGAAGCCAACAATAGACAGAAGCTTCTTGCAGACAAGGCGTACACAGCAGCATACGGACTGACATCCGAACAGGCAGAAGCGGAAGGCTATGATTCAGAGCTTAAGTTCCTTGACCTTGTGGATACCGGAAATGGAAATGCATGGGTAGAGAGTTCAGAAGGAACCTATGTATTCTGGCCGTATCCGGATGGAACGGATAAGAACACGGAGTTCACCCTGAGACACTTTGTAGGTCTTGACAGAGAGACTCAGTATGACGGTGATGAAGCGGTGGCAAATGCAATCGCAGGAGCGGAACTTGAAGATGAAGTTAAGCTTAAGATGGTACCGACGGAAGAAGGTCTTAAGTTCTTCACCGACGGAAAGCTGGCATTTAGCCCCTTCATGCTGATGTGGAAGACTGACGACGGTAATGGCAACGGCGGCAACGACAATCCTGGCGGAGGCGGCGGCAACGACCATGACTCCACCACCGGAGGCAGCGGAACCGTAGCAGATCCCTATGTAGTAAGACTCCACGGCAACTGGGTACATATGGATCCCAACGATATCTTCAAGCCCATCTCAGAGCCGGTACCGGAGGGAGCAACCCCGGTAACGAATCCTGAGTGGCATCAGTGGAAGTTCATCCTGAACAACGGAACCATGCTGTTCAACAGATGGGCATACATCCGCAATCCATATGCCGTAGGCGATCAGCCGAGAGAGGGCTGGTTCTACTTCAACAGAGACGGAATCATGCAGTATGGCTGGTACCGTGACGAGGCAACCGGAAAGTGGTACTATGCACACAGAGAGTCCGACGGAATGCTTGGAACCCTGAGATACGGCTGGCACCATGACGATCAGGATGGAAAGTGGTACTATCTGGATCCCACCACGGGAGAGATGCTCCTTGGCTGGAGACAGATCGACGGAAAGTGGTACTACTTCAATCCATATGCACCGGAAGTGACCTGGAACTACAACGAGGCAACGGGAGGCTGGACCTATAACGGAAGCGCATCAAGACCTTATGGATCCATGTACCAGAACGAGATGACCCCGGACGGCTACCAGGTAGACGAAAACGGAGCATGGGTACAGTAACAAAATAAAACTGGCACGGTTTAAGGGAATGGCCCGGGAGCGGAAGCTTCCGGGCCATCCTTATGCCCGGGGAAAGTCCCTTCCGGTCCGAAGAATTAAGAATTCCTAAAGACATCGGAAAGAGAATTCCGGATGACAGCCCTTCCCGCCCATGATAGAATAGTAAGGTATCAGGCCTCCCATGGAGGCTCTGACAGATGATGAAGAGGAGGTTGTCCATATGACGATTTCAAATAGAGAAGCAGCGTCTCAGCTTGAGACCCTTATTGGCCGCTATCCGGTGCTGGCCCCCATCCGGCAGGACATTGAGGAGGCCTACGGGATCCTGAAGGACTGCTACGACGGCGGCGGGAAGCTCCTGATCGCAGGCAACGGCGGCTCCTGTGCCGATTCCCAGCATATCGTGGGGGAGCTTATGAAGGGCTTCTGCAAGCGCAGACCCCTGCCGGAGGAGGCTCGCAGGGCCCTTACGGATGCGGACCCGGAGGCCGGAGCCGAGATCGCCGATAAGCTGCAGGAGGGCCTTATGGCCATTGCCCTTACAGATCACCAGGCCTTAAATACCGCCTTTGCCAACGACGTGGATCCCAACTTCTGCTTTGCCCAGCAGGTCTGGGGCTACGGCAGGAAGGGGGATGTGCTTCTTGCCATCTCCACCTCCGGGAACTCCCGGAACCTGATGTATGCCGTGGCTGCAGCCAGGGCTAAGGGCATGAAGGTCATCGGCCTTACGGGAAAGGACGGCGGCAGGCTCGCTGTGGCTGCGGACTGCGCCATCATTGCTCCATCCCAGGAGACCTACATGATCCAGGAGCTGCACCTGCCCATCTACCACGCCCTGTGCCTGATGCTGGAGGATACCTATTTCCATGAGTAAGCCGGTTTTACATGCCTTTGCCATCTGTGCCTACCGGGAGTCCCCCTATCTGGAGGAGTGCATCCGGTCCCTGGTCTGCCAGAGTGAGCCCGGGGAGGTGATCCTCTGTACCTCCACCCCCAGCCCCTTCCTGCGGGCCATGGCGGAGAAGTACGAGCTGCCCCTCTATGTCAGGGAGGGGGAGAGCTCCCTGGAGGCGGACTGGAATTTTGCCGTGGAGAAGGCCTTTACGGAGACCGGGGCCCGGCTCATTACCGTGGCCCATCAGGATGACCGCTACGACCGGAACTATAAGAAGGCCCTGCTCCATGCCTATTCCTTCTGCCCGGATATGTCCCTGTTCTGTACCCGTTACCGCACCATCAACGGCCAGGGCCAGGTGATCCCGGGCCAGGCGGAGCGGGTGAAGCGCCTTTTGCGGCTGCCCCTGCGGCTCCGCTCCCTTTCCGACAGGCCCTTTATCAAGCGCCTTGCCCTGCGCTTCGGCAATTCCATCGGATGTCCCACCTGCACCTACAACCTGGATGTGACGGGACTGCCCATTTTCCGGAACCATTATCAGTTCGTCATCGACTGGGATACCCTGTGGCGCCTTGCCGGGGAGCCCGGGAAGTTCATCTGCATCGAAAAGGAGCTGATGGAGTACCGGGTCCACGAGGGTGCGGCCACCAGGGCCAACATTGAGAACCACAACCGGGAGCGGGAGGAAGGGGAGATGTTCCGGAAGATCTGGCCCGCGCCTGTGGCGGCCCTTCTGATGCATTTTTATAAGAAAGCCTACAAAGCCTATGAATCAGCTGATTGAGATCCTGACCTGGGAACCGAACGTGAAGATGCAGTATGAGCTGGTGCTGATGCTGCTTCTTTTTCTGCTGCCCGCAGCCTTTGGCAGGAACAGACGGCAGATTGCCCTTTGCTGGGGCTTCTGCTTCTCCCTGTTCCTCCTTCTGCACCGGGCTTTTTTTGCGCTGCTGGTTTCCGGGGCCTATCTCTATCTGCTGGCAGGGCTCTGCTGTATGCTCTGCCGTTTAAAGCCCGGGGCCTTCCTGGAGCCCGCCCGCTATCTGAAAAGGGAGCTGCCCATTTTCCTGGGCTTCTTCCCCGAGGCGGCAGGGGCCGAAGGCTCCCCGGCACCCTCCGGAGGGGAAGTCCGGGACCGGGGCGTCCTGTTTCTTTCCGCCGTGATCCTGGTGCTGTTTCTGATCCAGCTTTGCCGCATCAACATCGCCTATGACTACGATTCCCTGCGCTACGGCCTCCGTTCCCCCTATGTGCTTCTTGGAGGAGAGGGCCTGTCCGGCTTTCTCCGGAATCCCGGTCTTGTAAATACGGTCTATACCTATTCCAAGGGCTTTGAGCTTCTGACCCTGCCCTTAAGCTTCTCCGGAAGCTATACCTACGTGCTCTGCGCCAATGCCTGGTTCCTTGCAGGCTGTATCTTCCTCTGCGGGAAGATGGGGAGCTTCCTTACGGGGATCCGGGGCTCGGAGACCCTCTGCGGCTTCTTTGCGGCCCTTATGCCCGGCATCACCAACATGGCGGTTACCGCAAAGTCGGACCTGGCCACCCTCTTTTTCCAGCTGGCCTTCCTGTACCTGGTGCTGCGTTACCTGAAGGACCGGGGCACAGAGCGGCCTGCCTGCGTGGGCCTGGGCCTTGCAGCCCTTTTTGCAAGCTATGCCTTAAAGCCCACCGCCATGCTCTTTTCCTCGGCGGCGGGGCTTTCCGTGCTTTGTTATCTCCTGTACCTTCGGAGGCGGGAGGGGAAAGGGGAATTCCCCCTGCTGCCTTCCACCGGGGGACTTCGGCTCCTGATTCTGGCCCTGCTTTTTACCGGGCTCTGCTGGCTTCGGACTGCCCTGATCACGGGGCTTCCCGTGACCTCCGTCTTCTCCGGGGTGTTCTCCGCCCTGGGGATGGAGCTTAAGTATCCCTTCGGCCTCCAGGCCCTTCCGGACAATGCAGGGGCCCTGGACTTCAGCGAGAGCCTCCAAACCTTCCTGTCCCGGCTCCTTCGCTTCCTCTTCTGCCCTCTGGGGGAGGACATGGAACATGTGATGATGGCCTGGGGCGGTCTTTCCTTCCTGCTGCTTCTGGTCCTGGTCTGCCTTCTGGGGGCAGGGACCCTGGGGGGCCTTCGGCAGGAGAGCCTTCGGAACAGCGTCCGGAAGGAGGAGATGCTGCCTCCCGAGGCGGTGACGGAGGGGGGCTTTCGGGCAGCCCTCTGCCTGGGGATCGTATTTCTGGCCACGGCAGGTATTTCCCTGGTGAGCCTCTGGTCCCTGTACCAGGTGGATGGAAATTATTATATGCTTCTCTATGCCCTTACGGCGGTACTGGGGACCTGCGTCCTCCTTTATGCGGGGGAGCGTCTGCGGCGCTTTTCCAGGGTGCTTCTATTCCTGAGCGCCGCCATGCTGTATCTTACCGCCTTTACCGGCTGGGCCGGTCCCGTGGGCTTTACGGGGCTGCCCGAGGAGGGGGGCTTTGCGGTCCTCCTTCCCGTAGATCATCGGGAGGAAGCCAGGAAGCGCCACGAGGCCCAGGGGGATGAGGCGCTCTGGCAGGCCCTTTCCCAGGAGGGGGCGGGTCCCGCCAATCATGTCATTGCCTTTTCGGAGGAGCCCGGCTGCTACGACATCCCCTGTGTGGTGGAGAGCTACACGGACATTGCGGGAAGCGGCGGGAACGTGTATCTGGTGAAAACCCTGAATATTTTCAAGGAATATCTGGGCTGGTCCGGCACGGACTATATTTATGGAGATAAGGAATGGCTCAGCCGCCCGGGAAATGAGCGGGCGAAGGAGCTTCTGGAGGACCTCATCGAGGACGGCACCCTGACGGAGCTTTGCTACAGTCAGGAGGGCAGTGGGAGAGACGCCTATGGAGCTTCCTATGAGGGCCGGTATTTTTACGGAAGGATCCACCCGGAGCGGGTGAAGGAGCCCTGGGAGCTGCCCCTTTCCGAGGAGGCCCTCAGTCAGGCAGAAAGAGAGATGGAACGCTATGTGGAAAAATAAAAAACTGGGGATCGCTGCAGATCTGCTCTGGATCCTGCTGCTTTCCGTGTTTGCATTTTATGTGAACCGGGACATTGTGATCAAGGGCCTCTATATGGATGACCTTTATATGTGGTCCTGCTACGGGGAGCAGAGCCTTGCGGAGTTTGCCTTCCCCATCGGCACCTCCACCCGGTTCCGGCCCGTGTACTGGCTGGCCACCTACCTGCAGATGGCCATCGTGGGGAACCATATCAGCTGGTTCGTGCCCTTTAACATCATCTGCAACATCATCGTGGCCCTGTCCCTTTATTACATCATCCGGAAGATCAGCCGCTACCGGCTTCTGGGCTTTTTCGGGGGCCTCTGCTACCTGGCCTCCCGCTTTGCCTATTATCAGCTGGGGCAGGCCCTGGGACTTATGGAGACCCTGGCCCTGTTTATGGCCATCTGGATCCTGTACCTGCTGTACCGTTATCTGAACGAGGCCAACAGCCCCACCGCAGCGGAGCTTGTGGCAGACGGGGAGGCGGCCCTTGCGGAGAGCAAGAAGGGCCCGGAGAATGGAAACGGACATGAGACCGGAAAGGGCCCGGAGAAGAAGAGCCTGGAGAAAAAGAGCCTTCATGTGCGCCTGGTGTCCTGTGGGGACTGGCGTTATGCCCTGGCCCTCCTTCTGTATTTTCTCATCGTCTTCGTTCATGAGCGCTATCTGAGCCTCCTGCCTCTCTTCTATCTGGTGCTGCTTCTGAAGCTTGCAAACCACAGGAAGGGCTTCAGGAAGGCCTATTTCCGGGAACAGCTCCGGTACTGGATCGCCCCTGCGGCGGTGTTCCTTGTGATCACCCTGATCCGGACCCTCTGCATTGGCACCGCCATCCCCGCCGGCACCGGCGGCACCGAGGTGACGGAGACCTTCCGACTGTCGGAGGCCATTGGCTTTGCCTTAAGCCAGGTCCTCTATATCTTCGGCATCAATGCGGGGCCGGAGCACCTCTGCGGCTTGCCATGGGACCATAGTCCCGCCATGATCAAGGCCCTGGTGAAGGTGAGCATCATCGCCCTCTTTGTGATCTGCATGATGTTTGCCATTACCCTGCTGCTGGATCTGGCAGGCCGGGACCGGGAAGGAAGGAAGCGCTTCTTCCGGATCCTGGAGAATGTGCTCCTGTTCCTGCTTTTCATCGCCATGTGCATCGGCTGCTCCTCCGTCACCATCCGGGTGGAGATGCGCTGGATCTACGTGTCCTACACGGCGGCGGTGATTTTCTGCACCTATATGATCCGGGAGATTGTGGATAACTATCGGCTGGCCTTCGCCGACGGTGGACAGGCTGAGGGGAATGCGGAGCCAGGGGACGCTGGTGCGTCCTCCGGTGAGTCCTCCGGCGCAGAGCCTGGCGCGGAGTCAGACGCAGTGCCCGACACGGCGCCCCAGGACCCGGCAAAGGCCCTGGCAGAGGCAGCCCAGGACAACATCTTCCGCCATGCAGGCGAGCGGGTGACGGACCGGATCCTGCGGCCCTCCGTGGTGGCGGCTCTCCTGATCCTGATCTTCGGAGCTTATACGGCCCTGTCCCTCTGCACCAACATGTTTTACAGGACCTATTATCCGAAGCTTTATTTCTGGCCGGATCAGCTCAGGATGAATTCCCTGGCGGAGGAAACCTACGAGAAGTACGGGGACAGCCTCTTCGGAAAGGACATCTACATCCTGGAGAACAGCTACGGCATGTCGGATTTCTACAAGGATACCTTTTTCAAGACCTTCGATAAGGATAAGAAGGCGGAGGGCACCGAGGTCTTCTTTGCGGACAGCGTAGCCGATATCCCGGAGGAGGCCATCCAGGAAGGAAACATTATCGTGGTCCAGGAAGTCCCGGAGGAAAATGCCTATCGGGACGTGACGGAAGAAGTCTTATCGGGAAGCTGGCAGGACTAATCAGAAAATGGGCGGCAGGCTGCTGTTTATATCGGCAGCCGCCGCTTTTTTTAATGGCCTTTTGTTTTGAGTTGATTTGTTGTGAACTGTTGCGATCTGCCGGGGCTCGTCACCCCAGGCCGTGTCCACATCATGGATCCGATGGTCAAAATGCAGGTGAACTGCTTTTTTTCGTGTCCATTTGATGGGATCCGGCCGGGCTGCAGGTTCAGTTTAAAGGCCATAGGACGGTCCAAATTTCATTTTGTGTGATTTGAGGTGTACGAATCAGGGCCCGATACACCCTGTTTTCAAGGAACTTGATTTTGGGGTGTAAGTTTAGGAAGATATGACGGCTTTTTAAAGTACTTCTACGATTCAGGGTGTACCCGCCAGGTTAAACTGAACCCTATAGGGTAGACACGAGGAAAAAGTGTTTTACATGCATTTTGAGAGTCCTCTCTCTACTGTGGAC
>CALWES010000008.1 GCA_944377405.1 uncultured Lachnospiraceae bacterium | reverse complement strand
CCACAGTAGAGAGAGGACTCTCAAAATGCATGTAAAACACTTTTTCCTCGTGTCTACCCTATAGGGTTCAGTTTAGGAAGATATGACGGCTTTTTGAAGCATTTCTTCGATTTAAGGTGTACCCGGAAGCCTCGCAGTACACCCCAAATTTCAAAAAATGAAAATTGGACCGTCAAAAAGCCAAAAAGTTACACCCAAAATTTAAGGAATGGGATTTCAGACCGTACGGCGGCCCTTACCGGCAGCTCTTACCAGCGGTTCTTACCGGCATCTTGCTTACCGGCACCCCCATCAAAATCAAAAAAGGGGCCCGCTGCTGCGCGGGCCGCCTTTCTGATCCTTATACCGGATATGCTCCGTCCTTCACCTTGCTCTGGTCGATGCCGGTGTCCTGAGCTTCCCGGTACTGGAAGAATTCCTTGGCCACAGCCGGGAACAGGGCGTAGGACAGCACGTCCTCAGGCTGCCGCTTCCACTGGGCCATCTCCTTCTCGAAGGCCGGGAGCTGGGGCTCCAGCAGGTCTGCGGGACGGCAGGTGATGGGCTTCTCGTCTCCCAGGATCTTCTTCTGGACCTCCGGGTCCATGGGCTTTACGGTCTGGCCGAACTCGCCAGCTGCAAGCTTCTTGGACTCCTTGGGTACCAGCTTGTAGCGCTCCCCTGCCAGCACGTTCATAACGGCCTGGGTTCCCACGATCTGGGAAGAGGGGGTAACAAGGGGCGGCTCGCCGAAGTCCTTTCTGACTCTCGGGATCTCCTCCAGCACCTCCTGGAGCTTGTCCCCCTTGCCTGCGTCGTTCAGCTGCTTTACCAGGTTGGAGAGCATGCCTCCCGGTACCTGGTACTTCAGGGTATTTACATTTACGCCCATGACCTTGGGATTAAGGAGTCCGCTCTTTAATACCTCCTGCTTATAGGGCTCGAAGTAGTCGCAGATCTCCGTCATCTTCTCCACATTAAGGCCCGTGTCATAGGGGGTTCCCTGGAAGGCCTTCACCATGACCTCGGAGGAGGGCTGGGAAGTACCCAGAGCAAAGGGGCTGCAGGCGGTATCGATGATATCCGCACCTGCCTCCACTGCCTTCATATAGGTCATGGAAGCCATGCCTGAGGTGTAGTGGGTGTGGATGTCGATGGGAAGGCTGGTGCCCTCCTTCAAGGCCTGTACCAGCTCATAGGCCGGATAGGGGCACAGAAGGCCTGCCATATCCTTGATGCAGAGGGAATCGGCTCCCATGTCCTCTACCCGCTTTGCAAGCTCCTTCCAGTAGTCCAGGGTATAGGCGTCTCCCAAGGTATAGCACAGGGCGATCTGGGCGTGTCCCCCTTCCTTCTTGGTGGCCTTTACCGCGGTCTCCAGGTTTCTTACATCATTCAGGCAGTCGAAGATCCGGATGATATCGATACCGTTTGCCACGGACTTCTGTACGAAGTACTCCACCACGTCGTCTGCGTAATGGTTGTAGCCCAGGATGTTCTGTCCCCGGAAAAGCATCTGGAGCTTCGTGTTCTTGAAGCCTGCTCTCAGCTTTCTCAGCCTCTCCCAGGGGTCCTCCTTCAGGAATCTCAGGGAAGCGTCAAAGGTGGCGCCGCCCCAGCACTCTACTGCATAATAGCCGATCTGGTCCATCTTCTCCACGATGGGAAGCATCTCCTCCGTGGGCATCCGGGTGGCGATGAGGGACTGGTGGGCGTCTCTTAAGACGGTCTCCACGATCTTCACCGGCTTCTTTACTGTATCTGCCATTTCTTTATCCTCCATTTCCATAAACCAAGTCCGATCCGGGACGTCTTACTTGACGCCGAATACCGCCATAAAGGTACCTGCTGCCACTGCCGTTCCGATGACGCCTGCCACATTGGGGCCCATGGCGTGCATCAGCAGGAAGTTCGTGGGATCGGTCTCCGCTCCCACCTTCTGGGATACCCGGGCTGCCATGGGCACTGCGGATACGCCTGCAGAGCCGATGAGGGGATTGATCTTGCCGCCGGAAAGCTTGCACATGATCTTGCCCAGCACCACGCCGCCGGCAGTACCGAAGGCGAAGGCGATCAGGCCCAGGGCCACGATCTTTAAGGTGTCTGCGTTCAGGAAGGCCTCAGCAGAGGTGGTGGCTCCCACGGAGGTACCCAGCAGGATCACCACGATGAACATCATGGCATTTGCCGCCGTCTCCTGGAGCTGCTTTACCACGCCGGACTCCTTGAAGAGGTTACCCAGCATCAGCATACCCACAAGGGGAGCTGTGGAGGGAAGGATCAGACATACCACCACCGTTACCACGATGGGGAACAGGATCTTCTCAAGCTTGGATACGGGACGGAGGTTGTCCATGCGGATCTTCCGCTCCTTCTCCGTGGTAAGGGCCCTCATGATGGGGGGCTGGATGATGGGCACCAGTGCCATGTAGGAATAGGCCGCCACGGCGATGGGACCCAGCAGTCCCGTCTCTCCCAGCTTGTTGGCCAGGAAGATGGAGGTGGGGCCGTCGGCGCCGCCGATGATGGAGATGGCTGCCGCTGCCTTACCGTTGAATCCAAGCAGGATCGCTACAAAATATGCCGCGTAGATGCCGAACTGGGCCGCGGCGCCCATGAGGAAGGTCTTCGGATTCGCGATCAGCGGAGCAAAGTCCGTCTGGGCGCCTACGCCCATGAAGATCAGCGAGGGAAGGATCGTCCACTCGTCCAGCTGGAAAAAGTACCAAAGCATTCCGCCTACGCCGTTGGGAGTCTCCTCCGGAGAATACATGATGTCCGGATAGATGTTCACAAGGAGCATTCCGAAGGCGATGGGAATCAGCAGAAGGGGCTCAAATCCTTTCTTGATAGCCAGATACAGGAAGATAAACGCTACCATGATCATGATAAAGTTACCGACTGTCAGATTGGAAAAGGCCGTCTGCGAAAGCAGATTGGAAAATGTACTTCCTAAATCCATTTATGTTCTCCTCCATTCTGTGCCCCATTGGGCACCCGGGGCCGGAACAGGCTGTTCCATGCCCCTGACTCACATTAGTTCAGGGTTGCAAGTACTGCTCCCGTTTCCACTGCATCTCCTGCTGCGCAGTTGATGGAGGCCACGGTGCCGTCCTGAGGTGCTACGATGTCGTTTTCCATCTTCATGGCCTCCAGGATCAGGAGCACCTCTCCTCTCTTGACTGCCTGTCCCACCTGGGCCTTGACTCCAAGGATCTTTCCGGACATGGGGGCTTCTACCTTAATGCCGCCCTGGGGTCCCTTTGCTGCAGGGGCCTTTGCTGCCGGTGCAGAGGCCTTAGGCTGTGCTGCCGGTGCGGGAGCCTGCACGGAGGCTGCTCCCTGTGCGTTTTCTTCTACGGTCACTTCATAAACATTGCCGTTTACGGTAATTGTATAGTTTTTCATTTTCGCTTCTCCTTTTTATCTTCTGGCCTGTGCTCTTGATACCCGTCTGATGGAACGGACCGTAAGTCCGTTTCCGCAGGAACCGCTTCCCTGATCTGCCTCATAGGCCGCAATGGCGGCTGCAATGACGGCTGCGATCTCATCCTCGTTTCCTGCTTCCTCCGCCATCAGGGGCTCTGCTGCCTCTGCTGCCGGTTCCGGCTCCTGAGCCTTTGTTTCCTTCTTTGCTCCCAGGTCCTGGGGGATGTATTTAAAGAGGCTTATGATCAGCATGATGAAGATCAGTACGGCAAATACCATTGCCATGCCCACGATCAGGTTGCCTGCTGCCTGGGCCATCATCTCCCCCATGGTGTAATCCGGGGAGAAGGTGATCTCCGTCGTATTGTTCTTCCTGTCCACCGCATAGAGGAAGCTGCATTCCCGCTCCTCAAACTGCAGGTTGAGGGTGGTCTCATAGCCCTTGTCCTCCGTAGGCACCGTTTCGGCACTGAGGACGGACTGGAAGGCTCCCAGGTCCTTCTTTGCGGACTTCCAGGAGTTCAGTCCCGAGGCCAGGACCGTCATCTGTTCGTCGTTTGCGTATTCGATCTCCTGCTCGATCTCCTCATCCGTAAGTCCCGTCAGGGTCTGAATGAAGTTCTCCGCCTGCTGGTTCAGGGCCTCCTCCAGAGCCGGGTCCAGAGCCGTTACGCTTTCTTCCTGCTGTTTGCAGCCGGAAAGGAGCATGAGCCCCAGCACCAGGGTGCAGGCAAGCAGGATCCGCTTGATGTAATTTTTCATTTCCATCACTCCTTATACCGTGCCGTGCTTCTTGTTAAGCTCCAGAGTACTCTTGGTGTACAGCATCTCGAAGGCGGCGATGACTCTCTGTCTGGTCTCTGCCGGCTGGATGATATCATCCACATAGCCTCTGCGGGCATTGGCCTCTGCTGAGGACTGGGTCCTTCTGTACTGAGCCGTAAGCTCCTCCGTTTTCTGTACCTTGTCCTCTGCCTGTTCGATCTCCTCTGCATAGACAATCTGTGCTGCGGGCTTCGGGTCCATAAGGCCCATGTCCGCCTGCTCCCAGGCATAGACCATATTGGCGCCCAGGGCCTTTGAGTTCATCACAAGGCCTGCGGTGCCGTAGGCATGTCCCGTTACCACCGTAACTGTGGGAACGGAGGCATTGGCATAGGTGAAGGTGAGCTTTCCAAGGGCTCTGGCCAGCTGCTGCTCGTTGACAGCGTCCCTGGCAAATCCGTCGGTGTCCGCAAGGGTCAGCACCGGGATATTGAAGGCATCACAGAAACTGATAAAATGAATAGCCTTTTTGCAGCCCAGATGGGTCATGAGGGGAGCGTTGTTCGCCACGGCGCCAATGGTCTGTCCGTTCAGCCGGATCAGGCCCACGGTCATCTCCGGGGCATGGTCCTTCTTGATCTCCAGGAAGGTGCCGTTATCGGAGATCATCTGAAGCATCTCCGCCTTGCTGCCGCAGTTCTCGATCCCTGTAAGGGCTCTGTTCAGATCGTCCTCGCAGACGTCATAGGACAGATCGCTCTCATTGTTCTGGGGAAGCATGGATACAAGCTCCCGCATCTTTGCGAGGATCTCCTCCTCCGTACCTGCAAAGTCCGCAAGTCCTGTCTCCTCCGCCTGATAGGCTGCAGAGGAGGTGTCGCATTTTTCCTCATAATTGCCAAGGACCGCATTGGGGCTGTTCAGGAAAAGCTTTCCTGTTCCCTTTTCCATAAATACAAAATCAGCCATGGATGCGGATACCGCCATCCCGCCGCCGCAGCTTCCGAATACGCCCATGATCTGGGGTACTACGCCGCTGGCTCTGGTCTGCTCCCGGAACATCCGTCCAAAGCTGTACAGAGAATCGTTTCCCTCCTGCAGTCTTACACCGCTGCAGTCCACCAGTGCGATGATGGGCGCACCCATGGTCACTGCCATGTTGTAAAGCCTGCAGATCTTTCTGGCATGCATCTCGCCGATGGCTCCGCCAAAGGCAGAGGCATCCTGGGCGTATACATAGACCAGGGCTCCTCCGATGGTGCCGTAGCCGCAGACTACGCCATCTCCCTGCTTTTCCAGGGAAGGGTCGCTGTCGGCCAGTCTGGAAACGACACGTGAACCGATCTCAACAAAGCTCTGCTCATCGAGAAGAGAAGCGATCCTCCTATGGGCAGCTGTTTCTGTGATTGCCATATTTTTCCCTCCATTCTGAAAACTTCTCTGAAAAAAAATTTCGTTAAAAGTATAACACAATCCCATGAGAGTTTAAAGTGTTACTTACGTTAAAATTATGCTTCTTTTTGTCACTTTAAAGGGCCCCGGGGGGTTAATTCCGACGAAGGCCCTTGGGATAATGATTCTTCACCACGCCCTTTACCAGCTTTCCGAAGCCTAAGGGATAGCCGTCGAAGCACACCGGCAGATAGCCGGAAAACTCCTCAGGTACAAGGAGCCGGAAGCTTCCTTCCGGAAGGGCCGCAAGGTTCAGGCTCTCCCCCCGAAGCCACATGGCCGAAAGCTCCTCCGTAAGGAGGTTCAGGCTCTTTTCCGAAAGCTCCTCCTGCCCCATGGCCATGGCCTCCGCATGGGAGGGCTCATACCGGGTCTCCCCTTTATGCTTTCCCTTTATCAGCTCCCCAGGCTCCACGCCGCAGCGCAGGATGTGGATTCTGGCCCTTCTTAAGCGTTCCGCTGCCTCGGAAAGGGAAGGAGCGCCTTCCGGGGCCTCTCCCTCCCGCCGGAATACGGCGCAGTAGTGCCCCTCTCCCTCGACTCTGTGGGGGAAGATCTGCTCCTGGGAGAGAAGTTCAAGATCCCCGTGCTCCGAAAGGAACTGCTCCGCCTGAAGCTGATTTTCCTCCGGCTCGAAGGTACAGGTGGAGTACACCAGCCTGCCCCCCGGTGCCAGCATCCGGAAGGCCTCCCTGAGGATCTCCTTCTGGCGTTCCACACAGAGGGCCACGTTTTCCTCGCTCCACTCGGCTATGGCGGTCTCATCCCGCCGCATCATCCCCTCTCCGGAGCAGGGGGCGTCCACGATGATCCGGTCAAAGTATTCCGGGAATACCTCTGCCAGCTCCGCCGGAGAGGCGGAGGTGACGATGACGTTCTGAAGGCCCATCCGTTCGATGTTGGAGCTCAGGATCTGAGCCCTTTTTTTGATGTATTCGTTGGATACCAGGATCCCCGCCCGTTGGGCTGCCTGGGTGGACTTGCCCCCGGGGGCGGCACAGAGGTCCAGCACCCGGTGTTCCTCCCGGATCTCAGCCCGCTCCGCCGGGATCATGGCGGAGGGTTCCTGGATATAGAAGACCCCGGCCTCGTGATATGGAGACTTTCCGGGCCTTACCCCTTCTTTCTCCTCATAGTACCAGCCCTCCCGGCACCAGGGAACGGGCCGAAGATCCCACCGGGCCACCAGGGCCTCCACGGTCTCCTGCCGGGCCTTTTTCATATTGAAACGGAGCCCCCGCTTCGGGGGCCTGTCATAGGACCTGAGAAAGTCCTCATATTCCTCTCCAAGCAGCTCCTGCATCCGGCGCAGGTATGCCTCGGGAAGCTTCTGCATGGGGTTCCTCCTTTTTGCATAAAAACGGCAGGGACTTTTCTGCCCTGCCGTCCGTATCTTTTCTTTATCCGTTACAGATCGATGCGGTATTCGCTCTTGCCTTCACCGTTTACCACATAGTAGGCCGCATTCTCATGTCCGTTGATATATACCTCAAGGCTCTTGATCTGCTTGTCCGTGCATGCCTTCTGAGCTGCCTTGGTAGCCTTCTTCAGGACCTCGTCGGCGTCTACGTTGTTTCCGTAGAACTGGAATACGATCTTTGACTTCAGGTTCTTGGAAACGCCTGCGGTCTTTGCGGTCTTTCTGGTCCGCTTGGGAGCCTCGGCCTTGGTCTCTGCCTTCTCCTTTGCCTTTGCGGCAACGGTCTTCGCAGTCTTGCCCGCAGCCTTTACCTTCTTTCCTGCATCGGCACTGACTTCCTTTGCCTTATCCGTTACATCCTTTGCGGTCTCTTTGATCTTATCCGCATTCTCTTCAAGTTTACCCTTCAAGCTGCCTAAAAACTTTTCATCCTGCTTTGCCATAATCATGACCCTCCTGAAAATTTCTTAGTTCTTTTTCACAGGTTCTGCAGCCGCGGGGCTGCCTGTGTATAGTATATATTCATCTGTTTCATTTGTCAAAATTTTATCACCGCTCCCGGGAAACTTTTAAGTTTTTTTTTCATTTTCCGGTTCCTTTTCCTGAAGGATCCTTCCGATATCCCGGCAAAGCTCCTTTGTGGCCCCGATCATGCCGTCAAAAAGTCCGTAGCGGTATACGCTCAGGAAGAACATGCCTACGGGTACAGAGAAGATCATGCCCAGAAGGCCGTAGAACTTGAAGCCCACGAAGAGGAAAAAGAGGGTCCAGAGGGGCGGAAGCCCCATGGTCTCCCCCATGATCTTGGGCTGCAGCACCTGACGCACCACCTGGGTGGCCACATATACCACTGCAAGGAGCAGGGCGAAGAGGAACTTTCCCTGAAGAAGGGACAGGGCGATCCAGGGCCACAGCACGAAGCCCACGCCAAAGGCGGGCAGGAAGTCCAGGAAGGCCGTGATGGCTGCGATCAGAAAGGCATGCCGCACCTTAAGGAGCAGAAAGCCTATGGCCAGTACCGCAAATACCACGAACATGATCTTGAACTGAGCCAGAAGCCAGGAGCTGAAGATGTTCCGCAGGTCCTTTTTCAGGTATGTGATATAGGAGTCCACCGCCTTCGGGGTGTGCTTCCTGATAAAGCTCTGGATGTTCTCCCATTCCGTGATGAAGCAGAAGGCGGAAAGAATGAAGATCAGGGCGTTGATAAAGAGGGAAGGCACGGACTTCACGGCGCTTCCCGCAATGGATACCGTAGGGGAAGCCAGGCTTGAAAGGAGCTCCGATATGGTGGAGTTCAGGTTTGTGCTGAAGCTCCGCAGGGTCTCCACCAGCTCCGGAGATACCTTGGACAGTGTGCCGCTGTAGCGATCGAAGAGGTCCGTCACCGTAAGGAAGAGCCCGTTATAGTATTCCGGCAGTTCCCGGAAGATCCCATAGGCTCCCTCCAGAAGCTTGGACAGGATCAGATAGAGAAGCAGGATCACCAGGGCCAGCACCAGCACCGTAATAAAAATGGAGGAATGCTTCCGCTTCATGGAGATCCGCCTCTGGAGCCAGGTCACTAAGGGGTTTGCCAGAAAGGCAACCATATAGCCCAGGATAAAGGGCATGAAAAACCTTACCAGCTTCGGCAGAAGAAGCACTGCCAGAAGCAGGACCAGAAGAGGCAGACAGATTTTCAGAAAAAGCTTCAGGTAATGTTTTGCTCCCATGGGGAGACCTCCTTATGGAAAAATATCATATCTTTATCCTCTGTTCTTTCTCGGGGGCCAGGCCAGCCAGAGACAGATCAGAAGGCTTAAGGCAAGGTAAAACCAGGTGCTTGGGTTCGAAAACCAGGTGGTAAAAAAGGAAAACAGCAGGTAAAAGGCCAGCTGTGCATAGATCAGGTAAGCCCCCGGGTTCTCCCCGGTCCTCCCTTCCTCCGGAAGGAAAAGCCCCGTACGTCGGAGGAAGAGGCCGTAGCAGAGTCCCAGAAGAGCCCCGAAGCACAGCACCCCCGCCAGGCCAAAGTCATAGTAGGCATCGTAAAACAGGGTCACGGTGGTAAGCTCCGTCTTGGTCACATAGAGGGGGAAGCTCACCAGGGCCGGGAACAGGAATTTCATCCCCGTAAGGGCAAACACCGGAAAGAGCATTCTGAGGCCAAGGGTATGGCCTCCCCCTGGAAGCTCCCTCACCAGGCAGTTGAAATTATCGTAATTGTTGGCGATGTACATATAGGGCTGGGTAAAGAAGATGGGGGTATCCGGATCCCGCATCTCGAAGATCCCGTTGAGATAGGCCACATCGTGGGCCCTGGCCACCGTAAGGCCGATATACACCGGGATCAGCAGCAGGACCAGGATCACAAGGGATAACACCAGTCCCCTCTCCAGCTTTTTGCTTCCCCGCAGGGAAAGGGCCGTAAACACTGCCAGGGCCACGGCGAAGATCAGCTGGAACCTGGAGACGCAGAGCAGGGGAATGCAGAGGGACAGTCCGCAGCAGAAAAGGGCTGCCAGGATCTCCCTTCCAAAGCCCAGGGCAAACATCCGCCGAAGGAGCCGGAAGCCCCGCTCCTCTCCCGCCTGGCTGCAGACACCTATGCAGTGGCGGCGTACCTGATCCAGATAGAGAAGCACCAGGGAGGGCACCAGCACGCAGCTTACGGTAAAGTAGTGGACGCCCGTCACATGGAAGTAGGAGTAGGCATGGGGCGTATCCTTGATAAAAAGGGGGATATACCCCAGATAGACCGCCTCAAAGAGGAAGGCCAGAAGGGACAGGCCTGTCAAGGCCGGGATCGTAAGGAAGAGCCGCTTCCGTACCCGGATCCTCTGCTCCTTCTGCTGCCGAAGCAGCTCCTCCTTCTTTTTTCCGGAGGGGGAAGCATCCTCCTTCTTTTCCCCCTTCCCGCTCTTTCCGGGACCGAAACGGAGCCAGGCCAGGATAAAGGCGGCCCAGGCTCCATAGAAGCAGACCCAGGTCATGGGCTCCCAGGGGCTCTGGAGCCGGGACAGCTTCAGGGCCGAGACCCCCATGCCCCCGATCCAGGAAACAGAAAAAAGAGCGGCAGGGTCCAAAAGCATGCCGCTCCTTCTGTAAAACAACACATAAAGGACGACGCCTGCCAGGATCAGCAGTGCGCCTGATACCATATAGAGTTTCAGATAGGCCGCGGCAAAGGCAAGAAGCATCGCCGCGGTCAGTATTACAAATTCGATCATCTTTCGTTCTGTAAAGCTTCCTTATTCCGAAGAAGCCGTCTCCCCATGGGTGCCTGCTTCCCTGCTCTCCCCTTCCCGGGGTTCCTCCTGGGATGCTCCGGTCTGAGATGCTCCGGCGCTTTCGTGCTGGGAAGCAGCTGCGGAAGGCTCCTCCGGAAGCGTTTCTCCGGTGCCTTCCCCCTCCTGGGTCTCTGTAGGCTCTTCCTCCTCGGCTCCCGTACCGATCAGTACTTCGGAATCCGTCTCATCGGTTTCATCCGTGGCTGCAGTCACCTGGGGCTGCCGCCGGATCCGGGCAGCGATGGTTACCTCCGTTCCCGGCTGTGCAAGGCGCAGCCCCTCGGGAAGATAGGGGGTGATGTCCAGGCTCCTGGTCACGGTGGTGGCGGCTCCGTTGATGGAGAGCTCCTCCTCCGGGATGGTGATGCTGGAATATTTGCTGAGGGTCTCCTCATCTCCGTAGACGTCCACGAAGCTGGGACTGCTGTCCACGGATTCCAGCATATAGCCCTCTGCCGGCGTTCCCTCCGCATTGGCCACCACACTGAGGCTCTTGATGCGGTAGACGGGAAGCTCATAGCTGATCTCCGTCTGACTCAGGGAGATCCGGTCGTCTACGGAGATCTCGTTTCCGTTTGCGTCATAGAATACCACCGGGGCCTTGCCGCTTAAGGCGCTGTTGGCCTCCGCCACATTCACTTCGATGCCCACCTCACTGATCTGTCCCACCTCGGAGACGGGACCGATGACATAGACATAGTCGGGGCTGACAGAGATTTCTCCCGCCATATAGCCCTCCATGGTCCTGCCTGTAGTGGAGGTGGTGATATCGAAGCGTTTCCGCTGGATATCCTCCGTATCCACATGTACCACCATGGGGTTCAGGGTCACGTCGGAGATGAGCCCCTGAACGCTTTCATCCACGTCCACATAGACCGGCACCGCTCCTGTGATGGAGTAATCCGCCAGGTTCACGTAGGCCCGGAAATTATCCGCCGTAACGCTGCTGCGCTGGGGGGAGCGTACATGGTAGCTCACCCGCACGGTCCTGGTATCCATTGTATAGGTTTTATCTGCTGAGGTCAGCTTGTCCGCGTTTTCCACCTCGATGTCCAGGGTCTGGTAGGCTGTGATCTCCGGCTGGGAGATGTTCACCACCAGAAGCCAGATGATAAAGGCGGCAACCAGGGAGATCGCCTTCAGCCCCAGATTTTGATTAAGCCTTCCTTTCATTTTTCAGCTTTCCTCTCAACCATTTTCCGATCCGTTTGCTCTCCTCCTGCTCCATCAGGGAAAGAAGTGCCACCCTGAGGCTCTCTGCGTCGGGCATCCGGGTCAGGCTGCCCTTGCTGGCCACCGTCACCCGTCCCGTTTCCTCAGAGACCACGATGGTAAAGCTGTCCGTCACCTCTGAGATGCCAAGGGCCGCCCTGTGCCGGGTCCCCAGGTCCTTGCTGATGCTCAGGTTCTCGGAAAGGGGCAGATAGCAGGTGGCCGCCGCCACCTTGTTGCCCTTCAGGATCACGGCTCCGTCATGGAGCGGCGTGTTTTTTTCAAAGATATTGATCAGAAGTCCGGAGCTGATGATACCGTCGATGGCGATGCCGGTCTTCTCGATGTCCGCCAGGGACTCGTTCCGCTCCAGCACCATCAGGGCTCCCGTCTTCTGCTTGCCCATCTCAAAGGTGGCCTTTACGATCTGATCCACCGTCTCCCGGGTCATGTCCGCCGTATCCGGCGCGTCATTAAGAGGGAGGATGTTGGTCATGATCTTCTGATTGCCCAGCTGCTCCAGAGCCTTACGAAGCTCCGGCTGGAAGATGATCAGAATGGCCAGTACCGCAATGGTGGAGATCCTCTCCAGGATCCACAGGATCGTGTCAAGTCTGAAAATGGCAGCGATCAGGGTGAACACCAGGATGAACAGGATGCCCTTCAGAAGGGTCCAGGCTCTGGTATTCTTGATCAGGAGCAGAAGCTCATACACGATGGCCGCAATGATCACCACCTCCAGCAGGTTGGTGAAGGAAAACTGCGGCAGCAGGGATATGCTGTTTTTCAGATTTGTCAGAATTTCCGTCATTTCGATTCCTGTTCCCCTGATTTATTCCCGACGCTCGTCCTCGTCATAGGGTTTGATCTTGGGAACTGCCTTTACATAGTAATAATAATCGTCATCCTCAAACTGAAGCCGCTCCGTTCCGCTGTAGTCCACTCCGAAGAACACATACTCATAGAGGAGGGCCAGCACCAGGGATACGGCCACGCCGATCACATCGAAGACCAGGTTGCCGGAGCCAAGGATCAGGCCTCCGCCAACTCCAAGAACTGCCTCCAGGATGATTCCCGTAAAGACCGCCACGGTCCAGGCATGGTCGATGCTCAGCCGCTTCAGTACCGTCACCGTCAGGATACAGAGCACGAAGGTCAGCATCAGCAGATACATATATTTGTCCTTCAGGACCCCGTTGGCAATGGTGGTGAATTCCTGGGTCAGCACCGCCAGGTCCACGGAGTTCTGGAAGGCCTCCGCGTTGTCATGGACAAAGCGCATCAGGAACCAGAAGGGGATGGCGCATACCACGGGGACCGCCGCAGAGGCGCCCGCCGCAAGGCCCAGTACCACCGGGATGAAGAAGGGGATCTTCCACATGAAGCAAAGAGGGATCAGAGCCATGAGCCAGGCCCTGCCGGGGCGGAATCCCAGATAAAGGACTCCTACCATCACAGCCAGAAAGGCTGTCACGGCTGCTGCCACCAGGGATACCTCCGTCATATGTCCGATGACGAACACCGCCCCCACAAAGGCGGTGGTCCCTGCAGGGGTCACGGAGCAGAACAGGGCTCCGATCAGTACCACCGGGATCATCTTAAGCTGTGGCATGTAGCCCAGGTAAAAATTGATGGAAAGGATGCACAGCAGTGCGAAGAAAAACTTCAGCACCGGCCTGATATATACGTCATAATCTCCGTAAATCGTTCTGAGTCTGTCTCTTATGATCAAAAGTGAAGTCACTTGTCCTTACCGTACCTTTCTTATCGTCTTCTGCTTCTGCCAGGGGCTTCCTGCCGGGATGCCGGAGCCGCGCTTCTTTCCGCTTCCCGCTCCATGGCCGCACTCTCCTGCCCGCAGTAGCGCCTGCCAAGGCGCTTAAGCTTCGTGGCATAGAGAAGGGCTCCCCGCTTTGCCCGCTTATATCTGGATGAGTAGATGGAATAGGCGATCAGCAGGTACAGGATCAGTCCTGCGGCATAGAGGATCCCAATCTCCGTAAAGACCTTTGAGACCCCCTCCGCATTGATCTTGGCAAAGAACACGTCCGTCCGGAAGAAGATCGTAAAACAGAGGCACAGGATCCCGCAGAAGGTATATCTTGCAAAGGCGGCGATCAGTCCTCCCACGATGTAATCGCTCTTATAAAAATTGTTGACCTTAAAGACGGTGTCGCCGTTTTTTTTCTCATAAATGGCGAGATCCGTCATCAGGCGTATCTTCCCTGCATTCAGCATACTGCTTTCCCTTTATTTCCTTTTCTGACAGTCCCTTACGGGACTGCACACTGTAATTAAGTATAGCACGCGGCCCCATAAAAAAACAAGGCGCATTTGCGCCCTGTCTTTAAGATTTTCTGAACATTTTCTTATTCATCACCAGCATCTGGAGACGGTTCTCCAGATTTGCAAAGCTTACGTCGGGATCGTAGTCCAGGGAAAGGATCTGGGCGTCGGGATAAAGCTCCTTCAGCTTCTTCACGATCCCCCGTCCCACCACATGGTTGGGCAGGCAGCCGAAGGGCTGGAGAATGATGAAGGCCCGGCAGCCCTCCTTTGCGTGGTGCAGGATCTCTCCGGGGATCAGGATCCCCTCTCCTGCATCAAAGGTATGGGGCAGGATGGGATCGCTTTCCCTTGCAAGCTCCGGAAGCCTGGTGGCCCTCCGATAAAGGGGGTGAGCCTTTGCGATCCGGTCCGTCATCCCGTGGGCCGCATCGAAGAGCCGGTCCGCAGCCGCATAGTAGGCGCTCTCCGGAAGGGGCTTCTTCACATGATATTCCCGGATGATGGAGCTATTGTTGAAGTAGATCTTCCGGATCACGTCCGTCATCCGGGCTTCGATGATCTCAAAGCCGTTCTTCTCCAGGTAAGCCTCAATGTCCCGGTTTGCCCCAGGGTGGAAATTCAGAAGGTACTCTCCCACGATCAGTACCCCCGGCCTCGGCCGGGACCGGTCATAGGGGACTGCCTTCATGAGCTCTATGGCCTTCCGGAAGCCCTGCTCCATTCCCCGGATCCCGTGGTCCTCAAGGCCCTCCATCACAAGGTCCATAGAGGCCTCAAAGGCCCGGTCCGCACTGCCCGGCTCCAGCTCATAGGGCCTCATCTTCCGCAGAAGCTCCTCCAGGGCGTCGATCATGGGAAGCCCGAAGGCGATCTTCGCTGCCGTCAGCAGATTCATACGGAATCCGGGATGCAGATGATGTTTGTCCTTATCATCGTTGGTAAGTATAGGTACCTGCGGGAAGCCCGCCTCATCCAGCGCCTTCCGCAGGAGGGCGCTGTAATGGGTCAGTCTGCAGTCACCGATATACTTGCCCATGCCCACCGCCGTAAGGTCCGGATCGTACTTTCCGCTCTTAAGGGCTGCCAGGGTCTCTCCGATCACCATCTGGGCCGGGAAGCAGATATCGTTGTGCACATACTGTTTTCCAAGCTTCATGGCCGTCTCCCTGCCAAGCTCCAGAGGCACGGCCCTAAGGCCCTGTCCCTTCATGGCGGAGGCCATAAGGCGGCTGAAGGCATGGGAGGTGTTGGGCACCAGGACCACCCGCTCCTTTTTATCCCTGCGGGTGAACTTTACGGGATAGGGATCCTGAAGGGCCTTCGGCTTTTCCGCCTCTTTTCTGGCCCGTCTCATGGATACGGTCTCGATGAAGGACCTTACCCGGATCCGGAGGGGTCCCTGGGCGTCGCTCTCGTCCAGCTTCAGGATCAGGGGCGACTTCCCGGAGATCTCCTTCATAAGCCGGATGATCTCATCGGAGAGATAGGCGTCGTGGCCGCAGCCGAAGTTTACGATCTGGATGTATTCCAGGCAGCTGTCTTTGGCTGCGGTCACGGCAGCGGACAGCATCCTGGCATGGAAATTGTTCACGATGTCCAGGCGGCTCTGATCCAGCTCCTCCTTTTTTCCAGAGGGAAGGGAGTCCGCCGTAAGCACCGGGATCCCAAGTCCCGTCAGAAGGGCCGGCAGGTCATGGTTAATGAGGGGATCCGTCTGGTAGGGCCTTGCGGCCAGCACCACGGCATAGCCGCCCTTTTCCTCTATCTGCTGAAGGGCCCTTTCTCCCGCCTCCAGAAGCTGCTTCCGAAAGCTCTCCTGGGCTTTTTCCGCTGCCAGAAGGGCTCTGTCCGCCTCCTCCTTTCCGATCCCGTAGGTATCCTGAAGGAAGGCTTCGATCTGCTGCTTCTTCTCCCGCTCCGAATACCAGAAAAAGAGAGGCGCGTCAAACTCGATCCCCCACTGGCCCTTCGGGTCGTCGGAATTGCGGATCACCAGGGGATATCCCTTTAATACCGCACACATGGATTCGCTGGTTTTTTCCTCCGTTTCCGGGGGCAGCTTGTTATAGGAGGGCATGAAGATCCGGTCCACCTTCTGCTCCTTAAGGTCCCGGAGATGTCCGTGGACCAGCTTTGCGGGAAAGCACACCGTATCCGAGGGAACGGCAGGAAGTCCCTGTTCGTAAAGCTTCCGGCTGCTCTTATGGGACAGGACCACCTGAAAGCCCAGGGCCCGGAAGAAGGTCTTCCAGAAGGGCATATCCTCCCAGAAGCTCAGGACCCTGGGAAGTCCGATGCGGATATCCCGCTTCTCCATGGGCTCCGGGATCGGATAATCCGCAAAGAGCAGCTGCTCCCGGAGGGCAAAGAGGTCCGGGACCTCCCTTTGCTTTCCTTCGATCTCCCGAAGGCGCTTTCTCACCGTCTCGTCCCGGGGATCTCCCAGGACTGCTCCCTTTTCGCAGCGGTTGTTGGTGACGCAGGTCCTTCCGTTGGAAAATTCCACCAGGGTCCGCTTGCAGTGATTGCCGCAGAAGGGACAGGGCATGTCGGACCGCTGGGTATAGGTGAAGTCCTCCAGGGCGGAAAGGCCGATGAAGCTACGTTTCTCCCCGGCCCGCTCCTTTGCCAGGAGGGCTGCGCCGATGGCTCCCATAAGCCCCGGATAGGGGGAGCGCACCACTTCCCGGCCCACATACTGCTCCATGGCCCGGAGCACCGCGTCGTTCTCAAAGGTCCCGCCCTGGACCACGATCCGCTCTCCCAGGCTGTCCAGGTTGGAGAGGCGGATCACCTTGGTAAATACGTTTTCAATGATGGAACGGCAAAGCCCCGCCATGATGTCCTCCGGCAGCTTTCCGTTCCGCTGTTCCGTAACGATGCTGCTGTTCATGAAGACGGTACAGCGGCTTCCCAGGACAGCGGGATTTTTGGAGGCAAAGGCAGCCTCTGCGATCTGCTCCCGGGGGATCCCCAGGGAGGAGGCAAAGTTCTCCAGGAAGGAGCCGCAACCGGAGGAGCAGGCCTCGTTCACCACGATGTTGGTGATGATGCCGTCCTTGAGCCAGATGGCCTTCATATCCTGGCCGCCGATGTCCAGAAGGAAGGTGGCCTCCGGCAGGTATTTTTCCGCCGCCCTGGCATGGGCCACGGTCTCCACCACATGGCATTCCGCGGAAAAGGCCTCCGCAAAAAGCTGCTCTCCGTAGCCGGTGGTGCCGGCCCCCAGGATTTCAAGCCGGGCTCCCGCCCTTTCGTAGCGGTCCCGCACCTGAAGGAGCCCCTCCTTTGCCACCTTCAGGGGATCCCCCTGATTGGAGGCATAAAAGCGGTCCAGGATCTCCTCCTCTTCATTCATGAGCACGAATTTGGTGGTGGTGCTGCCGGAATCGATGCCAAGATAAGCCCGGACCTCATCCCCCTCCTTCGGCTCGTAGGGAGATAGCTTCGGCAGGGCATGCTTTGCAAGGAAATCCTGTTTTTCCTCCTCCGTATCAAAAAAGGGCCTGGGCGTTTCCCCGCCGGTGCTGATATGCCGGAGGTTCCTGAGGGCTGCCATAAGATCCGACAGGCTCCTGCCCTCCTTATCTGTTTCCTCCCTTCTGAACAGGGAAAGAGCTGCCCCATAAGCCATCATCAGCTCCGGCCGCTCCGGGACCAGGACCTCCTCCTTTTTAAGGCCCAGGCGCTGGGCAAACACCCATCCCAGGGTCTTGTTAAAGGTCAGGGGGCCCCCCTCGAATACCACGGGAGGCCGGATGGTAAGTCCCTGGGCCAGTCCCCCGATGGTCTGCTTGGCAATGGCATGGAAGGCGGAAAGGGCGATATCATCCTTGGGGACTCCCTGATTCAGCAGAGGCTGGATGTCCGTTTTGGCAAACACACCGCAGCGTCCCGACACATCGTATACGCAGGTGCCCCTGGAGGCTGCCTCATCCAGCTCCTCCGGCGGGATGCTCAGAATGGAAGCGATCTCGTCCAGAAAGGCCCCGGTACCGCCGGCGCAGCTTCCGTTCATACGCATATCGTAGACCTCACTGCGTCCCGTGGCCGGGTCCTCCCGGAAAAAGATCACCTTGGCGTCCTGGCCTCCCAGCTCGATGGCTGTTCCCACCTTCCGGTACAGGCTCTGAAGGGCGATGGAGTTGGCCACCACCTCCTGCACATAGGGAAGCTCCATCTCCTCCGCAATGGGCTTTGATCCGGATCCCGTCAGACAAAGGAGGAACCGGTCTCCCGGAAAACGGAGCTTCAGATTTCCAAGCAGGGTCCTGAGGCTCCCGATCTGATCTGCATGATGGCGCCGGTAGGAGCTGTAAAGCACCTCCCCCTCCCGGTCCATGACCACCGTTTTCGTCGTTGTGGAGCCCACATCGATTCCGGTATACAACAGACGGGTGGTTTTATTTTTTTCTTCCTGAATATCTGCAGTACTCATTGATATCCTGAAAATCTCCTGTTCCTTATATCCTGTTTGCAATCCAAAACACCGCCGGAGCATGCTGCTCCAGCGGTGAGATTAGTTTTTTCAGTTTAATACAGCTTTGCGCCTGCAGGAATGCTGTCATCCAGCATCAGCAGGTTCAGACCTTCCCGGCCGTCATTTTCATAAACGGCAGAGATCAGCATGCCCTCGGAATCGATGCCCATCATCTTCCTTGCAGGAAGGTTTGTGATGGCCACGCAGGTCTTTCCTACCAGCTCCTCCGGCTCATAGTATTCGTGAATGCCGCTGAGGATGGTGCGCTTCTGCTCCGTTCCGTCGTTCAGGGTGAACTTCAGAAGCTTCTTGGACTTGGGCACGGCTTCGCAGGCCTCTACCTTTACCACACGGAAGTCTGACTTTGAGAAGGTCTCAAAGTCCACCAGATCCGTGAAAAGAGGCTCGATCTTTACTTTTGAAAGGTCCATGGCGGGTGCCTTTCCTACGGCGGCAGCTGCGGGAGCAGCTGCTTCCGGAGCCTTCTCCGTCTTCTCGCCTCCGATGGTCTTAAGGGTGGGGAACAGCAGCACGTCACGGATGGCTGCGCTGTCCGTCATCAGCATCACCATACGGTCGATGCCGAAGCCGATGCCGCCTGTGGGAGGCATACCGATCATGAGGGCGTTCATGAAGTCCTCGTCGGTGGTATTGGCCTCTTCGTCTCCTGCTGCCTTCATGGCCTCCTGGGCCTTGAAGCGCTCCCTCTGGTCGATGGGGTCGTTGAGCTCGGAGTAGGCATTTGCCATCTCAGCGCCATTGATGAAGAGCTCAAAACGCTCCGTATAGCCCGGCTTGTCCGGCTTTTTCTTGGTCAGGGGGCTGATCTCCACAGGGTGATCCATTACGAAGGTGGGCTGGATCAGCTTATCCTCCACATATTCCTCAAAGAAGAGGCTCAGGATATCCCCCTTCTTATGGCGTGCCTCGAACTCGATGTGATGTGCCTTTGCCAGCTCTCTGGCCTCCGCATCCGTCTCCACCTGATCGAAGTCCACACCTGCATATTTCTTTACCGCATCCAGCATGGTGATGCGCTCAAAGGGCTTTCCAAGATCGATCTCGTTGCCCTTATACTGCAGCTTCGTGGTTCCGCATACCTTAAGGGCCACATCCCTGTAAAGTCCCTCTGCCAGATCCATCATACCGTGGTAATCCGTAAATGCCTGATAAAGCTCCAGCAGAGTAAACTCCGGGTTGTGCATGGCGTCGGTGCCCTCGTTCCGGAATACCCGGCCGATCTCATAAACCCGCTCCAGTCCGCCTACGATCAGGCGCTTTAAGTAAAGCTCCAGAGAAATACGGAGCTTCTTGTCCTCATTCAGGGCATTGAAGTGGGTCACAAAGGGACGGGCGTTGGCGCCGCCGGCGTTCTCCACCAGAATGGGGGTCTCCACCTCCATGAAGCCCTGGGCGTCCAGATAGTTGCGGATCTCCCGGAGTACCATGGAACGCTTGATGAAGGTATCCTTTACCTCCGGATTCATAATGAGGTCCACGTATCTCTGACGGTAACGCATATCCGTATCCGTGATGCCGTGGAACTTCTCCGGAAGGACCTGCAGGGACTTGGAAAGAAGCTTCACTTCCGTTGCATGAACGGAGGTCTCCCCTGTCTTTGTGCGGAAAACGGTTCCCCGGATACCCACGATATCGCCGATATCCAGCTTCTTGAAGGCCTTATAGGCCTCCTCTCCCACACTGTCCCTGGCCACATAGGCCTGGATGCTTCCGTCCCGGTCCGCCACATGACAGAAAGATGCCTTACCCATGACGCGCTTCAGCATCAGCCTTCCGGCAATGCTGACCTCTTTTCCCTCCAGGCTGTCAAACTGATCCTTGATCTCCTGTGAATGGTGTGTCTGGTCATAGGTGGTGATGACAAAGGGATCCTTGCCCTCTGCCTGAAGCTCCGCAAGCTTGTCGCGGCGCGCCTTAAGGATGTGGTTCAGATCCTCATTTGCCACGGGCTTCTCTGTATTCTGCATACTTTATCTCCTTCCTTCTGTCTTCCCGGAACGGGTCATTCTATTCTGAAATTAGTTGATCTTCTTGATCCCGAGTACCTTGTACTGGATGGTGCCGCCGGAGGGAATCACCACATCCACGGTATCCCCTACGCCGTGTCCGATGAGGGCTGCCCCTACCGGAGACTCGTTACTGATCTTTCCCTGCAGGCTGTTGGCCTCGGAGGAACCTACGATCTGATAGTCCACTTCCTCGTCGTACTCCAGGTCGAACAGCTTTACCTCACAGCCTACGCTGATCTTGCCGGTGTCCACGTCCTCGTCCACCACGACCTCTGCGTTCTTCAGGATGCGCTCCAGCTCATCGATCCTTCTCTCGATCTCGCTCTGCTCATCCTTGGCTGCATCATAGTCGGCGTTCTCGGAGAGGTCTCCCTGCTCCCTTGCCACCTTGATCTTCTGTGCCACCTCCTGGCGTCTTACCACCTTCAGGTTATGCAGCTCTTCCTCATATTTCTTAAGTCCCGCATACGTAAGCATCGTTTTTGTTTCTGTTGCCATTCTATTACTACTCCTTTAATGCAACGCCTGATACAGACAAAATAGCATTTTGTAATTATAAGTGCTTATTTAAAGTCTGTCAACCAATGATTGTAAATCGGAAAGGGTCTCCATTCCGTTCATGTCGTTCCGAAGCTTTGCGGAACCGGGAAGCCCCGCCGTATACCAGGCCAGATGCTTCCGCATCTCCATGATGCCCAGCTTTTCTCCCTTATATTTCAGCATCAGCTCCGCATGCCGCAGGATCACCCGCTTTTTCTCCGCCATATCCGGTTCCGGAAGAAGCTCCCCCGTCTCCAGATAATGGGCGGTCCTTCTGATCAGCCAGGGATTCCCCTTTACGCCCCGGGCCACCGCCACGCCGTCGCAGCCCGTCTCTTCCATCATGCGCTTTGCGTCCTCCGGTGTAAAAATGTCCCCGTTTCCGATGACCGGGATGCTGACGGCCTCCTTCACCTTCCGGATGATGTCCCAGTCCGCCTTTCCGCTGTACATCTGCTTCCGGGTCCTTCCGTGGAGGGTGATGGCCGCCACGCCGGCCTGTTCCACCATTTTGGCAAACTCCACCGCATTCACATGCTGATCGTCAAAGCCCTTCCGGAACTTCACCGTCACCGGCTTCTTCAATACCCGGCTCATCATCTCCAGGATCTGAAAGGCCAGCTTCGGGTCCTTCATCAGGGCCGAGCCCTCATGGTTCCCCACGATCTTCGGCACCGGGCAGCCCATGTTCACATCGATGATATCAAAGGGCTCCGAGATCTTCTCCGCCATGGAGGCCATGATCATGGGGTCCGAACCGAAGAGCTGCACCGCGATGGGGTGCTCCCCCTTCTCCGTCTGGAGGATCTTTTCATTATTTTTGTTTTTGTAAAGGATGGCCTTTGCGGAGACCATCTCCGTGGTCACAAGTCCCGCTCCCATCTCCTCGCAGATCAGCCGGTAGGCGATATCCGTCACTCCGGCCATGGGGGCCACTGCCACCCGGTTCTTAAGCTCCACGTTTCCGATCTTTAAGCCCATAGTCCTCTGTTTCCTTCCATCTGTTCCCTGGGGCAAAGGAAGGGGTTGCCCTGCTTTGTCTCCTCAGCAGCGGCAGCCCCCTGTCATATCCCTTTATCCAGGTCTTTCGTCCTGTTCCTATCTGTCAAATTGTCTGGAGAACTCCTCCAGCATCTCAAAAAGCTCCCGGTTTTCCGTCTGCATGGCCTTGACCTTCAGCTCCGCACCGATCTCGTCGATGGGGGAAAGGGTGGTGATCCGAAGCCGGTGTTCCCCGTCAAATCCCAGGGTAATGGCTCCTCCTACATCCGCGCAGTACAGCACGCAGAGGATCTTCAGCTCCTCCTTCACTGCCTTCGGCAGGATCCCGTAGCGTTCCTCGTTGAAATAAAATTTCATGTTGGAGGCATTTGCCCCGCATAAAACCTCTGCTTCCATAAGCTCCTTTCAGCCGAAAGCCTTATCTCACAAGCTTCATGGCGATCTGGTACTGCTCCTCGGAGATGTCCTTCTGCATGGCCAGTGCCTCGTGGATGTCGATGTCCACATACTCTCCGTGGCGGTATGCCACAAGTCGGTTGGACTTGCCCTGTGCCAGAAGCTGAGCTGCCCTGGCTCCCATGATGGAGGCATATACCCTGTCCTTACAGGTGGGGCTTCCGCCTCTCTGCATGTGGCCCAGGATGGTAGCCCTGGTCTCGATGCCCGTAGCTGCCTCGATCCTTCTTGCCATGGAGGCGGAATGTCCGATACCCTCTGCATTTACGATGATATAGTGCTTCTTTCCCTTTTTCCGGGCTTCGATGATCCGGTTGATGATGGCCTGCTCGTCTCCGTCGTAGCGCTCCGGCAGGAGGATCTCCTCCGCACCGTTTCCGATGCCGCACCAGAGGGCGATGTATCCGGCCCTTCTGCCCATGACCTCGATGATGGAGCATCGCTCATGGGAGGTAGAGGTATCCCTGATCTTGTCAATGGCTTCCATGGCCGTATTCACGGCCGTATCGAAGCCGATGGTATAATCCGTGCATGCAATATCCAGGTCGATGGTCCCGGGTACGCCGATGCAGTTGATGCCCAGGGAGGAAAGCTTTCCGGCACCCCGGAAGGAACCGTCTCCGCCGATGACAACAACGCCGTCGATGCCGTGCTTGCGGCAGACCTCAGCGCCCTGCTTCTGTCCCTCCGGCGTGGTGAATTCCTGACACCTTGCGGTATAAAGGATGGTACCGCCCCGGTTGATGGTATCGGAAACAGAGGTGGAGTCCATATCGATGATCTCCTCTGCCAGAAGTCCGGCATAGCCTCTCATGATACCCTTTACCTTCAGTCCCTCTGCAATCGCGGTCCTGACAACGGCCCTGATGGCTGCATTCATGCCCGGCGCGTCTCCGCCGCTTGTCAGTACACCTATCGTCTTCACTTGTTTCGCCATTGTCATACCTCCTGATATTGTTTTTCTGAATACCGTATTTTACTAGAGTTATGCCCTTGGGTCAAGGGCTTTTTCCACAACTTTGACATTTTTTTCACTAAATTCCTCCCGAAGGATCTTCAGGAATTCCTCCCCGGACTCCGCCCGAAGGTCCGCCGGCAGTTTCTTCACCGCCCGCTCCTTCCTGAGGTAGATGATGACATCGGAGCTTCCCGGGTGCTCATAGCAGAGCTCCTCCAGCCGCTCCTTCTTTTCCTCATAGGCTTCCCTGTTGGAAAAGGCGATCCAGAGCTCCTTTTTCAGCCTGTCGAACTCCACCACATTGTCCGCGATCAGCTTTCCGCTCTCGTCGGCCTCGATGCTGACATGGCCGGAGAGGTAGACCTTGGCATCCAGGTGCAGGGCCTCCCGCACCCGTTCGAAGACATTGGGGAAGACGATGGCCTCAAACTGTCCGTAAAGATCCCCAACGGAAAGGAAGCACATCTGGTTTCCGTTTTTCGTGATCTTTGTCTTCAGGTCCTCGATGACGCCGCCGCAGACCACCTGCTGTCCCTCCCGGAGGCTGCAGGTCCCGGTCTCCTCGCTGACCCGGAAGGCCGTGGACTCCGTATTGACGATCCTGCGATAGGTCTCCAGATAGCTCTCGATGGGATGTCCGCTGATGTAGAGGCCGGTGGCCTCCTTTTCATAGGCCAGAAGCGTCTCCTTGTCAAATTCCGGAAGCTCCGGCATCCTGAGCCGGAAGTCCGATCTCGCCCCCTCGTCTGCCAGGTCGAAAAGGGACATCTGTCCGCTCATCTCCGACTTCCGGGCACTGGCGGCCTTATCGATCATGGCCCCCAGGATGTTGATCTTCTGACAGCGGTTCCCGGGGAAGCAGTCAAAGGCACCGGCCTTGATAAAGTACTCCATGGCCTTCCGGTTCACACTCTGCTGCATCCTGGTGATGAAATCCTCCATGTCCGTAAAGGGCCCGTTCTGCTGCCGTTCCCCCACGATCTCCTCCACCACGGACCGGCCCACTCCCTTGATGGCGGAAAGTCCGTAAAGGATGCTTCCCCCTTCTCCCGGCTCCGCCGTAAATCCGTAGTCGCCCCGGTTGATATCCGGCGGCTGGATCCGAAGGCCCATTTTCCGGCAGGTCTGGATATACTCGGAGGTCTTGTTCAGGTTGTCGATAACGGAGGTCATAAGGGCCGCCATATATTCGGCAGGATAATAGCACTTCAGCCAGGCGGTCTGGTAGGACACCACCGCATAGGCCGCCGCATGGGATTTGTTGAAGGCATAGGAAGCGAAGTCCGTCATCTCGTCGAAGATCCGGCTGGCGGTCTCCTCCGGGATCCCGTTTCTGATGCAGCCCGGTACCCCCTCCTCGGGGTTTCCGTAAATGAAGTTCTGCCGCTCCTTCTGCATCACCTCCGCCTTTTTCTTGGACATGGCTCTCCGCACCAGGTCCGCCCGGCCCAGGCTGTAGCCTGCCAGCTTCTGGACGATCTGCATTACCTGCTCCTGGTAAACGATACAGCCGTAGGTGGACTTCAGGATCGGCTCCAGCTCCGGGCACTCATAGGTCACGGTGTCCCGGTTGTTCTTTCCCTTGATATACCTGGGGATGAAGTCCATGGGGCCCGGACGGTAAAGGGAAAGGCCCGCAATGATATCGTCGATGGATTCCGGCTTAAGCTCCTTCATGAAGCTGGTCATGCCGGCAGACTCCAGCTGGAACACGCCTGCCGTATCCCCCCGGGAGATCATCTCGTAGACCTTCGGGTCTCCGTAATCGATCCGGTTGATATCGATATGGACGCCGTAATTCCGTTCCGCCTGGACCTGGGCGTTTTTGATCACCGTAAGGGTCCGGAGGCCCAGGAAGTCCATCTTCAGGAGCCCCAGCTCCTCCAGGGTCGTCATGGTATACTGGGTCACCACGGTGCCGTCCTGGTTTCTGGCCAGGGGCACGTACTCGTCTACGTTGGTCCTGGCGATCAGCACCCCTGCGGCGTGCATGCTGGTATGCCGCGGCAGGCCCTCAAGCCTCAGGGACATGTCGATGAGATAAGTGACCTCCGGATCCTCGGCATAGGCCTTTTTCAGATCCGGGCTTAACTTAAGGGCCTTCTGAAGGGTCATGCCCAGGTCCCCGGGGATCATCTTTGCGATGGCGTCACACTTGGCATAGGGCAGGTCCAGGACCCGTCCCACATCCCTTACCACGCCCTTTGCCGCCATGGTACCGAAGGTAACGATCTGGGCCACGTCATCCTTTCCGTAGGTCCGGACCACATAGTCGATGACCTCCTGTCTCCGCTCATAGCAGAAGTCCACGTCGATATCCGGCATGGATACCCGCTCCGGATTCAGGAAACGCTCAAAAAGAAGGGAATACCGGATGGGGTCGATGTCCGTGATCTCCAGGCAGTAGGCCACGATGGAGCCGGCGGCGGAGCCTCTTCCGGGTCCCACGGGAATGTCATGGGACTTTGCGTAGTGGATAAAGTCGGATACGATCAGGAAATAGTCCACATATCCCATTTTCTCAATGACGGACAGCTCATAGTCCATCCGCTGCCGGAGGCTTCCGTCATCCTTGGGATAGCGGCGTGCAAGCCCCTCATAACACAGCTCCCTTAAGTATTCCTCCGAGGGCCTGCCCCCCGGTACGGCGAATTTCGGGAGCTTCGTGACGCCGAATTCGATCTCCACGTTGCAGCGGTCTGCGATCTTCTGAGTGTTGTCGATGGCCTCCGGCGCATAGGGGAAGAGGCTTCGCATCTCCTCCTCGCTCTTCATATAGTACTGGCCGCCGGTATAGCGCATCCGGTCCGTGTCCGACACGTGCTTTCCGGTCTGGATACAGAGAAGGATATCGTGGGGCTCCGCGTCCTCTTTGTAGGTATAGTGGATATCGTTGGTGGCGATGAGGGGTATGTGAAGCTCGTTATGAAGCTGCATCAGTCCGGCGTTGGCAGTCTTCTGATCCGGAAGTCCATGGTCCTGGAGCTCCAGGAAGAAGTTCCCCTCCCCGAAGATCTGCTGATAATGAAGGGCCGCCTTCTTCGCCTCCTCGTACATGCCCCGGACGATGTACTTCTGCACCTCTCCTGCCAGACAGGCGGAGGAAGCGATCAGTCCCTCATGATACCGGGACAGAAGCTCGTAGTCCACCCTTGGCTTATAGTAAAAGCCCTCCAGGAAGGCTTTGGAGCAAAGCTTCATCAGGTTCTGATAGCCCTGGTTGTTTTCGCACAGTAATACCAGGTGGTGATACTTGTCCTCTCCGTTCCGTTCCTTTTCCCGGTCGAAACGGGAGCCCGGGGTCACATAGACCTCGCAGCCGATGATGGGCTTGATCCCCGCCTTTCTTGCTTCCTTATAAAAATCGATGACCCCGTACATGACCCCGTGATCCGTGATGCTCAGGGCATTCATGCCCAGGGCCTTTGCCTGGGCGATCATCTCCGGAATCCGTCCGGAGCCGTCCAGCAGGGAATATTCCGTATGTGTGTGCAAATGTGTAAACATAAACGATCCTGTGAATAAAAGAAAACGGAAACCCAAGAGGCCCCCGTTTCAGTTCGTGAAAGATCCGATGCCGGATCCCTTATGCATTTTTCAGATAGGCCGTCAGCTCACCGATGGCGTTGGCCTCATCATCACCGTCCGCTTCAACGGTGATCTCGTCACCCTTATCCAGTCCCAGAGTCATCATGCCCATGATGCTCTTTGCGTTGACTCTCCGGTTTCCGCACTCCAGGTAGATCTTCGCCTGATACTGGCTCGCGATCTGTACCAGAATCGCTACGGGTCTGGATTCCATTCCCCTGGGAAGCCCTACGATAACGGTTTCTTTTGTCATACTACTCTGTCCTCCTCATTTCTTTAAGGCGCAGATCATCCGCGATCTGTGAAAGCTTTCTGAGCCTGTGATTCGCTCCGGACCGGCTGATGGGCGGCTTCATCGCCTCTGCAAGCTCCCGCAGGGTGGCCTGGGGGTTGGAGAGCCGGAACTCCGCTGCCTCTCTGAGAGGCTCCGGAAGCTGGGAAAGGCCCAGATGATCCCTTATGTACTGGATATCCTCGGTCTGACGGACCGAAGCAGATACGGTTTTCTGAAGGTTGGCGGTCTCACAGTTGACCTTCCGCTGAACGTCCTCCCGCATCCCTTTCAGGATTCGGACATTTTCAAACTTCATCAGCGCTTCATGGGCTCCCAGGATACTGAGCATATTGAAGATATCCTCACTGTCCTTCAGATAGACGACAAACTTCCCTTTCCGTTCGATCAGTCCGGCCTGGATGCCGAACTCCCGGATCAGGTCCCGGATCCCCTCCGCTTCCTCCATAGAGTCATAGACAAATTCCATGTGATAGAAGCGCTCCGGGTCCGAAATGGAGCCAAAGTAGATAAAATTGATCTTTAAAAATTCCTTCTTATAATCGGAACCGTTTTCCTTCGTGATTTTACTATGGCTGTTTTTAATTGTAAAGCTCTTTTTTTTGACTTCTTCCCTGACTTCTGATGAAAATGACATATACCAATGTGTCCCTGTTTCGAAATTCAGTAAAGTTTTATAAATGTACTGCAAATAATGCAAAAAACATATTGCCTTTTATGCTTTTTCGATATCCCGGTGTTCGATGCGGATCCCAAGGCCCCGGTTTTCCCGGATATGACCGTAAAGAGCCTCCGCCACAGTCACAGAGCGGTGCTTTCCTCCGGTACAGCCCACGGCGATCACCAGCTGGTTTTTCCCCTCATTGATGTACCGGGGAAGGAGGAAGTCCACAAGGTCAAAGAGCTTCTCCAGGAAGAGGGTTCCATCCGCCCCCTGCATCACATACTCCCGGACCTCCTTTGTGAGGCCGGTCATGGGCCTCAGCTCCTCCACGTAATAGGGGTTTGGCAGGAAACGGACGTCGAATACCAGGTCCGCGTCCTCCGGGATTCCGTATTTAAATCCGAAGGAAAGGATCGTGACATACAGGTTCCGGAAGTCCTCCTCTCCGCTGTAGATCCGCTCCAGCTGTTCCTTCAGCTCCCTGGTAAGAAGCTTGGAGGTATCCAGGATATATTTTGATTTCTGCTTCAGCCAGGAAAGTCTCTGGCGTTCCAGACGGATGCCGTCCTCGATCCGACCTCCGGGATTTAAGGGATGGCTCCTTCTGGTCTCCTTGAAGCGCTTCAGGATCACGTTGTCGGAGGCCTCCAGAAATACGATCTCGTAGGCCTGGCCGTTCCGGTCCCAGTCCTCCAGAATGTCCTTGAGCTTCGGCAGCTCGTCTCCGCTGCGGATGTCGATGCCGATGGCCACACGCTGATAGTGTTCCCCTGAGCGGGACAGAAGCTCCGCAAACTGGGGAAGGAGGGATACGGGCAGATTATCCACGCAGTAATATCCCATATCCTCCATCTGCTTGATGGCTACTGTTTTTCCTGCTCCTGACATGCCTGTGAGGATGATCAGCTTCATGTGGGACCTCCTTCCGGTCTGTTATGCAAACTGTCCCAGCATCCGGACCTCCGGCTCCAGACGGATGCCGGAATGCTCGAACACCTTTTCCTGTACGTATCCCATGAGACGGTAGATGTCCTCCGCCGTTGCCTGGTCCTGATTGATCAGAAAACCGCAGTGTTTCTCGCTCACCGCTGCCCCTCCGATCCGGTAGCCCCGAAGGCCTGCTTCCTCGATGAGCTGGCCTGCAAAGGCCCCCTCCGGCCGTTTGAAGGTAGAGCCTGCGGAGGGATATTCCAGCGGCTGCTTTTCCTTCCTGCGGCGGGTGAAGTCCTCCATGGCCCTTCCGATCTCCTCCGGGTCCCCCTTTCTCAGGGAAAGCACCGCCCGGGCCACCACGTAGCCCCGGTCCTGCAGATTGGAATGGCGATAGCCCAGATCCAGCTCTGAGGCGGGAAGCTGCAGGATCTCTCCCCTGGGCGTCACCACCTCCACGGAGCGGAGCACCTCCTTCATCTCGCTGCCGTAGGCTCCCGCATTCATGATGCAGGCGCCCCCGATACAGCCGGGGATGCCGGAAAGGGCCTCGAAGCCCGCTGCCCCGAAGCGCTTTGCGAAGCTTCCGATGGCGGACATCAGACAGCCTGCCCCGGCGTCAAAAAGGATCTCTCCTTCTTTGCACTCCGTGGAGGGATCCGTTCCGTCGTCGATGCCCAGAAGGGTAAACTCCGTTCCGTCATTTTTTCCAAGGTCGATGACGGTCCCCTCGTATCCTCTGTCGGACACCAGCAGATTGGATCCGTTCCCCAGGATGAAATAGGGAAGTCCGTTTCCGTTCAGATAGCGCAGGAGCCCGGAAAGCTCCTTTTTGTTTGCAGGTGTAATAAAATATCTGGCAGGGCCTCCCACCCGGAAGCTGGTATGCCGGCTCATGGGCTCCTGCTCCAGGATCCGTCCCGCCCTGATGATTTTTCTGATATTGTTGATATTCATATAAGACTCCTGATCTGGCAGACCGGGATCTCCTCCGGCCCTTCCTATGTCTCAGCTCTCCTCCGTCTCCTCCATGGGAAGGGATAAGAGCAGTCTGGCTGTGGGAAGCTTCTCCCTGTCCGAATTCATAAGCGCGATCCCGGGATGGGAATTTTCCTCCCGAAGGAGCCCCAGATCCGAAAGGCGCTTTCTGGTCCAGAGGGCCGTTCCCTTCGCGCCGTCGAAGATGTGGACCGGATAGCCCAGGGTCCTTCCTATGCTCTCCTTTACAAAGGGGAAATGGGTGCAGCCCAGCACGACCCCGTCCACATGCTCCGGGATCCTTCCGTCGGCCTGCATGGAATAGGGGGAAAGCAGCTCTCTCAGATATTCCATAAGAGGCTCCTCCGGGTTTGCATCGCAGATCCCCGCCTCCACAAAGCGCACGATCCCCGGCGCCTCCAGAAGGGTAAAGTCCGCCTCCCCGTCAAAATTCTCCACCAGATGATGGAGCCGGTCTCCCCGGATGGTGATGGGGGTGGCCAGCACCAGTACCCTGGGATGGCCCCCGCTTTTTGCCGCAGGCTTTACCGCAGGCTCCATGCCGATCACCGGGATCTCCGGATAACGGCTCCTGAGGGCCTCTGCGGCAGCGCTTGTGGCCGTGTTGCAGGCGATGACGATACACTTTGCGCCCCGCTCAAGGAGCATCTCCGTGTTCTCCTCACAGAGGGCAATGATCTCCTCCGGAGGGCGCTCCCCATAGGGCGCATGAACAGAATCTCCGAAATAGAGGTAATCCTCCAGGGGCATGACCTTTTTCATCTGCCGCAGGACGGATATTCCTCCCAGTCCGGAGTCCATAATGGCTATGGGATCTTCTTTTTTCAGCTGCCTTTTTTTCATCGCCCCGATTATAGCACAAAGCTTGGGCCTTGACAATTTGCTCTTTTCCTGCTCCCCCATTGATGATATAATGGTCCTAATCGAATTTAAATCGGATCGTTCTCCAGAAAGGATACTGCTATGGTAAACGGAACAGTTCCCGTCAGCGAGCTGGCGGAAAAAATGGGTCTTTCCAATCTGACGCCGGACATCGATCTTACAGCCAGGTCCATCGAGTTCTACGATGTGAACCGTCCGGCCCTTCAGCTGACAGGCTTTTTTGATCACTTCGACGACAGCCGCGTCCAGATCATCGGCTATGTGGAGCAGGAATACATCGACGGCATGGACGATGAACTGGCCAGGATGCGCTTTGAAAAGCTCCTGTCCTACAACATCCCCTGCCTGGTCTTCTCCAGGTCCTACCAGCCGGCGGATTATGTGCTGTCCATCTGTGCCGAGCGGGGGATCCCCTGCCTGGTCTCTCAGAAGACCACCTCTGACCTTTCCAGTGAGATGGTCCGCTGGCTCAAGGTGAAGCTGGCTCCCTGCATCAGCATCCACGGCGTTCTGGTGGATGTTTACGGCGAGGGCGTCCTGATCATGGGCGACTCCGGCGTAGGTAAGTCCGAGGCCGCTCTGGAGCTTGTAAAGCGGGGCCACCGTCTGGTAACGGACGACGTGGTGGAGATCCGCAAGGTGTCCGACGATACCCTCATCGGCTCCGCTCCGGAGGTGACCAAGAACTTCATCGAGCTTCGGGGCATCGGCATCATCAACATCAAGAACCTCTTCGGCTTCGAGTCCGTCAAGGACACCCAGCAGATCGACATGGTCATCAAGCTGGAGGAATGGGACAAGAACAAGGAATACGACCGTCTGGGGCTTACGGACCACTACACGGATTTCCTGGGCAATCAGATCATCTGCCATGAGATCCCCATCCGTCCGGGCCGGAACCTGGCCATCATCGTAGAGTGCGCCGCCGTCAACAACAGGGCGAAGAAGATGGGGCACAATGCCGCCACGGAGCTCTTCCAGCGGGTAAACGCCAATATCGGAAAGGCCTGATCCGGGCAGCTCTCCGAAGCATAACTCCATAAAAACATCGCGCCCCAGAGCGCGCAGAAACAGCGGCAGGACCGCCGGCCTTTTCCAGGCTCCGGCAGTCCTGCCGCTTTTGTGTTTTTGATCGTTTCTGCGTTTTACTCTACGGCAAAGGCCGCATTGATGTTCGCCTCCACCGTCAGTTCTCCCGGCATGATGTTCATGCCTGTGTCCATGGCTGCCTCCTCCATGGCTGCTCCTGCCGCCATGGTATTGGACAGGCTCTTTGTATATCTGGCTGCGGTGTTTCCGCCGTACTCCGTAACGTTCACCAGACCTCCGAGGCTTACGCCTCCCGCCTTGGCCATGGCCTCGGCCTTGCTCCTTGCATGCTCCACCGCCAGGGTCAGGGCTTCGTTGTATTTTTCGTCAAACTGGGAGGAAAGGTAGCTGACGGAACGGATCCCGTTGATCCCCTGGGACACGGCCTCGTCCATGAGACTTCCCAGCTCCTCCAGGGGGATATCCGATACCTGGATATCCGTCTCCATGGTATAGCCCACCAGGGTCTGGGTGTTCCCGCTCCAGTCATACTGGGGATTCAGGTACACATCCGTAGTGGCGATGGACTTCTCCTCAATGCCCCGTTCCTGCAGGAAGGCCACCACCTGGTTGTAGCGCTCCCGGTTCTGGTCCCGTACCGTCTCCGCATCCTCCCCTTCCGTGGTGATGCTCATGGCAAGCTCCGCCATATCCGGCGTTACCTGGACCTTTCCCTCTCCCGTGGCGGAGATCACGTTGGCGGTCTGGGTCAGGCCGTTCTGGCTGCCGCTCTGGACAGCCTGGGGGCCGGTGCCGCCGCAGGCCGTCAGGATCCCTGCTGCCATAAGGACCGCTGCACAGAGCATTGCTGCTTTTTTCTTCATCATGTTCTTACCCTCCGTAAGCTTTCTTTTGCCATATATACGTTTGGGCCCGGTCCCTCCTTTCAGCCTTCCGGCAATTCTTTTTCCTTTCTCAGGATCAGCTCCTAAGCTCGATGCCAAGTCCGGAGAGTCCCTGAAGGATCTTCTTCATGGCTGCTCCTACCTCTTCGTCCGTAAGGGTCCGGTCCTTTGCCCGGAAGCTCAGGCTGTAGGCAACGGACTTGTAGCCCTCCTGTACCTGGGATCCCTCATAGATATCAAAAAGCTTATAGCTCTCCAGGATCTTGCCGCCCCGCTGAGCCAGCAGGTCCTCGATCTGTCCCACAAGGACGGTCTTGGGTACCAGCATGGAGATGTCTCTGGTGGTTGCGGGATACTTGGCGATGCCCTCATAATGTCTGTCAAAACCGGTAAATGGGATCACTGCCGGCATATCCAGCACTGCCACATAGACCCGGACGCCTTCCTTGAAGTCATAGTTGCCGCATACCTCGGGGTGTACCTCTCCCAGGTATCCTACGGTCTGTCCCTGGTAAAGGATATCTGCCTTTCTTCCGGGATGGAGATAGGGTCTGTCGCAGGAGGGCTCGTAGTGCACCTTATCCTGCATGCCGATGTGCTCGAAGAGCTCCTCGATGACGCCCTTCATGACATAGAAATCCATACCCTCGCCATAGGCTCCCAGGGTCAGCTGCTCCCGTTCCTCCGGAAGCTCTGTAAGGGGCAGGCTCTTGGGGATGTAGATATTGGACAGATCATAAAGCCTTACGTCCGGATTCCTGCGGTTATAGTTCAGGCTCAGGGAGGTGAGGATCGCATTCAGGGACTGGGTCCGCATGATGGAGAAATCCTCTCCCAGAGGATTCTGGATCACGATGGCCTTCCGAAGGGAAGAATCCTCCGGGATCAGCAGCTTGTCGTATACCTTTGGGCTCTCAAAGGCATAAGTCATAGCATGGGAGAAGCCTGCGAACTCTGCGATGTTTCTGGCCACCTGATCGATCCGGAGCTTGTAGGACAGCTTACCGGTGGTAGCTTCTCCTACGGGCAGAGTGCTCTCGATGGTATCGTATCCGTGGAAGCGCAGTACCTCCTCCGCCAGGTCCGCCATGCAGTGCAGATCTCTGCGGAAGGTGGGGACCACCACCTCCTGGGTATCCTCGTCAAAGCCCAGATCCAGCTTCCGGAAAATGGCCTTCATCTCCTCCGGGGAGATATCCGTTCCCAGCAGGCTGTTGATCCGCTCCGGCTCAAAGGCCACCCGGACGGGCTCATCCTTTACGGGATAGACATCGATCATGCCTCCCACCACTTCGCCGCAGCCCAGCTCCTCTACCAGCTGGCAGGCCCGGTTGATAGCTGCCTCCGCGTTGTTGGGATCCAGGCCCTTCTCAAAAATGGAGGATGCATCCGTCCTGAGTCCTGCCTTCTTTGCGGACAGACGGATATTCACGCCGTCAAAGTTAGCGGCTTCAAATACGACGGTATGTACATGATCCGTGATCTTGGAGTTCTCGCCTCCCATGATACCTGCAAGGCCCACAGCCTTTTCTCCGTCATTGATCATCAGCATGGTATGATCCAGCTTCCGTACCTGGCCGTCCAGGGTCTCGAACTCATCTCCGTCCGCTGCGCACTTTACCACGATCTCATGACCCGCAATGGTGTCATAGTCGTAGGCATGCATGGGCTGGCCATACTCCTCCATGACGAAGTTCGTGATATCCACCAGGTTATTGATGGGACGGATGCCGCTGTTCCGAAGGCGCTTCTGCATCCATTCCGGGGAGGGGGCAAAGCGGATGTTCTTTACCATCCTTGCACAGTAACGGGGGCAGAGCTTTGTATCCTCCACCTGTACCTTCAGATAGTCATTGATATCCTCACTGTTTCCTGTTTCCTTTACCTCCGGCAGCCGGAAGCTCTCCCCGAAGGTGGCTGCAGCCTCCCTGGCGATACCGATGACGCCGTAGCAGTCCACCCGGTTTGAGGTGATCTCATACTCCACCACCACGTCGTCCATGCCCAGGGCCTTCACGGCGCTGTCGCCGGGCTTTAATCCCAGCTCCCGGATCAGGGCCTCGTCAAAGATATAGATCCCGGATTCCGGTGCCAGGGGATAGGCATTGTGGTCGGAGCCCAGCTCCTCGATGGAGCACATCATTCCGTTGGAGGGAACGCCCCGGAGCTTTCCTGCCTTGATCTTTACTCCCTCCTCCGGCAGGGGACCGCCGTCGTGGCCTCCCGCCACCTTGCCGCCGTCCAGCACCACCGGTACATACTGGCCCTTTGAGCCCACCGGAATGTTGGGGGCTCCGGTAACGATCTGAACCGTTTCCGTTCCCACATTTACCTGGCAGACCACCAGCTTATCCGCGTCGGGATGCTTTTCAACGGAAAGCACCTCTCCCACCACAAGCTTCTCCAGATTTTTGTCCAGCTTTTTATAGCCTTCTACCTTGGTACCCGTAAGGGTCATCCTGTCGCTGTATTCCTGTGCCGTGCAGGACAGTCCCGGCACATAATCCTTTATCCATGAAAGCGGTGTATTCACTGTTATCTCTCCTCCCCATTAGAACTGATTTAAGAATCTCTGATCATTTTCATACAGAAGCCGCATATCGTCGATCTCGTACTTCAGAAGGGCGATACGCTCCAGACCTACACCAAAGGCAAAGCCGGTATATTCCCTGGAATCGATGCCGCACATATCCAGCACGTGGGGATGGACCATGCCGCAGCCCAGGATCTCGATCCAGCCTTCACCCTTACAGAAGCGGCAGCCCTTTCCGCCGCACTTGAAGCAGCTCACATCCACCTCTGCAGAGGGCTCCGTAAAGGGGAAGTGATGGGGACGGAAACGGGTCTTCGTCTCCGGTCCGAAGAGCTCCTTTGCAAACTCATCCAGGGTTCCCTTCAGGTCCGTCATGGTGATATGCTTATCCACCACAAGGCCCTCGATCTGGTTGAAGGAGGGGCTGTGGGTAGCGTCAATGCTGTCGGAACGGAATACTCTTCCCGGTGCGATCATACGGATGGGAAGCTTGCCCTGCTCCATGACTCTTGCCTGGACCGGTGAGGTCTGGGAGCGGAGCAGGATCTCGTCCGTGATATAGAAGGTATCCTGCTCGTCTCTTGCCGGATGTCCCTCCGGGATATTGAGCTTCGTGAAATTATATTCCTGCCACTCGATCTCAGGTCCTTCCACCACCTCGTAGCCCATGCCGATGAAGATCCGCTCCACTTCATCCAGAGCGATCTGGCAGGGATGTCCGTGGCCGATGCTGGCCTTCCTGGCAGGAAGGGTCACGTCGATGACCTCTGCCGCAAGGCGCTCCCGGATCGCTGCCTGGGACAGGGCTTCCTTCGCTGCCTCCAGGGCCTCCTCCACCTTACTGCGGGCGTCGTTTACCATCTGTCCGAAGGCCGGTCTGTCCTCCGGAGCCACATTCTTCATTTCCTTCATCACAGCGGTGATATGTCCTTTTTTGCCAAGGTACTCCACCCGGACCTCATTCAGGGCGTCCAGGTTCTCTGCCCCGCTGATCTTTCCGAGGGCTTCCTCTGTGATCTTTGCAAGCTGTTCGTTCATCTGATCCTCTCCTTACCTTTTCCTCTTACTGTTCTTCCGGTACGGGCCATCCCTCCGGCATGTCCTTCCGGCACAAAAAAAGCCCGTCCCGTAAAGGGACGAGCTGTATCTCGCGGTACCACCCTTATTCCTCCTGTGAGGCACTTCTCTTATGCGTAACGTGCATGACACGGCAGGACTTACTGACGGTTCGTGTTGGGCCCTGCGGCTCCGATGTGAATTTCAAGATGCTGCAGGGACGCAGGAAACTCTCAGCCGGTGATCTCCCTCTCTTTGCGTGTACAGGTCTCTACTGTGCATCTTCTCAGCCTTTTTTCAGGATTTAGTTGACACGTTCAGATTTTACCACGAAATCAGGGTTTGTCAAGTGTTCCGGCGGATTTCAGGGCCTGAAGCTCCTCTTCCCGGAGGCACCGGTAGCCCCCTTCCGGAAGCTCCTCATCCAGCACCAGGCTTCCCATGGCAAGGCGCTTCAGGTAGGTGACGCTGCTTCCCACCGCCTCAAGCATCCGTTTGATCTGATGGTAGCGGCCCTCCCGGATCCGGATCAGGAGCCTGCCGTAGGGCTCCTCCTCCCCCTCCGGAGCATCGATCCTGCAGGGCAGGGTGGGCTTTTCATCTCCGATGTCCACTCCCTGTCTCAAGCGGTCCAGGGCCTCCTGGGTGACCGGCTGGGAAAGCTCCGCATAGTAAAGCTTTTCCACGTGCTTCCTGGGGGACAGGAGGTCGTGGGCCAGGGCGCCGTCGTTGGTGATGAGAAGGAGTCCCACCGTGTCCTTGTCCAGGCGTCCCACGGGGAAGAGGTCCTTCCTGCTCTTTTCCCTGATCAGGTCCACCACGCACTGCTGCCTTTGGTCCCGCAGGTCCGTCCTGGAGGCGGAGATCACCCCCGCCGGCTTATTCAGCATATAATATTCGTAGGCATGATAGGCGATCACCTGTCCCGACAGGGTGACCTGATCCCCTTCCTCCACCTGGAAGCCCGGGTCCCGGACCGTCTCTCCCTTTACGGTCACCTGTCCCTTTCTGATCAGCTTTTTTATTTCGCTTCGGCTTCCCTGCCCCATATCGCAGAGATACTTGTCAAGCCGTAAGGCAGTCATACCCTCTTCCCCCTCTTCTTCTCTGCCAAAAGAAGGCCGTAATAAAGGACTGCGGACAGGGCTGCCCCTGCCGCAACGTCCAGGATGCTGTGCTGCTTCGTAGCCATGGTTGCCCAGGCGATCAGCAGGGTGATCACCAGACAGTATCCCTTCACCGTAGGGGTGAAGTCCGGAAGCTTCGTATCATGGATCACCAGCATAATAGCGGTGATGGTGGAGATGTGGATGGAGGGGCATACCCCATAGGGGGTATCCGCTTCCCGGATCAGTATGAGGGCCCTGGAGCAGATGTCCGTTCCCGTAATGGGCTCCCGAAGGTCGATGCCGTTGGGCCAGATCACATAGATCAGAAGGGAGATGGTCATGCCGGAGAACATCACCAGTGCCAGCCGGATAAACTCCTCCCGGGATTTTAACAGAAAGTACAGGAGCCAGCCGGGAAACCAGGCATACCAGACCGCATAGGGGATGATCATGTACTGGTTGAAGGGAATCAGATCATCCAGGGGGCAGCGGATGATGGTGTGCTCCAGAGGCAGCCTGTCAATGATGAAAAAGGCCGCCAGATAGCAGGGAAGGTATAAAAGCAGCAGACAGTATGGGTGCTCCTTGATCCATTTCATATCGTATCTCTCCTTTATCAGGCCCCTGGGCCTGTCAAAAACCGTAACTCGTTTCAGTTTAACATAAAACCCCCGGGGAAAAAAGGGGCTGTTTGCTTTTCCTCCATACACGTGTTATGATAGCCCCATGAAGAATCTGATAACCCTCATCAAGATCATACAAAAGTTCCTGAAGGACGAGATGCCGGTCTTTGCCGCCTCTGCCACCTTCTGGATGATCATCTCCGTTGTCCCCTTCCTTATGGTGATCATGACGGCCATCCAGTTCATTCCGGGACTTGACAAGGGTACTGTGGAAAGTACCCTGATCTCCGCTGCTCCGGACATGCCCCAGTTCCGCTATCTGATCCTTTCCGTAACGGATAACCTCTATATCACGGCTCCCAGCGCCGTGCTCTCCATTACGGCCGCCATGGCCCTCTGGTCCGCCTCTGCCGGCGTCTACGCCATTGAAAACGGCATCATGAAGATCTACGGAAACCTGAATCAGAGCTCCTATCCCAGAAAGAGGCTTCGGGCCGTCTGGTTCACCTTTCTCTTCCTGCTGCTCTTTCTCCTCTCCCTGATCCTCCTGATCCTGGGAGACGCCATCCAGCGGCTCATTGAGGAATACCTGCCCATGATCGCCCGGATCACCTCCCACATCCTGGGATTCCGTGCCCTCATCGCCTTCGCCTTCCTCTTTTCCGGCTTCATGCTGGTCTACCGGGTCATGCCGGGACGGACCACCACGGTGCGCCGGCACTATCCGGGAGCTCTCTTTGCAGCAGGGGGCTGGCTGGTACTCTCCTATCTTTTTTCCATTTATTTTACCTATTTCCGGAACATCTCCTACATGTACGGATCCCTGGGTGCCATCGTGCTCCTCATGTTCTGGATGTTCGTGGTGATCTGCCTTCTGTTTTTCGGTGCGGAGATCAATTCCTTCCTTTCCGCAGACAGCCGGATAAGGCACGACAAAAAACAGCACTCCTGAGTTTCCCCTGGAAGTGCTGTTTTATTTTTTTGCCTTTTTTAGCGTTTATGCCTGAAGATCCAGCTTCTGAAGGTGCCAGATATCCTTTACATATTCCTCAATGGTCCTGTCGGAGGAGAACTTGCCTGCATTGGCAATGTTCAGGATGGAGGCCTTTTCCCACCAGCTCTCGTCCCGGTACTTCCGGTCCACCTCCTCGTGGGCCCTGCAGTAGCTCCGGAAATCCTTGAGGATGAAGTACTGATCCGCGATACCGCCTGCGGACTGTCTGTTCAGCAGGGAATTGTAGATATCCCGGAAACGCTCCGGATCATCGGGAGAATAATATCCGTTGATCAGCTGCATCAGCACCTTGCGGATGTCCGCGTCTGAGTTGAAGATCTCCATGGGATCATAGTTCTTCCGGTTCTTTTCCAGTTCGATGACCTCAGAAGCCGACATACCGAAAATGAATGCGTTCTCCGCTCCCGCCTCCTGAACGATCTCGATGTTGGCACCGTCCATGGTGCCAAGGGTCAGGGCTCCGTTGAGCATGAACTTCATGTTGGAGGTACCTGAGGCTTCCTTGGAGGCGGTGGAGATCTGCTCGGAGACCTCTGCTGCCGGGAAGATCAGCTCTGCGTTGGATACCTTGTAGTCCTCGATGAATACCACCTTCATCTTGCCGTGAATGGTCTTGTCGTTGTTGATCACATCCGCCACTGCGTTGATGAGCTTGATGGTCATCTTGGCCCGGTAATAACCGGAAGCTGCCTTGGCGCCAAAGATATAGGTCCTGGGCAGGAAATCCATGTTGGGGTTTTCCTTCAGCTGATTGTATACGTACATCACATGAAGGATATTCATAAGCTGACGCTTATACTCATGGAGCCTCTTTACCTGTACGTCGAAGATGGATCTGGGATCCACTTCGATGCCATTGTGCTCCTGGATATACTTTGCAAGTCGTACCTTGTTCTGGTACTTGATGTTCCTGAGATCCTCCTGGGCCTTCTTGTCCTCTGCATAGACCTCAAGGCGCTTCAGCTGCTTCAGATCCGTGATCCACTCCGGCCCGATCTTGTCCGTGATCCACTGGGCCAGAAGGGGATTTGCGGAAAGCAGGAACCTTCTCTGAGTGATGCCGTTGGTCTTATTGGAGAACTTCTCCGGCCAGAGCTCATAATAATCCCTGAAGACCTCCTTCTCCAGGATTTCCGTATGGATGGCTGCCACACCATTTACGGAGAAGCTTCCCACGATGGCCATATTCGCCATGCGGACCTTTCCGTCGTAAATGACATCCATGGCCTTATGCTTCTCATGCTGATCACCGTACTTTTCGTTGATCATATTTGCGAAGCGGCGGTTCATCTCCTCCACGATCTGATAGATCCTGGGAAGGAGCCTGGAGAAGAGCTCGATGGGCCACTTTTCCAGTGCCTCGGACATGATGGTATGGTTCGTGAAGGCACAGCAATGGGTGGTGATATCCCAGGCCTCGTCCCACTCCAGCTGGTAGTTGTCCAGCAGGATCCGCATAAGCTCCGGCACCGCCAGGGTGGGATGGGTGTCGTTCATGTGGAAGACCACCTTCTCCGGAAGCCTGTGGATGTCCTTGTGGGTCTCCATGTACTTCTGTACCGCCCTCTGGAGGGATGCGGACACGAAGAAATACTGCTGTCTGAGACGGAGCTCCTTTCCGGACATGTGGTCGTCATTGGGATAGAGTACGTCCACGATGGTCTTTGCCAGGCTGGCCTGCTCCACCGCTCTCTGATAGTTGCCCTTATCGAACTCCTCCAGCTTGAAGGCCTCGATGGGCTCCGCGTCCCATACCCGCAGGGTGTTGACCATTCCATTGTTATAGCCCACGATGGGGATATCATAGGGAACGGCATTTACGGACTGATAGCCCTTATGGACGAAGTGGTTCCGGTGTCCGTCCCACTGTACCTCCACATAGCCTCCGAAGCGGACCTCGCAGGAATACTCCGCCCGCTTGATCTCGAAGGGATAGCCGTTCTTCAGCCAGTTATCCGGCTTCTCCACCTGAAAACCGTTCTCGATCTTCTGCTTGAAGAGTCCGTACTTGTAACGGATGCCGCAGCCGTAGGCCGGATAGTTCAGGGTGGACAGGGAATCCAGGAAGCAGGCTGCAAGCCGTCCCAGACCGCCGTTGCCAAGGGCCGGATCCGGCTCCTGGTCCTCCAGGGTGTTAAGGTCGATGTTAAGCTCCTCCAGAGCCTCCCGGACCTCCTTTTCCTTACAGAGATTGATCAGATTGTTGCCAAGGGCACGGCCCTCCAGGAACTCCATGGACAGATAGTAAACGATCTTTGCGTCCTGTTCCTTGATCTCCTTGTGGCACTTGATCCAGTCATCGATGATCCACTCCTTCACCACCATGGAGACAGCCTGGAAAAGCTGCTCCTGGGTGGCTTCGTCGATCTCCTTGCGGAAAATGTTCCGGACAGCGTTCTTCACCTCGGTCTTAAACGCGGCTTTGTTAAACTTTTTTTCCATCTGTCTTTATCCTACCTTTTCAACTCCAAGGGTTACCTTTTCACCGTTGATGTCCCATTCCTTCTGATAGCCTGAAAGACTGCCCTCTTTTATTTCCTCCGCCATACAGTCATGGCAGATATCCTTTCCATATTTTTCGATCACCTGGCTGATCTTGGGGGTACCCTCCGCATAGATGCAGATGCGGTCCATCACCTCAAAGCCGGCCTCCTTACGCATGGTCTGTACCTTTGAGATGATCTCTCTCATAAAGCCCTCGTCGATCAGCTCCTGGGTCAGGTTTGTATCCAGTACCACGGTCACGTTCTGGTCTTCCTCCGTTACGTAGCCGCCCTGCTTGGACACGTCAATGAGCAGATCTTCCCTGGTAAGGGCGATCTCCGTTCCATCCGGCGCCGTAAAGCTCAGCTGGCCCTTTTCGTTCAGCTCATCCATGGCCGCATTTCCGTCCATGTCCGTCAGATGCTGGCGGATGAAGCCCAGGTTCTTGCCGTACTTGGGTCCCACGGTCTTTAACTGGGGCTTGAAGGTATAGGAGGTAAATGCCCGTACATCATCCCGGAAGATCACCTCTTTTACGTTCAGCTCATCCTCGATGATCTCGATATAGAACTCTGCCAGCTCGTGGGCAGCCTTCACATACATCTTGCCGATGGGCTGACGGTTCTTCAGTCCGGAGGTGTTCCGGGCTGCTCTGCCCAGGATAACGATATCCAGGACCTCGTCCATATCCTGCTCCAGCTTCTCATCGATGCAGCTCTCGTCGTACTTCGGGAAGTCGCAGAGATGGACGGATTCCTTGGCGTTCTGATCCACGGAGCAGATCATGTTCTGGTAGATGGCCTCCGTCATGAAGGGGATGAAGGGTGCTGCACAGAGGATGGTGTTCTTCAGTGCGGTGAACAAGGTCATGTAGGCATTGATCTTGTCCTGCTCCATACCCTTGGCCCAGAAACGCTCACGGCTCCTTCTTACATACCAGTTGGAGAGGTCGTCCACAAATACCTCCAGAGCCTTGCAGGCCTCCGGGATCCTGTACTGGGACATGTTGGTATCCACATCCCGGATCATGGTGTTCATCTTGGAGAGGATCCAGCGGTCCATAACCCCAAGCTTCTCCTGCTCCAGGGTGTATTTCATGGGATCGAACCCGTCGATATTTGCATAAAGGATATAGAAGGCATAGGTGTTCCACAGGGTGCCCAGGAACTTTCTCTGGCCTTCCGTTACTGCCTTTCCGTAGAAACGGTTGGGCAGCCAGGGGGCGGAGTTGGTATAGAAATACCAGCGGATGGCGTCTGCACCGTACTGATCCAGGGCCTCCACGGGATCCACCGCATTGCCCTTTGACTTGGACATCTTCTGTCCGTTCTCGTCCTGGACATGGCCCAGTACGATAACGTTCTCATAGGGAGCCCGGTTAAACAGCAGGGTAGACTCCGCCAGCAGGGAATAGAACCAGCCTCTGGTCTGATCCACCGCCTCGGAGATGAACTGTGCCGGGAACTCCTTCTCGAAAAGCTCCTTGTTCTCGAAGGGATAGTGGTGCTGTGCAAAGGGCATGGCACCGGAATCGAACCAGCAGTCGATGACCTCCGGAACTCTGTGCATGGGCTTTCCGCACTTGGGGCAGGTGATCTCCACCTTATCGATATAGGGTCTGTGAAGCTCGATGCTGTCTCCCTCATAGCCCTTATCTCCTGCGGCCTTCAGCTCTGCCAGTACCGCCTCATAGTTGGGGCTCATCTTTCTGAGCTCTTCACGGCTTCCGATGCAGTGGCGCTCGCCGCATTCGCACTCCCATACGGGAAGGGGCGTGCCCCAGTAACGGTTTCTGGAAAGGGCCCAGTCCTGTACGTTCTCCAGCCAGTCTCCGAAACGGCCCTTGCCGATGGATTCCGGGATCCAGTTGATGGTATTGTTGTTGCGGATCAGGTCCTCCCTTACGGCACTCATCTTGATGTACCAGGATTCCCTTGCATAGTAAAGAAGGGGGGTTCCGCATCTCCAGCAGTGGGGATAGGAATGCTCAAATTCCGGTGCGGCAAACAGCAGGCCCCGCTCCTCCAGATCCTTGAGGACCATGGGGTCCGCCTTCTTTACGAATACGCCTTCCCAACGGGAATCTCCGGTCATGTTGCCCTTTTCGTCCACCAGCTGCACGAAGGGCAGATCATATTTCCGGCCCACCTTGGCATCGTCCTCACCAAAGGCGGGGGCGATATGAACGATACCGGTACCGTCTTCCATGGTTACATAGGTATCGCAGACCACATAGTGGCCCTTCTTGTGCTGCTTTTCAGCGATCTCTGCCGCTCTGGGGTAAAGGGGCTCATATTCCTTATGCTCCAGCTCACTTCCCTTATAGGTCTCCAGGATCTCCGCGTCCTCTCCCAGGAGCTTCTCCATCAGGGCCTTTGCCAGGTAATAGGTCTTTCCGTCCTGATGGCTCTTTGCCTTGACATACAGCTCATCCGGATGTACGCAGAGGGCCACGTTTGAAGGAAGGGTCCAGGGCGTCGTGGTCCATGCCAGGATATAGGCGTCCTCTCCCTTTACCTGAAAGCGCACGATGGCGGAGCGTTCCTTTACGTCCTTGTAGCCCTGGGCCACCTCATGGGATGACAGGGGGGTGCCGCAGCGGGGGCAGTAGGGAACGATCTTGAAGCCCTTATAAAGAAGGCCCTTGTTCCAGATCTCCTTTAAGGCCCACCACTCCGACTCAATATAGTCGTTGTAGTAGGTAACATAGGGATGCTCCATGTCTGCCCAGAAGCCCACGGTAAAGGAAAAATCCTCCCACATGCTCTTATATTTCCAGACGTTCTCCTTGCAGAGCTCAATAAAAGGAGCAATTCCGTAGGATTCGATCTGGTCCTTACCGTTGATGCCGATCTGCTTTTCCACCTCCAGCTCCACCGGAAGTCCGTGGGTGTCCCATCCGGCCTTCCTCGGTACCATCTTGCCCTTCATGGTCTGGTAACGCGGGATCAGATCCTTGATGCATCGGGTAAGCACGTGTCCGATATGGGGCTTGCCGTTCGCTGTTGGCGGGCCGTCATAGAACACATAACTCGGATCCCCTTCATGCTCCTTGATTGATTTCTCGAATATGTCGTTTTTCTTCCAGAAGTCCTCGACTTCTCTTTCACGTCCCACAAAGTCCATGGACGTGTCAACCTTTTTGTATAGTGCCATTTTCATTCCTCCTCTGAATAATGGTCCCCTCATCGGGTCATCTGCGCCTTCCATGCTATTCTTACATACGCGCGCAATACAGCCATTATAAGTGTTCCGATGGCAAAATACAAGAAAAAGCTGTTAAATCCCTTATATTCTTTATCTTTCCTCTATAGTGACCCCATGGTACTGGTCCAGCATCCTCTGCTTCAGGTCCCACAGGGGCTTTGACAGATCCACATAGACCTCGTGGGGGTTCACCAGACGTCTGGACTCCTCCCAGAGGGTGTCCATCTCCTTCCGGCAGATCTCCTGAAGCTCCATCACCGTGGGGCGGTCCCTGTAGACGCACTTTCCTCCGATGAATACCGGGATCATCAGCTCCCGGATCCGATAGCTTCCAGCCTTCAGGAGGGTCTTCTTCCAGGTCTCTACAGGATCAAAAAGCAGCAGGTCCTGGCTCTCGTCATAGTGCTCCTCCTTCAGAGCGATGAGATCCGCAAAGAGCTTTCCGCTCTCCTTCTCGTAGATCCGGTAGATCACCTTGTCTCCGGGGTTCGTGATCTTCTCTACGTTTTCGGAGATCTTGATCTTGGGGATGTAGTTTCCGGTCTCCGGATCCTGGATGGCAGCCATCTTGTATACGCCGCCAAAGGAGGGGCAGTCCTTGGAGGTGATCAGGTTCGTTCCCACGCCCCAGCTGTTGATCTTGGCCCCCTGGAGCTTCAGGGAGGCGATCAGGTTCTCGTCCAGGTCATTGGAAGCGGAGATCACCGCATCCGTAAAGCCCGCAGCGTCCAGCATCTTCTTGGCCTTCTTGGACAGGTAGGCCAGGTCTCCGGAGTCCAGACGGATCCCGTACTTTTTCGAATGGATGCCCTGCTCCCGCATCTCCTGGAAGACCCGGATGGCGTTGGGAACGCCGGACTTCAGGGTATCGTAGGTGTCCACCAGCAGGATGCAGGCGTCGGGATAGAGCTTTGCATACTCCCGGAAGGCCGTAAGCTCATCGGGGAAGGACATGATCCAGCTGTGGGCATGGGTTCCCATGACCGGCACGTCGAACATCTGGCCACAGAGCACGTTGGAGGTGCCGACGCAGCCTGCGATCACTGCTGCCCTGGCGCCATAGATGCCTGCGTCCGGTCCCTGGGCCCTGCGGAGTCCGAATTCCATGACCCCGTCTCCCTGGGCCGCATAGACCACTCTGGCTGCCTTGGTGGCAATGAGGGACTGATGGTTCAGCATATTAAGGAGGGCTGTCTCGATCAGCTGAGCCTCCATGATGGGAGCCTTGATCTTCACCACCGGCTCCCTGGGAAACATGATGGTTCCCTCGGGAATGGCATAGACGTCTCCCGTGAAGCGGAAGTCACTCAGATAGTCCAGAAAATCATCGTCGAACATATGAAGAGAGGCCAGATAGTTGATCTCTTCCTTTCCAAAGTGGAGATTTTCGATATACTCGATGATCTGTTCCAGTCCGCAGCTGATGGAAAAGCCGTTTCCGTCCGGATTTCTTCTGAAAAAGGCGTCAAAGATCACGTTGGCATTCGCCGTTTTGTCCTTGAAATAGCCCTGCATCATGGTTAACTCGTAAAGATCCGTAAGCAGTGTCAGATTTCTTGTAGCCATAGTCCGTCTCTCTTTCTGTATTTTATCCTCTGAGGGGACCGGGATATTCCGGCCCTCTTTTAAACAAACATTATACAACTTTAAGCCTCATCTTCAAGAGGCAGTTTTGCCCGCAGACGCCTGAAGCAGATGTAATGGACCAGAGCCGTAATGACCCAGCTTACGGGATAGCTTAAGAACAGCACCGGCATGGTGTGGACTGCGGCAAAGATGGTAAAAATCCACAGGATCCTGAAGCCGCAGGCCCCAAGGAGGGATACGATCATAGGCAGCACCGCATAGCCCATGCCCCTGAGGGAGCCCACCAGCACGTCCATCCATCCGCAGAGGAAATAGGTCCCGCAGATAAAGTAAAGACGCACAAGGCCTGCCCGGATCACCTCTGGGTCCGTGGAATAGATACCCAGAAGAGGCGTCCCGAAGAGGCAGAACAGAAGTCCCATGCCTGCTCCGATCATGGTCACCACCAGGAGGCAGGTGTAAAGGATCCGGTTGACCCGGCTGTACTTACCTGCTCCGATGTTCTGGCTGGTAAAGCTCAGGTTCGCCTGATAAACGGAGTTCATGGCCTGGTAAACGAAGCCCTCCAGGTTGCTGGAGGCAGTGCTTCCCGCCATAACGATGTATCCGAAGGAATTAACGGAGGACTGGATCAGCACGTTGGAGACGGAGAAGATACAACCCTGGAGCCCTGCCGGAAGCCCGATGGTAAAGATCTTCCCCAGGACCCGACGGTCTATGGTAAGACGCCGGAGGCTCAGGCGCAGAGCCGATTCCTCCTTCATCAGGGTCATGGCGATGAGGATGGCCGAGATGGCGTTTGAGATACTGGTGGCAATGGCGACCCCCGCCACTCCCAGGTTGCAGACCAGTACGAAAAACAGATTCAGCACCACATTCACGATACCGGCCACCATAAGATAATAAAGGGGCCGCTTCGTGTCTCCTATGGCCCTCAGGATCGCTGCGCCAAAGTCATAGAGCAGGATCGCCGGCATGCCGATGAAGTAGATCCGCATATAGAGGACCGACATGGGCAGGACATTTTCCGGGGATCCCATAAGGATCAGCAGGGGCTCTGCGGCTATATAGCCGATAAAGATCAGGGCCACGCCGCTGATAAGGGCCACCGTCACCGCCGTGTGGACGATGTTGCTGACCTCTTCCCCGTCCTTCCTGGCATAGTGCCGGGCCACCATGACGTTTACACCTACGGAAATACCCAAGAACAGGTTTACCAGCAGATTGATCAGGGAGGTGGTGGAGCCCACCGCCGCCAGGGCGTCGGGGCCCACGAAGCGTCCCAGGACGATGACGTCCGCCGCATTGAACAGGAGCTGCAGGATACTGCTTAAGGCCAGAGGGATCGCAAACAGCAGGATCTTTGGTAAAAGCACTCCGTGGAGCATATCGATCTCATGTGTTTTCTTTTTTGATGAAGCTTTTTCTTCCATACTCTCTTCCATTTTCTTCCCCACTCACTTTCTTCCTTATCTTCCTTCTACCGGTACTGATCACAGGATGGACCAGAGGCCGTAAAGGAGGGCCAGGGCCACGCCAAGGCGCTGCAGAAATCTGGTCTGAAGCACCGGTATGGGCAGCAGGTTCATCAGGATGATCACGATGGTCACAGGATAGATGATGCTCAGGATCGGGGATGAGATGGCCAGGATCATGTTCAGTCCCGCAATGGAGATCAGGAAGCTCCAGGCCGTCAGGACCCATCTCCACTGGTCAAAGCTGAGGGCCCTGAACTTGTCTGCAAAAAACTCTGCACAGCTGCAGATCAGGCCCACGCATACATTAAAGCAGGCAATGAAGAAGATCAGGGCCAGGATGATCTCCCCTGCTTCTCCGAAGAAGCTCCGGCAGACGGCACTCAGGATCTCCGTTCCGTTCAGGGCACCGGTCACAAGGCTGCCGCTCTTTGCTCCAAGGAAGGTCAGCATGCCGTACATGGTGGCAAGGAGGATCCCTGCAATAATGCCGCCCCGGATGGTCTCTGCAGCCACGGCCTTATTTTCCGTGACGCCCAGGGCCCGGATATTGATGGCGATAACGATTCCGAATACCACCGCCGCCATGGTGTCCATGGTCTGGTACCCGTCCACAAAGCCGGTCCCCAGGGGATTGGACAGGTATTTATCCGCTGTCTCCGACAGGGGAAGGGACAGGTGGAAAAGTCCCGCCACGAACATCACCAGGATCAGGGTGATCAGCACCGGAGTCATCCGCTTCCCCAGAAGGTCCTTCAGTCTCTCCGGATGCTTTGCCACGATGCCCGCCGCAAGGAAGAACACCAGGGAAAAGAGGATGCTGGCCAGAAGCTGTACCGGAATCCCGAAAAAGCTTCCGTTCCCCAGCCTGCCTGTCAGGAATGCGAACATGGAATAGCTGGTCCCCGCGGTCCTGGGGATGGCCAGCATGGGTCCGATACAGAGATAGACCGCGATGGAATAGATCAGGGAAAAGCTGGGATGCACCTTTTCACAAAGATGATCCAGACCTCCGGACCTGGCCACTGCCGTGACCCCAAGCACCGGGAATACCACCGCCGTAATGGCGAATCCAAAAAAGGCCGGCAGGGAAGCTCCCCCCGCCTGGTATCCCAGATAGGGCGGGAAGATCAGATTGCCGGCTCCGAAAAACATGGAGAACAGGGTCACACCGATCAGAAACACATTCTGCAAGCTTAATTTTTTCATACTGCCTCTTTTCTGCCGATCTTCGGCCATCTGCTGCATGGTACTCAGCTGAATTCCTACAACATTAGTGCCTTCAAGTATAAAACACGCCATCTGAAAAAACAAGAATCATCTTTTTTTTCACGATTTTTTGTGCTATCATCTTCTGGATATAAGGAGGATGACAGTATGCATAACGGTTTTCGCGAACAGCTGACGGAAAGTGACGTCAGACGTATCGAAGAGGAGATCCGGCACAGAAAGACCGTGGTACGTCCCGCAGCCCTGAAGGCCCTGAAGGAGGCCCGGGCCATGGGGGACCTGTCGGAGAACTTCGAATACTACGCCGCAAAGCGGGACAACAATATGAACAACAGTCGGATCCGCTTCCTGGAAAAGATCCTCCGGACCGCTGTCATTATCTCAGACAAGTCCGCTGAGGACGAGGTGGGGATGAACAACACCGTGGAGCTTTACTTCGAGGAGGATGACTGTGTGGAGACCTATCGGATCGTCACCTCCATCCGGGGCAATTCCCAAAGGGGACTCATCTCCAATGAATCTCCCCTGGGCAAGGCGATCCTGGGACATAAGGTGGGGGACCGGGTCCTGATCACCGTAAGTCCGGAATACAGCTATTACGTGGTGATCAAAGGGCTCCAAAAGACCGGAGAAAGCGATGAGGACCGGCTGAAGCAGTATTAACCGCTTCACCGGCCCTCTTTTTTTGCCCTCCTGACGGCTTCCGGACTTTATTTGCCGGGATAGCTGATCAGAGACTGCACATCGTATTTTTTCAGTTTCTCTCTGCCCTTCAGGCCCTCCAGTTCCATGACGAAGCAGATCTTCACCACTTCGCCTCCAAGCTCCTCCACCAGACGGCAGGCTGCCTCGCAGGTGCCTCCCGTGGCGATCAGATCGTCCACGATGACCACCTTCTGTCCGGGCTGTACGGCATCCCTGTGGATCTCGATCTCCGCCTCTCCGTACTCCAGCTCGTATTTCGTGGAAACGGTCTCTGCCGGAAGCTTTCCGCTTTTCCGGACAGGGATGAAGCCCTTCTTCAGCTCATAGGCGATGGGGACGCCGAACATAAATCCTCTGGATTCCAGTCCTGCCACCATATCGAACTCCACATCCTTCAGAAGATCCAGGAGCCCTTCCACCGCCATCTTCAGACCGTCCGGGTCCTTCAGAATCGTGGTGATATCCCGGAACATGACTCCCTCCTCCGGGAAATCCGGGATCGTTCTTACATAATCTTCCAGTTTTTCTCTTTTCATGGCTTGCATTCTCCTGCCTGTTTTATTCATTCTTATCGGACTGAATACCGATATAGCTGTGGGTCGTTGCCACATCGCTGTGGCCCAGGATGGTCTGCAGGCGCTGCAGATCCTCGCCCTCCGCCAGAGCCTGTACCGCAAAGGAATGGCGCATCACATGGGGCGTCAGCTCCGTTGCAATCCCTGCCTCCCGGCCATAGCGTTTGATGAGCTTCCAGAAGCCCTGGCGGCTCATGGGTCCTCCCTGACAGTTTACGAAGAGGAACTCCGAGGTTCCTCCTTCAAGAAGGGCTTCCCGTGCCTGGTTAAGATACCTGTTCAGGTATTTTCCGCTTCTGCGGTCAAAGGGGACCACTCTGGTCTTTCCGGTACCCTGTATAATGATCATGTGCTGCTTCTGGTTGACATCCTGCAGCCGGATCCCCAGAAGCTCCGACACCCGGAGGCCCGTGGCGTAGAGAAGCTCCAGCATAGCCCGGTCCCGGATCCCCTTCGGGGTCTTTTGGGGCAGGCTCTGCAGCAGCCGTTCCGCCTCTTCCTTCTTCAGGAATACAGGGGTCTTCTTCACCACCTTGGGGGGTCTCAGCTCCGCTGCCGGATCCTTTACCAGGATCCCCCGGTTCGTCAGATAGGCAAAAAAGGCCCGGATGGAGGCCACGTTTCGGGATATGGTGGCCGCACTTTTCCCGGAGTCCTTCAGGAAAACCTCGTAGGACTCCAGGTCGGAGGGAGCGATCTGGGCCGCTTCCCGGATCCCCTTCTCCTGAAGGTAGGCTTCCATCCTCCGCAGATCCCTGCCATAGGACTGAAGGGTGTTCTCTGAGGCCCCTCTTTCCCGTTTCAGATAAATAATAAAATCTTCTAAAAGCGCTTTCATACTCATACCGGCAGTTTAAGACCGGATCCCCTTTTTCTTCGCCACATAGGCAAGGATGGCTGCCACCGTCTTGGAATCCGTCATACGCTGGGTAAAGATCAGATCCAGCAGATCGGAAAGCTCCCATACCTCCACGGTGATGTCCTCATCCTCGTCCAGGTGCTGCTGGGTCTTTTCCAGATCCTCTGCCAGATAGATTCCGATGAATTCGTCACAGAAGGCCACCGTGGTGTTGATCTCCAACAACAGGCTAAGGTGCTCCGACCGGTATCCCGTCTCCTCCTCCAGTTCTCTTCTGGCGCAGTCGATCCTGGGCTCTTCCGGACTGTCCACCTTCCCTGCCGGGATCTCCAGGGTATATCGGGACAGGGCGTGTCTGTACTGGCGCACCATAAGGAGCCTTCCGTCCGGCAGCACCGGCAGCACCGCTGCGGCTCCGTTGTGATGGATATAATCCCAGTGGGCCCTTCTGCCCTTGATCTCCACATAATCGTCGTAAATGTCCAGGACCGTTCCCTTATGGGCCAGGGTCCTCTTGATCAGCTTTACGGGGACCTCTTCCTTCTTCTTATCCTCTTCCATGCCTTTGCCTTCCTTCTCATGCTTCCGGCCCGGGGCCGGAAGGGCTTAGTTGACTTCCACCACCCGCATGATGTTGGTGTCCGTGGCAGCGTCGTGTCTGGAGCGATGCTTCAGGACGCCTGCTGTTACCACTACCCGGTCTCCTTCCTTCAGGACCTTTTCTTTGCAGAGCTCCTCGATGGAATTCTCCACCAGCTCGTCCGTGGACTCCGCCCGTCTGGACCAGAAGGGCAGGGTACCCCAGATGATCATGGCCTTCCGTACCGTTGACATGGAGGGGCTCATAGCGTAAATGGGCATCTCCGGACGCCATTTGGAAAGCATCAGGGCCGTAACGCCCGTCAGGGTGGGGGCCACCACTGCCTTCGCCTCCAGGCTCATAGCCGTTACGATGGCCGCATGGGAGACTGCATTTGCGATATTGTTTCTCTGGGTCTTGGAGACCTTTCTTACACGGTAAGCATCATAGTCGATATAGCTCTCGGAGTCGTTCACCACCTGGGCCATCATCTTAAGGGCCTCAAAGGGGTATTTTCCCATGGCGGTCTCGCCGGAGAGCATGACGCAGTCGGTGCCGTCATATACGGCGTTTGCCACGTCCGTTACCTCTGCTCTTGTGGGCCTGGGGTTACGGATCATGGAGTCCAGCATCTGGGTGGCGGTGATGACGATTTTTCCGGCCACATTACATTTTTTAATGATCTCCTTCTGGATGTGGGGGAGCTTTTCCGGCGCGATCTCCACGCCCATGTCTCCTCTTGCCACCATGATACCGTCTGCTGCCTCGATGATCTCATCGATGTTCCGGACACCCTCCTGGTTCTCGATCTTCGCAATGATCAGCATATCGGATCCCTCTTCCTCCAGGATCTTCCTGATCTGGCGGATGCAGTCCGCATCCCGGACAAAGGAGGCGGCGATGATGTCAAAGTCCTCCTTGATGCCGAAACGGATATCCTCGATATCTTTCTCCGTAAGAGAGGGCAGGTTCACCCGCACGTTGGGCACGTTCACGCCCTTCTGCTCTCCCAGCTCTCCGCCGTTTACGATGCGGCAGCGGATGTCCCCCTTCTGGACCTCCTGGACCTCCAGGTCAATCAGGCCGTCGTCGATCAGGATATGATGTCCCTTGCTTACGTCCTCGGGAAGTCCCGCATAATTGATGTAGACCCGGTCCTTCGTTCCCTCACACTCCTCCGTGGTCAGGACGATGGTCTCTCCCTGTACCAGGGTGATCTTCTGATGATCCTTCAGGATGCCGGTCCGGATCTCCGGTCCCTTGGTGTCAAGAAGTGCAGCCACCGGCCTTCCGGCTTCCTTCCTCACATCCTTCAGAAGCTCCAGCCGTTCCTTGTGCTCCGCGTGATCTCCATGGGAAAAGTTGAAACGGGCAACATCCATATAGGTGGAGGCCATCTTTAACAGAAGCTCCCTGTTGTCCGCGTTGGGTCCCATGGTGCAGATGATCTTGGTATGTCTCATAGCTATTTTCTCCTTCAATCAGATATTTCCCTGTCCCCCGGATCTGATACCTTCTCTTCTTCGGCCGCAGATCAGCGCCACTGATCACGCCATTCCCGCTGCCGTTTTTTCTGCTGTATCTTCCATTTAATGTTCTGGAAGAAGTTTCCCTTTCCGCCTCCCATGGAGATAAAGAAATAGACCGCCACGGGGATCATGGCACAGAAGATATAGATCCTGTCGATGATACCGCCGGAAAAGAAATTGAATATATAGATCACGGCTTCTGCAATGGCCAGATACTTTGCCTTTACCGGGATCACAAAGAACAAAAGGAAGCTTGCCTCCGGAAAGGTGATGGCATAGGCCATGAATACCGAGAAATACATATATATCGGGATGAAGGGAATACTCAGTCCCGTAATAAGATAAAAGACCGTAACTCCGATCTCGCTGACCAGAAGGCTCGAGAAGAAGTACACATTGAAATTAAAGCTGCCCCACCAGTGCTCCAGGGTGCTTCCCATACTGTAATACACATAGATGGCCAGGGCCGTCCAGAGGAAGCTTCCCCCCATGGGCGGGAAAAAGACCGTGGTGATGATGCGCCAGATCTGGCCGTGAAGCACCTCATAGGGCGCAAAGACCAGCAGCGTATAGAGCTGGGGCATGCTGACGGAGATCAGATAGCCGATGGCAAAGGTAATGGCGATATATCCCGAAAGATGGGGGATGGCATACCGCTGATACTTGAATTTGAACTTGTTGTAACTGAACATGAAGCGTTTTCCTTTCTACCGGATCAGAACATATCCTTCTTTTTCAGCACCAGCGTCACCACCAGAACGATCAGAAGGATGATCAGGCATACCAGTCCGAAGGCAAAGGGATTGTCCTCAAAGGGGATGCCCGCCACGTTCATGCCGTAAAGTCCCGCAATGATATTGGGGATCGCCATGACAATGGTGATGGCGGAGAGGGTCTTCATCACCAGGTTCTGGTTGTTGCTGATGACGGAGGCAAAGGCATCCATGGTTCCGGAAAGGATGCCGCTGTAGATATTCGCCATCTCGATGGCCTGGCGGTTCTCGACGATAACGTCCTCCAGCAGATCCTCGTCCTCGGGATACTTTTTGATGCTGCCGATCTTCAGGAGCTTCTCCAGCACCATCTCGTTGCCCTTCAGGGAGGTGGTGAAGTAAACAAGGGACTTCTCCAGCTCCAGAAGCTCGATCAGCTCCTTGTTCTTCTGGGATTTGTGCAGGTTGTTCTCGATGAGTCCTGACTTCTTGTCGATGATGCGCAGATACTGCAGGAACAGGGATGCGTTCCTGTAGAGGATCTGAAGGATGAAGCGGGTCTTCATATAGGTGTAATGATCCCGCACCCGTCCGTCCATAAAGGCTCCCAGCACCGGCGTGTCCTGCAGGCAGACCGTGATGATGGCCTCCTCCGTAATAAAGATACCCAGGGGCAGGGTCACGAACCAGTCTGTGCCGTTCCGTTCCTCGATGGCGGGGATGTCCACCACGATGATGGTGTAGTTGTCCTCCACCCCGATACGGGAACGCTCCTCCTCATCCAGAGGTGCCCTGAGGTCATCCAGGTCGATGTGATATTTTTCCGCGATCAGAGAGATCTCCTGGGGGGTGGGCCTCGTCATGGCCACCCAGCAGCCTGGGAGGGCGAATTCCTTTTCATTCATGCCGCCGTTTTCCGTTATGAAGTATCGAGTCATCGCATATCCCCCTTTTCTCTTTGTTCTGAAGGCAATTTTTGCCCACTATCTGTTCCAGTATATCTTTTCCGCCACTTTTTGTAAACCCTAAAATGCCCTGTGGCTCTCCGGCATTTTGTGGATTTTATGGCGGTTTGTTTTATAAAACTTTTATAATTTCGCAATAGACATTGGACAGATAATGTACTATCATATCTTGATGTGAAAATTTACTTTCATATTTAATATAGGAGAGTGTTTGAACAGGAATTGAAACATGACTATGAATCAGAACAATGAAACCAAACAGCATGATCCCTTAAGGCTCGGGGTGGACATCGGTTCCACCACCGTAAAGATCGCCATCCTGGAAAAGACGGGAGAGGTGCTCTTTTCCGAGTACCGCAGGCATTTTGCCAATATCCAGTCCACCCTTGCGGACCTGCTTTCCGAGGCGAAGCAGAAGCTGGGGGAGGTACTGCTCCGTCCGGCGGTCACAGGCTCCGGCGGACTCAGCATCTCCCGTCATCTGGGGGCCCCCTTCGTTCAGGAGGTGGTGGCGGTGGCCACGGCCCTTACGGACTATGCGCCCCAGTGTGACGTTGCCATCGAGCTTGGAGGCGAGGATGCCAAGATCATCTATTTTACCGGAGGCATCGATCAGAGGATGAACGGCATCTGTGCCGGCGGCACCGGTTCCTTCATCGACCAGATGGCCTCCCTGCTTCAGACGGACGCCAGCGGCCTCAACGATTACGCCCGTCACTATAAGGCGATCTATCCCATTGCCGCAAGATGCGGCGTGTTCGCCAAGTCCGATATCCAGCCCCTGATCAACGACGGGGCCACCCGGGAGGATCTTGCCGCCTCCATCTTCCAGGCGGTGGTGAATCAGACCATCTCCGGCCTGGCCTGCGGAAAGCCCATCCGGGGCAACGTGGCCTTCCTGGGAGGTCCTCTCCACTTCCTTCCGGAGCTTCGGGCCGCCTTCATCCGGACCCTGCACCTGACGGACGAGCACATCATCGCTCCGGAGAACTCCCACCTCTTTGCCGCCATCGGTTCCGCCATGAACATCCCGGCGGACGAGCAGGCCGAGGTCATCAACAAGACCGCAGCAGCCGCTCCCGTGGTGGGGATCTCCGAGCTGGAATCCCGTCTCCGTTCCGGTATCCGCATGGATACGGAGATCAAGCGTCTGGACCCCCTGTTCCGGGACCAGGCGGAGTACGATGCCTTCCGGAAGCGCCATGAGCGGGCCAATGTAAAGACCGCTCCCCTTGCCACCTATCAGGGGAACTGCTATCTCGGCATCGACGCAGGCTCCACCACCACCAAGGTGGCCCTGGTGGGGGAGGACGGTTCCCTGCTTTATAAATTCTACGACAACAATCACGGATCTCCCCTGGCTACGGCGATCCGGGCCATGGGGGAGATCAGGGAACAGCTTCCTCCCGGAGCCCACATCGTCTACTCCTGCTCCACCGGCTACGGCGAAGCCCTGCTGAAGGCAGCCTTCATGCTGGATGAGGGAGAGGTGGAGACCATCTCCCACTACTATGCCGCTGCCTTCTTCGATCCGGAGGTGGACTGCATCCTGGACATCGGCGGGCAGGACATGAAGTGTATCCGTATCAAGGACGGCACCGTGGATTCCGTACAGCTGAACGAGGCCTGCTCCTCCGGCTGCGGTTCCTTTATCGAGACCTTTGCAAAGTCCCTGAACTATTCCGTTACGGACTTCGCAAAGGAGGCGCTGTTTGCCAAGGATCCCACGGATCTCGGACAGCGCTGCACCGTTTTCATGAACTCCAATGTAAAGCAGGCCCAGAAGGAGGGCGCCACTGTTGCGGACATCTCCGCAGGCCTTGCCTATTCCGTCATCAAGAACGCCCTTTATAAGGTCATCAAGATCACCCGGCCCGAGGACCTGGGACAGCATGTGGTGACCCAGGGCGGTACCTTCTATAACGACGCGGTTCTCCGGGCCTTTGAGAAGATCTCCGGCTGTGAGGCGGTCCGTCCGGACATCGCCGGCATCATGGGCGCCTTCGGAGCGGCCCTCATCGCCCGGGAGCGCTACGGTCAGAAGCTCAGGAGCCTTCAGGAGGAAAAGGCCCTGCTCTCCGAAGCCACGGCAAAGGCAGGCGGCAGGAGTTCCCGTTCTCAGGCAGATACCGAAGGGGCTTCTCCTGAAACCCGGATCAGCACCATGCTCTCCCTGGATGAGATCATCGGCCTGAAATACACCACCGCCATGGCCCGGTGCCAGGGCTGCAACAACCACTGCGTCCTTACCATCAACAAGTTCGGCGCAAACCGCAGTTTTGTATCCGGAAACCGCTGTGAGCGGGGCCTGGGCAAGGAAAAGAGCCGTCGGGAGATCCCCAATCTCTTCGATTACAAGCTCAAGCGCATGTTCAACTACGAGCCCCTTCCGGCAGACCTGGCCATCCGGGGCAAGGTGGGTATCCCCAGAGTCCTCAACATGTATGAGAACTATCCCTTCTGGGCCACCTTCTTCCGGGAGCTGAAGTTTGCCACGGTGCTGAGCCCCCAGTCCACCCGTCAGATCTACGAGCTGGGGATCGAATCCATTCCCTCTGAATCGGAATGCTACCCCGCCAAGCTGGTCCACGGGCATATCGAGTGGCTCATCAAAAACGGAATACAGTTTATCTTCTACCCCTGCATCCCCTATGAGCGGAACGAATCCCCGGATGCGGGCAATCACTATAACTGTCCCATGGTCACCTCCTACGCGGAGAACATCAAAAACAACGTGGAGAGCCTTCACGACAACCATGTGGACTTTATGAATCCCTTCCTGGCCTTTACCAATGAAAAGGTCCTGACGGAGGCCCTGGTAAAGGAGTTCCTGGCGAAGTTCGGCCAGGATACCTATACGGATTACGGCACCAGGATCCCGGGACTTACGGAGGCGGAGATCCGCTCTGCCGCCCATCTGGCCTGGGAGGAGATGCTCAAGGCAAAGACCGACACGGAGAAGAAGGGAGAGGAGGTCCTGCACTGGATGGAGGAGACGGGCCACAGAGGCATCGTCCTGGCAGGCAGACCCTATCACATCGACCCGGAGATCAACCACGGCATCGCAGACATGATCGCCAGCTACGGATTTGCGGTGCTGACGGAGGATTCCGTCTCCCACCTGGGACAGGTGGAGCGGCCCATCATCGTTACGGACCAGTGGATGTACCACACCAGACTGTACCGGGCAGCTTCCTACGTGAAGACCCGGGAGGACCTGGATCTGGTACAGCTGAACTCCTTCGGCTGCGGCCTGGACGCCGTCACCACGGATCAGGTCAGCGACATCCTGACCGGCTCCGGAAAGATCTATACGGTCCTTAAGATCGACGAGGTCAACAACCTGGGGGCAGCCCGGATCCGGATCCGCTCCCTCATTGCGGCCCTCCGGGTCCGGAAGGAGCATCATATCCAGCGGGAGATCCACTCTGCGGCTTATCACCGCCAGGTTTTCACCAAGGAAATGAAGAAGGATTACACCATCCTCTGTCCCCAGATGTCTCCCATCCACTTTGACCTGCTGGAGCCTGCCTTAAACAGCTTCGGCTACCATGTGGAGGTGCTGCGGAACGACAACAAATCCGCCATCGATACGGGGCTGAAATACGTCAACAACGATGCCTGCTATCCGTCCCTGATCGTCATCGGACAGATCATGGACGCCCTGCTTTCCGGAAAATACGATCTGAACAAGACAGCCATCTTCATGTCCCAGACCGGTGGCGGCTGCCGTGCTTCCAACTACATCGGCTTTATCCGCCGTGCCCTGGAAAAGGCCGGCATGGAGCAGGTGCCCGTCATCTCCGTCAATGCCAACGGCATGGAGACCAACCCGGGCTTCAAGATCACCCTGCCCATCCTGACGAAGGCCATGGAGGCGGTGGTCTACGGAGACGTTTTCATGCGGGTCCTCTATGCCACAAGGCCCTATGAGCTGACCCCCGGCTCCGCCAATGCCCTCCATGAAAAATGGAAGCAGCGGGTCATCCGGCATCTGCAGAAGAAGAGCCCTGCCATCTCGGAATTCAATAAAAACCTCCGGGGCATCATCCGGGATTTTGACAACCTGCCCTGTACCGGAGAGCGGAAGCCGAAGGTTGGCGTCGTGGGTGAGATCCTGGTAAAGTTCTCTCCCCTTGCCAACAACCATATCGTAGAACTTCTGGAGTCCGAGGGAGCCGAATGCGTCATGCCGGACCTGATGGATTTCCTGTTCTACAGCTTCTATAACAACAACTTCAAATGGGAGCATCTGGGGGGCTCAAAGAAGACAGCCACCCTGTCCAACATGGTCATAAAGCTCCTGGAGACCTTCCGGCTCACAGCCAGCAAGGAGCTGGCGGCTTCCCGCCGCTTCACACCTCCCAGTGATATCCGGGAGCTGGCCCGGATGGCCAAGGAATTCGTTTCCATCGGCAATCAGACCGGTGAGGGCTGGTTCCTGACGGGAGAGATGCTGGAGCTGATCCATGAGGATGTCCTGAATATCGTCTGCACCCAGCCCTTCGGCTGTCTGCCCAACCACATCGTGGGAAAGGGCGTCATCAAGGAGCTGCGGCGGCATTATCCGGAGGCAAATATCATTGCCGTGGACTACGACCCCGGCGCCTCCGAAGTCAACCAGCTGAACCGTATCAAGCTGATGCTTGCCACGGCCCAGAAGAACCTGAACCGTAAGATCGCAGAGGAAAAGAGAAAGGGTGTTTATGAAGAACCCGCATTATCAGGAACCAAATAAGAAGACCGTACTGGTGATCGGACACAAGAATCCCGACACGGATTCCATCTGCTCCGCCATCGCCTATGCCTGGCTCAAGAACCGGCTGTCCGAAAGGGACGCCTCCTCCGGTAAGGGGGAAGGCCTCAGCTACATCCCCATGCGGGCTGGCCACGTGAACCAGGAAACGGCCTTCGTGCTGAATTATTTTCATATCCCGGATCCGGATTACATCACCAATGTGGAGCCCCAGGTAAAGGACATCGCCATCAAGCAGGTGGAGGGGATCGGAGAAAACATCTCCCTGAAGGAGGCCTACGGGGAGATGCGGCGGCAGGAATCCGTCACCCTTCCCGTCATCGACGAGGACCGCAAGCTCCTGGGAGTCATCACCATCAACGATATCGCGGAGTCCGACATGGACGTGTATGATAACCGCATCGTTGGAAATGCCCGGACTCCTGTGGCAAATATTCTGAAGACCGTTGGAGGCAGACTCCTCTGCGGGAATCCCCACGCCCAGATCACAAAGGGCCGGGTGGTCATTGCTGCCGCAAAGCAGGAGGCCATGTCGGATTTTCTGATGGAGGACGACATCGTCATTACGGCAAACCGGGAAAAAGCCCAGCGCTGTGCCATCGAGAAAAGGGCCTCTCTCCTTCTGGTAACGGGCTCCGATGAAGTGCAGCCTGATCTGGTGGAATATGCCAGGGAGCAGGAGGTCATCGTGATCCACACCCCCTATGACACCTATACCACCGCAAGGCTTCTGAACCAGTCTATGCCCGTGAGCCGCTTCATGTGCTCAAAGGATCTGGTCACCTTCCATCTGGAGGATACGGCGGAATCCGCCCGTAAGATCATGGCGGAACACCGCTTCCGGGATTTTCCCATCCTGGATATGGACGGAAACTATGTGGGCATGATCTCTCGCCGGAACTTCCTGGCCATGCACAGAAAGCAGCTGATCCTGGTGGATCACAACGAGCTGTCCCAGGCAGTGGACGGGGTTACGGAGGCGGACCTTCTGGAGGTCATCGATCATCACCGTCTGGGGGCCATGGAGACCAGCTCTCCGGTCTATTTCCGCTGTCAGCCCCTGGGCTGTACCGCCACCATCATCCGGCAGCTCTTCCAGGAAAACGGAGTGGAGATCCCCCCTGAGATCGCTGGACTCCTGTGCTCGGCCATCGTTTCGGACACCCTCCTCTTCCGCTCTCCCACCTGTACGGAAACGGACCGCAGGGCTGCGGAGGAGCTGGCTGCCATTGCAGGGATCCGGGACCTGGAGGCCTATGCCAGGGATATGTTCTCCGCCGGCAGCAATCTCATGGGCAAATCAGCGGAGGATATCTTCTTCCAGGACTTCAAGAAGTTCAACGCCGGAGACGCAAGCTTCGGCGCCGGACAGATCACCTCCATGAACGAGGGGGACTTCCCTCAGATCATCGAGAAGCTCCGGCCCTTCATGGAAAAGGAGCTTTCGGAGCTCCATGTGGATGCCCTGTATTTCCTGCTGACAGGTATCCTGTCGGAGACCTCTGTGCTGATCTGCTGCGGAAAGCAGGCGGTACAGATGGCGGAGGACGCCTTCGGAAAGTCCGCAGAGGCGGACGGGACCCTGATCCTTCCCGGAGTCGTATCCCGGAAGAAGCAGTTCATACCACCCATGATCGCCCGGCTGCAGCAAAAATAAAGAGTAAAAGAAAACACACAGGCGCGGATTCCTTTATCCGCTGTCTGTGTGTCTTTTTATGTGTTATTAGTCTTGTTTTTCCTTTATTTCTCCGATCCCTCAGTCCTTCCCGCCGGTTTCCGGCTCAGATGCCTGCTCCGGTGCCTGCCGTATCTGTTCCGGCTTCGGCAGCTCCTTTCCGCAGCCATAGTAGTTCAGGGCACTGGGAAGGCCCTTCCGCTTCAGCACCACTCTGGAGATCCGTCCCAGAAGGTTCATGAACACCGCCCAGGTGGGCACCGCAATGATCATACCCACAAAGCCGAAGAGTCCACCGAACAGGAGGATGGAAAAGAGTACCCAGAAGCTGGAGATACCGGTCCGGTCTCCCAGGATCTTGGGACCCAGGAAGTTTCCGTCAAACTGCTGCAGCAGGAACACGAAGATCAGGAAATACAGTCCCTGAAGGGGATCCGACAGCATGATAAGGATGGTGCTGGGAATGGCTCCGATAAAGGGTCCGAAGAAAGGGATCACATTGGTCACTCCCACGATCACGGAGACCAGGAGCACATAGGGCATGTGGAGGAGCCCCACCATGTTCAGGAAGCTCAGGATCACAAAGCACATGATCCCGATGATGAGGGAATCCACGATCTTGCCGATGATGAAGCCGCCGAAGACCTCATGAATATACTGAAGCTCCTTCACCGTAAGCTCTGCCCACTTCACGGGAAGAACCGTATAGATCAGCTTCTTGAACTGGGGAAGGAGCACGTCCTTGATATTCAGAAGGTAGATCATGACGATCAGGCCGATGACGATGTCATAGAACCACATCAGCACAGAGGCCACTCCGGTATAGGCCTGGCGGATGATTCCGGAAATATTGGGCAGCACCGTGTTGTTCAGAAAATCCTCCAGATAAGCCGCCGCGTTGTGATAAAGCATCAGGAGGTCCTGCTGGTATTCGGAATCCGCTGCAAAGAGCTGATTGAGGGTGCTGTAGATCCTGCTGACATTGGCCGGCAGGGAGTTGACTACATTCATGATGGAGCGATACAGCTCCGGAAGCATCATGGAGATGATGCCGATGGCTGCGGCACAGAGGACGATCACCGCCACCAGAGTGGCTCCGAGCTTGGCGATGCGCCCTGGGGATTTCCGGTGCTTTTTCCCTGTGGAAAGCTTCTTATATATAAATTCGTACACATGATTGTAAATGGGGGACATAAGGTAGGCCATGATGGTACCATAGATCACGGGCATCAGGATGCCCAGGATCAGCCGCACCACTGCGGCCAGCTCCTTCAGATGGATAAAAAGGAAGACCACGCCGATGGCGGCGGCGATCACCGTAAAGGCCGTAAGCCCCCATAAAAGATACTGATTCCATTTTCTGTCCTTCATCGTTTTTTCACCATGCTTTCAAACTTTGTTGCTGACAATGCCGACATAGATAAGTATAGCAACAGCAACCTGCTTTTGCAAGTTTCCCATTGACGGCGGCAGACCTTCTGTGTTACACTATGGAACGTTGAAAAGGGAGTAGTTAAAAGCCATGCCGTCAACATCACGGACCTGTCCTGGCGGTATGCACCATAATCTCAGGGTAACAAGACTTTTCGACAATCATTCGCTATGTCCGTATGATTGTCGAAGGGTCTTTTTTATTATATATCATCAGGAAAGGGGAATATTATGTCAAAGAACTTTTTCAATCTGTCTCCGGAGGAGGCCCTTGCGGAAACAGGCTCTTCTTCCGGCGGACTCAGCACCACGGAAGCTGCCGGAAGGCTCAGCCGCTTCGGAAAGAATCAGCTGACGGAAACCAAGAAAAAAAGCGTTCCGATGATCTTCCTGGAGCAGTTTAAGGATCTGCTGGTGATCATCCTGATCATCGCAGCCCTTATTTCCTTCATCTCCGGAAATAAGGAAAGTACCATCGTTATCTTTGCCGTTATCGTGCTGAACGCCATCCTGGGAACCTTCCAGACCGTAAAGGCCGAAAAATCCCTGGAGAGCTTAAAGGCCATGTCGGCTCCCTCCGCCAAGATTATCCGGAACGGCCAGCGTATGGAGATCCCTGCTGCCGACATCGTGCCCGGCGACATCCTGGTGCTGGAGGCCGGAGATATGGTGCCGGCAGACGGACGTATCATCGAGAACTTCTCTCTTAAGGTAAATGAGAGCTCCCTTACGGGAGAAAGCGAGGCCGTGGAAAAGGATGTGCGGGTCATCGACCAGCAGGAGATCGCTTTGGGCGACCAGAAGAACATGGTATTCTCCGGCTCCCTGGTGACCTACGGCAGAGCCCATGCAGTGGTGACTGCCACCGGTATGGAGACCCAGATCGGTAAGATCGCTTCCCTTATGAATCAGACCAAGCAGCGCAAGACTCCGCTTCAGGAGAGCCTGGATAAATTCTCCGAGAAGCTGGCCATGGGCATCATGATCATCTGTGCCATCGTCTTCGTGCTTTCCATCTTCAGGAGCCATATGGGACTTCTGGACTCCCTCATGTTCGCTGTTGCCCTTGCGGTGGCAGCCATCCCGGAGGCTTTAAGCTCCATCGTTACCATCGTTCTTGCCATCGGCACCCAGAAGATGGCCCGTCAGAATGCCATCATCAAGGAGCTGAAGGCCGTGGAGGCCCTGGGCTGCGTATCCGTCATCTGCTCCGATAAGACCGGTACCCTGACACAGAACCGTATGACGGTACAGCGCTTCTACGCAGACGGCCAGCTCATCGACGCAGAGGATCTGACTCTGACCAACAGTGTGCAGAAGCTGCTCCTTAGCATCGGCCTTCTGGCCAGCGACGCCACCACCGACAAGGAAAACGGCCAGGAGATCGGTGATCCCACCGAGGTGGCCCTGGTGCGGGTGGGGGACCGCTTTGATATCGACGAATCCGAATACCGGAGAAAATACCCCAGAGTGGCCGAGCTTGCCTTCGATTCCGACCGTAAGCTCATGAGTACCCTTCACCTCATCGATCAGATCCCCACCCTGTATACCAAGGGTGCCATCGATACCCTTCTGGACCGCTCCGACTATGTGCTTACCTCCGAGGGTGAGGTTCCCATGACCCCTGTCCTCCGGAGACAGATCGAAGCTGTCAACGATGAGCTGTCCTGCTCCGGCCTGCGGGTGCTGGCCTTTGCCCGCCGCTGCTTCCCGGAGAAGAAGGAGCTGGAGCTGAATCAGTCCCTGATCACCCTGGCGGATGAAAACCACTTCACCTTCGTGGGCCTTGCCGCCATGATGGACCCGCCCAGAGTAGAGTCCATGCAGGCCGTACAGGACGCCAAGAGAGGCGGTATCCGTACCGTTATGATCACCGGCGACCACAAGGTAACTGCCTCCGCCATTGCAAAGCAGATCGGTATCTTTGAGGAAGGGGATATGGCCCTGGAGGGCGTTGAACTGGAGAAGATGTCCGACGAAGAGCTGGATGAGAAGCTTCCCAGAGTATCTGTTTATGCCCGGGTGTCTCCGGAACATAAGATCCGCATCGTCAATGCATGGCAGCGGCGGGGCGCCATCGTTTCCATGACGGGAGACGGCGTCAACGACGCTCCTGCCCTGAAGAAGGCGGACATCGGTGTTGCCATGGGCATCACGGGAACCGACGTCAGCAAGGACGCTGCTTCCATGATCCTGGCAGACGATAACTTTGCCACCATCGTAAAGGCAGTGGTGAACGGCCGCGGTGTCTATGCCAACATCAAGAACACCATCCATTTCCTGCTTTCCGGAAATATGGCCGCCATCCTCTGTGTGCTCTATGCATCCCTGGCAGGACTTCCGGCTCCCTTTGCTCCGGTGCACCTGCTCTTTATCAACCTGCTGACGGACAGCCTTCCTGCCATTGCCATCGGCATGGAGCCTGCCCGGGCAAACCTGCTTTCCGAGAAGCCCCGTGATCCCAAGGCGCCCATCCTGGATAAGGACCTGATGACCAAGATCCTCGGCCAGGGCCTTCTGATTGCCATTCCGGTCATGACTGCCTTCTACCTGGGCATGAACGCAGGCGGTACCTCCGCCGCCATGACCATGGCCTTCTCCACCCTGACTCTGGCAAGACTGTTCCACGGCTTCAACTGCCGCGGTAAGGAATCCATCTTCCGGCTTGGCTTCCTGTCCAACCCCTTCTCCATCGGTGCCTTCGTCATCGGCTGTGTACTGCTGCTTTCCGTACTGCTGATCCCGGCACTGCACCCCCTGTTCCAGGTGGCAGATATGCCTGTTACCCTGGTGGAGGAGATCGTGCTCCTTGCCCTGATCCCCACAGTCCTGATCCAGGCCACCCGCCTGATCAGAGGTGCGGGAAAGCACAGGGAAAAATAAATTTTCTTAAACTAAATGTTTCTGATCCGTGAATCAGGAAAGACCTGTGGCAGTAAAGCCATGGGTCTTTTTTTCATGCGACCCTATGTATAGCGACGCCGCTAATGTAAATGAAGCCCGGAAATCCTGATGTGGACAGGTTTTCTGGGCTTCCTATGTAACTTGGATAGCACCGCGCTTATTGTAAATGGCATTTTTTTAGGAAGATAAGCGACTATTCATCAGAACTTATAGATAAAAATTCACATTTAATATATTTAAAAAAGAATGGACATAGATAGAAATCTGTGGGTACTGATATATTTGATAGCGAACATTCGAAACTAACGATACCAGGACTCCAGCAGTTCTTCAACTTCTTCGGAACGTATTCTTTCTTTCCAGCCTGTTATCTCCCGTTCTATGCGTTGCTTTTGCTTCAAATACTTCATGCCAGATACAATGGGAAGAAGAGAACGTAAATAGTCAATTCGTTCCTGCATATAAGGAATCATACTGCCGCTTCCACCCCAGTGGGACGGTTCCAAAGGCAGACGTTCAAAAAGATCTGGATCGGCATTGAGCGATAAAAACTTCTCTACAGCCCGTTTCCGTCTTTCGCAGGATAATTCCTCTATTGAGGAAAACAGTTCATACATTCGGTCACTGTCATGGTTATATCGCTCAATCGTATGTTTGATCCAAAAATCCTGTTTTGCAATGATTTCCTGATGATTCGCTTCGTTACATAACATCATACTAAATGGTGACTGATATAACCAATATACCGATTTCTCTCTTTTTTCATGCAGATAATCAAACATGCCATCAGCCAAATCCATGAATTGCTCTGTATACCATATTTTCAAAAGTCGCATCACAGCATAATGGTCATAGGATCTGGAGTGCTCTTGCTGAACGGTTATCAGACAGTCGAGATATCTGTATAGGAACGAGGTGTCAATAGTAATAATCGCATATAGCAAAGACCCATCATAGTCCTCGTGACTGGAATAAGATATCCCTTTCAAATATACTTCCTCCAAAAGAGGAAGTTCACCTGAAAACTCCCTTACAGCTTTATCCGCCTCCTGCTGATTTCTATGATTCATAATTCCGAAAACATATAGACTAAAAATAAAGGGAGATTCTTCATAATGCTTTAAAACGATACGTAGCGCCTTGTATATAATTTGTGGTTCGATCCTTTCATATTTGCACAGTGAGTCCAGCCGCCGGTGCGGCGATGACTTTAAATCTGTATCAGGCGTTTCCAAATAATTCAGCAAGTCGGCTGTCCACTCAGCAGATAGCTGCTGTTCCGGCATCAACGCATAAAAGTACCATAACCACACATTTTGCTGTCCATATTTATATTTTGTGATAAACTTTTTGACTTCTGCCGCTGACATCAGCTCAAATAGTCTATCTAAGATTTGTCCCGCATTTATTTTATATGGAGTGTCCGCCCTCATGTAAGAATCTATCAAATATAGGTACAGCCGCTGCTGATTCTGGAATGTTTCAAACACATATCCGAGCCCTGGACCTAATTCTCTTTCTTCCTTATCGAAAGTTCGAGTACTCTCCATGCATACCTGGATCAAACGGTCTATGTTTAAAGGTGTGTATCCCTCCACAAGTTTGGAAATCCTGTCCCTATGTCGCTGGATACTTTTCTTATATCCCTCAGAGTAGTCTTCGCTGCGATGGCGCACAAGCGCAGAATATATTTTATACTTTTCTGAACTAAGAAATGGAGCCAGTATATCCAGCGCACAATAATCAACGTGCTTTACAATTTGTTTAATATGTGCCGCGATTACGCAGTGGAACAAGTTTTCTGGCTGGAATAGGGAAAATAATTTTAATATTTCTTCAAACTCGGCCCTCACCACATCCAAACCTGTATCAACGCCATAATGAGGCATACCGTACTTATATAGAATTTGCTCAATCTCAGCCTGCCCATTTCCGCGCTGATAAATCTGATAGAGTTGCGACCAAAGCATCTTTCGGTATTCCAAAACCGGCTGATCTGGAGAAAGTGTCAGTGTGTAAATCGATATGGTATTGTGCCGGCCGCCCTCTGCCTTTGAAACATCAATCTTCAAAAAATGGCCCGCAACGCGAACGAATAAGATTAATAGATTCATATCCTCTGGGGTCGCATTGACCGCTTCGCAGAGATTTTTTACTACTGCGCTCTGCGTAAAATATCCAAAGCGAGGGGAGTCCAAATTGACTTCAAACCGTCCTGCGTACACTCTATAGAATTGTTCAAACAAATCCGGGCGTTTTTGATAATACTGCAATAGCAGATCCAGTGCAGTTGGAAGTTCGGAATGATTTTCAAAGTTGCTTAGAATTTGTAGAATATCATCGGAAACATTCTTGCCCTGTTTGTTATCATCAAACGGCAAATTTCGCACATCAAACGGATGGTATGCCTCTTGCTCAATATACTCCTGCAGCAACAAAAGAGTTTGTGTCGGTCGCACCATGTGAAAAGCTTTGAAGAACGGAAGAAACTTCTCTTCGTTGCATTCCAGCCTGTTCCACACAAGGTTAATCTGATCTTCAACATATTCTCTTACACCCTGTTCTGAGAATACATTTAAGAGGATATTGCATGCCTCAATCGTTCTGCTTTTATTCATCTGAAAGCATGTTTCAATCATTATGCTGAGGGGAATAATTTTTTCCTCGATAAAAACATACTTGATTAAAAAGTTACTGAAGCTTTGGTCTGAAATTCTTGCCGCCTCGTCATTGCACAGATCTACGATTTCCGCGCTGTGGAGCAATTTCAGATCCGATGTAAAATCACTGCTACTTATTCCCGCAACCTCAAAAATTGGGGCAAGCTTTTCGAGATGTTTTAGATGAATTGCTTGAACAAATGCAATGATTCCAGCCGAGCATACACCTGTATCACTTTCGACGAGGGCATTCAGCTGCTTGCTATAATAGTTATGATAGAGAGCTGACGCATCCTGAATTGCAGCAAGGTTTTCCGAATCTACCGCAAGTTTTCCGGCAAGCATGGCCAAGCGCGCATTTCCTTCCGCAATGGCAACAATGCGATCTGTATATACCCGATTTGTGATCCCGTAGCATGTTTCCATAAGTTTACGGATATCGTCGTCATTAAATGTCGAAATTTTAATTGTTTCCGGTTGAATAACCTCCTTAACGCTCTGCATCACTTGTTTCCGGGCATAGTCGCGTACGGTCAGGATCAATTTTGAAATATGACGCGATCCGACTGCCGCTCTTGGAAGATAATCCAGCACATGGTGCAGTCCAGAAAGCTCATTTGCGTCATCAACAAGCACCAGATACTCTTTTCCTTCTTCAATTGCAGATACTAGGTCCTCATATAGTTGCAAGTTGTTGTTTTTTATGACAAGTACAGTGTAGCCCTTCTCTTCCGCCAATTGCCTGCATAATTCCAGTGCAAATCTGGTCTTCCCAACACCGGAAGGCCCCGCAATCAGCAAGACATCGTTGTCACACAGGGCGGACTTTGCTTTTTCCAACTCCTTTTCTCGTAAAAGAAATTCTGTTCCAAGTGGAGCAGACATCTTATTCGCATCATGCCTCGCCACAAACATATCTAATGGCAGAATTTGACCCGAGTCGATACTAATTCCAAAGAAATCTTGGGCTAAAATTGGACACTCGCGGAAAATATCGTTTCCCAATTGATCCAAACCAATCAGTGTCAGCACTACGCCGCGCTCTTTACAGTATTGTCTAAGGTACTGGTCATCACCTGGTCCTAAGCGACCATATGTATGGCAATATATGATCTCTACAATATCTTCCGACGAAACACCAGTCTTTTTTGAATCAAAACATTTATCAATATCTTCAATTGCTTTCTTTAAGAAAGCCGTTTTTTGTGTAGTATACATCACAAATACATACTTATTTTCTGCTGTCAAAAAATAAGTATCAGGATTTCCTTTGGCGGTTTTATCTTTTCCTGTGTGCATACCCAATGAATAAACATTTTTATATCCTTTATAGCTTAAGTAGGCATCACAAAGATTTTGGAAAGTGCCTCCGTCCATTTGATCAATTCGATTTTTAATATCTGTTAATTTCGACATCAGCATCCTCCACTAACATAATTAAAAAACTTCTGGTATTATAATATTTGATATCCCCAATGCCCATTGACTCGGCATTTGACCAATTTGTCACCTGCTGCAAAATGAGCAAGAATGCGATTCGCTGTTGCCGCCGACACCCCGCACAATTCACGCACATCGGCGTTCATGATATAGTCGTGAGCTTTGAGATATTCCTGAATCTTGTTCCAGCGGAGAGTTGCCTTATCAATCTTTTCACCGCTCATTTCATCACTCGTGCGAATTGCTTCTATGAGCGATGCTTTGATGGCTGAGAGCATAAACTCGATAAATAGCGTAGATTCTCCCGCATCATTGGCGGCGTTGATACCTGCGTAATACTCCTGTTGCCGGTCATGGATGATAGACTCTACCGGGAGCCAGGCAAAGGTCGTATTCCATTTAGAGAGTAGCAGTGTGTGCCACAGTCTCCCTACACGCCCATTTCCATCGACAAAGGGATGGATTAGTTCAAGTTCATAGTGGAACACACAGCTACGGATCAGCATGTGCACCTCGCTAGTCTTTACCCAGTCCAGCAGCTCCATAACCAGGTCAGGGACATACTGTGGAAGTGTGCCAAAATGTAGGACATGTCCTTCGCTGTCCATCACACCCACAGGACAGGTGCGGAATACGCCGGACTCTTCCACCCCCGTGTCATAATGCCTTGGACAGCCAGAAGATCATCCACGGAATAGGAATCAAGTTCGTCCAGCCTCTCATAAATTTCGTAGGCATTTTTGACTTCAGCAATATCCTTTGGTGGAGCCAGGATATGATTTGCGTTCAGCACAGCAATTACCTGCTCCAATGACAGGTTATTCTGCTCGATAGCCAGAGAACCATGGTTGGTTCTGATCCGATTACTGCGCCGCAGCGTTAGATTGACAGAAAGAGAAGACACAACTGAAGTTTCCCCACCAGCTCTGCAATTTCCGACACATAGTCAATCATTTGATTGGTAATTTCAAAATGAGGTTTTTGGTTTCTCATGTAACACCTCACTGGGTCAATTATTGATTTATTATACCAAACATCACTCATTCCATCAATCAAAGCGACATCTCATTTGGGCGATGAAGAAATCAAAAGATTATTGCAAAACAGCGTTTTTTCGCTACTTGGGATTGCGGTCCATCTCGCATTTGTAAGCTCTTTGTGCAAGGGGAGATCCTGGCGCTGACTTGGAGTGATGTAGCTTTCAAAAACGGCACAATCTTCATCAAGAAAACGCTGAAACGAGTACAAAAGGACGCAATTCAGGCATTGGACCAGAACGATATCCTCTATCAATCAATTTCCTGCCGTGTTTGATGAGGGGCGAACAGTGATTGTTTTGAAGTGTCCGAAAACCCCAATCCAATATCCGTACCGTTTACCTACCGCCCCATGTAATAGATCTGCTCCCAGACTAGAAAAAGGAACAAACTCTTTGCGGAAAGAATGTACCGGATCTGATCCTCCGGTATTCTTCAGGCAGACCATTACAAAAAGAGGCACTTCCAAAAATACTGGAAAAGCAACTTCTTACAATAGGCCTTTCCAAAGTAACCTTTCACAGCCTGCGTCACATCAGTATCACTTATAAGTTGATTTTGACCGGCGGAAATATCAAAGCAGTGCAAGGCGATTCCGGACATTCTCAGGGCAAAATGTTACAGAACGATAAGGACATGTCATTGACTCCTGCCGAAAAGAGTGCGCTTAAGATTATCAAAAAGAGTTTTATGAAGAGTTGTAAAGATCAGTACAAACAATCACACCTATAGAGAAAAATTGGCTTTCAAAAGTTGATGCTGCTAATTGTTCCATTTTTTCTATATTTAAAGCCATCACATAAATTTCCTCTAAATCCTTAAGTGGATTTAATATGGGGCGTGCTCTGGCAGTCGTCTTCTAATGGGTCAACAAATTTAATTGTTTTCATTATACCGCCCCTTACCACCATTTTCTTCTATGGCTCCTAAAAGGAGTCGAAAATGCCATGCTTTTTCTTCCACAATCAGTCGAAAGTCTACCGCTCATAGGTTTTCCTTTCCGGGGTATCCGGGCGTCATAGAGGCCGATTTTTCCGAAAACGAACTCTTTTTTAAAGCGCCGAAAGGAGATGATACCATGGCTGTATTTCGCATTGAGAAAACCCGCGACTACACGGTGATGTCCAACCACCTCCTGCGCAACGCGGGACTGTCTCTAAAATCCAAATGGCTGCTCTCCATGATGCTGTCCTTACCGGAGGACTGGGACTACGCCACCAGAGGCCTTGCAAAAATCTGCAAGGAGGGAACGGACAGCATCGGATCAGCCCTGAAGGAGCTGGAACGGGCCAGGTACATAGTCCGCAATCGGCTGCGAGACAGCAAGGGCAAGATCGTGGATGTGGAGTATGTCATCTACGAAGTGCCTCATCCCCCAGACACGGGCCAACCGTGTGAGGACAAGCCGGATACGGCTTGCCCAGATACGGAAAACCCGGATATGGATAGCCCATGTCTGGAAAATCGGCCGCAATTAAATAAAGAAATCCTGAAGAACAAAATACTGATTCATCAAATATGGAAGGGGCAAATCCCATCCAATCAAGCCCCCGCAGGGGCCAACAAGACCGGAGGGGACTGGATGCAGGAACGAGAGAGCTATCGGGAACTGATTTTGGAGAACATCGAGTATGACATCCTCGTACAGAACGAGCGCATGGGCCGTGACCGTCTGGACGGACTGGTGGAGCTCATGGTGGATACCGTCTGTTCCCACAGGGAAACGATCCGCATTGCTGGGGACGACAATCCGACGGAGGTGGTGTCCTACCCATACTATCTTTCCCTCCGTTCCAAAAAGCGCAGAAATTAGGGGTCGAAATAGAAGTAGAAGCCGCCTGTGGCGGTTTTTCCGTGTAGGGGTAGTATGATTTCCCATGTGTGGCAGCAGGGCGTTTTTGAATAGGAAAAACGCCGGATTTTCACCTTTAGACAAAATGGAAGCGCCGTCATCGGATCAAAGTGGTCCGGTTGCGGCGCTCTTTGTTTTGTTCTAATAAATATTTTCTCTATTTTGCATTCTACATAGATTGCCATTCCATTGAAGGAATGCTAATTTGGGGAACTTCTCCTTGACTTGCTCGTATGGTTGGATTAGGATACCGTTCAACATCATCATAACTGACAGCATACTGATCTACAATTTCGGCAATAGGAGTAAACGAATACTTTTGGTCCCCATTACCATCGATTACGCTTTGATACATAAGACCCGCAGATAAAAGACCTTGAATAAATTGGTCATATGGAAGATTAGACTCTTTTATATGATTTCGTAAAAAACACAAATCTTCTTCCAAAGTATGAGTAACAGCATGACAAATGCGGAAATATGTAGACAAGTCAATTAAATCCGTGAGTAAACAACGGGTAGCGTTGATTAAGTAATCAATCTTTTGTTGTGTTTCGACTCTGTCGATACACTCGACAAGCCGATAGGAATTATCACCTTTTTTGCCACACTCCGTTAGCTTGGCTCGTAGTTTGCCACAATCGTCACTATTCAGATAGACACCATTAAGAAATGCCTCCAGCTTAGTCCAAAATAATTGCTCACGAACGAAAAAAGGGGATTTCGCAATAGCAAGCATTATTTTCCCGGTAGAAATAGGATCACCCAAAATAGCATTGATTGTATCTTCAAGTATATTTGCTGAAGCTTCTTGAACCTCTCCTCTTGTCACTAGACTTTTTACCTGCTCTGTAAAATTCATTTCAGCACCTCCGACTAAATATCAGGTGGATTTTATTTATCCATGGAACTTGCACTGGCGTGGACTCCACCGCCAACGACATCACCACATTCCGTGCCATCATGAACGACATGTACACCAAAGACATCTCCAATAAGATCAAGAGCGTCAAGCGGGATAAGCAGCAGAAAGGACAGTTCATCGGTGACAAACCCATGTACGGATATAAAATGCACTCCACCGAGAAAAACAGGATCGTCATTGACGAGAAAGCTGCTCCTGTGGTACGGCAGATTTTTGCCCCGGCTCTTTCGAGCATGAGCTGCCGCAAAACCGCGACTACGCTCAGCGAAGAAGGAGGGCCCTCACCAGCTACATACTGCGGTTAGGAGGTTGGAAATTCAAGCCCTTACACCGACTTATGGAGCAGGAGCGGATCTATGAAATGCTGAAAAACAAGACCTACATCAGCAATATGGTGCAGGGACGCATGGTGAAGATCAGCTATAAATCCAAGAAATATCTGAGACAATTACCGGAAAACTGGGAGATAGCAGAAGAAATGCATGAGCCAATCATTGACCCAGAGACGTTTCAAAAGGTACAGATGCTGGTAAACAGCCGCAAGCATACCCGAAGCTGGACCTATGACATTCTCTTGAAGAGCCTAATTTCCTGCTATGAGTACGGATACCCCCATGGCGGTGCTCAACCGCAAAAATGCCGCCAGCGAGGATTTTCTTTTCTTTGTCTACTAAAATTACCAACGCTTCACTAAAGCTGGCGTTTGCACCTGTCATTCCATCAAGGAAGAAACGGTGAATGACACCGTGCTTGCCAAGGTACGGGAAGTCTGCCAGACCTATCTGAACCCTGACCGGCTGCCCCCGATTGCGCAAGAAGCCGTGGATAACGCCAGCAAGGCGATCAGTTGTGAAGCGAAGATGCAAGCGCTGCAATCCAAAATCATTGCTCTGACTACCAATCTAGATCAGATGCACATGGACCGGCTGAATGGAATGATCTCTGAAGCAGACTTTCAGCGCATCTATCAGAAGGTCAAAATGGACCGTACAATTCTGAAAGACCGGTTGAAGAACCTTCAGGAACAGGTAAAGCAACCAGTGAACATCGAAGGAAAAGCCAATACGCTGATGAAACAGTTTATGGACTCAGCACTGACCAGTCGGGAACTTCTGGTAGGCCTCGTCGAACGGGAGGAACTGACCGAGGGTAAATAAATCTTTATCAAATTCCGCTTCCATGAGTTGGGAGCTATTTCTTAAAGGGTATCGTTTATAATAGGCGTGTCGCTGTGTAGCGGGCATATTATATCTGCTCTTTTTCTTTTATAAAAATATTTTTTTCAAGGGACTTTTATCTTACTCCATCATATTACGCAGTTCCTGCAGTTCCTCCGCATGCTCCTTTGAGATGGCATGGGGATTTCTTCTGAGGAGAGCCGCAGCACGCTTGTACTCCCGGTCACGTCTGGCTCCAAGCCTCTGGAACTCTTCGGAGATGCTCTCTCTGAGCTTCAGGAATTCCTCCGGACTGGTTACGGACACGCCCTTGAGCTCCTCTACCCTGGACATCAGCTCTTCCAGCTGCTGTCTGCGGAGCTCTCTTACTGCATGCAGGTTCTCCATGAAGCGCTTCCTACGGGAGAGCCTCTCAGCCTGCTTCTGTCTGACGAGCTCCTTATAGTCCTCAAATCGGATCACGGAGCTGATCTCAAGGCGCCTCTGCATATTCCGGATGTATTCCTTGCTCTCGCCAAGCTTCTCCAGCATGTTCCGCAGGTCCATGGCCTCGTTTGCGGAATGGTAAACGTCCACTGCCGTTGCTGCCGTCAGCACCAGGGCCATCAGTTCCCCGAAAACATTCCGGATGCTCAGCACCAGTCCCTCGATGGGAACGTGGACCACCCGCACCAGGAGAACGGAAAAGAGTCCCCATCCCAGGGATGCCAGAAGGCAGATATATCCGTTCAGGTTAAATTTGAAATTGCTGTAGTCCCAGTACTTCACGTGAAAGATCCGCTCCATGCCCCAGCCGGTGATATATTCCAGCAGGGTAGCTCCGATCATTCCGAAGATGAAGATCAGTACCACGCTGTCCCTCACCTCCAGGGTGCTCAGGAGGACGCTGAGGGCTCCAAAGCCGTAGATGGGGATAATGGGCCCATGAAGGAAGCCTCTGTTTACGGGATGGTGCTGCTGCACGGAGGCATACCCTGATTCCCAGATCCATCCGAAGAAACTGTATATGAAAAAGAACAGTATCCATTGCCAGGTCGTATAATGCATGATTTTATCTCCTTATAACTGTATTGCTTCTAAAGCATACCACAGAAGTCTTTTGTTTTCTGTTCTAAAAACAACCGATTTTCCCCTTCTTTTCTGCTAGACTCCTCCTATCGGATGAGGGGCTTCCCTTTTCCGAAATATCTACAGACGGGAGAAATCAATATGAACATCTCTTCTTTAAGAAAGACCGGCATCCTGGCCGCCGTGATCCTGGCGCTGCTTGGAGTCTTTACTCTCTTTGCACCGGCTGCCGCCGGACTTTCCGCAGCCTATCTGATCACCGGAGGCTTCACGGTCTACGGCCTTTTCAAAATCTTTTCCTATTTCCGGCTTCCGAAGCCCTTCCGGAACGGTTTTGTACTGGCAGACGGCCTGCTTTCCGCTCTCCTGGGCGGCATGATCCTTCTGGACGCCATCAGGAGTCCCATGGGCAAGGCAGAAATGATCGCCACCCTGGCCTTTGCCGCAGGCTTCTGCGCCCTTTTTAACGGCATTTCCCAGATCGCAGATTATTTTACTCTCAGGAAAATGGAGCTTCCGGGCATCGGTTTCTTCCTTGCAGGAGGGATCCTTCGGGTGATCCTGGGCGTCCTGATCATTGCCAATCCTTTAATGGGATGGTTCACCATTCAGCTCAGCCTCGGTATCTTCCTGCTGGTTTCCGGCATCGCCCTCCTTCTGGAGGTATGGTCCCTGAAGAAGGAGCTCCCGGAGGAACTGTTCTAGTCTTCTTCCTCCCCGGGATCCGGCATCTCCACCAGAAGCTCAAAACGGCTTTTGTCAAAACGGATCAGGCCCTCATCCCGCATCTTCCCCAGCTCGCTGGACATGGCGCTCCTGTCCACAAACAGGAAGTCCGCCAGGTCCTGGCGGTTTAAGGGGATGGTGAAGACCTTGCTCTTATTTTTATAATATTCCCCCGACAGATAATCAGAGAGCCGCTCCCGGGTGGAGCGGCGCACGCTATCGTCCAGCTTTTTGGTCAGGCTTCTGGCCTTTTCCGCAAGACGGAGGGCCAGATTCTGCAAAAACCGTACCAGAAGGGGGGATTCCATGATGCTGCTCTCAAAAAGCTTGTCCAGTGAGAGCCGGAGAAGCTGTGACGGCTCCTCCGCCACGATGGAAAGGGACAATCTGTATCCGCCTGTGGCCTGTATGGAGCCAAAGCACTCCCCGGGCCCCACCAGCTCCATCAGATTGCAGTTTCCGTTCTGGTCGATGTGGGAAAGACGCAGCTTACCGGACAGCACGACTCCCATTTCCGGAAGCCGGTCCCCGTCATAGGCCACCGTTTCCTTTTTTCTGACGGCCATGATATGCGGCGAAAGCAGCTCTATGACCGCAAATATCTCTTCCTCTGAAAAGCCCCGGAACAGAATGTTCTCCCTGATCTCTTCCATATAGGGCTTCAGTTTCTTCCTCAGTTCCTGATTGATATCCTCCACGCCTTTCTCTCTCCTTTCCAGGCGATGTTCCTTCTGATCGACAGACTTTCTGTTCTTACCCCGTACCGCCTATTCTAACGGACTTTCGACGATCTTGCAATGGACAGTTTCCCCTGTATCTGTTCACAAAATAAACGCAATTTACACAAGAAAAGGACACAATTCCGACATAAAATATGGCCTTGTAAATGAAGATATGAAAACAGGAGGAAGGCCGGGACGGCTTTTAAATTGAAAGATATGAGCATTGACAAAAATAAAAGAGGCAACAAATATGATCAGGAGCACCGGGAGTACAAGCGGGACACCATCTGCGCCATTATCGTAATGGCAGTCCTCTTCCTCTCTCCCATCGGCATCACCCTTTTTGAAAATCATCAGGCTGCCCTCCGGGAAGCCCAGATGCAGCAGGAGCTGGAAGCCCTTCTGGCTTCACCCTCGGAAGCAACCCCTTCTGATGCTGCTGCTTCCGATGCTGTCCTTTCCGATGACACGCCTTCCGAAACCGAGGCGGAAGGCACCGAGACTCTGTCAGAGACGGAAGCCGAGGCCGAGTAAGCATTTTGTGAGCTGCATGCTCTGCTCATCCTCCCCTGCGGGGGGATAAAGAGCATTTCATTTTCATAACTTCCTTTAAAGAAGACCCGGGGTCGCCCCCGGGTCTTCTTTTTTTCTGAATCTCTGAAATACAGAGAACCTATCAACACTATACCTAAATCCACAAACCCTCTTACCCTAGTCCTCTATGGCAATTTCCACACAACTATGATATACTTCTGTTTAATATTGGCATCCTCATAGGGTGTACTTTCAACCATTTAAGCAGGAGGTTCATTATAGATGTCTGCCAAATGTCCGATGTGCGGAGCACCAATGGAAAATAACTGTTGTGAGTATTGCGGATATAAAGAAAATGTTATCCAAGATTCTGCTGTTGAACCTGTTCAGGTAAAGCAATCTTCAACTCAACCACAAATAATTATTAACAACCAAACCATCCTATCTCCTGATATATCATCTAATTTCAGTAGCAAAAACAAGAAAGTCGCATTGCTCCTATGCATTTTTATAGGTTGGTTAGGTATACATCGTTTTTACGTTGGTAAACTTGGAACAGGTGTTTTATATTTGCTCACTTGCGGTCTGTTCGGGATCGGCTGGATTATTGACATATTTTCTATTGCAACCGGATCTTTCAAGGACTCATACGGATTGCAATTGAAATAATAAAATAGTATGTGAGGCTAATTTTATGGGATTTATAGATTCATTAAAAGACCAATTTCTTGACGTCATCGAATATGAGGATAAAAGTAATAAACTGGTCGTATCAAAATATCGACGCGAGAGTGGAAATAATGAGTTGAAGCAGGGCTCTAAAATCATTGTACGGGAAAGTCAAAACGCAGTTTTTCTTAAAGAGGGAAAAATTGCCGATATATTGCAACCAGGTACATATTCTTTAAAAACAGAAAATTTCCCCATACTGACCAGCCTTCAGGCATTTCCATACATGTTTGTATCTCCTGTCATTGCTGACGTATATTTTGTGAGTACACGACAGTTCATCGATAACAAATGGGCAACAAAAAATCCCATCGTTAAACGAGACTCAGATTTCAATATGGTTCGTATTCGGGCCTTTGGTAAATTTGCGTTCCGAATTGCAGATGTTGCTGTGTTTATGAGAGAAATATTTGGAACCAAAGGAATTGTTATGACCTATGATATTGTTGAATATTTATCATCAATGGTTACAGAGGCTTTTGCAACAACTGTTGGTGAAACATCAATGTCCGTCCTCGATTTGGCTTCCAAATACAGAAATTTGTCTAACGCAATTCAGGAAAAGCTTAACGAACAAGCTCAAAAAATCGGCGTTCAGTTTAGTGATATTTTTGTAGAGAATCTATCATTGCCAGAAGAAGTTGAAAAATTGATTGATGAGCAATCCGGCATCGGCATGGCAAAGCGTGATATGGAAACATTTATGCAATATCAAACCGCACGAGCTATGCGAGATGCTTCAAAGCAGAAAGGTGGCCTTGCAGGTTTAGGGGCTGGAATGGCTTTAGGCAACACAATGGCACAAAGTATTTATGATAGCTCAACTTCTTCTAAACAAGGCAAAAGCAAAGCTGAGCAATTGCGCGAATTAAAATCACTTTTTGATGATGGTATTTTAACACAAGATGAATTTGACTCAGAGAAGAAAAAAATTCTGGGCAACTAAAAAACGCAAAATCATTTAGCTTCTTGCAAGCAATATAACTCATAAATAAATTATTATCTTAACGGCTAGAATCTAAAGGCTCTCATACTTACGATTCAGTATGACAGCCTTTTCATTTCTAAAATTATATTAACTTTGGGCACCACTCCTTAAGGGGACAGGCCCCGCAGTCCGGCTTTCTGGCAGTACAGACGCTTCTTCCCAGGTAGATCAGCTGAAAATTGATGCGGTTCCAGTGATCCACCGGAAGAAGCTCCATAAGCTCCTGCTCCACCTTTGCCGGGGTATTGCCCCGGGCCCAACCCAGACGATGGGCGATCCGGAACACATGGGTATCCACCGTGACGCCGGGGATCCCGTAGGCATCTGCCAGGAATAAGGTGGCGGTCTTCCTTCCAACCCCCGGAAGCTTTAATAGCTCCGGTATGGTCTTTGGCACCTTCCCGGAGAAGTTCTCCAGCAGCATCTTGCTGCAGGCCTTCAGATTCCCTGCCTTGATCTGACAGAGCCCCACGGAACGGATGGCATCCCGGATCTTCTCCGGCTCCGCTTCTGCCAGACTCCGGAGCGTTGGATAGCGGCGGTAAAGCTCCGGCAGCACCGCCTCCACCTGCCGGTCCGTGCTCTGGGCACTCAGCATGATGGCACAAAGGAGCTGCCAGTCCTCCCTGTGGGGGAAGCCCTCCTTTTCCCTTCCGTACAACCGGTCCAGGGTCTTCAGGATCTCCTCCGTCATTTAAAGATACCTGCCCATCCACTCCGTGATCTCCCGGAGCCTGCGGATCCTGTTTTTAGGCTTTCCCGATCTGGAGAGCTCGTGATTTTCTCCATGGAAGAGGCAGATCCTGCTTTCCACGCCGTGAAGCTTCAGGGCGGAAAACATCTGGAAGGCCTCCACCATCCAGCATCGGTAGTCCTCATCGGAATGGATGAACAGGGTCGGGGTCTTGCAGTGCTCCGCATACTTTAAGGGGGAGCATTCCCAGGCCATCTCCGGATGCCGCCAGGCATTTCCGCCGGACTGGTCCTCTCCGAAGAAGGGGCCGATGTCTGAGGTCCCCTCCATACTGATCCAGTTGGCGATGGACCTCTGGGAGGCGGCAGCCGCAAAGCGGTCCGTATTGCCTATGATCCAGTTTGTCATAAAGCCCCCGTAGCTTCCTCCCGTTACGCCAAGACGGGCCGGATCGATCTGGGGATATGCCTTAAGCACCTGATCCGTGAACTCCATGATGTCCTGATAGTCTTCCTTTCCGTATCTGCCCCGGATATCCGCAAAGGCATCTCCCCGGCCGTCGCCGCCCCGGGGATTGCAGAAGAAGACAAAATACCCCTCATTGGCCCAGTACTGCATCTCATGGTAGAAGCAGTCTCCATACACGGTCTTGGGGCCTCCGTGGATGTCCAGGATCGCCGGATAGCGTTTTTGGGGATCGTAATCCACAGGTTCTAGCACGAAACCGTCGATCTCCACCCCATCCCGGTTCGTAAAGGAAAGGAACCTGGGGGATGCTACATACTTTCCTTCCAGTACCTTTCCGTTGAAATCCGTAAGGCAGGTTTCTCCCTGCTCCGTCAGCCGGTATAACTCCTGAAGCTTTCCGTCCCGCATGGCCACATAAAGGAGGGTCCCCTTCTGAAGATCCATGCAGTCCACGGAGCCTTCGTCCTTCGTAAGATCAGTTCTTTTTCCATCCAGTTCAAAATGAACAAGTTTTGAACTGTTTCTTTCTGTTACGATAGATATAAACCCATCTTCTGTAAAGACCAGGGATCTGCCGCCGCCCAGACGGCAGTCTGAGCCCACGCTGTTTTCCAGGGCGCAGTCCGGAGCAAAAAGCTTTCTGAGGGCCCCCTGCTGCCGGTCATACTCATAGACTGCGGAGTTCTCATTGACCCCGTAGCTGAGGTTCTCCGTTCCCAGCACCAGGATCCGCTCTCCTGCATATCCTGCATTCCGAAGCTCATAACGGTCCAGAGGCACAAGGATCTCCTCCCCTCCCTCCGGAAGGCTCAGCTCGCTCAGGGAGTGCTTCAGGCTCTGCTGTCCCTGTTCCCAGCTGCTGCAGATCACAAGCACATGTCCCTTGTCCCTGGACAGAGCGTAATGCTCCACCTGACGGTCCTCTGCAGTCAGGGGCCTGAAGCTTCCCGTCTCCTCCTGAAAGAGGTAAAGCCGGTTTCGCTTTCCGTTTGTAATGCCCTTTCCGTTATGCCAGAAGGGAAGCTCCGTAAAGACGCTGCAGTCCGCTTCCGCCTTCCGCTCCTTAAGGAGTGCCTCCCGCTCTTCCTCTGCCTTCTCATAGAAGCCCTCCGGAAGCCCCGTGTCATACTCTGCCAGAAGGAGCCATTTTCCCCCTCCGATCTCCTCGGCGGCCTTTACCGGAAGATGGATCCGGAAGCGCCTGCAGGCCTCTCCGCCCCTAAGGGAGATCTCATAAAAATCCGTCTCATAAGCCTCCGCCTGAGGATATTTCTTCTGCTTATCCCGTCCGGAAACAAAGAGGAGCCTGTCCTCATCCAGCCACCGGGGGTCCCTCTCATCCTTTCCCCTGGTAAGCTGCCGCAGGCTTCCGTCCTCCAGATCCGCTACCCAGATGCCCGTGTCATAGCCATCCCTTTCCTCGTTGCTCCTGCTCACCGCAAAGGCCGCCTTCCTTCCCTCCGGGGACAGTCTCAGATCGGATAAAAACCGATAGTCAAGAAACTCCTCCAGTCTGATCCGTTCCATGCTCTTTTCCTCCTATATCTCTTTTTGCAGATAGACCATATCTCTAAGCTGTACACCACACTCTATAATGGGGTGGTCATAATTCACCGTAAAAAATTCCGGCACCAGATGGTGTCTCCGGAAGCCGCAGCTCTCGTAAAAGGGAACTGTGGCGGGACTGTCTCCTGTCCCCACCTGCAAAATGCGGTAACGCCCCCGGTAGGTCTCCTCCAGAAAACGAAGAAGGGCCCTTCCGTAGCCCTGCCTCTAGGATCCGGGCTCCACCGCAAGGTTCTTTACCTCAAGGATACCGTCCCCTTCATCCGTCACCACGCATTCTCCTTTGATGCCCTGATCCTCCAGCACATACATGGTGCCCCGCTCCAGGTAGCGGTCGATCATATCCTCCTGCTCGTCCGCAAGGAGCAGCAGCGGAAGGTACCGCTTCTTATCCTCCCTGACCTCTCTGATCTCCATTTTCCTTCGCTCCTCTCCTGCTCATGTCCGAAGAAAGCCCGGATTCAGCTGCTCTGCCATGGCTCTGTCGATCTCCAGGCTGTCCTCCCCTACCCGGCAGGGCAGGTACAGGACCTGCACGCCTGCAGCCTCCGCCTCGGAAAGGGCTATTCCGAAGGCGGGGTGGGTCTCCATATTAGGCAGGACCTTCGTGACACCGCCCATGGGGATCACGAAGGCCACACTGGCAAGAAAGCCCTCCTGCCGGGCCCTTGCAAGCTCATGGAGATGCTTGAGGCCCCGCTCCGTAGGAGCATCGGGAAAATACCCGATTCCTCCGATCTCCAGGGTGCAGCCCTTTACCTCCGTCAGGTAGCGTCTGCCCCGGCGCTCCATATAAAAATCGATGCGGGAGCTGCCATAGGAAAACTCCGGTTTGATAAGATCAAAATCAAGGCCAAAGAGCCATTCCTTCATCACGTGATTTGGGGCCTGGCTGTCGATGTTGACAAGGCCCAGGCCCGGTTTCTCCACGGCAATCAGATCGTAGGCCGTCTTCCGGGAAGGGGAATCCGAATGGCTCAGGATCACCTCCCGGCCCGGGATCAGGAGCTCCCGGCAGCGGCCTGTATTTTTCACATGTACGGTCTCCCGGAGGCCGCCGATCTCCACATGGGCCACAAAGCGGTTGGGCCGGTCCAGAAAGACGCCTCTGCGGATGTTCTGATACTGCATGATCTCCTCCCTGGTGGCAAGCTGAACTACAGCTGCTTGTCAAGTTTCATATAGGAGGCCATAAGGCCTCTTTTTTCGAAAAAGCGGCGTCCTGACTCCTCTTCCGCCCTGCAGGAGACCTCCAGATGCCTGCAGCGAAACCTCTGAGCAAGCTCCAGGGCCTGCTCAAAAAGCCCGGTCCCGATGCCCTGGTTCCTATGGTCCGGAGCCACGAAGAATTCCGTGATCTCCGCCACGGGCCCTGCATAGCGAAGCTGGCGCTCGATCCTTAGGTTCAGCACCCCCTCGATCCTGCTATTTTCCTCATAAACCAGACAGTAATAATGCTGCCGGTCCTGCAGCTGCTCATTCAGGATATCGTAGAACTTTTCCCGGGAGAGCTCAAGGCCCTCCTGGCCGCAGACCAGCCCGCAGATGGCATTGCTGTCGGATAAGACCGCTTTTCTGTACATAAGGCATCCCTCTTTTCCATATATCTTATGAAAGTTTCAAAAATGATTCCAGGAGTCTGTACGCCTTTGGAAATATCAATTATAATGATACGGTCGGGATAATCGGAAGTCAACAGAAAGGATGAAAATCACTGTGAATCGGGTAATAAATATGACGGAGGGCAATCCCCTCCGGCTGATGCTGTTCTTTATGCTGCCCCTGATGGCGGCCAATTTCGGCCAGCAGCTGTATATGATCGTAGATGCCATCATCGTGGGCCGGGGCGTGGGTGTCGAAGCCCTGGCTGCCGTTGGGGCCACGGACTGGTCCTACTGGCTGGCTCTGTGGGTGGTCCAGGCCCTGACCCAGGGCTTTGCTATCCCCATCTCCCAGTACTTCGGAGAGGGAAGCCATGAGAAGATCCGGCAGGCCACTGCCATGTCCATCCGTCTCTGTCTGATCATCGGCCTTGTCATGACCCTGGTCTGCCTGATACTGGGACGGCCCCTGCTGCGGATCCTCCAGACGCCGGAGGATATCTTCGAAGGAGCCTCCGTCTATCTGCTCACCATGTATGGCGGTATCCTGGTGGTCATGGCCTACAACATGGCGGCCTCCATCCTGCGGGCGCTGGGAGACGGGAAGACGCCCCTTATCGCCATCCTGGTGGCAGGCATCACGAATATCCTGCTGGATATGCTCTTTGTACTGGTCTTCCACTGGGGGATCTTCGGGGCTGCCATCGCCACAGTGGCGGCACAGCTCCTGGCCTTCCTCTACTGCTTCCGGGTCCTTAGGAGCATGGAGCTCATGCAGCTTCAGAAGGAGGACTGGCTCTACCGGAGGCCCATCGCCTCCAGGCAGGCAAAGCTGGGCTTCCCCCTGGCCCTGCAGCACATCCTGATCGCCGTAGGCGGCATGATCCTGCAGTCCGCCATCAATCGCCACGGCTTCGTATTCATTGCAGGTTTTACCGCCACCAATAAGATCTACGGCCTTCTGGAGAGCTCAGCCATCTCCCTGGGCTATGCCATCACCACCTATATGGCCCAGAACTACGGCGCCGGTCTTTACGACCGGATCCGCAGAGGACTTAAGAGCGCCTTTTTCGTGGGACTGCTTCTGTCGGTGGTAGTGGCTGTGGTCATGATCCTGGTTGGGCGGCCCATCCTGGAGCTCTTCATTGATCAGGCAAGTGCCAGCGCAGAGGAGACTCTGGAGGTGGCTTACCATTACCTCTTTGTCATGAGCTGCCTGCTGCCCTCCCTGTATCTGCTCTATGTCTTCCGCAACACCCTCCAGGGCCTGGGAAATGCCATCGCGCCTCTGATCTCAGGGGTCATGGAGTTCTTCGCCAGAGTCTCCGTGGCCTACCTGTTCACCAGCCTCTTCGGGGATGAACTGATCTACTTTGCGGAGCCCTCCGCCTGGTTTGCGGCCATGGTGGTACTGATCACCATCTGCCTGCAGACGGTACACAGGCTGCCGCGGTCAGAAGGGGCAGCGTAAGGAAGGATTCCATTAGACAAACCGTGTTTCGCCTATCAGGAGTAAAGAGACGTGAATCGATTCAAATTATATTTCCTGTGCTTTCTGTTCTACAGCTTCCTCGGATGGGTCTATGAAGTGCTCCTTGGCATCTTCGTATTCCACCTTGGTTTTGTAAACCGGGGATTCCTCTTTGGGCCCTACTGCCCGGTATACGGGTTTGGTGCCCTTGTCATCATCTTTATGCTGGAAAGGTTCAGGACAAAGTCCAGGAGGCTCACAGACCAGTGCCTTTCCCTTGTGGTGCTCTTTCTTCTTGTAATGCTCATCACCACCGGGATCGAGCTTGTAACGAGCTATATCATGGAAGCTGCCATCGGAGAATGGCTCTGGGATTATGAGCACTACTCCTTCAATTTTGAAGGCCGGATCGCCCTGTCTCCCAGTCTGCGCTTTAGCATCGGCGGAATCTTCTTCCTCTATGTTCAGCCGGTCCTGGAGAAGGGACTCCGAAAGCTTCCACCCAGGGTCTTCCAGATCCTGTTCTGGCTCTTATTTGTCCTTTTTATGGTGGACTGCATGCTGCGGCCCTTCCTGGGAAGTAATTTTTCTGCCTGAAGTTCCCCGGAGGGATCCGGTGGTTGGAGTAAAGAAGTAGTCAGTTGAAAAAACAAAGAGAGTATCAAACTCCGTGGTAAGATGTAATCGACGAAAAAACACCAAAAGGAGAAAGATACTCTCATGGACATTATAGCAATAGTTGAGAAATATATCGAGGAGATTTTTGCAGCAGCGGAGGAATTCCAGGAGAAAGAGGCAGGATTAGGAAAACTGGAAGAGCGGCTTGAGAAGGCAAGCCATGAAAGTGTACGGGAAGTGCTGGGAGAGATCCGGAACGATACAGACCGATTCCTGGAGAAGGCAAGACATCGGGAGGAATTTTATACGGTACAAAGGCATGACCAGAGGACACTGATCTCAAGCCTTGGAGATGTGAGGTTCCGACATACGCTGTATCGGAGCCGGAAAGACGGGAGCTACCACTACCTGCTGGATGAGAGGCTGCATCTGCCAAAGGATGAACCCTTTACGGAGATGGCTGAAGTAAAGATGCTGGAGGAAGCAGCCCAAAGCAGCTACCAGAGGGCAGCGGAAACAGTAAGCGCAGGGACCCAGAGGGTATCGAAAGTGGCGGTGATGAACAAGATCCACAGGCTGGTGGAGGAACTGCCGGAAGAAGGGGAGAAGGAAAAGAAAAGGATCCGTTACCTGTATGTAGAGGCAGACGAGGATCATATCCACCGTCAGAAGGCAGGAAAAGAGATAAAGGGAAACTGTATCATCGGGAAGCTGATCTATGTACATGAAGGGCGGAGAGAGGTATGCAAAGGCCGCAGGGAACTGGTGAAGCCCGTGTATTTTGGAGGCCGATACAGCGGAGAGGAAGGAAACAAGGAGCTGTGGGAACGGGTACAGTCCTACATAAAAGGACACTATGATACAGAGAAGCTCAAGCGGGTATACATCAGCGGAGACGGAGGGAGCTGGATC
>CALWES010000007.1 GCA_944377405.1 uncultured Lachnospiraceae bacterium | reverse complement strand
CTCTATCGTTCCCGGGGGCTTACTGGTCAGGTCATACATTACCCTGTTGACCCCCTTCACCTCATTGACGATCCTGGTCATGACCCTCTGCAGCACCTCGTAGGGGATGTCTGCTGCCGTTGCGGTCATGAAGTCGCTGGTCACCACTGCCCTTAAGGCAACGGCATAGTCGTAGGTACGGAAATCGCCCATAACGCCTACGGAACGCATGTTGGTGAGGGCTGCAAAGTACTGGCTGATCTCCTTGTCCAGACCCGCCTTTGCGATCTCCTCCCGGTAGATATAGTCTGCGTCCTGCACCATGGCCACCTTCTCCGGGGTCACCTCCCCGATGATCCGGATTCCCAGTCCCGGTCCCGGGAAGGGCTGACGGAACACCAGGTTCTCCGGAATGCCAAGCTCCAGGCCCGCCTTGCGGACCTCGTCCTTGAACAGCATCCGCAGGGGCTCGATGATCTCCTTGAAGTCCACATGGTCCGGAAGACCGCCCACGTTGTGGTGGGACTTGATCACGGCGCTCTTTCCAAGGCCGGATTCGATCACATCGGGATAGATGGTTCCCTGTACCAGATAATCCACGGCGCCGATCTTCTTTGCCTCCTCCTCGAAGACATTGATGAACTCCGCACCGATGATCTTACGCTTCTGCTCCGGCTCCTCTACTCCCTTGAGCTTCTCATAGAAGCGGTCCTGGGCATTGACCCGGATAAAGTTAAGGTCATAGGGGCCCTCCGGTCCGAAGACCGCCTCCACCTCGTCTCCCTCGTTCTTCCGCAGAAGACCATGGTCCACAAAGACGCAGGTCAGCTGCTTGCCCACTGCCTTTGACAGCAGGACTGCAGCCACGGAGCTGTCCACACCGCCGGACAGGGCGCAGAGCACCTTGCCGCTTCCGACCCGTTCCCGGATCTCCCGGATGGTATTCTCCACAAAGGCGTCCATCTTCCAGCTTCCGCTGCAGCCGCAGACCTCTCTTACGAAGGCCTTCAGCATCTCAAAGCCGTGGATCGTATGATTGACCTCCGGATGGAACTGGGTGGCGTAGATCTTCCGCTCCTCACACTCCATAGCAGCGCAGGGGCATACCGGCGTATGGGCCGTGATGCGGAAGCCCTCCGGAACCTGCGCGATATAGTCCGTATGGCTCATCCATACCACGTCCTCTGCAGGGATGTCCTTAAAGAGCACGGAGGACTGGTCAAATCTGGTTTCTGTCTTTCCGTATTCGGAGGTGGGGGCCGTTGCCACCTTGCCTCCCAGGGTATAGGCGATCAGCTGGGAGCCGTAGCAGATCCCCAGGATCGGGATCCCCAGTTCAAAGATCTCCGGGTCCACATGAGGGGATTCCTCCAGGTAAACGGAGTTGGGGCCTCCGGTGAAGATGATTCCCTTCGGATTCATGGCCCTGATCTCTGCAAGGGACATGGTATAGGGATGCACCTCACAGTAAACATTGCACTCCCTGACCCGGCGGGCGATCAGCTGGTTATACTGTCCGCCGAAATCCAGCACGATGATCATCTCATCTGTGGTGTGTTGATTTGTCATGGCTTCTCCTTGATGTAGAATTTGATGTAAAACTGTGGGCAGCCGGCATAAGCTGCTGCCCCGATTAAGCTTATCATATCAGAAAATCCGGCCTCTTTCAATGCTTATCGACTGCCGGGATCCTCTTCTCACCGGGCCTCCGGGCCCCTTTCATCCACCGGCTTTCCTTAGTCCGCAAGGGTTCCCATGGGATCCCAGGGATCCAGATGGAAGGGCTCTCCTGCTGCCTCCTGAAGCTGTGTCTCCGTCAGGTACTTCCGGTTGATCACTGCCTGATAAACGTAGCGGTCAAACCAGTCTCCGTTCATCTGATAGTAGCCCTTGTCTCCGTTCTCATCGCTCCAGCTGTTCTCGATCTTCCACTTGGTGGGCTCTCCCTGCTCATCCAGGCATACGCCGGTGATGACCATGGCATGGTTCATGGCGCTCTCCCGATAGTCCAGGCTGTCTCCCTTTTCCATGTAAAAATCCATACCGAAGCTTCCTTCAAAGTCGAAGCAGTCCGTACTCCAGACCCCAAGCTTCCGGTCCCCCATCTTGCTTACGTCGCTGCCGAACCATACCGGCTCCCCGTCGGAAAGCTGCTTTACAATGAGCTTCTTCAGCTCCTCCATGGGCAGGTTGTAGTAGCGCACCGGGCGTCCCTCCGCCACATTTCCGATGTAATCCACGGTATAGCTTCTGCCAAAGGGCTTGTCCTTCGTGGGGGAATTGATGATGCTGATATAGTCCCCTGCCAGGTCCATGCCCACATATTTCTCATAGAATCCATGGGGCGTCAGGTTCCTGTCGATATGGTAATTCCTGTCCTTATCCCGGAACTCAAAGTCAAAGGTCTTGGGAGGCACGCCGAAGCACATGCACAGCAGGCGGTAGATCTCTCCCATCATCTCCTGCTTCATGCCCCTGGTTTCCCTGCCCTCGGCAGCCGCCTTCCGCAGCAGCGCCGCGTCCCGGCGCAGCTTGGTGTTCAGGAGCTGGTTCATGGCCCTGGTATTGCTGCTCTGGAAGGTCTCCTCCATGGCGGACTTGGGGATCACGCCGTATTTCTCCACCAGGTTTACGAACATATCCCACTGGCCTCCGTCCTGGATACCGATGCTCAGGATATGGCAGACCACCCGGTCGTCCGTGGGGCGGTCCTTAAGCTGCAGGATGCTCTCCAGGATGTAGTTTGCCTTCTCGAACTTGTCCCAGAAGGCCATATAGTTCTGGGACAGCTCAAACTGCTCCAGATCGCAGGTCTTTGCCACCCGCTCCCTGAGGACATTCAGGGCCGAGAAGATCCAGCATCTTCCGCTGGACTTCTGGTTCGTCACGGGAAGGGTCTTTAAGTCTATGGTATAGGCCGTCTGGGCCTTTGCAAGGCCGCCGTGGCAGAAGGCCGCGTCGTTTACCGACTGGTTATAGAGGGCATTGGTCATGGCCCTGCACAGGGGATCCTTCCGGTAGCTCTCCTCGAATCCCCCGATCTCTTCTATACTGATTCCTTCAAATTTTTCCATCGTCTTCTCCTTTCCACGGCTCAGTCGATCCGGACCGGAACGCCGTTTACAGTCATATCATCATCCGCAGTGATCACAAGACATTTCTTTCCGTCTATGATCCTGGTTTCCACATATCCGGCCTCCTCTTTGGGGACAGAGACCCGGATATCCCGGATACGGATATCCATCTTTTTATTCTCAACGATATTTTCTGCCGTCAGCTTGTGGGGGCCGCAGCAGGCACGGTACAGCTCGTCGAATTCGCTGCAGGCGGAAACGTCCAGGCCGCCCCGCTCCAGCAGGTTCTTCACCTCCTGCCGGTCCAGCTCAAAGGGGGCTGCGTCCTCCCTGTGGGCCTCTATGCTCCTGGCCAGCTCCTCATGGATGCCGCTCACCACCTCCATGCCGATCTTTTCCTCCTCCGCAAGGCCGGAAACCAGCTGCTGGAAGGCCGCCTTTTCCTCCTTGTCCGGCACCGGAGCCCCCAGGCCGAAGGCCTCCGCAAGGAAATCATCCGAAAGCATGCCGCTCTTTTTCACATAGTACATCAGAGTGTGGATATCCGTTCCCCGGTCCGTAAAGGCCGGGAATAAAAATCCCCGCTCCGGCATATCCACGATCCAGTCCCGGAACCGGCTCTCGATGCTGTTGTGCTCCTCGTTATAGCTCAGCCCGCTGTCGGAGAGCTTTACGGGGCAGATGGCGCATACCAGATAGCGGTAGGTGGAATCCGACTCTTCCGCCTGAAGGAAGCCATCCTCCCCCTTTACCGGCACGTCATACATGCAGTAGGCCAAGAGGATCAGATAATTCCCCTCCCGGTGGAGCTTTTCGATGATCCGGTCATAAAAAAGCTCCAGAAGCTGCTCGTCCTTAAGCTCCGAATCCCGGAGAGCCATCAGAAGCCGGTGCATGTCCCCGTGCATCTCCTCATTGGTGTCATAGCCGCAGTTATGGAGGAGCTTTCCCATCCTTCCCGAGAGGACGGCTGAGAGAAGCTTCATGTACTTCACGTCCTCTTCCTCCGGGATGTTCAGGAAATTGCTTCCGTAGCTCAGCTTTTTGTTTCCGTCTATGTCAAAGTAACAGCCGCAGATCCTGGAAATACACTTGTTTTTCCGGTTGAACTGTTTCTTAAGCTCTGCCTGATCTTTTTTGTTCATGGGTCCTTCCTTTCTCCCGGAGGCTCCGGGCCTTCCGGGTCCTTCCGGAATATGAGCATTATACTCCCCATTGCGGCAAATCTCAAGAAAAAGGACGCTTTCCGCCTTTTGGAGGAAAGCGCCTGTCTGATCATTTATTTTACCTTTACCTGGGTGTCGCAGTATACGCACTTGTAGATCTTCTTTGCCCGGTCCACCAGTACGAACTCGTGGGGGATCTCCTGCTCACAGCTTGTGATGCACCGGGGATTCTTGCAGCGGATCACATCCGTAAGCTTGTCCGGAAGGGCCAGATGCTTCTTCTCCAGCAGCTTCCCGTCCCGGATGTAGTTCACCGTGATGTTGGGGTCGAAGTAACCCAGCACATCCAGATTCAGGTCGATGAGCTCATCGATCTTGATGATGTCCTTCTTTCCGTATTTTCCGCTGCGGACATTCTGGATCACCGCCACACAGCTCTGAAGCTTATCCAGCCCCAGATATTCATAGATCTCCATGGATCTTCCCGCCTGGATATGGTCCAGAACGATCCCTGTACTTACTCCGTCGATATTCATCCTATCCTGCCTCCTTTCATCAGTCCTTCGGCGTAAGGCCAAGAAGGAACAAGATCAGTGCCATACGGATCTGCTTTCCGCAGAGCGTCTGATAGAAATAGCAGGCTCTGGGGTCCTCGTCCACCTTCACGGAGATCTCGTTGACTCTGGGAAGGGGATGAAGGATGCTGAGGTCCGCCTTGGCATTTGCCAGCTTATCCGGCGTCAGGATATAGATATCCTTCAGTCTCAGGTAGTCCTCCTCATTGAAGAAGCGCTCCTTCTGGATACGGGTCATGTAGAGGATGTCCAGCTCCGGCATGGCTGCCTCTAGATCCGTAACCTCCTGAAACTCCGCGCCGGCCTTTGTCAGCTCCTCGATCATGTACTCGGGAAGACGGAGCTCCTCCGGGCTGATGAGGATGTAGCGGATCCCTTCGTAGCGCAGGGTGGCCTCAATGAGGCTGTGTACCGTACGTCCGAATTTCAGGTCGCCGCAGAGGCCGATGGTCATATTGGAAAGACGTCCCTTTTTCCGGCTGATGGTCAGAAGGTCCGTAAGGGTCTGGGTGGGATGATAATGTCCACCGTCTCCCGCATTGATGATGGGCACCGTCGTATGCCTGGAAGCGATCATGGGAGCTCCCTCCTTGGGATGCCTCATGGCGATGATGTCCGCGTAGTTTCCTACGGTGCGCACCGTATCGGAAACGCTCTCTCCCTTGGCTGCGGAGCTGGAGTTTGCTGAGGAGAATCCCAGCACGGAGCCTCCAAGGCTCAGCATGGCAGACTCGAAGCTGAGCCTGGTCCTGGTGGAGGGCTCAAAGAAAAGGGTTGCCAGCTGCTTATGGCGGCAGCACTCTGCATATTTTTCCGGGTTCTGATCGATGTCATTTGCCACCCGGATCAGGCTGTCGATCTCGTCCACCGACAAGTCCAGGATGCTTATCAAATTCCTGATCTGATCTCTCTGCATTTTACTTCCCCCTTCATCCATGATTCATCTGACGGATCGTCCCTGAACTGCAGAAGCTTTGCCCGGTCCTCCTTCTTGATGTAGCCCTCTTCCACTGCCACATCCACAAGGGTATCCAGGTCACAGAGGCTGATGTTGTTCACCTGTGCCTCCCGCAGACGGTTCAGGCCCTTGGCCATGCCGTAGGTGAAGATGCTGACGATGCCCAGCACCTCTGCTCCTGCTTCCCGCAGCACATTTACCACCTCGATCACGGATCCGCCGGTGGAGATCAGGTCCTCCACTACCACTACCTTCTGGCCCTTCTCCAGCTTTCCTTCGATCTGGTTGGTGCGGCCGTGGTCCTTGGCTGATCCTCTTACATAGCCCATGGGAAGGCCCATCATGTGAGCCGCAATGGCTGCATGGGCGATGCCCGCCGTTGAGGTACCCATCAGCACCTCACAGCCCGGATAGTACTTCCGGATGGTCTCGGCGATCTGGGTCTCCACCATGGTGCGGACCTCCGGTGCCGTCAGTACCAGACGGTTGTCACAGTAAATGGGGCTCTTGATGCCGCTGGCCCAGGTAAAGGGCTCCTCCGGTCTTAAAAATACGGCCTGTATGGATAAAAGGCCCTTTGCGATCTCTTCCTTCATAGCTTTTCTCCCTTCCATCAGTGTATATATGAAAAAAAATGTTTCCAGAATTTATGGGATCATTGGAACGGATAGACCCGTTCTCCTCCTACCCAGAGGCCTTTGATCCTTCCGGTGACCTCCGCTCCGTCAAAGAGGGTGCTTCTGCCCATGGACTGGAAGCTGCTGCTGTCGATGCGGTAGCTCTCATTCAGGTCCAGGGCCGTAAGGTCCGCCAGGGCTCCCTCCAGGATTCCTTCCCGGTACTCTGCTCCCGGCTCCCGGACTTCTGTGGCCAGGGTAATGGCTCCCGGGATCCCGAAGATCCTTCTGGGATTTACGCAGAGACACTGGATCAGCCGCTGGAAGCTCAGCTTCCCGGTTTTCACCAGCATGGTATAGGCTGCCGCAAAGGCTGTCTCCAGACCCACGATGCCGAAGGCGGAGTCGTCCAGGCCCTTTGCCTTTTCCTCCGCGCTGTGGGGCGCATGATCCGTAATGAGGCAGTCGATGGTGCCGTCCTTGATCCCCTCCAGAAGGGCCTCCCGGTCCTCTGCGCTCCGGATGGGGGGATTCATCTTCCAGGCCCCGCTTTCCTGCAGGTCCATATCCGTATAGATCAGGTAATGGGGACCCGTCTCACAGGTCACCCTCACGCCCCGGGCTTTTGCCTTTCTTACCAGCTCCACCGTTTCCTTTGTGGAAACATGGCAGATGTGATACTGGCATCCCGTTTCCTCGCAGAGGGCGATGTCCCGCTCCGCCTGCTTCCACTCGCTTTCCGAGTTGATGCCCACGTGTCCGTGAAGCCGTGCATATTCTCCGTCATGGATGCATCCCCCGGGCTTCAGCTCCCTTTCGTCCTCACAGTGGGCCACGATGGGAACCCCCAGAGCCTTTGCCCGCAGCATGGCCTCCCGCATGGTCTCCTCCTCCTGAACGCCCTTTCCGTCATCGGAGAATGCGATCACGTCCTTTGCCATGCCCTCCATGTCCGAAAGGCTTCCTCTGCCGCTCTGATCCCGGGTGATGGTGCCGTAGGGATAGACCCGGACCGCTGCGTCCCGGCGGATCAGCTCCAGCTCCTTTGACAGAGCTTCCGGATCCGAAGGGGCCGGCTTCAGGTTGGGCATGGCGCAGACTGCGGTATAGCCGCCTGCAGCTGCTGCCCTGCTTCCTGTCCGGATGGTCTCCTTATACGAAAAACCCGGCTCACGCAGATGTACGTGCACATCCACGAAACCGGGAACCAAAACAAGACCTGACAGGTCTTCCACTCTGTCGAAACGGGCAGCGGCAGCATCCAGACGGATTCGTCCGTCACATATGGCAACATCCTGCTTTCTCAGACCATTTTCCGTATAAACCTGGGCGCCGGTCAAAAGAATGTTCATAGCTGCTCCTTCCTTTCTGCCTGCTAAATCTAAAAGATTTTATCACAGGGACCTGGAAAAGGCAAGGCCTTGCCTAAGCATTTTTTCTCTCTTTTGGCTGATCCGCAAAAAGTAGGCTGCGGCAGCGGGACCGATAATAAAGATACCCCGCCATATCCGCCAGGAACCAGCCGATGGGGATAGCCGCCCAGATACCGATAACTCCCAGAGTTCCTGCCGTGGCATAGGCCAGAAGGACCCGGGTCCCCAGGGAGATGACCGTAAGCACCAGGGACATGCCCGGCTTTTTGATGGCTCTGTAAAGGCCGTAGAGCATGAAGAGGATGCCGATACCGATATAGAAGGCCCCCTCTACCCGCAGGTACTGGACCCCCACAGCGATGACCTCCCTTTCCTCCGGCTTTACGAAGATCAGCATCAGCTGCTCCGCAAAGAGGAAGACCGCTCCGGAGATCACCAGACAGAAGACCGTGATGCATAAAAGGGCCTTCCGGATCCCCTGCCGGATCCTGTCATAGGCACCGGCTCCGTAATTCTGGGCCGCAAAGGTGGAAAAGGCATTTCCAAAGTCCTGCACCGGCATATAGGCGAAGGAGTCGATCTTCACCGCCGCCGCAAATGCCGCCATCACCACGGTGCCGAAGCTGTTCACAAGCCCCTGCACCATCAGAATGCCGAAGTTCATCACCGACTGCTGCAGGCAGGTGAGCACCGACAGATTGGAGATCTCCGAAAGGATCGAGGGATCCCAGCGCATGTGCCGCTTCCTTACGGCAAAGGCCGGACATTTCCGAAGGGTATAGAGAAGGACCCCAAGCCCCGACAGGTACTGGGCGATCACCGTAGCCAGGGCCGCTCCTCCCACGCCCATCCGGAAGCTTACCACGAACAGCAGGTCCAGAAGGATGTTCACCACCGTGGAAAGCAGCAGGAAGTAAAGGGGTACGGAGGAATTTCCCACAGCCCGCAGCAGACAGGTGAAATAATTATAGAGAAACACCGCCGGCAGGCCGAAATAGATGATCCAGAGGTACTCCCCCATCATGGGCCGGATCTCCGTGGGGATATTCATAAAGCTAAGGATGGGCCCCATCAGCAGGAACACCAGCACATTCATCAGTACCGTGATCCCGAAGATCAGAAGAAAGGACAGGAAGATGCCGTTTTTCAGGCGATCCTCCTGTCTTCTTCCGTAACAGATGGATACGAAGACCCCGTTCCCCATGGAAAGTCCGATGAGGATGGAGGTCAGAAAGGTCATCAGGGTATAGGCCGATCCCACCGCCGCCAGGGCGTCCTTCCCCAGGAACTGTCCCACAATGAAGGTATCTGTGATGTTGTAAAACTGCTGCAGCAGATTTCCCGCCATCATGGGAAGGGCAAAAAGCAGGAGGGCCTTTGTGATATTTCCTTTGATCAGTGATTCATTCATTTTTTAGGACAGCTTCATCATGAGCTCCTGGCTCCGTCTGATGAATCCGGTCATCCTTTCCTGGCTCAGTCCGCCTCTGGACAGAAGGGCCATATCGTAAAGCTGCTCTGCGATCTGCTGCCGCAGCTCTTCGCCGCCCTCCTCGTTGAGGAGCCGCTTTACCAGCCGGTTGTTGGCGTTTAAGATCAGGGTCTGGTCCTTTTCTCCCAGGTCTCCCATCTGCATACCGTACATGGCATACATCTTCATCATCTCCTGCATCCGGCGTCCTTCCTCGGACATGGTCATCATGGAAGCGACCTCCGCGTCCTTCAGGTACTCCACCTTCACATCCAGCTGCTCGTTTCCTGCAGCCTTCCGGAAAAGGCTGATGAGGGCTTCCGCCTTCTTTTCCTCTGCCTCGTCCTTCTTTGTGTCTTCCTTAAAGGCCTCCGTCAGGTCTGCGTCGATGCGGACGAACTTCACATTTTCATTCTTCTGCTCCATGTAGCCGATGAAGGGAGTATCGATCACCTGGCCCAGGATCACCGCATTCAGCTTTGCCTCCCGGAACATGCGGATATACTGTCCCTGCTCCTTCTCGTCCGTCACATAGTAAACGGTCTGCTTCTCGGCGGGTTTTTCCTCGGACTTTGCTTCCTCCTGCTTTGCCTCCGGAGCCTCCTTGGGTGCCTCATCTTCGGGCTTTGCTTCCTCGCCGTCCCTCTTCAGGTACTCCTCCACGGTAAGATACCTGCCGTCCAGGTCCTTCATGAGGATGGCGTCCTTCATCTTGTCTCCGAACTTGCTGTCCTTTAAGCAGCCGTATTTGATGAAGGGACTGATGTCGTCCCAGTACTTCTCATAGTTCTCCCGGTCCGTCTTGAACATGCCGGAAAGCTTGTCCGATACCTTCTTTGTGATATAGTCGGAGATCTTCTTTACGAAGCCGTCGTTCTGCAGGGCGGAACGGCTGACGTTAAGAGGCAGGTCCGGACAGTCGATGACGCCCTTTAAGAGCATGAGATATTCCGGAATGACCTCCTTGATGTTATCCGCGATGAACACCTGGTTGTTATAGAGCTTGATGGTGCCTTCCAGGTTGTCATACTGGGTATTGATCTTCGGGAAATACAGGATGCCCTTTAAGTTGAAGGGGTAGTCCATGTTCAGGTGGATCCAGAACAGGGGCTCCTTATAATCCATGAAGACCTTCCTGTAGAACTCCTTGTACTGCTCCTCCTTTACCTGAGAGGGATTCTCGTTCCAGAGGGGATTCGTATCATTGAGGGGCTTTTCCTCCGGAGTTTCTCCGCCCTTCCGATCTTCTTCATCCTGCTTTACATCATGAAGGTAGATCTCCACCGGCATGAAGGAACAATACTTTTCAATGACCTCTCTGGCCTTGTATCCGTTGCAGAACTCCAGGCTGTCCTCATTTAAGTACAGGGTGATCAGGGTACCCCTGTCTTCCTTGGTCCCCTCTGTCATGCTGTACTCCGTCCCGCCGTCGGACTCCCAGTGAACCGGCACTGCATCCGGGCGGTAGGATCTGGTATCGATGGTCACCTTGTCGGCCACCATGAAAGCGGAATAGAAGCCGAGGCCGAAGTGTCCGATGATCTGGTCCTCGTTGGCCTTGTCCTTATACTTCTCCAGGAAATCCGCCGCACCGGAAAAGGCCACCTGGTTGATGTAGCTGTTGACCTCTTCTTCGGTCATGCCAAGGCCGTTATCCTTTACCTCGATGGTCTTTTTGTCCGGGTCCACCGTAACGTCGATCCGGTAATGCTCCTCTGCGGGAGCCTCGTACTCGCCGATGAGGGACAGCTTCTTAAGCTTCGTCACTGCATCGCAGCCGTTTGAGATCAGCTCCCTGTAGAAAATGTCGTGATCCTGATATAACCATTTTTTGATGATGGGGAAGATGTTCTCACTGTTGATGGTAAGGCTTCCCTGCATATTTTTGAATTCTGCCATTGCGCTCACTCCTTTGCTTCTGACTCACTGATTCTAATTATAGCTTTCCTCTTCCGTTTGTCAATAGCACTCGAATGTATTGAGTGCTAATAAAGAGTAAAATTTTTCTAAAGGATCCGTAAAGGCCTTTTCCAATCTTTGCTTCCGGCCATAAAAAAGCACAGAGCCGAAGCCCTGTGCCTTTCCTGAATCTGTGTGTCTGTATGTTAAAATTCGATCTTTTCTCCGGAGATCACCGGTACCGCATCCTCCGGCACCGGGCTGTAAAAGCCGATCTTCGTCTTTTCCGCAAACTCCGCCTTTGCCTCCTCCAGAAGGGCCGGATCCTCATAGAGATCGATGGCTGCGCCGCAAAGCACCTTTCCTGCACAGAGAAGTCCCTTGTGTCCGATGGAGGTGTGTCCGCAGGACACGTTCTGCCAGCTGTGGCCCGGAGAACCTGCCGCAAAGCATACGGTGTTGATCTGGGCCGTGGGGCAGAGCCAGCTCACATCTCCCACGTCCGTGGATCCCGGGCTCTTCTTCTCGCTGTAAAGATAGGGAATCAGGAAGTCGTTCAGGGGCTTTGTGCCATTTTCCGTAGCCTCCTCCACAAAGGCCTTGATCTCCTTGCTCTCCTCCCAGGCAGAGCCGGGAAGGCGGTCGCTTTTTACCTCATAGGATTCCGTCAGCTCCTTTGCATAGGCCTCCTCCTCCGGGGTATAGGAGGGGATCCCCGCCTCCTGGAAGTTCTTATACAGCAGGGTCTCCAGGGTCTGGTTGGGCACCGTATTGGAACAGCCGTCGATGAATTTCTTCTTCATCTTCGTTCCGGTAATGAGGGCTGCTCCCTGGGCGATGTCGTCCACCCGCTTCTGCAGGGCCAGGGCGTCCTTTACCAGAACGGAACGGACCATATAGAGGACCTGGGCATGGGGCTGCACCACGTTGGGAGAGATCCCGCCTCCGTCCGTAATGGCATAGTGGATCCTGGCCTCATCCGGCATGTGCTCCCGCAGGAACTGGACCCCTATGTTCATGACCTCCACCGCGTCCAGGGCGGAACGTCCCTGCTCCGGGTTTCCTGCCGCATGGGATGCGATCCCCTGGAAGGCGTACTCTGTCTGGATACAGCTGTTGCAGGTACCGCTGGAAACCTGGTTGCAGTCATCCGGATGCCAGGTCAGGGCGCAGTCCAGCTTTTTCCAGATACCGTCCCTGGCCATGAAGGCCTTGGCTGCGCCTCCCTCTTCTCCGGGACATCCGAAGAAGATCACGGTGCCGCTGCCGGCAGGCTTCTCCGACAGGTACTGCTTGATCCCCATGGCCGCAGCCATGGCGCCTGCTCCCAGCATATTGTGGCCGCAGCCGTGGCCGTTTCCGCCGGAATGTTCCTCATTCCTTACGGTTTCCCCTGCCTTCTGGGACAGGCCGCTTAAGGCATCATATTCCCCCAGGATCCCGATCACCGGGCTGCCGCTGCCGTAGCTTGCGGCAAAGGCCGTTTCGATCCCTGCCACGGGGCATTCCACCTGGAAGCCCTCCTCCTTCAGGGTCTTTACATAGAGCTCACAGGAGCGGAACTCCTGAAGGGACAGCTCCGCATATTCCCAGATCTGATCCGACACGCCGCAGATCAGGTCCTTTTTTTCATCGATATACTGCTGATATTTTTTCTTGTCCATCTTAACGCAGCACCTTTCCAAGAAATTCTTTTGTACGTTCGTTCTTCGGATGATCAAAGATATCCTCCGGGCTTCCTTCCTCTGCGATGATACCGCCGTCCATAAAGAGCACCCGGTCCGAGATCTCCCGGGCAAAGCCCATCTCGTGGGTAACGATCACCGTGGTCATACCCGTGGAAACCAGCTCCCTGATAACGTTCAGCACCTCTCCTACCATCTCCGGATCCAGGGCTGAGGTGGGCTCGTCAAAGAGCATGACGTCCGGCTCCATGGCCAGGGCCCGCACGATGGCAAGACGCTGCTTCTGTCCGCCGGAAAGCTTCTGGGGATAGGTATCGATCTTGTCCAGGAGTCCGACCCGATCCAGAAGCTCCCGGGCCATGGCCAGAGCCTGGTCCTTCGTCTTCTTTCCCAGAAGCACCGGAGCCATGGTAACGTTCTCGCCCACGGTCATGTTGGGGAACACATTAAAATGCTGGAATACCATTCCCATCTTCTGACGGTGCAGGTTAATGTCCACGTTCTTATCCGTAATGTCCACGCCCTCAAAGTAGATATTGCCTCCATCGGGAGTCTCCAGAAGGTTCAGGCAGCGCAGGAAGGTGGATTTTCCGCCGCCGGAGGGTCCAATGACGGAGACCACCTCGCCCTTCCGGATCACCTGGTCCACGCCCTTTAACACCTGCAGGCTCCCGAACTGCTTCTTAAGGCCGCTGACCCGGATCAGCTCGCCGCCCTTTTCTGTCTGATTCGTATTCTGCTTATTCATTCTATCTTCCTCCCAGGATCAGGCCGCAGAAGCGGACATCTTCTTTTCCATAAACAGTACACCCTTTGACAGGGTAAACGTAACGATAAAGTAAATGATACCTACGATGATCAATGGCTCTATGGTCAGGAACAGAGCGCCGGAGATCGTCCGGTATACCGTCATAAGCTCTCCTACGAAGAAGGTGGATGCCAGGGAGGTCTCCTTGATCATGGTAACGAACTCATTGCAGAGGGCCGGCAGGATATTTTTCACCGCCTGGGGCAGCACCACGTGCATCATGGTCTGTTTCTGATTGAGTCCCAGGGACCGGGCTGCCTCTGTCTGTCCCTTATCCACCGCCTGGATACCTGCACGGATGACCTCAGATACGTAAGCCGCTGAGTTCAGACACAGAGCGAAGGTACAGCAGACGATTTTCGAAGGATTCAGGAAGGGCAGCATCTCCGGCAGCAGGAAATAGAAGAAATACAGCTGCAGCAGGATGGGGGTTCCGCGGATCACCTCTACGTAAATTCCTGCAATGGCGTTTAAGGGTCTGAAATGGAAGATCCGAAGCCTGCTCATGCGCAGCAGGGAGATCAGAAATCCCAGTATGCAGCCTGCCACCACCGTTACCAGGCTCAGCATCAGGGTGATGCCCAGGCCCTGGATAAACAGGATCCAGTATTTGTCCCAAACCCGAATTATATTCTCTATCATATCCTTATCCTCTTTCCGTACAAAGCTGTTTTTCATGTAAGCGGCGAAAGCCGAAGCCTTCGCCGCAGTTCCTTATCAAATGATCTTAGACATCCAGTCCAAGAGATTTTGCAAGCTCGAGGCTCTCATCGTACCACTGCTTGTAAAGTCCCTTCTCCATGGCCTCGTCCACTGCCTCGTTCACCACTGCCAGGAGTTCATCCTCTCCCTTCGGTACGGCTACTACGCTGCCGGCACTTTCTATCTCAAAGTAGAAATCGCTCATAACAAGGTCCGGGTAATTTTCCATATACTGCTCTCCTACGGAGGTTGCAATGGCGATTCCGTCCACCTTATCCGTGGTCAGCATCATAACTGCGTCGTTGACGTTGATGATGGTCTCCATATTTGCTTCCGGCAGCTGCTCGCTCAGAAGGGTCTGCTGCAGAGCACCGTTCTGGGCTGCAATGGTCTTTCCGGAGAATGCCTCCGCCGTGGAAAGCTCCTCTGCCCGCTCCTTCTTTACCAGGATGCCCTGGGACTTTCCGTCATCCGCTTCCTCTGAATAGGGATGGGAAAGACCCATGCTCTCCTCCCGTTCCGGGGTAGCGGAATATCCGGCCAGGGACATATCTACCGCTCCTGTGGTAACGGCTGCCTGGCAGGCTGCAAAGTCCATAGCCTGGATCTCCAGCTCCACGCCGATCTTTTCGGCGATATACTTGGCCAGCTCGATGTCTGAACCTGCATACTCCTTGCCTGCTCCGGAGATATTCTCAAACTCATAGGGAGCGAAATCAGGGCTGGTAGCCATAACGATCTTTCCTGCCGCCTTGATCTGCTCAAGCCGGTTTCCAGCCTCGCTTTCCCCTGCAGCCTCAGCCTCCGTATCCTCTGCTGCGGAGCTTGCAGCTGCTGTCTGGGCATCCTGCTCCAGAGCCTGCTGTGCCTCCGCTGCGGAACCTCCGCATCCGTACAGAACTGCTGCCATCATGGCTGTCATTCCGATCACTGCATATTTTTTCATCATTGTCTTTTTCATAATCCTGTTCCCCTCCAGTTTGTCTTTGCGCTTGTTTGCCTGTTCGTTGTATGATTATGCATTTTATAGTATAAATATAAAAATGTAAAGAACTTTTTCCGAAGAAATTGTATTTTTACAAATACAAAAGCTCCGCAGCTTTTTTGCTGCGGAGCCCTTTAGCATTCTTTGTCGTTAACCTTCCGGAAAGGCCTCCTCATAGAGTTCGAAGAAGTTGGTCACCCTGGAATCCGTCCCATCGGAAAAATCCAGGCGGTTCCAGAAGCTCTCCGAGAAGCGGATATTGTGCTCCTGCCGGTAGGTCTCGTATTCTTCAATGAAGGCCTGACTCCGGATCGCATCCTGGAGCCTGTCCTTTCGCTGGAGGGTGGCCTCCTCGTCGTAGCCGTCGGTACACTTAATAATGTAGTAAAGGCCATCCATCTCCACAATATTGGAGATCTGTCCCTCGTCCAGGCCAAAGGCGGTCCTCTGATAGATATCCTCCTCTCCGCCCCGGCTCAGGGTCCGGTCGATCTCCTCAGTCTCGGAATAGCGCCTTGCCATGGTCTCAAAGTCGCTCCCGTCGATCTTCACCAGCTTCAGGAGGGCCTTGGCCTTCTGAAGGGAGGAGGTCTCGATCTGCTGGATCTGAATGATCTTGGCCTCGGAGTCACTGATCTCACTGTCGGTGCCGCTGATCAGCACCGCCGCCAGCTTATTGGCCAGGAAATAGTCCGTATAGAGGTTCTGGACGTCGCTTAAGCTGCAGCCGATGTAGTCCCGGTCCGCCTCCGTAAGTCCGTTATAATAAGTCTCGCTGAGGGTCCGGATGGCGTCCCGTTCCTGACTGGTGACTGACATGCCCCGTTCCTCTGCCATCATATTGAGGGTCTTGATCTGCTCCAGGAAGCTGCGGACATTTAAGACCATGGCCTCCCCGAAGCTGCGCTCCTCCCCCTCTTCTCCCGCGGGGAGCTCCCAGATACCGCTTCCGTATACGTTCTGATACCGGTTCCGCTCGTTTGCCGCCACGATCATGGCCTGCTGCCTGCTGTAGCCCTTCACCTGCTCCGTCTTATTTTCCAGCTCCAGTCCCCTGCAGCCCGAAACAAGCAGCGACGATGCCAGAAGCACCGCCGCAAGGCCTGCCTTTATTCTGTTTCCTGCCAGTTTTCTTCCTGTCAAATCAGTTCTGTTCCTTTCGGCTCATTTCAGATCAATATAGAAGATCAATAAAGAAAATTGTACATCAGAAGTGCGATCAGGATTCCCAGTACCGCGCCGGCGAATACCTGCAGAGGCGTATGCCCCACAAACTCCTTCAGCCTCTGCTCCAGAAGCTCTCCCTTCCACTGGAAGGGATTTTCCCGCAGAAGGGCATTCAGGACCTTTGCCTGCTTGCCGGTCTCCATACGGACTCCCGTTGCGTCATACATGACCACCATGCCCAGGATAAAGCTCACTGCAAATTCAAAGGAATTGGCTCCGTATTCCATAAAGGCTGCCGCTGCCAGGGCGCAGACCGTGGAGGAATGGGAGCTGGGCATGCCTCCGGAGCCCACCAGTCTCTCAGGATGGAAGCTCCGGTATACCCGGAAATCGATGGCGGTCTTCAGAAGCTGGGCCACGACCCAGGCCACGCAGGCCGTTATCAGCGTATGGTTTGAAAGAAGCTGCTGCAGGATATTCATAGATGATGTGGTCTCTCCTCTCTGTTATCAGCCGATCAGCCAGTCGTAAAGCTCCTGGTATTTCGCGGCAGAGGTCTTCCAGGAGAAGTCCCTGGCCATGCCGCGGTCGATGATCTTGTTCCACTCTCTCTTTTTATTATAGTAGATCTGTTCCGCATAGCGGATCACGGAAAGCATCTCATGGGCATTGTAGTTTGCGAAGGAGAAGCCCGTTCCGGTGGATTCGTACTCATTGTAAGGCTCTACCGTATCCTTCAGGCCTCCCGTCTCCCTGACGATGGGCACCGTGCCATAGCGCAGGGCTATGAGCTGTGACAGCCCGCAGGGCTCGAAGAGGGAGGGCATCAGGTAAGCGTCGCAGCCCGCATAGATCCTGTGGGCCAGGGGATCGCTGTAGTAGATCTGGGCGGATACCTTATCATGGTACTTCCAGTCATAGTGGCGGAACATGTTCTCGTAGCGTTCCTCACCGGTACCCAGTACCACGAACTGGATGTTGTCCTGACAGAGCTCATCCATCACGCACTGGATCAGATCCAGTCCCTTCTGGTCCGTCAGACGGGATACCATGCCGATCATGAAGGTGTTTTCATTTTCCGGAAGTCCCAGCTGCCGCTGCAGGGCCAGCTTGTTCTTTTTCTTTTCCTTCCGGAAGTCCCTGTAATTGTACTTTGCGTCGATGAGTCCGTCCGTGGAGGGATCGAACTCCTTGTAATCGATTCCGTTTACGATACCCCTTAAGGCGTTGGAGCGGGCCCGCAGGAGTCCGTCCAGTCCTTCTCCGTAGAAGGGGGTCTTGATCTCCTCTGCGTAGGTCTCACTTACGGTGGTGATGGCGTCCGCATAGACGATGCCGCCCTTCAGCATGTTTCCGTTCTTGTATGCCTCCAGCTTATCCGGCGTAAAATAATAGTCCGACAGCTCGGAAAGCATCTGGATGGTCTTTACATCCCACACACCCTGGAACTTCAGGTTGTGGATGGTGAATACGGTCTTGATATTCCTGTAGAAGTCTCCCCCCGCATAGGCGTCCTTCAGGTATACCGGCACAAGGCCCGTCTGCCAGTCATGGCAGTGGATCAGATCCGGCTGGAAGCCGATCACCGGAAGGGCGTTCAGTGCCGCCTTCTCGAAGAAGCAGAACTTCTGCAGATCCCAGAGCCAGTCCCCATAGGGGCTCCAGCCCGAGAAGTAATACTCGTTGTCGATGAAGTAATAGGTAATGCCGTCTATCTCAGCCTTGAAGATCCCCACATATCTGTCCTGTCCGAGATAGTTCATATAGAAGTTGGTAATATACTCAAGCTTACGGCTCATTTCCTCTTTCATGCACAGATATTTCGGCAGCATGATCCGGCAGTCAAAACATTCTCTGTCGATATATTTCGGCAGGGAACCCACAACATCCGCGAGACCGCCTGTTTTGATAAAAGGAACCGCTTCGCTCGCCAGAAGCAAAATTTTCTTCATTTTGATTGAACCCCCTTGATAAACCGCAGCTTTTTCTGGCCTGCTATAACATATAGTATAGCATATTTATCTTATTTCGTCCCTCTTTTCCGCTTTCTTTTTGTGCATCTTTTTTTCTTCCCCCGCAAGGCGTTTCATTTCCGCTGCGTTTTCCATCACCGTCTCCGTGATCTCTGCGCCCCCAAGGAGCCTTCCCAGCTCCAGGAGGGACTCCTCCGGCGACAGGGCCTCGATGGAGGTCACATTCCTGCCCTCCTGCTCCGACTTTGAGATCACAAAATGCTGATCCGCCATGGAGGCGATCTGAGGCAGATGGGTGATACAGATCACCTGGTGTCTCCTGGCAATGATATCCAGCTTCTCCGCCACCTTCTGGGCCGTCCGGCCGCTGATGCCCGTATCGATCTCATCGAAGATCAGGGTGGGGGTCCGGTCCGTTTCCGCCAGCACCGTCTTCACCGCCAGCATCACTCTGGACAGCTCGCCTCCTGAGGCCACCTCCTGAAGGGGCTTTTCCTTTTCCCCCGGGTTCAGGGCCGTCATGAAGCATACCTCGTCTGCTCCATCCTCCCCGGGCTGTTTGTCCTGGAAGGACATGGTAAAGGAAACGCTGTCAAAGCCCAGGTCCAGAAGCTCCCGCTCCACTGCCTCCGTAAGCCTTCCGGCTGCCGACCTTCTGGCCTCCGTCAGTTTGCCGCAGAGGGCCGAAAGCTTCTCTTCTTCCCGGGAAAGCTCCTCCTCAAGCCTTGCCCGGGTCTCTTCATAATCCGTAAGCTCCCGAAGCCGCTCTTCCTTCTTTACCCGGTAGTCCTCTATGGCCTCCTCTGTTTTTCCGTACTTTGCCATGAGGCTCCTGATCAGGTCCAGCCGTTCCTCCGTCTCCCGGAAGCTCTCCTCGTCCATGTCCAGCTCCTCCAGAAAACGCCGGATGTCCCCGGCAGCTCCCGACAGGATGCTTTCCGCATCAAGGAGCTGATCCCGGATCCCGGTAAGCCCCTGGTCAAACTCCGCCGCCCTTGACACTGCGGAAAGAGCCTCCCCTATGGGATGCTCCGTCAGAAGTCCGTAGGCACGGCCCAGCTCTCCTGCGATCTCTCTTCCGTGGCTCATCCGCCTGTAGCGGGCGGAAAGCTCCTCTTCCTCTCCGGGCTTTATGGCTGCTTCCTCGATCTCCCGGAGCTCATAGGCCGCAAGGTCCATCTCCCGGATCCGTTCCTCCTCGTTCATGGAAAAGTCCCGGCAGCGGGCGGAAAGCTCCCGGCAGCGGTGAAAGGCTTCCTTCACCTCCTCCCGGAGGGAACGGGTCGTTTCTCCGCAATAGGCATCCAGAATCTCCAGATGACGCTTCGGTTCCAGCAGGGTCTGATGCTCGTGCTGTCCGTAGATATCTATGAGAAGGGCCGTCACCGCCTTTAAGGTGGACAGGGTCACGGTCTCATCGTTGATCCGGGAGATGCTTCTCTGCCGTCCGATCTTCCGGCTGATGATGATGGTCCCCTCCTCCGTAGGAGATACGGAAAGAGCGGAAAGCCTGCTTACGAGCTCCGGATCATCCGCACTGATGATCAGCTCAATACTGGCATGGTCCGCCCCTTCCCGGATGATATCGCTCTTTGCCTTTGCCCCCAGGACAAGACCGATGGAGCCGATGACGATGGACTTACCGGCTCCCGTCTCTCCCGTCAGGATATTCAGGCCCTGTGAAAATTCCACCGAGGCCCTCCGGATCAGGGCAATATCCTTTACATTCAGTTCCAGCAGCATTCGATCATTTCTCCTCTATGATGTCCCGGAGGCGCTTCATCACCTCCAGACAGTCGTCCACACTGCGGATGGCCATCATGATGGTGTCGTCTCCCGCAATACAGCCCACCACTTCCTTGAAATGGAAGGCGTCTATGGCCGCCGCCACTGCCATGGCCATGCCTGCCGCCGTTTTCACCACCAGGATGTTCTGGGCCATATCCATGGATATGAAGCCGTCCCGCAGGATGTTCAGGTATTTCTGGGTAAAATCGATATGTCCCGGCAGGACCCTGTAGCACTGCTTTCCACCATGGGCCACCTTTGTGAGCTTCAGCTCCCGGATATCCCGGGATACCGTAGCCTGGGTCACCTCATAACCCTCCCGGTTCAGCAGATCGCAGAGCTCCTCCTGGGTCTCCACATCATACCGTCCGATCAGCTCAATGATCTTTGCCTGTCTTCCTACCTTCATATTCCTAAACTCCTAGCCTTTATACAAATGTCATCTTGTCCCGCAGAGTCTCCAGGAAGGATTCCTCTGAGAGCCTTACCAGTCTGGCGGAATGCCTGGACCGCTTTACCACCACTTCGTCCCCCTTCTTCAGCTCCACCGGTGCGTCCCCGTCGCAGGCCACGATCTGGTTTGCCCCCTCGGGAACGATCCGGATGGTATCCTCCGGAGAGAAGATGATGGAACGGGAATTAATGGTATGGGAGCAGATGGGGGTCATGATCATCATTTTAGCCTCCGGCTCCGCAATGGGGCCTCCTGCAGACAGGGAATAGGCCGTGGAGCCCGTGGGGGTCGCCACGATCAGGCCATCTGCCCCGTAATCGTTCAGACAGGTCTCATTGACATAGACCTTGAAGTGGATGGTCCGAAGACTGTCATAGCGGCTCAGGAGCACCTCATTCAGGGCAACATCCCTGTAGATGCATTTTCCGTTCCGGTAGACCCGGGCCTTCAGCATCATCCGCTCCTCAATGGAGTAATCCTCCTCCAGGAGCCGCTTCATGGCCGGAGCGATGTCTTTTCCCTTGGAGAGCTGGGTCAGATATCCCAGGTGCCCCCGGTTGAAGCCGATCACCGGAACCCCGGAGCCCATGGTGGCCCGGACCGCCTGGATCAGGGTTCCGTCTCCTCCGATGGTGATAATACAGTCCGTTCCCTCCGGAAGCTCATATTTTTTCTGCCGCGGTCCGTCCCAGATCTTACAGCTGGTCTCCTTCCCGCAATCCTTCAGGAACTCCCGGATGGCATTGCTGGTCTTTTCCGCAAGGCTTTTTTTCATGTTGACGATGATAAAGAAATGTTTCATGCTTTCTTCCTCTTCCATTTTTCCGGGGCAGGGCCTTCCTTACCGATCCAGAGCTGCGTGGGCCTCCTCCACCACAGCCTCCGGATCCGGCTTTTCCGCCGTGGGGCCTGCGTCCTTCTTCAGATGGATCAGATACTCGATATTGCCCTCGGGGCCCTTGATGGGGCTGAAGGTCAGTCCCAGGATCCCGAAGGAAAGCTCGTCACAGAGACCGTAGATCTTTTCGATCACGGACCTGTGTACCTTCTTGTCCCTTACGACGCCTTTCTTTCCGACTTCCTCCCGGCCCGCCTCAAACTGGGGCTTGATCAGGCATACCATCTCTGCTCCGGGAAGAAGCAGAGGCTTTGCCGCAGGCAGGACCTTGTCCAGAGAGATAAAGGAAACGTCCACGGAGGCAAACTGCAGGATCTCCCCGCCGATATCCTCCGGCGTCACATAACGGATATTGGTCTTCTCCATGCACACCACCCTGGGGTCATTCCGGAGCTTCCAGTCCAGCTGTCCGTGGCCCACGTCCACTGCAAAGACCTTCTTTGCCCCGTTCTGCAGCATGCAGTCCGTAAATCCTCCTGTGGAGGCACCGATATCCATGCAGACACAGTCCGTAAGGCTGATGGGGAAGGTCTTCATGGCCTTTTCCAGCTTGAGCCCGCCCCGGGACACATAGGGCAGGACATTCCCCCGGACTTCGATCTCCAGGCTTTCATCATCGTGAAAGACCGATCCCGCCTTATCCTCCTTCTGACCGTTCACATAAACGATGCCGCTCATGATAATGGTCTTCGCCTTTTCCCGGCTCTGGGCAAACCCTCTTTCAAACAGAAGGACATCCAGTCGTTTTTTATTCGTTTCCTTCATGCTTCTCCTCTATGATCTTTGCCTCCCGCAGGCGTCGGATGATGGAGTCGGAATCGATCTCCAGGATCCTGCGGAGGGCGGTTACGTCTCCATGCTCCACATAAGCGTCCGGCAGGGTGATCCGCAGGACCCGGACCTTCGGATAGCGGGCCTCCACATAGCCCGTCACCACCTGTCCGAAGCCGCCCCGTTCCACATTTTCCTCCAGGGTCACGATCACCTCATGGGACGCTGCCAGCTCCTCCACCAGTTCCAGATCCACGGGCTTTGCGAAACGGGCATTGGCCAGAGTGGGCTCATAGCCCTCCTTCATCAGCTTTTCCCGGATATGCTCCGCCGTGCTCACCATGGATCCCAGGGCCAGGAAGGCGATCCCCCTGCCCCGGTAAAGGAGCTCTCCCTTTCCGTACGCTACCGGTGCCGCGAATTCCTTCAGGCCCTCATAGGCCTCGCCCCTTGGATACCGCAGGGCCACAGGTCCCTCCTGCTTCAGGGCAAATTCCAGCATCGCCTCAAGCTCCCAGCGGTTCTTGGGGGCCATTACCGTGATGTTCGGGATCTGGCTGAGATAGGAGATGTCGAAGATCCCCTGGTGGGTCTCTCCGTCGGCTCCCACCAGTCCCGCTCTGTCAACGGCAAAGACCACCGGCAGATTCTGCAGGCACACGTCGTGGACGATCTGATCGAAGCCTCTCTGCAGGAAGGAGGAGTAGACCGCCACCACCGGCTTAAGGCCAGCTGCCGCCATGCCCGCAGCGCTGGTGACCGCATGCTCCTCTGCGATCCCCACATCGAAAAACCGCTCCGGAAAGCGCTTCCGGAACTGGGTGAGTCCCGTGCCGTCCGGCATGGCAGCCGTCACCGCCACGATGCGCCGGTCCTGCTCCGCCAGGGCGCAGAGCTTATCGGAAAACACCTTCGTATAGCCGGGGCCTCCCGGTGCTGCAAGCTTTTTCCCGGTTTTTATATTGAAGGGCTCCACCCCATGGAAGCGCTCCGGTGCTTCCTCTGCGGGCTTATAGCCCTTTCCCTTTTTCGTCAGCACATGGATCAGCACTGCATGATCCAGCCGTTTGGCATCCCGTACCGCCCGTTCCACCGCCCGGATATCATGTCCGTTCACAGGTCCCAGGTAGGTGATGCCCATATCCTCAAAAAACATACCGGGGATCACGATCCCCTTTACGCTGTCCTTGGTGCGCTTCAGAAGATCCGCAATGCCGTCCCCCGCCCCGGGGATGGCCCGGACTCTTTTCTCCAGCTTCTTTTTGAAGCGGTTATAGGAGGCTGCCGTCCGCAGTCCGTTCAGATAGTTGGAGACGCCTCCCACATTTTCCGAAATGGACATGTTGTTGTCGTTCAGAATGATGATGAAATTCTTCTTAAGCCGCGCCGCGTTGTTCAGGGCTTCGTAGGCCATGCCTCCCGTAAGGGCCCCGTCTCCGATGACGGACACCACGGTATAGTCCTCCCCCAGGATATCCCTTCCCTGGGCGATGCCAAGGCCTGCGGAGATGGAGGTAGAGGAATGGCCCGTATCAAAGGAATCGTAGGGACTCTCGTTCCGCTTCGGAAAGCCGCTGATGCCCCCCAACTGCCTCAGACCGTCAAAGTCGTCCTTCCTTCCGGAAAGGATCTTGTGGGTATAGGCCTGATGTCCCACGTCCCATATGATCTTGTCCTCCGGCAGGTCCAGGGCGCGGAACAGCGCGATCGTCAGTTCCACGACCCCAAGGTTAGAGGCCAGATGGCCTCCCGTATGACTTGTTTTTTCTATGATAAATTCCCGTATTTCCTGTGCCAGCGTATCCAGCTGATGATAGGTCAGGACCTTCAGATCCTCCGGTCCCCCGATATGTTCCAGCAGCATAGTGTCGCCTTTCTCTTTTGGAGCTTAATTTCTCCTGTCGATCAGGTAGGCGCAGAGATCCAGGAGGAAGGGATAATCTCCGATCTCCCGAAGCCTTGCTTCAGCCCGCTCCGTAAGCTTTTTGACCTCCTCTGCCGCCTGCGTCCGTCCGTGCAGGGTGACATAGGTGGTCTTCTGGTTCCGTTCATCGGATCCCACCGGTTTGCCCAGATCCGCCTCCGTTCCCGTCTCGTCCAGGATATCGTCCTGGATCTGGAAGGCCAGTCCCAGGTCCGCAGCGGAAAGCCTGAGCTTTGCCACGGTATCCTCGGAAGCCCCGGCCAGGACGCCGCCGATCATCATGGCAGCCTCCAGCAGAGCGCCGGTCTTAAGACGGTAGATGAAGGAAAGCTCCTCCTCGGAAGGGGTCTTTCCCGTAAGCTGTACATCCACGGTCTGACCGCCGATCATACCGAAGATCCCGGTCTTTCTGGCCAGGATGTCCACGCCGTTTATGACTCTGCAGGCCCGGTCTCCTGCCTGCTCCGTATAGTTCCGGATCATCATGGAGGCCGCCTCCCGGCTCTCTGCGGAGGCTGAAAGGAGCTTTGTCTCCCTGAGGTCCATGGCCTTTACGGCAGTCTCAAAGGCATAGATCATGAGTCCGTCTCCCGCAAGGGTCCCCATGTCCTCTCCGAACCTCGCCCAGGTGGAGGGCTTTCCCCTCCGCAGCCGGTCGTTGTCCATGCAGGGCAGATCGTCGTGGACCAGGGAGGAGGAGTGGATCATCTCGATGGCTGCCATAAAGGGAGCAAGGAGGGTCTCATACGCCTCCCTCCAGCGCTCTCTCAGAGCCTCCGGTTCCCCTGCCTGTCCGCAGGCCTCCGGTTCCTGGGAAAGTCTGCATAAAAAATAGGCAGATTCCATCAGCAGAGGTCTGATCCTTTTTCCGCCGTTTTCCACAGAGTAGTTGCAGGCCTCAAGGATCAGCTTCTGCATCCCCTTTTCCTCCGGCAGAAAACGCATCAGCTCCCGGTTTATGGTCTCTGTCCGCTGCTGCAGTTCTTCCTTAAATGTCTTCATGTCCCGGATCTCCTGTTTCTTCCTCACCCTTCAGGATGCGGAGCTTTTTCTCTACCTTTTCGATCTGCTTTTCCGCAGAGGCGATGAGCTTCATGCCTTCCTCATAGAGCTGGAAGGACCTCTCCAGGGTGCAGTCCTGGGACTCCAGCTCACAAAGAAGCTCGTCCAGGCGCTGAAAGCTCTCCTCGATCCCGGGTTTCTGTTCTTTTATCTTTTTCTCATCCATGGTTTTGTTCTTTCTTCCTTGATACTGTTTCCTCCGGCTCCAGGGCGAGCACCTCCGCCCTGATCCGTCCGTCCGACAGGCAGACGGTAAAACGGTCCTGCACCGAAAGCTCCCTTACGGAGCGGATCCCCTGTCCCCGCTCATCCATGAGATAGCCAAAGCCGCCGCTGATCCTCCGAAGGGGGGACAGGCCGTGAAGCCTTCCCGCCGTAAGCGCAAGCCGGTGTCTGCTTTCCGACAGGCGGGCCTGCATGAGGCCTTCCGCCTGCTGCCTTCCGTTTTCCAGCCGCAGTCTTGCGGCCCCGGTCCTGTCGCTAAGGGTCTGAAGCATCCGGAGCCTGTACTCGGAAAGCAGGCTCTTCCGCTCCTTAAGGACCGCTCCGGGGCTGTGGATCTGCAGGGACAGCCGTCTCTGCATCAGGCCGTTTTGGGCACCGTCAAGCTTCCCCAGGATTCCCCGCTCAAAGGCGGAGCGAAAGCTCTCCACTTCCTCCAGGAAGGCATTGTATTCAAAAGTCGCCAGTTCTGCCGCTGCAGAGGGGGTTGGTGCCCTCAGATCTGCGGCAAAATCAGCGATGGTAAAATCCGTTTCGTGTCCCACGGCGGAAATGATGGGAGTCTCCGCATCAAAGATAGCCCGGGCCACCTTTTCCTCATTGAAGGCCCACAGGTCTTCGATGGAACCTCCGCCCCTTCCCACGATGAGCACGTCAAGACCCATCTGATCCAGGGTCCTGATCCCCCTTACGATGCTGTCCGCCGCATCCCTGCCCTGCACCAGGGCGGGATAGAGGATCAGCTCCACATATGGATTCCTCCGCCGGGATATGTTGCAGATATCCTGAATGGCGGCTCCCGTGGGGGCAGTTACGATGCCGACCCGCATGGCATAAGCCGGGATCGGCTTTTTGTAGCAGGGATCGAACATCCCCATCTCCTGAAGCTCCTGCTTCAGCTTTTCAAAGCGCTCGTAAAGCTCTCCCCTGCCGGAAAGGGCTGCCGATCTTGCGTAAAGCTGATAGCTCCCCGTCTTCTCATAGACGGAGATCTGCCCCCGGACCTCCACCTGCTGGCCGTCACTGAGGCGGAAGCCAAGCCCCTGCCGGTCCCTTGCGAACATGACGCAGGCGATGGCTCCTCCCTCATCCTTCAGGGTAAAATAAATATGACCGGAGGTGTGATATTTACAGTTGCTGACTTCGCCCTTTACACAGATATTGGAAAGGGCGTAATCCCGTACAAACAGGTTTTTGATATATGCGTTGATCTGTGAAACTGTATAGACTCCGGCCATTTTGCTTCTCTCTTTAATTTACAAAGTACAGTTCGGATCAGCAGCCTGCTTCCTGACTGCCTTCCCCTTCCTTCTGTGCCGCCACCGGTGCTCTCTGGTCGATAAGCTTTGCCAGGATCCCGTTTACGAAGGCCGGGGCCTCCGCACTGCCGTACTCCTTGGACAGCTCCACCGCCTCATTGATGGCCACCTTCACCGGTACCACAGGATCGTAGCGTATCTCATAGAGGGCGAGCCTCAGGATATTCAGCTCCGCCTTTCCCATACGTCCTGTCTTCCAGCCTTCAGCCACTCCGTCGATCAGCTGATCCAGTTCTTCTTTCTTTTCGTGGATCTTCAGTACCTTCTCAATGATCTCATTCCGTTCCTGATCCTGGATCTTTCCGTCGAAGGAGACCTCCATATAGTTCAGAAGGGCTTCCTTCGGGTCCTCCCCCGTATGGAAATCTATTCCGAAAAGCATTTTGAATGTCTGTTCCCGAAGCTCATGTCTTGTCATGGATCCTTACTCTCCTGTTTAGCGGTTTACGCCTGTATTGACACCCGCGATATTGACATTGACATCGATGACGTGAAGTCCCGTCATGTTCTCCACAGTGTTCTTTACGCGGTCCTGTACCATTTCCGAGACCTCCGGAATGTTGTAGCCGTAGGTCATGTTCAGAGAAAGGCTGATGCTGACTTCATCCTCATTGAGCTCCAGCTTTACGCCTTTCGACAGATTCTTTACTCCCAGCTTTGAGATCAGTTCGTTGGTAATGTTTCCGGCCATGCTGTCTACGCCTTCCACCTCGGTGGCTGCCAGGGCTGCGATGCAGGCGATCACATCATCTGCGATCTTGACGCTTCCAAGCTTTTCTTTTTCATATACAACATGAAGGGCATTGTTTTCATTCTCAGACATAGGTTGACCTCCTTTGGGCCGTCCCTGCTTGAAAGACACTCATCTTCCGGACGTGCCCATACTGATATAGCTTAGAGTATAGCACAAACCGCTGCCTGTAAGCAAGCAAAGGGCGCGTTTATACGGTGATGGAATCCTTAATTTTTTCAAAAGCCTTTTCCTTGATGCCGGAAATATTCATGATCTCCTCGATATGGGCGAAGTCTCCGTACTCCTGTCGGTAGCGGATGATGGCCTCCGCCCTGGAGGCCCCGATCCCCGGAAGGGTCATAAGCTCCTCCTTCCCAGCCCGGTTCAGATCCACAAGGCCCCTATGGTCTCCGGAGGTCTCTGCTTCAGGCTCCGCTGTCTCCGGCTCCCGGGAGGGCTCCGGTTCCGGCTGTGGTTCCGGCTCCGGCTGCTCCGGTTCCCGGAAAGGTTCTTCCTCAGTTCCCCTTCCGCAGGTACAGGATATGGCCGAAGGCAGGTCCGGAGCCGGCTGCCCCTCGGCTGCCGCCTCTTCCCTGGTCTCCTCCTGAACTGAGGTCAGAAGGATCGTCTCCTCCCGGGGATCATTTCCCCGAAGGTAAAAGACAGCCGCCAGCAAAAAGCCGGCAGCTGTGATCACATATTTTACGGTCTTCAGATGTTTCATGTCCCACCTCGCGGGACGTCAGGTGTGCAGTTACAGCATATTCCAGATCCTGTTTTTCTGCAAGTCTTTTTCCGGATATGGTCTGCCCTCCGCCCTTTATGCCAGGGCCTGTTTCTTGACCCTTATGAGGGCGTTCTTTACTGCGGGGATGGAGATCAGGATCAGGGTAATGACCGCCTCTGCTCCGATATAGGCTCCGTTATAAGCCATGGAATAGGGAAGGGGTGCCCATCCATCCCAGGCCGTGGAGCCCAGGGATACCCAGATCAGGCCGGCTATGGTAGCCATGACCCATCTTCCGAATGCGGCGGCCACATAGCCCAGCACAAGGCCGTTCTTCCTGCGGCAGAAGAAACCGGATACGCCCATGATGGTAAAAGCAAATACATAGTCGAAGAGCACCTGTACCGGCGTCATAACATAGGGGCCCAGGACGAACTGCAGGATCCCGTAGATCAGTCCGCAGAGAAAGCCTGTTCTGGCTCCGTAGATCCAGCCCGGCAGCATGGCAAACAGCATGGAGCAGAGGGTAACGGATCCCCCGAAGGTGAATTCAAAGATCTTGATCATGCAGGTGACTGCCGCCAGTGCGATGCACATGGAACAGAAAACCAGTTTCTTTGCCGGCATGGGCTCCGTTCCCTTCGGATCGCCGCCCTTTACAAAAAACACAAGAAGCAGGAGCAGAAGGATCAGAAGGATACATCCGCCATAGCCGGCGGCAGTAAGTCCGCCCTCCGCATTCACAAAAAATGACATAAAAAAACCTCCTTTTTTTCAGGAGGGGCTGCTGTTAAAGGATCACGAAGGAAAAAGTCTCTTTTCAGATAAGGGATCCCCGGAGATCCGCCCTTTGGGACCGGTATGACCGGTCTTTTTCTTCGTAAATCTGCTTCCCTACGCAGGCATTACCCTGGTCAGGTCATGAGGGACAGAAAGCACAGGCTTCCATCTCAGCAAAACGCGCCCCTAGCCATATTTATTTTACGAACTCATTATAAAAAAAATCCTCTGTTTGTCAAGAAGATTCTTCCTCCTGCCCAAAGGGCAGACTGCCGCATCAGATGCTGCGAAGGGCAAGCTTCAGGATGTCCTCCGTGGTCATGTCCTCCGTAATGGCAAGCTTCCGGACCGCACGGCCTGCTTCTATCCGGCTGTAGCCCAGGGCAGCCAGAGCGTCGATGGCCTCCGCCAGGGGACCGCTTCCCCCTGCAGCTCCCATGCCGCTCCGAAGGTCCTCTGCTCCCACATCTCCCATGTGGCTCAGGACCTGTCCCGCATCCACCTTGTCCTTAAGGTCCAGAATCACCCGCTGGGCCGTCTTCGGGCCGATACCCGGCGCCCGGCTGATAGCTTTTGCGTCTCCCGTAATGATGGCCATGCGAAGGTCATCCGGTCCCAGGACCGAAAGGATCCCAAGGGCTCCCTTGGGGCCGACACCGTTTACGGACAGCAGCTGCCGAAACATCTCCCGGTCTTCCTTGTACAGAAAGCCGTAAAGGCTCTGGCCGTCCTCCCGGACGGAAAAATGCGTATAGATCTTTACTTCCTCACCTACCGTGGGGAGCTGGGGCAGGACCGTGGCGGGTACGAAGATCCCGTAGCCCACGCCTCCTGCCTCCACCACGATATGGCTTTCACCCATTTCACTTAAGGTTCCGTGTATAAAGCTGATCATCTTATCCTGTTATTCCTTTATCAATAAGCCGGTACCGGGGTAGGGCGTCTGGTATCGAATATAGCGGATACGTCGTCGAAAAGATCCGACATCTTGCCCCGGCCCTCGGAGATCTCTCTCCACATATTGTAACCGTCCAGCGGCCTTCTTCCCTGTCTCAGGAAGTCGTCTCCCACCTGTACCCAGGCCGAAGTAGAGCCGTCCACATTACAGAAGTAGCGGAATCCCTTGTCCCAGAGATAGTCGAACTTTGCGTTGTCGGAATGGGAATAGGAGGAAGCTCTCCAGTCTCCCACGTCTGCACCCCTGGGGTAGATCAGGATATCACAGGTACCGCCCAGAAGCTCCTGATTGACGTTTCTGTCCCAGCGGTCCGTATCCTTCTTCATATGCTCCAGGGTGATGGCTCCCATATCCCTGTGGCCCCAGCTATGGGAAGCCAGCTCATAGCCGTCTGCCCGCAGGGCCTCCACCACCTCCCGGGCTGCAGCCCGGTCAGCTTCAATATTGGGGTTGGCAGTTTTTTCCGGATCGTACATATCGGAGGAGGGATCATAGGTCTCGTCCGTCCGGTATCCCAGGATGCCGTTGTATCCCGTAAAGGCCAGGCAAGCCTTTGCTCCCTTATAGGAAAAATCCGGATGCTCGTCTATGAAACGGTCCAGGATGGGTACCAAATCATACTCTCCCACATGCTCCGTTCCGTTTTCGTCCACATATACGCAGGTGGGCCGTCCGTCCTCTCCTACGATCATCCGCTCTGCAAAACCGGCCCCTTCCATGTACTCATAATAGCAGACGTCATCCTGGGACATGACCATGGCCTTCTTGCCCGGAGGCAGCATGATGTCTCCCGGCACCATCTTCTCCGTGCCGTCTGCCTGGGTCTCCATGGAGGCCATATCGTGCAGTCTCACAAGGACATAGCCGTCGTTGTAGAACTCCTCCAGCATCTTCTCGAACTCGGGGATGGTGGTCATAAGGCCGTTATATCCGCCGGCCTGGGTGCCCCAGCGGCTCTCGTCAAAGGCGTTTTCCGGGTCCACTACCAGGATGTGGTAGAACACATGGGTGATGCCGGAAATATCCTGCCGCACCAGGGTCGTCTTGATCTGCTCGTATTCCGCCACTGCGGAGGCTGCCTCCGGAAGGGCTGCTACTGCCGGATCCGAATTGATGAGTTCAATGGCTCCGTCATAGTCATACATGGCTGCAAGCCGTGCCGCCTCCGTCAGGATCTGCTCCGCCGGGGAGACCATGGTCTCCGTCTCCTGGGTCTCGCTCTCTGACTGGGCTGTGCTTGTCTCCGTCTCCTGATCCGGGTTCCCCTGAAGGAGTCCCCTGAGCCCCTTTACCGCAAATACGGCTGCCACAACCACTGCGGCCACAAGAAGGATCAGAAGCAGGATCTGGAGGATATTGGGCCCCCTGCGCCGTCCGCGACGGTTCGTCTGTCTGCGCCGGCTGCTGTTCCTGCCGGAGCCTGTGCTTCTGCTCCGCTGGATGGAGGAGCCTGCAGGCCTCCGATAGCTGGCGGTATTGTAATCATCCGGGGAATAGCCAGTCTCCCCTCTTCCCTGTGCTCCCGTATCGTCGTAGCTGTTGTTCCGGTAAGCATCGGAATAACGGATGCCCCGCTTCTGGGCATTGACTGCCCGGTGCACCCTTCTGCGTCTTTCTTCGGATGACATGGTCATAAAACAATTCCTCTTAAAAACTCTTTTTGCACAAAAGTGCATAGTTATTTTGAATATAACATATTTTTCCGGAATTGTCTAATTTACTCTTTTTCCTCCGTGTCTTCTCCCGGATCAGAGCTCTCCTCCGGCTCCCGGACCGGGATCCCAAGAAGATCCCTGGCCTCGGAGGCGTCGATCTCCTCCACGGAGGAAAGCTTCCGGTTGATGATCTCCGTCCGGTGCCTCAGGTCGCTGGTGGCCTTTCTGGCCAGATCGAGCCGCTTTCCTGCCGTATCGATCAGATCCCTTAAGGTGCCGTACTGGGTCTTGATGGCGGAAAGGAGCTTCAGGATATTCTGGGAATCCCGGTTGACCGCCATGTAACGAAAGCCGATGCTTAAGCTGTTCAGAAGGGCTGCCACCGTGGTGGGGCCCGTGATCACGATATGGTACTTTCTCTGGCATTCCTCCGTAAGGCCCGGGATCCGCAGGACCTCTGCATAGAGGGATTCCGTCGGCAGGAACATCAGGGCAAAGTCCGTGGTCTGGGGCGGATCCACATATTTTTCAAAGATGCTCTTCGCCTCTGTCCTGATGCGCTGCTCCAGCTCCTTCTGGGCCTTCTGAAGCCCCTCCGCATCCCCTGCCTCGGAGGCGTCGCAGATCCTGTCATAGATGCTGGTGGGGAACTTAGAGTCGATGGGAAGGTACATGAAGCTTCCCTGGATCTCCTTGTCCGGGATCTTTATGGCAAACTCCACCGGATCACTGCTGCCCTTCTTCGTAACCACGTTCCGGTCGTAGAGGCTGCTGGAAAGGATGTCCGCCAGGATGTTCCCAAGCTGGGCCTCCCCCAGGATCCCCCTGGTCTTCACGTTGGACAGGGTCCGGTTCAGGGAGTTTACCCCCGTCTCCAGTTTTCCAAGCTCGCCCAGGGATTTGTACAGCTGGGACAGCTGTTCCCCCACGTTCCGGAAGGACTCGTCCAGCCTCTCGTTCAGGGAGCTGTCCAGCTTCTTGTTGATCTCCGTCTGGATGTCATCCAGCTTCTGACGGTTCGTCTCCTGAAGTTCCTTCAGGGATTCCTTCAGAAGGCCCTCCAGCTTCTCCCGCTGCTCCGACAGGGACTGCTGCTGCCGCTCCGAAAAATGCTCCAGTGCCTCCTGCTGGCTTCTGGCCGCCCGTTCCAGGGCTTCCCTCTGGGCCTCCTCCCCCCGGCGGATCATATTGGATACCTCGATCCGGTTATTCCTGTTTTCCTCCGCGTCCTGATGAAGGCGCTTTCCGATGTCGTCCTGGATGTCTCCGATCCGGTCCCCCACTGCGTCCGTGATGTCGTCTCCCGTATCCGCAAGGAGCTCCCGGAGACTGTTATCCCTGTCTCCGGAAAAAAGGATCCTTGCCAGCAGGATCAGGATGCAGACTGCCAGCAGGATCAGGATACCTAAAAGGATCTCTGTAAGCATGTGTTTTTCCTTTCTCTTCTAAGTTCATACCGGAAAGGCCGGGAAATCCCCGGCCCTCCAGATCATATATCAGTATAGCATAGATCCCTCCATAATACAAAGCAGCCGGAAGCAGGCTCTGCTCCTTCACGCCCTGTACCGGGACAGCCTCAGGCTGTCCTGCGGCGCAGCTGAAACCTGCGGCGCTCCTGCAGCTCCCGGGCCCGGTCTGCTTCGATCATGTGCTTCATCAGTAAGCAGCCCACAAGAAGCAGGCCTGCCCAGCAATAGCCCCGGAATACAGGCATAAAGTTATCGGAGTCCATGCAGCACATGGATAAGATCAGTAAGATGGCGCCTGCCACCTCCCCAAAGGGAAGCAGAGCTCCCAGAATGGCGAAAAGTGCCCGCTTCAGTCCGTGGATGAATGCCTTCTGTCTCCTGGTTGTATATACTTTGAATTCGATCCTCATAATGATTTGTTCCTCCCATGTCACTTGTTGCTGTCTTTTTGAACTTTCCTGCATTCTAATATATTTTTCTTGAACTTTCAAGTATTTTTCTCAAATTTTCTGAACTTTTTCAGTTGACAGTTCAGGAAAATAATAGTATGATTTCCTTAGTTATATTATATAAATAAAGGAAAAGGGCCTTCCCGGAAAGGAAGGACCGGGAGAAGGACATGGGGATCGGAAAGAGGATCAGAGAAGCAAGACTGGCCCGCAGCTATACACAGGAGGAGCTGGCCGCCCTTCTTGGGGTGACCAAGGGAGCTGTGGCCAACTATGAAAGCGGCGTCAGCCATCCCAAGGAGGCGGTTCTTTACCGCCTCTTTGAGGTACTTTCAGTGGACGCCAACTTCCTCTATCAGGACGTTCCCGGCTGCTGTGACCGGCCTGCCCTGTCTCCTGCCGAGCGCAGCCTCCTGGAGAATTACCGGAGGCTGTCGGACTATGCCCGGGAGACCATCGATTATCTGATCCTCCGGGAGCTTTCTGCTCCCGCTGCCAATTCTGCTTCCCTTCAGGATGCAGGCAATGCCTCTGTGCTCTCCCTTCCCTCCCGGGAGCGGGAGCAGGAGGTCCTTTCCTCCAGCGTCATGTATCTTTATCCCTTCCTGCAGTACGCAGCCAGCGCCGGTACCGGCGTCTATTCCGGGGATATGCCGGAGGAGACGGTGGAAGCCCCCTTCCGGAAGGGAGCGGACTTCATCATCGGCGTCAGCGGCGCCAGCATGGAGCCCCTGTTCCAGGATGGGGACCGGCTGTATGTGGCAAGGGTGAACGAGCTGCAGCCGGGAGACATCGGCATCTTCTCCAAGGACGGAAGCCTGTACGTCAAGAAGGCCGGAGCCGACAGGCTCATCTCCTTAAACGGCGATTATCCGGACATCCGCCCGGACAGCGGGGACATCTCCGTACTGGGCAGGGTCCTTGGGAAGGTCCCTCTGTAAGGATCTGTACACGCAAAAGGAGGCTGCCCCTCAATGATGCTTTCATCACTGAGTCGGCAGGCCTCCCTGTTTTTTCCGAAGGATCTTTCCGGTCTCCTGTGCCGGACCCGGTCAGGTCCCGCTTATTTCTTTTCCATTTCTCCCAGGCGTTCAAATACCATGGCGTAGCCGTCCTCTCCATAGGTCAGAGAACGGTTCACACGGCTGATGGTGGCGGTGGAAGCGCCTGTCTTATCCGCAATATCCAGATAGGTCATCTTCTTCTCCAGCATCAGAGCCACCTCATAGCGCTGGGCCATTGCCAGAAGCTCCTTGATGGTACACACGTCCTCAAAGAATTTGTAGCACTCTTCCCTGTCCTTCAGGGTAAGGATCGCATCAAAAAGATGATCAACTTCCTCTGTGTGAATCTTCGGGTTCATTCTCGTTCCTTTCCTGTTTTCGCAATGTAAACTGATAAAGTTTACTTTAACATTTTAATTCACGAAAGTCAACAGTTTTTCCCCTTTCCAAAGGAAGTGCCGGCGAAGGTCCCTTCCGCAAGTCCCAGGATATTTCTCTCCGGGATCCCCAGGGCCCCGATGTCCTCCGCCCCATGGGTCGCAATGAGCAGAAGCCGGTCTTTTCTTTTTTCCTTTACATATTCGATGACCTGGAGCCTTGTGGTCTCGTCCAGTCCCGTAAAGGGCTCGTCCAAAAGGAAGGCCTCCGCCCCCGGGGCGCACATAGCCCGCAGGATCGCCACCCTCCGTCTCTGTCCTCCGGAAAGCTTTGCCACAGGCTTCCCCAGGGCATCCCCCGGAAGGAGCCTGCGAAGCTCGGCTTCCACCTCCTTCGGATCTCCCTGGCCTCTTGGCATGACCAGCAGGACATTTTCCAGGGCGTCAGCCCCTTCACAGAGGCGGTCCTCCTGAAAGACTGCAGAAAGCCTGGGCCTTACGGCAAGGCCTTCTCTTTTCCAGATCACCTCCCCCGAATCGGGAAGCTCCAGTCCCAGAAGAAGCCGAAGCAGTGTGGTCTTCCCCCCGCCGCTTTTTCCCGTCAGGGCATAGCACTCCGGTTCCTGAAGCTTCAGGTCCACCCGCTCCAGAACCCGGGTCTTACCGTAGGACTTGCTGAGGTCCTTAATCTCCACCGATAGCATTTTTTTCCCTCCAAAAGCTGCCAAGCAGCCACAGCATCAGTTTTTCAAAGCAAAAGCTCACAAGGATCACCGTAAAGGTCCAGGCAAATACCCCGGGGGTATCCAGGAAGATCTTCGCCTGATACAGGTTTCCTCCCACCGTATGTCTGGGCTGCCCGATGAGCTCTGCCGCCACGCCGGATTTCCAGGCCATCCCCAGGGCCGTCCGGAAGCAGTTCATCAGATAGGGATACACCGCCGGAAAATAGATATACCGGACTTTCTTCATGGGACGGACACGGAATACCCGGGCCATCTCCAGGAGCTTTCCCTCCGTGGACCGAAGGCCGCTTAAGGAGCTCAGATAGACCATGGGGAACACCACCACGAAGGACACGAAGACGCTCAGGTTTGCAGAGCCTCCCAGCCAGATCAGGGCCAGTACCACAAAGGATGCCACGGGAATGGATTTCATCAGGGAGATCAGCGGAGCCAGAAAGGCCTCGAAAAAGCGGTTCCCATAGGCCAGCGCCCCCGCCAGGAAGCCTGTGATCGCAGCCAGCAGAAAGCCTGCTCCGATCTTCAGCAGGGTGTTGGCAATGGAGATCCAGAACTCTCCCTGGACCGTCAGTGCCAGCAGGGTGCGAAACATCTCCACTGGTCCAACCAGAAGGATATCGTTGTCCACAACTGCCGAAAGGATCTGCCATGCCCCCAGCCAGAACAAAATGATCACTGCGGCTTCCCCTTTTTTCCTGTCCATTCCTGCCCATTCCTTTCTCTTTGATAAAAAGCCCTGTCTGCGTTCAGGATCTTCTGCCGCAGACAGGGCCTCTTGCTGTTTTTTTGAAACTTTTGTCCCGGTCAGAAAAGCTTATGACTCCTCTGCGTTCTCCACGAAGGCATAGAAGTCATCCCCCGGAAGCGCTCCTCCTACGGACTGGGGATTTGCCTGATACAGCACATCCAGGTAGCCGGAAAGGGCGTCCTTCATCGCTGCACCGGTGATGCATACGATATTGCACTTGGGAAGAGCCAGCTTTGCCACAGGAGCCTTCTCGATGATGCCGTACTTTGCCACAAGCTCGCTGGTGGTATCCATATCCTCCACTGCCTGCAGGGCGGATTCCTGATGCTCCAGAACGAACTCTGCCACCAGGGCCTCATGCTCCTTCAGGAAGTCGTTTCTTACGATGGTAACGCCGGTCACAAGCTGGGAGTCTCCGCTGTCCGGACACTTCTTCCACTCCTCCGTCAGATCCAGGAATTCCCGGACTGACTCGTTCTGCTGCATCGTTACCGTTGCAAAGGGCTGGGGCAGGATGGCGATCCTGGTGGGATCCTCCTTCAGAAGGGCTGCGATCTCCGTAGCCTCGTTCCGGAACTCCACCGTTACCTTGCCGGAAAGTCCGTTCTGCTCCAGGATGTAATTAAAAGCAAACTCCGGTGTGGTCCCCTGGCCGGTCATATATACGGTCTTTCCCTCCAGGTCTTCCAGGGACTGGATGCTCTCATCTCCGGTAACACCGTAAAGCACACCCAGGGTGTTGATGTCGATGACGGAGATCTGTCCCTCTGTCTTATTGTAAAGGACGGAGGCCAGGTTCGCCGGCACAAGGGCGATGTCCATGTCTCCGCTGACCATCTTTGCCGTCAGCTCGTCTCCCGTGGTGGCCATGGTGAACTCCGCCTGGTATGGCAGCTCGTCTGCCTCTGCTGCCTCCATCATATTCACAAGGCCGATGGTGGTGGGGCCCTTCAGGGAGCCAACCCTGAGCAGGGTATCGTCGATATAGAAGTGCTCCTCTTCCCCTTCTTCCGAAGCCGCCGAAGCGGTCTCCGTCTCCGCCTCTGTCTCAGCCTCGGTGGTCTCTGCTTCCGTTTCCGCAGCGCTGGTCTCAGCTGCTGCCCCGGTGGTCTCTGTCTGCTGGCTTCCGCAGCCAGTCACAGCCAGCATGGCTGCTGCTGCCATCATCAGCAGGATCCCTGATTTCTTCATGATAAAATTTCCTCCCTTTCATCATTCCACATAGCCCTGATGAAAATGCAGCCTTCCATTGTCCTCCTGCTCGATCAGCATAAAGGAGGGCCTGCGGTCAAACTGCCTGGGGTAACTCAGGCTGCCCGGATTGATACAGGTCACACCTCCTACCTCTTCCATCTGGGGTCTGTGGGTGTGTCCGAAAAAGGCAAGGCCGCATCCCCGGTCCCTTGCTTCCTCCGCCAGCCTGCGGTTGGAAACATTCACTCCGTAACGGTGCCCGTGGGTCAGAAAAGCCCTGTAGGGGCCGATCTGAAATTCCTCCTCCCCCGGCAGGTCTGAGAAATAATCGTTGTTTCCCCGGACCATGTGCAGGACGCAGTTTTTCCCAAGCAGCTCCTCCGCCTCCCGTTCCAGTCCCTCTCCGTCTCCACAGAAAATGAACATATCCAGAGGCTTATTCCGTTCGATGACCCATTTCAGGTGCTTCACGTTCCCATGCGTATCGCTGGCTACCAGAATCTTTTTCATAACACTTAACTTTCATTATACCCGTTATTTTTTAGATTAAAAGCCCGTTTCCTGAAACAGGCCCTCCGCCTTCAGAAGGCGGCTCATGGCCACAAGGGCCTTTCCCCTGTGGGAGATCTCGTTCTTCTTTTCCCTCGGCAGGGCTCCGGAGGTCATGCCGTATTCCGGAAGCCAGAAGATGGGATCGTATCCGAAGCCGTTTTCTCCCTGGGGTTCCCTTGCAATCTCTCCGCGGATGACCCCTTCCGTGTGAAGGACCCGTCCATCCGGCAGGATCCCGCAGATAGCGCATACGAACTGGGCGCCCCGCTCTCCTTCTCCTGCCTCACTGAGCTTCTGGATCAGCTGACGGTTCTTCTCCTCATAGGGGGTCTCATGTCCCAGCCATCTGGCAGAATAGATACCGGGCTCCCCATGGAGGTAATCCACGCAAAGGCCGCTGTCGTCTGCCAGGACCACAAAATCCGGCTCCTTTCCCTCTGCCCGGGCCTTCGCCATCAGCTTATCGTAGATCTCCCGGGCCTTGATCTCCGCATTTTCCGCGAAGGTCTTTCCGGTCTCCTCCGCCTCAGCCGTGATCCCCAGCTGCTTTAAGGAGAGGATTTCCCCGGGAAGGTCCTTTAAGATCTCCCGGATCTCCACCATTTTTCCTTCATTACCCGTTGCAAAAACGATCTTCATGTCTATGCCTCCTCCTTCGTTCCTCTTCTGGGAGGCTTTTCTCCCAGATAAGAGTAAAAGTAGGTCTTCATCATACCGTTATAGATCTTCCGGTTCTTATCCGCCTTCCTGCCGATGTATTTTTCCGCGTCCTCATAGGCGGTGATCAGATACATGCTCCAGGAGGGAAGCCTTTCATAGCGCTCCCCCAGCACCCGATAGAGCTCCGGAAGCTCTTCCTTTTCCGAGATCCGCTCTCCGTAGGGCGGATTGGTAACGATAAATCCGTATTTTTTTGGGTGGCTCAGCTGGGCCACCTCCCGGCGCTGAAAATGGATCAGTTCCCTGACCCCAGCCGCCTCTGCGTTGGCCCTGGCCGCCTCTATGATCTCCCCGTCGATATCAAAGCCCTGGATATCCGTCCTGCCGGAAATGGCCTCCGGATCCACACTGTCCGCCAGGACATAGGCCTCGTCGTAGGCCTTGTACCAGAGCTTTTTGGGAATCAGCTCCTCCCAGGCGGTGGCTGCGAAGTTCCGGTTCATTCCCGGCGCCCGCTTTGCCGCCATCATGGCTGCCTCGATGCAGAAGGTCCCCGATCCGCAGAAGGGATCCACCAGGATCCGGTCCTCCCGCCAGGGGGTCAGCATCAGAAGGGCCGCAGCCAGGGTCTCCGTAATGGGAGCCTTGGCCACCAGCTTCCTGTAGCCCCGCTTATGAAGGGAGTCTCCGCTGGTATCGATGCCAATGGTGATCCTGTCCTTAAAGGCAAATACCCGCAGGGCATAGTCCGGCCCATCCATGGGAAGGCGCATGCCCTCCATGTGCCATACCTGCTGGAGCCTGGACACGATGGCCTTCTGGACGATGGTCTGAAAGTCCTTGGGAGAAAAGAGCTTTGACTTGACTGAGGAAGCCTTGGCCACCCAGACCCTTCCGTTCCTTGGGATGTAAAGCTCCCAGGGAAGGGCCTTTACCCCTTCAAAGAGCTCGTCCCAGGTCCTGGCCTCGAACTCTCCTGCCTTCAGCAGGATCCTCTCTGCCGTACGCATAAAGATGTTGCTGCGGCATATGGCCTCCTCATCTCCGGAAAAACACACTCTTCCGTCCGCCACCTCCCGGATCTCGTATCCCAGGGAGAGGACCTCCTTTTTCGTACAGGCCTCAAGGCCGAAATGGCAGGGTGCGATCAGTTCATAATTCATGGCTTCAGTTCGATCTCCTTTATGATGCCCCCGTCAAAATCGCGGACCGTAAAATGGGTCCCCTGAAGGAGCCCGTAGCTGTTTGGAAAGCCTCCCTTGGGAATGCTGACAGAACCGGGATTCAGCCAGTAGATCTGCTTTTCCCCTGCCTGGAAGACCTCCGCCACCGGAATGTGGGTATGACCGTGGATCAGGATCTCTCCCTCCGTCATGGGAGGCAGGTTCTGCCCCTCGGAAAGGGTGTTGTAGACGTGGCCGTGGGTGGCGTAAAAGGTAAGTCCGTTCAGGACCAGGAAACCGTAATCCGCCATGCAGGGAAACTCCAGCACCATCTGGTCCACCTCTGCCTCACAGTTGCCCCTGACGCAGAGGATCCTGTCCTTAAGGGGGTTGAGCATGGCCAGCACCTCCTTCGGCGCATATTCCTTCGGAAGGTCGTTTCTGGGTCCGTGGTAGAGGATATCCCCCAGGAGGATCAGGCGCTCTGCGCCGCTTTCCTCAAAGGTCTGAAGAAGCTTCCTGCACCAGTATGCAGAGCCGTGTATATCAGATGCGAACATATATGTATTCATTTCGGCTTATCCTTTCTTTTTAGTGGTCGCTGATGCGCTTTAAGAGCCAGATGATCAGCAGCACCATGCAGATGGGGGCCAGGATCGGGCTCAGGACGCCGATCAGCCAGCCGATCACGGACATAATGAGCAGGAACAGGATGATCAGTCCCAGGCAGCCGCAGCCTCCGTTCAGATCCATCTGACGGAAGGTGCCCTGCCATCCGCTGCCCCGGCCGTTGTGCCAGCTGCTGCCGTAGCCGGCAGGCTTCTCCTCCTCACAGGACCTGTTCCCCTGCTCGTCAAAGGTATTGCAGTCGGAAGCGCTTCTGTAATCTCCATCCTCCGCATATCCGGGGCCCGTAAAGCTGATGTCGTCCGCAGTACCCGGGATCCCGTCTGCGCCGCTTTTGATGGCGTCGATGATGGAACGGGCGATCAGCTTCGGGTCTCCCAGCTCCTCCAGGACCTCCTCCTGGCTCCTGCCCTTTCTCATCTCCTCGTTGATATAGCCGCTGTAGTAATTCAGGTTGCTTTCCACATAGCTGGGAGGCAGCTCATACATCAGTGCATCCTGCAGCTGTGACAAAAATTCCCTTTTATTCATTTATAAAATCTCCAAAGCTTCGGGAAGCCCTGAGGGCTGCCCGAAGCCGTCTGTGTCTTTCTGTGTTAATTCTCTGTTTCTGCAGGTCCTTCCTGCTTCAGGGCCTCCGGATCCACCAGGATGGACAGATCCTTAAGCTGCTGGGGATCCACCTCTGCCGGTGCTCCCATCATGGCGTCTGATGCGTCCTTCAGCTTCGGGAAGGCCATTACGTCACGGATGCTTTCAGCCCCTGCCATCCACATGGCCACACGGTCCATGCCGTAAGCCAGTCCTGCATGGGGCGGAACGCCGTACTTGAAGGCCTCCAGCAGGAAGCCGAACTGCTCCTGGGCCCGCTCCGGCGTGAATCCCAGGACCTCCAGCATCTTCTCCTGGATATCCGCCTGATGGATCCGGACGGAACCGCCCCCCAGCTCCGTTCCATTCAGTACGATATCATAGGCCTTTGCTCTCACCCGGCCCGGATCGCTGTCGATATACTGCCAGTCCTCGTCCATGGGAGCCGTGAAGGGATGATGCATGGCCATGAAGCGGTTTTCCTCCTCGGACCACTCCAGGAGCGGGAACTCCGTGATCCACACGAACTTCCAGTCATCCTTTCTGATCAGCTCCAGCTGCTTTCCAAGGGCCAGACGCACGTTGCCCAGGACATTTCTCACCACGCTGAGCTTGTCTGCGGCAAATACCAGCAGGTCACCCTGCTCCGCGCCCATGGCTGCTGCCAGGCTGTCCAGCTGCTCCTTTGTCATGAACTTTCCGAAGGAGCACTTATGGCCGCCGTCTTCTCCGCAGCCCACGCAAAGGTATGCAAGGCCCTTTCCGCCGTAGTATTTTGCCACGTCCACCAGGGCGTCGATCTTCTTTCTGGGCATGTGTCCCTGTCCCGGAACACGGATGCCTCTTACGGCTCCGCCGGCTGCCACTGCGTCCCGGAATACGGAGAACTCCGTATCCTTTACCTCCTCTGACACATCCTGGATCTCCAGGCCGAAGCGCAGGTCCGGCTTGTCGGATCCGTACTTGTCCATGGCTGTCTGCCAGGTCATGCGGCGGATGGGAAGCTCCACATCCACATCGATGACCTCCTTGAAGATGCGCTTTAAGAGCCTTTCATTGACCTCCAGCACATCCTCCACGTTCACGAAGGACAGTTCCATATCGATCTGGGTGAATTCCGGCTGTCTGTCCGCCCTCAGGTCCTCATCCCTGTAGCAGCGGGCCAGCTGGAAGTACCGGTCGAAGCCGGAGCACATCAGGAGCTGCTTCAGAAGCTGGGGTGACTGGGGCAGGGCATAGAACTCTCCCGGGTGCACTCTGGAGGGCACCAGATAGTCTCTTGCTCCCTCCGGCGTAGACTTGATGAAGGTAGGGGTCTCGATCTCCAGGAAGCCCTCCTCCGTCAGGAAATTCCTGACGCTCATGGCAAGTCTTGAACGGAGCATGATGTTCCGCTGCAGGGGTGCTCTCCGAAGGTCCAGATATCTGTACTTCAGACGAAGCTCCTCCCTGGTCTTGGTCTCCGACTCAATGGGGAAGGGAAGGGGTGCGGATTCGGACAGGATCCGAAAGGCCTTTGCCTCGATCTCGATGGCACCGGTGGCAAGCTCCTTGTTCACGTCCTTGCCTCTGCTCCTGACTCTTCCGGTCACTGCGATGCAGTACTCGCTGTGAAGGGTCCCCGCCTTTGCAAAGACCTCCTCTCCGCAGATGTCCTCTTCAAAGATCACCTGCAGGATGCCGCTTCTGTCCCGCATATCCGTAAATACCAGTCCGCCCTTGTTTCTGGATTTCTGGACCCAGCCCATCACCGTGACGGTCCTGTCGATGTCCTGTTCGGAAAGCTCCCCGCATCTGCAGGTCCGCTTCAGTCCTTCTATGCTCTCTGCCATGATTTTCATGCTCCTTCTGTTTTCTGTATCTTTGTTTCTATCTCTTTTCTTCGGGTACAGCTGCTCTTATTTCTTCAGCTCTTCCCGGTAAAAATCCCTGAATTCCGTGTACCCTTCCTTCATGAGGGTCTCCTTCTGGAACTTCTTGTTCTTTGCCATCCAGGCCATGAGGATCTGCTCTCCCTGGGCTCTCTTCTCGATGGCCTCGTTGAAAATGGCTCCAAGTCTTTCTGCCGGCATGCCCTTTTCAATGAGATAGGCGGTCTTTACGGCTGCCCCCGGAACGGTGAAGCCGTTTTCCATCAGGATGGTCATGATCCGCTCAAAGCCGATGGAGAATCCCACTGCCGGTACATCCTGGCCCGTGAACTTTCCGATCATCCTGTCATATCGGCCGCCGCCTCCCACGGAGGAGCCGAAGCCCTCGGCCTGGATCTCGAAAATGGTTCCCGTATAATATCCCATGCCCCGCACCAGGGTGGGGGTAAAAGCCAGACGGACGTGTCTGCTGTGCACCGCCTGGATGGATTCCATGATGTCCGCCACGTTTTCGCCGGCAGCCTCAGCCTCCGGACTTCCCAGGGCCCTGCCCATGGCACGGGCGCTCTCCGCATCCTCTCCGAAGCCGGAAAGGACCTCCCGAAGCTTCCTTACGCTCTCCTCAGGATAACCCATGGAAAGGAGCTCCGCATCCACTCCCTCGGGGCCGATCTTGTCCGCCTTGTCCAGGACGATGAGGATCTTCTCCCCGTCCTCCTCCGGGAGGCCTGCATAGGCGATCATTCCGAAGAGGATCCGCCTGTCGTTGATGATGATCCGGCAGCTGTCCTCATTGAAGCCCAGTTTGGAAAGGGCTTCCGTGGTGGCCAGGATCAGTTCCTTCTCCGCAAGGTTCGTTCCGTCCCCCAGGATGTCGATGTCGCACTGGACGAACTGGCGGAACCTGCCCTTCTGGGGCCGATCTGCCCGGAACACGGGGCCCATCTGCAGCGCCTTGAAGGGCTGAGGCAGCTTGCTCTGGTTATTGGCATAGTACCTTGCCAGGGGCAGGGTCAGGTCATAACGGAGTCCGCTGTCGGAAAGGCCCTCCACGGAAAGCTCCTGATCCCCGTCCTGTTCTGCCTGCTCCTTAAGGGAAGCCAGCTCCTCCGCGAGCTTGTCTCCCCGCTTCAGGACCTTGAAGATCAGCTTTTCATTGTCTCCGCCCTGCTTTGAGGTAAGATTCTCGATATGCTCCACGATGGGGGTCATCATGGAGGAAAATCCGTACTTTCCGTAGGTATCCCGGATCACCTGCATCACATAGTTTCTTACCGCCATCTCATCCGGCAGGATATCCCGCATTCCCGTTACGGGTTTCTTTATAAAGGCCATTCTCGCTCTCCTCTTTTCGTGCATTAACTAAACATAGAGTTTAACATAAAAAGCCCCGAAATAAAAGGGGCTTTTTTATCTGCTATTCTGTTTTGAAGTCCGTATCAGGCGCTTTTCTCCATTTCCTTCCGGATCTCCTCCTCATAGGTCTGAAGGGCCGTAAGGGTCTTCTGAAGCAGTGTATCCAGCTCCCATCCAAGGTTCTCTGCTCCCTGCCGGATCACATCCCGGGAACAGCCTGCCGCAAAGCGCTTGTCCTTGAACTTCTTTTTCAGAGAGGAGAGCTCCATGTCCCTGCAGCTTTTGGAAGGCCGCATCTTTGCAGCCGCAAAGACGATTCCCGTAAGCTCGTCTGCCGCAAAGAGCACCTTTTCCATCTCATGCTCCGGCTTCACATCCGAGCAGAGGCCGTAACCGTGGGAGCAGACGGCGTGAACCAGCTCCGGCTCCGCATCCACCTCCGCAAGGAGCTCCGGTGCCTTTTTGCAGTGCTCCTCCGGATACTTTTCAAAATCCACGTCATGAAGCAGGCCTGCGATCTCCCAGAAATCCGCCTCGTCTCCGTAGCTCAGATCCTCTGCGAACCAGCGCAGGGTCTTTCCAACGGTGATGCCGTGCTCCAGGTGGAAGGGCTCCTGATTATACTTCCTTAAAAGCTCCAGGGCTTCCTCCCTGGTAATATGTGTCTTCATTCTCACGCCTTCTTTCCTTATCAGGGATCAGTCCAGAAAATCCCTGCAGACTCTGTGGTATGCCTCCACCGGATCCTCCGCAGCGGTAATGGGCCTTCCCACAACGATATAATCCGTGCCGATGGCCTTTGCATCTGCGGGAGAGGTGACCCTCACCTGATCCTGAACGCCGGCTCCGGGATAACGGATCCCCGGGGTCACCGTCAGGAAATCCCTGCCGCAGGCTTCCTTTACCATGGCTGCCTCCAGGGGAGAGCAGACCACGCCGTCAAGGCCTGCTGCCCTGGTATTTTCCGCATACCTGACGATGGTGTCGTTGATGGAAGCGTTGATGAGAAGCTCCTTCTGCATCCGCTCCTCTGAGGTGGAGGTCAGCTGGGTCACGGCGATGAGCTTTGCGCAGGGGCGGCCTGCCTCCTCGGCTCCCTCCTTAAGGCCCTCCATGGCCGCCTTCATCATGTCGATGGTACCGGCGGCATGGACATTGGTCATGTCCACTCCGAGACGGGCCAGGTTTCGCATGGCCTTTCTCACGGTCATGGGAATATCGTGAAGCTTCAGATCCAGGAAGATCTGATGGCCCCTTGCCTTGATCTCCCGGACGATATCCGGTCCCTCTCCGTAGAAAAGCTCCATGCCGATCTTCACAAAGGGCTTCTCTTCCGTGAAGCGGTCCAGGAAAGCCAGGGTATCGGCCTTGTCCTTAAAATCCAGGGCTATGATCACATCTTTATTCTTCATATCTGCTCCTTCTCCTTTGTTTTCCATTTATACGTGGGCTCTTCCGATGATGTCGGAAAGCCTCTCGATCCCGTAGGCTTCCATCTTTACCGGCAGCTCCTCGATGATGTTCTTGCAGGCATAGGGATCCACCAGGTTTGCGGCTCCCACCTCCACTGCCGTGGCTCCCGCACTCATCATCTCGATGACATCGTCCGCCGTGGCAATGCCGCCGACGCCGATGATGGGGCACTTTACGGTCTCATAGACCTGGTAGACCATCCGTACCGCGATGGGCTTCACCGCCGGTCCGGAAAATCCTGCGGCTCCCGTGCTGACGATGGGCTTTCCGGTCCTGGGCTCGATACGCATACCCAGAAGGGTGTTGATCAGAACGATGCCGTCGGCTCCCGCCTCCTCGCAGGCCTTTGCGATCTCCGTAATGCTGGTCACATTGGGGGAAAGCTTCATGTAGACCGGCTTTCTGCAGGCCTTTTTCACCGCTGCACAGACCTCTGCAGCAGCCTCCGGCTTCTGGCCGAAGGCCATGCCGCCTCCATGGACGTTTGGACAGCTGATGTTGATCTCCAGGATCCCGATGTCCTCCTGCTGATCAAACTGAGAGGCGGTATAGACATAGTCCTCCACGGAAAATCCGGAGACATTGGCGATGGATTTTTTCTTAAATACGGTCCGCAGTCTCGGAAGCTCCTCTGAGATCACCTTCTCCACTCCCGGGTTCTGAAGGCCGATGGCATTGATGAGGCCCTCCCTGCACTCTGCGATCCTGGGCAGGGGATTCCCGTATCTGGCATCCTTCGTAGTCCCCTTCAGGGCAATGCTTCCCAGGATGTTGATGTCATAAAACTGAGCAAATTCGTATCCGAAGCCATAGGTTCCGGAGGCAGGGATCACGGGATTGTCCAGTGTCCAGCCGCTTAAGCTTACGCGCATATCCATCACAGTATCACCTCCCCGCTCTTCATGACAGGACCGTCCACACAGATCCGCTTCGTTCCTGCAATGGTCTCGCAGGAGCAACCCATGCAGGCGCCGAAGCCGCAGCCCATACGGGCCTCAAAGCTCAGGAGGCCCTCCACGCCCCGTTCCTTTCCAAGGCGGTGTACCGCCCGGAGCATGGGCTCCGGACCGCAGGTAAAGTAAAAATCAAAGTCGATGTTCTTCAGGGCGTCGGTAACAAAGCCCTTCACCCCTACGCTGCCGTCCAGGGTGGCGATGCAGACCGGGATCCCCAAATCCGCAAAGTCCTTATATCCGAAGATCTGCTTCTCCTCGTTAAAGCCCAGGACCGCAACCACCTCTGCCCCTTCCTTCTTCAGCTTCTTTGCCAGGGCATAAAGGGGCGGAACACCTACGCCGCCGCCGATGACGGCTGCCTTCACAGACCTTCCGTCGGGCCAGCTATAGGTCCCGTCCTCCTTCTTCAGGATCCCCTGTCCGGGCAGGAGGCGGGTAAAGTCCGTATCAAAGCCGTTTCCAAGGCCTGTCAGCAGATCCAGCTTTTCTCCGCCGGTCATAGCCGCCATCATGGCGGTGCCGGTGCCCACCACCTTATAGATGATGGTGATGGTTTCTCCATCCCAGTCGCATACGGAGATGGGCCTGCGCAGATACAGTCCGGAAAGCTGGATGTTCACGAACTGTCCCGGCTCTGTCAGATAGCTGGTATCCCCCGCCAGGACCATCCGGTACACATCCTCCGCGATGCGCCGGTTGCTTTTGACTTCATAAATATTTTTCTTATACATATATTCCCCTTTTGAAAAACTGATACCATGCATTCCGCATGATATCAGTTTAACAAATTTCTATCTCTTTCGCAATTCCTCCGGCCTTATCTTGCTTCCGGATCGTCAATGGTGGATACGCTCATGGTGATCTCCTCCAGCACATTCAGAAGAGCGTCTACCGTATCCAGGGAGGTGAACATGGACACGCCGTTCTCAACTGCCACCCGGCGGATCATGAAGCCGTCGGAACGGGCTGCGGTCTTATCCGGGTTCATGGTATTGATCACGTAGGTCACATGGCCCTGTCTCAGGGAATCCAGGATCTCCTCGCTGCCCTCGGAGAGCTTATGCTTCACGCGGGTACGGATGCCGTTTTCCTTCAGGAAGCGGGCGGTTCCCGGAGTAGCCTCGATGTTGAAGCCCAGCTTGTAGAATCTTCTTACCAGGGGAAGGGCGTCCTCCCGGTCCTTTCTGGCGATGGTCACCAGGACGGTTCCGTAGTTCTTTACCTTGGTTCCGGCAGCCTGCAGGGCCTTGTAAAGAGCTCTGTTCAGGTCTCTGTCATAGCCGATGGCCTCACCGGTGGACTTCATCTCCGGTGACAGCACCGTATCTGCACCTCTCAGCTTTGAGAAGGAGAATACGGGAGCCTTGACATACCAGCGCTTCGGAACAGGCTGGATGCCTCCCTTGTAGCCCTGATCCCGGATGCTCTGTCCAAGGGCGACCTTGGTGGCGATGTTTGCCATGGGGATGCCGGTGGCCTTGCTCAGGAAGGGAACGGTACGGGAACTTCTGGGGTTCACCTCGATGATATAAACATCTTCCTTTTCATCCACGATGAACTGGATGTTGAAGAGACCTTCCATGCCAAGGCTTAATCCCAGCTTGGTGGTATAGTCGATGATGGTCTCCTTTGCCTTCTCGCCGATGGAGAAGGTGGGGAATACGCTGATGGAGTCTCCGGAATGGACGCCGGTACGCTCCACGTGCTGCATGATGCCCGGGATCAGGACTTCCTTTCCGTCACAGATAGCATCTACCTCCAGCTCCTTACCCTGGATATATTTGTCAACCAGTACCGGATGGTCCTCGGAAGCCACGATGGCCTCCTTGAAGTACTGGCAGAGCTGCTCGTCATCGTAAACGATCTGCATGGCTCTTCCGCCCAGGACGAAGGAGGGTCTTACCAGTACCGGATATCCGATGCGCTTTGCCACCTCAAGTCCGGCCTCTACGCTGGTAACTGCCTGTCCTACAGGCTGGGGGATGTGCAGCTCTTCCAGAGCCTTTTCGAAGCTGTCTCTGTTCTCTGCCCGGTCAACGGCCTCTACGGAGGTGCCCACTACCTTGACGCCCAGCTTGTCAAGACGCTCAGCCAGGTTGATGGCGGTCTGGCCGCCCAGGGTCACGATAACGCCGTCAGGCTGCTCCAGGTGGATGACGTTCATAACGTCCTCTACGGTCAGGGGCTCGAAGTAAAGCTTATCGGAGATGGTGTAGTCCGTGGAAACGGTCTCCGGGTTGTTGTTGATGATGATGGCCTCGTAGCCTGCCTCTCTGATGGCCCAGATGGCATGTACGGTGGAGAAGTCAAACTCCACACCCTGTCCGATACGGATGGGGCCGGAGCCCAGCACCAGGATCTTCTTCCTGTCGGAGCGGCTGCTCTCATTGGGATTGCCTGCCACATAGGTGGAGTAAAGGTAGTTCAGCTTCTCGGCATGCTCTCTGGGATAGGTATCCACGATCCGGTATACCGGGAACAGGTCCTCCTCTTCCCGCAGACGGTAAAGCTCCAGCTCGTTCATGCCCCAGAGGCCTGCGATGAAGGCATCGCTCATGCCCAGGCTCTTTGCCTCACGGAGGACTGCCTTATCCTTCGGGTTGGCCTTTACCACTGCCTCATATTTTACGATCCTGTCGATCACCTCCAGGAAATAAGGGGTGATCATGGTGAGCTCAAAGAGCCTCTCCACGCTGACATTCCTTCTCAGAAGCTCCGCCAGGGCAAAAAGCCTGTCGTCTCTTCCTTCCTTTACATACTCCTCCAGCTCCTCAGCGGAGAAGCTGTCGAACTTCTTCATATAAATATGGTTTGCGCCCACCTCCAGGCCGCGAACGCCCTTCATCAGGCTTTCCTCCATGGTGCGGCCGATACTCATGACCTCACCGGTGGCCTTCATCTGGGTGGAAAGCTTGTTTGAAGCCTGGGTGAACTTATCGAAGGGGAAGCGGGGAAGCTTCGTTACCACATAGTCTACAGAGGGCTCATAGAGTGCATTGGTGTCTCCGATGCTGATCTCGTCCAGGGTCATTCCCAGGGCCACCTTCGCGGTGATCTTTGCGATGGGATAAGCCGTTGCCTTGGATGCCAGGGCAGAGGAACGGGAGACTCTGGGGTTGATCTCGATCAGGAAGTACTCGGAGGAATGGGGGTTCAGTGCAAACTGTACGTTGCAGCCGCCCTCGATCTTCAGGGCCCGCAGGATCTTTAAGGCTGAGGTCTTCAGCATGGCCAGATCTTCCTTGGAGACCGTCTGGCAGGGTGCCACCACCATGGAGTCACCGGTATGAACGCCTACGGGGTCGATGTTCTCCATGTCGCAGACAGCAATGGCGTTGTCCGCTGCATCTCTCATGACCTCGAACTCGATCTCCTTGTAGCCCTTTACACTCTTCTCTACCAGGACCTGATGTACCGGAGAAAGCTTCAGAGCGTTCTCCAGAAGCTCCAGGAGCTCTTCCTCGTTGTCGGCAAAGCCGCCGCCGGTACCGCCCAGGGTGAAGGCAGGTCTCAGTACCACCGGATAGCCGATATCCTTTGCTGCCCGGATGCCTTCCTCCATGCTGGTGGCGATCTCGGAACGGATCACCGGCTCTCCCAGACCCTCGCAGAGCTCCTTGAAGAGCTCACGGTCCTCGGCCTTTTCGATGCTCTCGAAGGAGGTTCCCAGGATCTCCACCTGGCACTCCTTCAGAACGCCCTTCTTGGCCAGCTGTACCGCCATGTTCAGACCGGTCTGTCCGCCCAGTCCCGGAACGATGGCGTCCGGACGCTCCATACGGATGATCTTTGCCACGTACTCCAGGGTAAGGGGCTCCATGTAGACCTTATCCGCGATCTTTGTATCAGTCATAACCGTTGCAGGATTTGAGTTGATCAGAACGACCTCATAGCCCTCTTCTTTCAGGGCAAGGCAGGCCTGGGTGCCTGCGTAGTCAAACTCCGCTGCCTGTCCGATCACGATAGGACCGGAGCCGATCACAAGTACTTTTTTGATGTCAGTTCTCTTTGCCATTCCATTTCCCTCCTGTATTTGATTGCTGTGTTCTTTTTCCTCTGCCTGTTCCAGGGCACAGAAAAAAACCGCCATTGGAATTAATGCCAACAGCGGTAAATAGAAACAAAATCAGAATATAAACGAAAAACAGAATAAAAAGGAAAGGACTTCGTTCTGAAAAGCACGTTTTCAGTTTTAACCGGAAGTGATCCTGCCATTTTCCTCTCCTCACAAACTGTTTTTTGCTCAAAACTTGAGGTATTATAGCACTATCCTCAAAAAGCCGCAAGCACTTTTTAGAAAAATTTCATAAATTGGGGAAAGGGAATATTTGACGGGATTTCAGAAAAATGCTATACTGTATAACACTACGGGCTTGTACTGGTTTCGACGGGGATCATGCAGTCGGTGAAGCTATCCGCAGGGTGATGCGTCAAATCCCAAAACCTAAATATAAACGCTGACGATAATCGTTTAGCTCTGGCTGCCTAAGCGCAGCTTGTCTCCCTCAGTGCACCTGCTCATTGAGTAAGAGGCATCGACCAAGCAGGAAACGGCATACGCTAAGCTTTGCGCGTATGGCTGTATCATGAAGCTAGTCACGGAAGGGCGGTGTCTGTCACACTGTTCCGTGATGAATCAATCCGGCAGACTATGATAGTAGAAGAACGAGGAATTGGTTTTCGGACAGGGGTTCGATTCCCCTCAGGTCCATTTCAGACACTATGGAATCAAATTTTTCTTCAGACAATCAGAATCATCAGATCCAGCCAGGGGGCTTCGATTTCGGCAGATACAGCGTATATGCCGGAGTTGCAGGCCTGTTTCTTTTGAGCTTTTCCGGGGTCTACATCACCTTTTTCTTCGGTGTGGTGGGGCTGGCCTGTGCCCTGGTGGCAAAGCGGGCCTCCGGCAAGGCCTCCGTCCCCGGCATCATCCTCTGCAGTCTCTGCATCGTGCTGAGCCTGCTCTTTTTCTTTTCCATGCTCTGCTTCTACGACCTGATCAGCGATCCTGTGCTGGGTCCCCGCTGGTCCCGTTTTCTTCAGCAGCTGATGGAGCCTGCCGCTTCTTCAGCACTTCTATAAAGGCTTCCGCCTCCTCCTTCCGGAATCTCACCGGAAGATCGGAACGGTAACTCTTCCAGGCTTCCTCCGGGGTAAGCCTGTTTTTTTTCATATGATCCCGCAGTTCGATATAAAGATACAGCAGGATCTCGTCCTCACAGCGGGGCGCCGCCTTCTTAAGCTCGGAAAGCACCTGCCGCTTCTCCTCAAAGCCTCCCGGGAAGATCTCCTTCCGGTAGGCCCGTTCCTTTTCCATCCTTTCCCTCTTTGAAAGGATCTGAAATCCAAACAGATTATAGGGCATGATCCCTCTCCTTTCCTGCAGTTTCCCGCCTGTTCCTTTTCAGTTCCGAAAGCAGCTCCTCCATGGTGGAGGTAATGGCTCCCGTGGGGCAGCCCACCCGGCATTCCCCGCAGCGGATGCATTCCATGCTGTTGGCATCCTCCCAGGTCCGGATGTCCATGGGGCAGAGCTCCCTGCATCTTCCGCAGCGGATACACTTATCCTCCGCCACCTGAAGGCGGTAGAAGGATACCTTGTTGAAGAACCCATAGAAGGCCCCCAGGGGGCAAAGGTATTTGCAGAAGGGCCGTTTGAACTTTACGGACAGGACCAGCAGCAGAAGCAGCACAAGAAGCTTCCAGTCAAAAAGATATCCCGCCGCTTCCCTGAGGCTCTCATTCAGGGATACCATGGGGATCCCTGCAAACAGGGTGCCGCTTGGGCAGATGTATTTACAGAACCAGGGATCTCCCATTCCCACGATGTTGGTGACGGTCATGGGCAGGATCACCACGAAGAGGGCCAGGATCCCGTATTTCAGCCAGATGAGATACCGGTGCCCCGGCAGGTTCTTCCGTTTTTTCATCAGGGGGATCCTGTGGAGGAGTTCCTGGACCAGGCCGAAGGGGCAGAGCCATCCGCAGACAAAGCGGCCCAGGAAAAGGCCAAAGGCCCCCAGAAAACCCAGGGCATACAGGCTCAGGCGGTATTCTCCTGAGCTTAAAACCGCCTGCAGGGCTCCCATGGGGCAGGCAAAGCGTGCTCCCGGACAGGAGTAGCAGTTAAGCCCCGGCACGCACAGGGCCTTACTCGATCCCTGATAGATCCGGCCCTGAAGATAGCCCTGGACATAGCCGTTGGTAAGGGCAAAAAAGGCTACCTGGATCAGAAGTCTCCATTTTACAAAAAAACAGTTCCTGGATTCTTTCATACTGTCTTACATTCCTTCCATACCGTAAAGGGCGCATGGGATCAATAATTCTCATTGTAATAGGTCCACCAGACTTCCTCGGCCCAGAGGCCCCGCTCCCCTTCCATGGCCTCTTCCTGGAACTGCCGGAACAGCTCCACATAGGAGTGGTCGTCGAACTCTACGGGAAGGGCATAGCCCTCCAGGATCAATCTGGCGTTGACACTCTTTTCCCTGATCTCCGTCTCGTCAAAGGGGTCCTCCGGTCTCTCCAGCCAGACCATCCGCAGGAGCCTTCCGTACTGGTCCCGGTCCGTCTCATCCCTGGTGAGGTACAGGGTATCCACGTCCTCCAGGAGGCTCTTCATATAATCGGAGGCCTCCTCTCCGAAGGTGGTATTCCTGCTTTCATCGCTGTGGACGGATTCCGGTGTGTTGATCTCCAGGAGACGGATCTTCTCCTTTTCCCCATTCAGCCGCACCCAGATGGTATCTCCGTCGGTGATGCCCGTAAGCTCTGCCTCTTCCACCCCCTCTGCCTGGAGCTCCTCCGCAGAGGTGCCCGCTGTCCCGCTCCCCTGTCCTGAGAATAGGTCCGTATCGTTCTTTACATAAAGGACCAGGGCGATCAGCAGCACCAGGATCAGGGCCGCCGGCTGCTTTTTGCTCTTCCGGAGAAGGGTCTTTGAGGCCTTGTTCAGTTCCTTATCGATAAAATCCTGCTTTTTCTTACTCATTTCTTTTGGTAGGATCCTTTCTTTCAATATCCATATAAGTCTGCATTATAACATATACTGCAATATTCTTTCTACTGTAAATCCTTGTCCAGTTTTATTTTCAAGCAAAAAGCACAGAGCCGAAACCCTGTGCTCCTTATGATCGCACTTGCAATAAAGATCACATTATTCTAAAGGTATATCAATTTGTATCTAATGATATGAGGTATTAGTGTGGACACCCGCTAAATCAAATGGCAGAAAAGCCAAGATCCTTTACTTTCTTTTGGGAATCGGACTGGGGATCTGTCTCCTTTTCCTGATCGAAGCCGCCTTATTCCATAATTTCCGGCAAAAAGAGAAAATGGTCTGGAAAGCCCTGGATGAAGAAAAAATTGTTCTTGAAGATTTAAGGTATTTTTCCTCCTGGGACTATATCCGTATTGTATATGATTATTCCGAGCTATATAATGAACATAGAAAGACCGGAAGACTAGAATATTCAATCTGGACTAAAGATGGATTGGCAAGTTATATCACCAATGGGGATCATGTAATCTATTAATTCCCGGAAAATCAGAGCAGAAACAAATCTGCGTGTTTTGATCAACAACTGCAATGCATAAAATTTCAAAATTATTTCTTGTTACAACATGTATCTTTCTCGCTATTGGGAATGTCAAAATTACCACTGCGCCAGTAAAAAGGGTAGACACGTTGGAATTCTTTCATTCCCATCAAGACGTATTCGTTTATTTTTGCGAATCAACATCTACGGAATGCATCTCTTTCCAGAAGTCACTTGAAGCAGCAGTGAAAGAAAGCAGGGAACGGGATTGGAATTTCCGGGTATTTTATGTAAACACTGCTTATTGGAAAGGAAGTGCAGAGGGAAGGAAGCTTTTAGCAGAATATGAGGTGGATACAGTTCCAAAATTGATCTACCTCGACAAGGAGCAGGGGACTTTGGAATATGATGTTTTGAACCTGAGTGATAAAGAACTATCTGATCTCTTTCAAAGTAAGCTTCCAACTTCCATTTTCTACAATTCAGAAAAAGATCTATATCAAATCCTTTTCGTCAATCTGCTGATTTTATGTTTCTTTTTACTACAGGGAAAACGGATTTCTCATGGGATGCTTTTGCTTGTCTTGTCGCAATTTGTCTTAACGCGTATGTGTATGGAGGTTTATTTCAATAATCTTCTGGCGGTATCCCAGGAAGTTTATAATGATTCTCCCGAAATATACCGGCTTTTCCTTTATAATCTCGGAACCGCAGCAATCTCCTTCCTTTATTTCTTTATTCGACTAATGATCAACTCTTTCGGAAGGGAAAAGGGAGATACAGAAAGCTGTTAGATTTAAAAAGTGCCATATGAGCACCTTTCCGGTGTTCATATGACACTTTTATTGTTTCTTCAGATCAGGCTGAAGGAATGATTATTTTACGATGCCCTTTCTGTGAAGTGCTGCCTGAGCGGCTGCCAGTCTTGCGATCGGCACACGGAAGGGTGAGCAGGATACATAGTTCAGTCCTACCTTATCGCAGAACTCTACGGTGGAAGGATCTCCGCCGTGCTCGCCGCAGATACCGCACTTAAGGTCCGGTCTGGTAGCGCGTCCGTTCTTAACTGCCATCTCAACCAGCTGGCCTACGCCTGCCTGGTCAAGCTTTGCAAATGGATCGAACTCGTAGATCTTTGCCTTGTAGTAAGCATCCAGGAACTTACCTGCATCATCACGGGAGAAACCGAAGGTCATCTGGGTCAGGTCGTTGGTACCGAAGGAGAAGAACTCTGCCTCCTCTGCGATCTCGCCAGCCATAAGGGCAGCTCTCGGGATCTCGATCATGGTACCGATCTTGTAGTGCATGTCGGAATTCTTTTCCTTCTTAACTGCTTCTGCAGTCTCTACAACTACGTCCTTAACGAACTTCAGCTCCTTCTTCTCGCCAACCAGGGGGATCATGATCTCAGGAACGATCTCCTTACCGGTCTCCTCCTGAACCTCGATAGCAGCCTCCATAACGGCTCTGGTCTGCATTCTTGCGATCTCCGGATAGGTAACTGCCAGACGGCATCCACGGTGGCCCATCATGGGGTTGAACTCGTGAAGGCTGTCGCAGACTGCCTTTACATGCTCTACGGTCAGGTTCATGTCCTTAGCCAGCTGAGCGATCTCCTCCTCTGTCTTCGGAACGAACTCATGAAGCGGCGGATCGATGTAACGGATGGTCATGGGCTTTCCGTCCAGGGCCTTGTACATGGCCTTGAAGTCTCCCTTCTGGAAGGGAAGCAGCTCATTGAGGGCCTCCTCACGGGCCTCAACGGTCTCGGAAAGGATCATCTTTCTGATCTTCGGGATACGATCCGGCTCGAAGAACATGTGCTCGGTACGGCAAAGGCCGATACCCTCAGCGCCAAGGCTTACCGCATTCTGGGTATCCTTCGGGGTATCTGCATTGGTACGTACGCCAAGCTCTCTGTACTGGTCAGCCCAGTCCATGATACGCTTGAAGTCTCCGCCAACGGTTGCATCCTGGGTCTTGATATCTCCATCGTAGATCTTACCGGTAGAACCGTCCAGAGAGATGTAGTCTCCCTCATGATAGGTGTGTCCGCCCAGCTCGAAATACTTCTCTTCTTCGTTGATCTTGATCTCGCCGCATCCGGATACGCAGCAGGTTCCCATACCACGGGCAACAACGGCTGCGTGAGAGGTCATACCGCCTCTTACGGTCAGGATACCCTGGGAAGCGTGCATACCCTCGATGTCCTCCGGAGAGGTCTCAAGTCTTACAAGGATAACTCTCTCGCCCTTCTCGTGAGCTGCCTTGGCCTCGTCAGCAGTGAAGTATACCTTACCTGCTGCAGCGCCCGGGGAAGCGGGAAGTGCGGAACCGATCACGGTACCTGCCTTAAGGGCAGCCGGATCGAAGGTGGGATGCAGAAGCTGATCCAGAGACTTTGCGTCGATACGGCAAACAGCCTCTTCGGGAGTGATCTTGCCCTCGTCTACCAGATCGCAGGCGATCTTGATGGCTGCAGGAGCAGTTCTCTTACCGTTACGGGTCTGGAGGAAGTACAGCTTTCCTTCCTGAATGGTGAACTCCATATCCTGCATGTCACGGTAATGGTTCTCAAGTTCCATTGCGTGATCCATGAACTCCTTATAGCACTCCGGCAGATCCTCCTCCAGCTTGGAGATGGGCTGCGGTGTGCGGACACCTGCTACGACGTCCTCACCCTGTGCATTGATCAGGTACTCACCGTAGATACCCTTCTCACCGGTGGAGGGGTTTCTGGTGAAGGCAACGCCAGTACCGGAGGTGTTGCCCATGTTACCGAATACCATGGTCTGTACGTTAACAGCTGTTCCCCAATCGCCCGGGATATCGTTCATACGACGGTAAACGATGGCACGGGGGTTGTTCCAGGAACGGAATACTGCCTTGACAGCCTCCATGAGCTGCTCCTTGGGATCCTGGGGGAAGTCGGTTCCCTTCTGCTCCCTGTAGTACTCCTTGAAGCGAACGATCAGGGTCTTCATATCGTCGGCATCCAGCTCAATGTCAAACTTAACGCCCTTTGCTTCCTTTACCTCATCGATGATCTTCTCGAAGGTTGACTTCGGGATCTCCATAACTACGTCGGAGAACATCTGGATGAATCTTCTGTAGGAATCGTATGCGAAACGCGGATTTCCGGTCTTCTTTGCAAAGCCCTCTACCGCAACATCGTTAAGGCCAAGGTTCAGGATGGTGTCCATCATACCAGGCATGGAAGCTCTGGCTCCGGAACGAACGGATACAAGAAGGGGATCCTCATTATCTCCGAACTTCTTACCGTTGATCTCTTCAACCTTCTTAAGTGCGTCAAAAATCTGCTCCTGGATCTCGTCAGAAATTTTGCCGCCCTGGGTATAATAATCTGTGCATGCTTCAGTGGTAACAGTGAATCCCTGCGGAATTGGCAGACCGAGGTTTGTCATCTCTGCAAGGTTAGCACCTTTTCCACCTAAAAGGTTGCGCATCTCTGCGTTGCCCTCTTTGAACATATACACCCATTTCTGTGACATGCTGTACTACCTCCTTAAAATGAACAACTGATTTGTTTCTTTCGAATGCTTCAAAGCTCTGTTTTCCGTCATGCTCCGTGGCTGCTGATACTCTTTGAAACATCAGAGTTTATTCTAACACATTTGGCCTGTGAAATAAAGCAGAACTTTGTCAGAAAATAGACAAAATGCAACGAAAAACACCGCCGGGTTTGCGGCGGCGATGTCTTTCGGAAAAAATAACTATTATATCATTAGGTATAGGGAAATATTTTTAGTTAGCCCGTGCTAACTGTCGTTAGTATATACTAACTCTATAGATCTGTCAACAGTTTTTTTACTTTTCTTTTTTTTCTTTCAGAAGCTGCTGCCGGACCGGATCTTCATCATACCTTGAAGCGGTAGCCCACGCCCCAGATGGTCTCGATATACTGGGGCTTTGCCGTGTTGTACTCGATCTTCTCCCGGATCTTCTTGATGTGGACCGTTACCGTGGCGATGTCGCCGATGCTGTCCATGTCCCAGATCTCCCGGAAGAGCTCCTCCTTCGTGAATACCCGGTTGGGATGCTCCGCCAGAAAGCAGAGGAGGTCGAACTCCTTTGTGGTGAACTGCTTTTCCGTTCCGTCCACCCATACCCGCCGGGCGGTCTTATCGATCTTGAGCCCCCGGATCTCGATCACGTCATTGGCCGCCTTTTCGGAGCCCGTAAGCCGCTCATAGCGGTTGAGATGGGCCTTGACCCTGGCCACCAGCTCTGAGGGGGAGAAGGGCTTTGTGATATAGTCGTCTGCTCCAAGGCCCAGGCCTCGGATCTTATCGATATCCTCCTTCTTGGCTGTCACCATCAGGATGGGGGTGTTTTTCACCTCCCTCACCCGCTTGCAGATCTCAAAGCCGTCGGTCCCCGGCAGCATGATGTCCAGGATAATAAGGTTATAGTCCGTATGCAGGGCCCGCTCCAGACCCCTGGTGCCGTCCTCCTCCAGGTCCACCGAAAAACCGGAAAGCTCCAGATAGTCCTTTTCCAGCTCTGCGATGCTTATTTCATCCTCTACGATCAGTATCCGTTTTTCCATTTTGTTTTTCCTGCTTTCTTCCGGACTGGCTGCAGCCTCAGTCAGCCTTCACCTCTATGTATTTTCTCAGGAGGAAATGGATAGTGGTCCCCTCTCCCTCCTGGCTTGAGGCCCATATCCGTCCTCCATGGTCCTCAATGATCTTCTTTACGATACTGAGGCCGATTCCGCTGCCGCCCTGGCTGGAGTTGCGGCTGGCGTCCGTCCGGTAGAAGCGCTCAAAGATCCGGGTCAGATCCTGCTTTGCGATGCCTCTTCCATTATCCTCGATATCGCACTGGATAAAATCTCCCACATCCAGGACCCGGATGCAGAGCTTTCCCGGGGACTTGTCCAGATATTTTACGGAATTCCCCACGATGTTATTGATCACCCGGCGAAGCTGCTCCGGGTCTGCGATCACCATGACGGAGGCCTCCACCTGGTTCTCATAGGTAAAGCTGATCCCCTTTCCTTCCATGTCCAGGCCGATCTCCTCGGCACAGTCGTCAAAATATTCCCGGACGCAGAGCTTCGAGTAATTGTAGGGGATCCGGTTGGTCTCGATCTTGGAATAAAAATTCAGCTCGTCAATGAGCCTTGCCATGTCGTTGGCCTTGTTGTAGATAGTCCGGATATATTTTTCCTGCTTCTCCGGACTTCTGGCCACCCCGTCCAGGATCCCCTCGGAGTAGCCCTGGATGGCCGTAAGGGGCGTCTTCAGGTCATGGGCGATGTTGCTGATCAGCTCCTTGGATTCCCGATCGGACCTGAGCTTCTCCTCCTGGGATTCCTTCAGCCGGAGGCGCATCTCCTCAAAGTCCTGGGTCAGCTGTCCGATCTCATCGTCGTTTTCCGCCTCCAGGGTAAAGTCCAGGTTCCCCTCCTTGATCTTCCTTGTGGCCCTGCGGAGCTCGTCCAGGGGCCGGAGGATGGAGGAATATACCCAGGACAGCAGCACGAAGCCTGCCATGATCAGGATCACGATGCTGGTGCTGTAGGCCACCCTTCCCATAATCAGCATATTCAGCAGGAACAGGGGAAGTCCGGTGGATATCAGGAACATGACAGCCAGTCTGGTAAACAGCTTCATAAGTTCTCCCTATAAAGAGGGCCCGAAAGCCTCTGGCTCCCGGACCCCTCTTCTGTGCGCCTTCAGCGCTTAAAATTCGAATTTGTCTGCAAAATAGTTCAGCAGCTCGCTGATCGCGATACGCTCCTGCTCCATGGAGTCTCTGTGACGGATGGTAACGGTTCCGTCGGTCTCGGAGTCGAAGTCGTAGGTAATGCAGTAAGGCGTACCGATCTCATCCTGACGGCGATAACGCTTACCGATGCTTCCGCGGTCATCGAACTCGCAGTAGTACTTGTTCAGAAGCATATCGAATACCTTCTCGGCACCCTCGTTCAGCTTCTTGGACAGGGGCAGTACAGCGATCTTCACCGGTGCCAGTGCCGGATGGAAGTGCAGTACGGTACGAACGTCTCCGCCCTCCAGCTCCTCCTCGTCATAAGCTGCGCAGAGGAAGGCCAGGGTCACGCGGTCTGCACCCAGTGAGGGCTCGATCACGTAAGGAATGTACTTCTCGTTGGTCTCGTCGTCCTGATAGCTCATATCCTGCTTGCTGACGTTCTGATGCTGGGTCAGATCATAATCCGTTCTGTCGGCAATGCCCCAGAGCTCGCCCCATCCGAAGGGGAACAGGAACTCAAGGTCCGTAGTAGCCTTGGAATAGAAGCTCAGCTCCTCCGGGCTGTGATCCCGGGCACGCAGTTCCTCGTCCTTCAGGCCAAGATCCTTTAACCAGTCGATGCAGAACTGCTTCCAGTATGCGAACCACTCCAGATCCGTTCCCGGCTTGCAGAAGAACTCCAGCTCCATCTGCTCGAACTCTCTGGTACGGAAGGTGAAGTTACCCGGCGTGATCTCGTTACGGAAGGACTTTCCGATCTGTCCGATACCGAAGGGCAGCTTCTTTCTGGAGGTCCTCAGTACGTTCCTGAAGTTTACGAAGATACCCTGTGCCGTCTCCGGACGAAGGTAGATCGTGGAGGTGGCGTCCTCCGTTACACCCTGGAAGGTCTTGAACATCAGGTTGAAGCTTCTGATATCCGTCCAGTCATGGGCGCCGCAGGTGGGGCAGGGAATCTGATGCTCTCTGATGAAATCCTGCATCTCCTGGGTGCTCATACCGTCTGCGGAGTTGTTGTTAAGGGCGATCCCATTGGCCTCGCAGAACTCCTCGATAAGCTTGTCGGCTCTGAAACGCTCCTTACACTGCTTACAGTCCATAAGAGGATCGGAGAATCCTGCCAGATGTCCGGAAGCAACCCAGGTCTGGGGGTTCATGAGGATCGCGCAGTCCACGCCAACATTTAGCTTGGAACACTCCACGAACTTTCTCCACCATGCCTTCTTCACGTTGTTCTTCAGCTCGACTCCCAGGTTTCCGTAATCCCATGTATTAGCAAGACCACCGTAGATCTCTGAACCAGGATATACGAATCCCCTTGATTTTGCCAATGCTACGATTTTTTCCATTGTCTTTTTTTCTCTGTCCATAAGGCTCCCCTCCCTGCGCTCCCTTGGGAACGCTTCATTATGCTTTTTGTAACATAATTGTAATATAGTGTTAAGTATACATGATTACGGTCTTTCACGCAAGACTTCCAGGGACTTAAATTTATGGGGAACGAAGTGTCTCAGAAGGGCCCCCGCCTCCCTGGAAAAGGTCTCTGCCCCCTCCCCTGAGATCCCGGGAAGGGCCTCCGGCAGAAACAGGGCGGAAAGCCTGGCCCCCGTGGCATGGCGCCAGAGCCTGAGCACCTCCTCCGAAGCCCGTCCCTCCGGCACCTCCAGATACTCCCCCTCCATGACCAGGAGCCGGAGCTCATAAATGCCCCGGATCAGCTCCCGGGCAGTCCCGTCTCCCAGGGTCTCCGAAAACCTCTTTTCCTCCAGGGCCGAAAGTCCCAGATAGGTCAGGTTCAGAAGCCCCTTCGACTCCTCCGGAGCCATGCCCTCCTGGGCGAACCAGTCCAGAAGCTCCAGAAAATAGAGTCCGTGGCAGGAAGCCTCAAAGTCCGTCATAAGCCCGGGGAATCCGTGGATCAGCCGCGCCCCGTGAAGGTTATAGGCGTTCCTTCCCCGGGACAGGGTAAAGCTGGCGCAGATCATGGGCCTGGTCAGCCCCGTCAGATGGGACCCGGCCTTTGCCGCGCTCCCTGCAAACACGCAGATCTTTCCGAAACGGTCCGTCAGGACGGTGAGCCTGCGGCCGTACTCCCCCTGGGGAGCTGCACTGAGGATGATCCCCTTTGCCTCTGTATCAAGCGCCATAACGGACTCCTTTATCCCAGTTTTTTGATATCGTAACCGTAGCTCTTTACAAAGCCCTCGTTGTTTCTCCAGTCCTTCCGCACCTTCACGAAGAGCTTCAGGTTCACATGGGCGCCCAGCTGGTCCTCGATCTCCAGACGGGCATTGGTGCCGATCCGTTTCAGCATGGATCCGCCCCTGCCGATGATGATCCCCTTATGGCTGTCCCGTTCGCAGACGATGGTGGCGTCGATGTCGTAGATCCCGTCCTTCCGCTCCTTGAACTTCTCGATGGAAACGGCAATGCCGTGGGGGATCTCCTCCTGAAGCAGCCGCAGGGCCTGCTCCCGGATCAGCTCCTCCGCGATGCTCCGTACCGGAATAGTGGTGACGGTCTCCTCGTCGTAAAACATGGGGCCCTCCGGCAGGTACCGGAACAGGACCTCCATCAGGTCCTCCGTATTGGTCCCCTCCAGGGCGGAGAGGGGAACGATCTCATCGAAGAAAGCCTTCTCCCGGTAGGCCGCCATGACCTCCCGGATATCCTCCTTTTTCGCCAGACGGTCCACCTTGTTGATCACCAGGATGATGGGCTTTTTATTTCCCTTTTCCGTATGAAGACCCCGAAGGAGCTCCGCGATCCGCTCCTCTCCTGCCCCGATCCTGGTGACCGGCTCCACCAGCCACAGGATCACATCCGCGTCTCCGAAGGTCTTTTCCGCCACCGTGTCCATATAGACCCCCAGCTTGTTCTTTGCCTTGTGGATCCCCGGCGTATCCATGAAAACGATCTGCCCCCGCTCATCCGTATAAACGGTCTCGATCTTATTGCGGGTGGTCTGGGGCCTGTTTGAGGTGATGGCGATCTTCTGTCCGATCAGTTTGTTCATAAGGGTGGATTTTCCCACATTGGGGCGTCCCACCAGGGCCACAAAGCCTGATTTCATAGTCTGTTCCTTTCTTTCTTAAGGTTTTTAATAAAGGTTTCTCACCGAATGGAAAAGATCCCTGTTCTCATCGATCTTTCCTGCGTTTCCGATGACGCAGATGCAATCCTCGGAAAGAAGGGCCCTGACATACTTCGCCAGTCCCCGCAGGGTCTCGCAGTTGCAGCCAAGAACTTCCTTCCGCTCCCGGTCAAAGTCCTCATCCGTAATGCCGGAAAGCCATGCGGACAGGTACCTGGAGGCCCGGATGGGGGCCGCCGCCGGCTGATCCAGCTCCGCAATGGCACCGATGATGTATTTTGTCATATCCCTGTCGGAGAGGGTAAGCTGCTCCAGATAGGCAGGCAGCTCCTCATAGATCCGGTTCGTCTCCCTGAGGTTCGGATCCCGGTAGGAGACCAGGTAGCCTCTGCCGGACCGCACGAATCCCGCCATGCAGCCGTAGGCACCGCCCTTTACCCGGAGGTTCTGCCACAGGTACTCATAGTTCAGCAGCACCCGCAGCACCCGAAGAGCTCCCGTATAGGGCAGGTCCTTTCCTACATAGCTTCCGCAGCGGGCCACATAATTGACCCCGGACGTGGTCCTGAAGCCCTCGTTGACCCGTCCCTGGGCGCAGACGGAAAGCCTGCTCTTCTGGGAGAGCTCCGCCTCGTTCATGGGGCGGGCGGGCTTTGCAGCCGGGAAGCTCCTTCTGAACTCCGGAAGGGCCGAAAGGAGTTCCTTTTTCTCCTCTTTGCCCCCTGCAAGGGCAACGGTCATGTTTTTCTTCACAAAAAGCTTTGCCGCCACCTTCTTCAGGGAATCCAGGAAATGTTTCCGCTTGGAAGGGATCTGATAAAATCTCGCGGCAGCCGCCAGGAAATCATAAAAGGCAATGCCGTTTGCCAGGTCCTCGTAGCGCTGGTCCGCCCGGAAATAGGATCCGGCCCGCACCACGGCGGCACTGTGGGAGCCGTTGTCCAGCTTCATCTGCATCCGGCTCTTGGCCTCCAGCAGTTTTTCTCCCACCCGGTCCCCGTCTTCAAAGAGGGTATCGTTCAGGATCTCCGCAAGAAGGGAAAGGGCCGGGGCGATCTTCCCGGAGAGGACCCGAAGTTCCGCCAGGAAATAGCCCTGATAGGCCCCCGGCTCCTTCATGTCCGGATAGGCGCTCACTTCAAAGTCCAGTCCTCCGGTCCGCATCAGGATCTCTCCTGCAAGGGAACGGTAATCCCTTCCGGCAGTATCCAGCTCTCCGTAAAGATAGCGGAGGAAGGCGGCGAACTGCAGTTCCTCCGAGGACAGGTCCTTCGTATCGAAAAGGACCCGGATATAGGCGATGCCGTTGGTATCAAAATCGGACCAGAGGAGCTTCTTTGAGGGCTTCATACAGGTCCGCTCCCCTTCCCGTCCGATGTCCTTCACCTGAAGCATGGGAAGGGTCCGGAGGGCCTCCTCTGAGGTTGGCTCCTCCTGATAGCTCCGAAGGGCCTCTGCTTCCTTCCGCAGGGCCGTAATCTCCGCTTCGGACAGGGTCTTTCCATAGGCGGAAAGCCGCTTTGCCAGTTCCTCTTCCCGCTTCTGCTGCAGGCCTTTTTCCGGCACCACCGTCACAAAGGCTCCGAAGGGGTTGTCCAGGAGGCTTTCCTCCAGTAACTTTTCAAAATATCCTGTTTCCACCTGCTGCCGGAGGAAGTCGAAGGTCTCCCCATAGCAGAGATGAATATAGGGCTTTCCGCCGTAAAGCCAGGAGTCCAGGGCGCAAAGGCCGTATACCAGGCCCGTGGGCATCCTGCCGTAGTCGGCTTCCCTGTATTTGAATTCGGAATAATTCAGGGCCGCCAGAAGGAGCTTCCGGTTGATCCCCTCCCGGACCAGCTTTTCCACAGTCTCCCGGATCACCTGCCGGAACCGGTCCTGGTCCTTCTCCTCTGCATTCTTTGCAATAATGGAAAAATAGGGCTGCCGGATCCCCTGATTATAGCCTCCGAAGATGTCCTCTCCGATACCGGCCTTCAGCAGGGCCTCCTTCAGGGGAGCTCCGGCCACATCCAGGAGCAGGAACTCCAGGATCTGCCAGGCAATGTAAAGCTTCGGATCCAGCTCTCCTCCCGTTACGAAGTTGGCGGAGAGGTAGCTGCGGCAGGCGAGGTCCTCATTGTCCCCCAGGGCATACCGGATCCGTTCCTCCCTGGGTGCTGCAAAAGCCTCCTGGAGGCCGATCTCCGAGGGCACCTCCCTGCGGTCGTAGGCATAAAGATAGTGTTCCTCAAGCCACAGAAGCTTCTCCTCCATATCCATGTCTCCATAGAGGTAGATATAGGAATTGGAGGGGTGGTAATAGGTCCTGTGGAACTCCAGGAAGTCCTCATAGGACAGCTCCGGAATATGGTCCGGATCTCCCCCGGACTCCACCCCGTACACCGTATCCGGGAACAGGGCGTGCATGGTATAGCGCTCCAGCACCGCCTCCGGATTGGAGAAGGCCCCCTTCATCTCGTTGTATACCACTCCGTTATAAGAGAGCTCTCCCTCCGGGGAGACCTCATAATGCCAGCCTTCCTGCTCAAAGATCCGCTTTTCATGGTAGATGTTTGGATGGAGCACCGCATCCATGTATACGTCCATCAGATTCGTAAAGTCCCTGTCGTTGCAGGAAGCCACGGGATAGACGGTCTTGTCCGGATAGGTCATGGCATTCAGGAAGGTGTTGAGGGATCCCTTGGCAAGCTCCACGAAAGGATCCTTCAGGGGAAAACCTTCGGAGCCGCAGAGAACGGAGTGCTCCAGAATATGGGGCACTCCCGTATCGTCCTTCGGTGTTGTACGGAATCCGATATAAAACACCTTGTTCTTATCCTGATTTTTGATGGTGAAGATCCTGGCACCGGTCTTTTTGTGCTCGTATATGGAGGCTGTGCCGCCGCATTCCGGGATCTTCCGCTCCTCAAGGAGCGTGTAATATGTATTCAGATCTTTCATTTGCTGATGACCTGCCTTTCCTAAGCCTTCTGCCTACAGCAGAGAAATATTTCCAAGAATATGATCCTTCAGGATCGCCGCACATTCCCGCACGCAAAGGTGCAGGAACAGGATGCTGTCCGAAGGTGCCGCAATGGGCCGCGGCTCGCTGCAGCCCTCCGTCTCCGCGATCTTCATGGCGCGGAAGATGTGAAAATCGCTGCTGAGGATCCCGATGGGGATCCGGTCCGGATCCTTCCCCCGGTAACGCATCTCCATCTCCACATCGATCTGGGCCAGGGAATAGCGGATATTTTCCACCGTGCTCTCCGAGAACATCTCGATCCGCATGTTCCGGGCGGGAACTCCCTGTTCATAGAGGTAATTGTACATGGCAAGGGCCTCCGGCACCGGCTCGTCCTTCCCCTTTCCGCCGGAAAGGATGAAGATAGTCTCCGGATTCTCCTTATGATAGGCACAGGCAGTCTCCAGCCGTTTCAGCAGAGAGGTGGAAAGGCCATCCTGTTCCACCTTGGCTCCCAGCACCACCACATAGGGCAATCCCTGTTCCGCAGGGACCCTTGCGGCTCTCATGACGGGGATCATGAGACACAAAAAAGCGGCCACACCGGCAAAAAAAGTGGTAAAGACCGCCACCGGAAGCCTTCTGGGCAGGCGCTCCCGGTTCATGGGTGTTCTGGCACAGAAGTATGCCATAAGGCCGCTTGCCGCCGCAAAAAAGAGCCAGATCCCGCAGAAGGAGGTGCCGATCCCGCTGTAGATCACGATGATCACAAAGTAGATCAGACAGGCAAAACTGAAAAAAAGAAAAATCGCTTCCATTTCGTTTCCTAAGGCTTACGCTTCCTTTGTCTTGACCCGGAGGATATCATGGACCTCCGGCATGGGGGAAAGCTCCAGAAGGAGCAGCTGCTTTGGATGGGGACAGGACTCCATCTCCTCCCCGGTCTCCCGGTCCCGGATAGACAGGACCCTGGTCTCCTCCGTTGTGAAGTCCGGCTTCATGATCTCGATCCGGTCTCCCATGGAGAACTTGTTCTTCTGCTCCACCAGGGCACGGCCCCCTTCCAGGGCCTCCACCTCTCCCAGGTAGGTGTAGTTCTTTACATAAGTATTGTTGTCATAGATCTGGGCATCCGTTCCCGGCCTTCCGAAGTAAAAGCCCGTTGTGAAGGCCCGGTAGGTGCATTTTCCGATCTCCTGCCGGTAAAGCTCCAGATTGCTCCGGTAAAGCTCCGGGGAGGTGAAGTAATCGTCAATGGCCTTCCGGTAGGTCCTGGCCGCCGTGGCCACATAAAGCTGGGTCTTCATACGGCCTTCAATCTTCAGGCTGTCGATCCCCGCCTCCACCATCTCCGGGATGTGATCGATCATGCACAGGTCCTTTGAATTGAAGATATAGGTCCCCCGCTCCGTCTCCTCCACAGGGAAATATTCTCCCGGCCGCTTTTCCTCCATGAGGCTGTATTTCCAGCGGCAGGGATGGGTGCAGGCTCCCCGGTTTGCGTCCCGTCCCGCCATGAAGCTTGACAGGAGGCACCTTCCGGAATAGGAGATGCACATGGCGCCGTGGACGAAGGACTCGATCTCCATGTCCTCGGGAATATGGGCCCGGATCTCTGCGATCTCCCGAAGGGACAGCTCCCGGGCCGTCACCACCCGCTTGGCTCCAAGCCCGTGCCAGAAGCGGAAGGTCTCATAGTTGGTGTTGTTCATCTGGGTGGAGATGTGGATCTCCATGTGGGGGATGAGCCGCCTGCACAGGGAAAAGATCCCGGGGTCGGAAATGATCAGAGCGTCCGGCCCGATCTCCGAAAGCTCCTTCAAGTACCGCTCCGCCTCCGGCAGATCCCCGTTGTGGGCAAAAATATTGACCGCCACGTAGACCTTCGCCCCTCTTTTATGGGCAAAGGCAATGGCCTCCTCCATCTCCTCTCTGCCAAAATTATCGGCCTTCGCCCGCAGGGAAAAGGCCTCTCCTCCGATATATACGGCATCTGCTCCGTAGATCACCGCCGTCTTTAAGGTTGCAAGATTGCCTGCCGGTATCAAAAGCTCCGGTTTCTTCATGATGGTCTGCTCCTATGCCTTTACTGATATGCTGACTCCGTCTCCAAGAGGAAGAACGGAGCTTACCAGGTCCTTTCTGTGTTTGATCTCCCACAGGAACTCCCGCATGCGGCTGTGGGTCGTCCGCTCCCTTCTGGGAATGGTAAAGCGGGACTCCATCACCGTGAAGTCCTGCATCACATTGTCCGCCACCAGGAGAGCCCCCGGGTTCATGAGTCTCAGGATGTCCGGAAGCCAGTGGATATACTGGCCCTTGGCCGCGTCCAGAAACACAAGATCGTATCCCCGGCCTCCCGAAGGGCCTTCCTCCTCCCGGATCAAGTCCTTCAGCACCCTGCCTGCATCTCCCTGGATCAGGCGCACGGCTCCTTCGTATCCGGCCCGTTTCAGATTCTCCTGTGCCAGGGGGATCCGTTTTTCCCAGCTTTCGATGGTGACAATATCCGGCTTTTCCATGGCCTTTGCCATGAGGATGGCGCTGTAGCCGATGGCAGTGCCGATCTCCAGGACCCTGCCCGGCTTCTTTGCGGCCATAAGGGTCCGGAGAAAGCTCTCGGTCTCCGGCCTCAGGATGGGGACGTCATGGGTCCCGGCATAGTCCCTCAGTTCATTCAGGAGCCCGTCTCCCTCCGGCTCCAGAGACAGAAGATAATCTGCGATCCGTTCCTGTTCCATCTGAGCCTCCGATCTATTCTGCAGCCGCCTCTGTTGTTGCCTCTGCAGTCGCCTCTGCGGAAGCCGCTTCCGTTTCCACCTGGATATCCTCTCCGGCAGCTGCAGCTGCCTGCTCCTCATCCACCAGCTCGTCTCCGCCGCCGATCACATCGCCCTCTGCTTCGGCCGCAGCTTCCCGCTCCGCCTCGGATTCCTTCACCTGGGCCGCGTACTCCTCAGGATCCGTGTTCAGGGCTGTCAGGATCTCCTTCGTGGTCATGGAGGTGTTCAGGGTATAATCTCCGGGATAGAGATTGATCTGGTAAAGCTCGCCCTGGATCACAAAGGCCAGCTCGTTCCGGATCAGTCCCTCGTCCTTCAGCTGCTCCGCGGTGCTCTGCATGGTAGCCCCGTCCTCCAGGGTCACCACATGGTCTGTGCCGGGATCCGCCTCCATGGGCTGCTGATAGAAGATATCATGTCCGAAGTCAAAGCAGATCCGCAGACCCTCAAAGGTAAGAAGCAGCAAAAGTGCTGCTATGATCACCCTTCCGGCCACCCCGCCGATGACTCCTGTTATTTTTGCAAGTGCTGATCTTTCGTCCTTCATATGTTTTCTTTCCTTATAGACCTGTCCTTTGTTTTTATCCTATATGGATACTGAATTGAATAAGTATACCATATTTCAGACGTAAAAGAAACCGCCGAATCCGACTCTGCGGCCTTCGGCGGTGATTTTCTCCCCCTTTGGGAAGCTGTGTTCTGTTTCTTTTATACCTCGGAGATGATGGGCAGGATCACAGGGTTCCGCTTCAGCCTTCTCCAGAGGAAGTCGCTTAAGGTATCCCGGATGATGTTCTTGATCTTTGCCCAGTCGCTGACATGGTGCACCAGACAATCGTCGATGGCGTCCAGCACCACCAGCCGGGCCTCCTCCATCAGATCCTCGTTCTCCCGGACATATACGAAGCCCCGGCTTACGATATCCGGTCCGGAAACCAGTCGTCCGGAATAGCGCTCCAGGGTCAGGACCACGACGATGATGCCGTTCTGGGCCAGGTTCTGACGGTCGTGAAGAACGATGTTCCCCACATCTCCCACACCCAGTCCGTCTACCATCCTGGGGCCTGCCGGGACCTTGTCCACGATCTTGCACTCTTCTTCAGAGAGGTCGATCACGTCTCCCGTCTCTGCGATCAGTACATTCTCCTTTGGAACGCCCACTGCCACTGCCACGTCCTTCTGGGCCAGGCGGTGACGGTACTCTCCGTGGACCGGAATGGCGAACTTCGGGCGGACCAGAGCGTAGATCAGCTTCAGCTCCTCCTGGCATGCATGGCCGGATACGTGGGTATCCTGGTTGATGACCTTGGCATGCTTCTGGGACAGCTCGTTGATGACCTTGGCCACGGCCTTTTCATTGCCCGGAATGGGGGTCGAGCTTAAGACCACCACATCGTTGGGGCCGATGCTCACCTTCCTGTGCTGGCCGCTGGCCATACGGGACAGGGCAGCCATGGACTCGCCCTGGCTTCCGGTGGTGACCAGCACCACCTTGTTGTCGGGGTAATCCTTGATCTGATTGATGTCGATCAGGGTGCCTTCCTTCATCTTGATGTATCCAAGCTCCGTGGCGGTACCGATGACATTGACCATGGAACGGCCTTCCACCACTACCTTCCGTCCGAACTTCTCCGCATCGTTGATGATCTGCTGTACCCGGTCCACGTTGGACGCGAAGGTGGCCACGATGAGCCGGTTCTCCGTATGCTCCGCAAAGATGGCGTCAAAGGTATGGCCCACAGTGCTTTCCGACATGGTAAAGCCCGTCCGCAGAGCGTTGGTGGAGTCTGCCATCAGGGCCAGGACTCCTGCCTTTCCCAGCTCTGCAAAGCGCTGCAGGTCTATGGCGTCGCCGAATACCGGCGTATAGTCCACCTTGAAGTCTCCCGTATGCAGGATCACTCCTGCCGGGCTGTGGATCGCCAGGGCGGCTGCGTCCTGGATGGAGTGGTTCGTCTTGATGAATTCCACCTTGAAGTCTCCGGCGTCGATCACGTCGCCGTAGGAGACCACGTTGAGCTTTGCGCTCTCCAGAAGGCCTGCTTCCCTGAGCTTGTTCTCGATCAGGGCGGTGGTGAGCCTGGTGGCATATACCGGGAGGTTCAGCTCCCGCAGGATATAGGGAAGGGCTCCGATGTGGTCCTCATGACCGTGGGTGATATAAAAGCCCTTCAGCTTCTGCATGTTCTGCTTCAGATAGGTCACATCCGGTATGATCAGGTCGATGCCCAGCATCTCCTCATCCGGGAATGCCATTCCGCAGTCCACCACGATGATGCTGTCCTTGTACTCGAAGGCCGTGATGTTCATTCCGATCTGTTCCAGGCCTCCCAGGGGGATGATGCGGATGTGCTCTGATTTTTTCTGTCTTGTCTTTCTGGAACCCTTGGAGGGGGTCTTCTGGGTCCTGCGCCGCTTTGCGGTCTGCTCTCCGGCCTGCTCCGGATCCTTTTCTGCCGGTTCCGGATCCTTTACCGTAAGGGCCTTCAGGGGCTCCTTCATGGTAAGGGCCTTTAAGGGTGCCTTCATGGTGAGGGCCTTCTGACCGTGCCGGGGGCTGTGGGCTCTGCCCTTTCCGCTCTCCTTTCCGGTCTCCGGCTCCTTTGTCTCCTTTCCCTTCGTATCCTTTGCCTTTACTTCTCCCGCCTTCTTTTCAGCGGGCTCCTGTTTTTTGTTCTGGTGGCTCCGGCTCCTTCTGGGCCTGCGGGCCTCTTTGTTTTCCTCGGCGTTCACGTTCCCGCCGCGTTTTGCGGCTTCAGCGCCTTCCTTCTTATTCTGTTCTGTCATTTATCCTCCTATTGCTTATCTCTCGATGTCGATCTCGTCCTTCAGCATCTCTGAAAAGACCCGGAACACTTCGTCCAGGGTATCCTCGTCCTCCACGGACTCGTATACGGCTTCCTCGCTTCCAGCCTCCGATATATCCCTCATCACATAGCACTCGCCGTCCTCGTCCTCCGGCGCATCCGTTACCAGGATATAATCAACGCCTCCCAGGGTGGTCTTCTCCAGGATCGTAAATTCGATCTCGCTGCCGTCGTCCATCTGCATGATAATCTTTTCTTCTTCCATCAGCTTTTCTCCATTCCGTTCTTCATATAATCTTCCAGTATCAGCGCTGCCGCTATTTTATCGATATACTGCTTCCTGTTCCCCTGGCTTACGCCGGATTCCTCCAGGATCTCATCGGCTCCCATGGTGGAAAGCCGCTCGTCCCAGAGCACCACGGGGATTTCTCTGCCTGTCTCCGGAAGCCTATGCAGGAGGGTATCCCGGAAGGCCTCGGTCTTAAGGGCCCTCTCTCCCACGGAATCATCCATATTGAGGGGATGCCCCAGAACGATCAGGTCCACCTCCATTTCCTCTGCCAGCTGGCAGATCCGCCGGAGGGTCGGCCGCAGTTTATTCTCTTTATCTCTTACAATGGTCTCAAAAGGAGACACGATCACGCCCATGGGATCCGTCAGGGCCACCCCCACTGTCTTGGATCCGAAATCAAGGCCCATGATTCTGCCCATAAAAATCCCTCGGAAAATAAAATTTCAAACACATAAACAACATGTCAGCATATAGCTATGCCGGCATGTTGAAAAAACGCATCATTCAGTTAAAGGATCCGGATATCAGCTCAGCTTGCTCTCAACGTAAGCCGCCATCAGTTCCTCCAGAATCTCGTCCCGTTCCACCTTCATAATCAGGCTTCTGGCGTTCTTATGGCTTGTGATATAGGTGGGATCCCCTGACATGATATAACCTACGATCTGATTGATCGGGTTATATCCCTTTTCAACCAGGGCGCTGTAAACCTGTGCAAGCACGTCGCTTACATTAGGCTTCGCCATCTCCTTGATGTGTCCGATGATCTGTGTGTTCTGTAAATCGCTCATGTCATTCACGTCCTTTTTCAACTATACCTTATTCTATCGCAAAATCAGGCTTTCGTAAACAGCTTTTTCCTTACAAATTTCTGTCGCCGTACCCGAAACGATCTCATTTTGGTGAAATGTTTCGATCTTTTTCACACATTTTACATATTCCCGGTTATATCCCAGAGCATAACGCTCTCCCTGAAGACTGATCTCCTCCTCGCAGAGGAACTCTGTCTCCTTTCCGAGGTAGTCCCTTCGGAAGCTGTGGGACATTTCCTCCGCAAGGGCGATGAGCTCCCTGCTGCGGGCCTCCTTCACAGCCTCCGGCACCTGTCCCTCCATCCGGTCTGCCCGGGTGCCTGCCCTTCTGGAGTACTTGAAGACATGCATCTCGTAAAAGCGGACCTTCCGAAGGAACTCCCGGCTCTCCGCAAATTCCTCCTCCGTCTCCCCCGGGAATCCCACGATCACATCTGTGGTGATGGCAGGGTGTGGATAGTACTGCCGGATCCTGCGGCAGCTCTCCAGATATTCCTCCGGCGTATAATGCCGGTTCATGCGTTTTAAGGTCTCCCTGCAGCCGGACTGGAGGGAGAGATGAAAATGGGGGCATACCTTTGGAAGCTTTGCCAGCTCCCTGACAAAGTCCTCGTCCATGAGCCTGGGTTCCAGGGAGCCCAGGCGGATCCGCCGGATGCCGGAGATCCCGTGAACCGCCCGGATCAGATCAAGAAGGGGAGCCTTTCCGCCGTTTTCGATGTCATCGCTTGCCACCCGGGTCTCCCCATCCCGGCTGCTCTCCTCCCTCCGGAAGTCCTTCCCGTAGGAGCTCAAGTGGATCCCCGTAAGGACCACTTCCCTTATGCCCTTATCCGCAAGGCCCCGGATCTCAGCCACGCAGTCCTCCAGGGGGCGGGACTTGATCCGTCCCCGGACATAGGGGATGATGCAGTAGGAGCAGAACTGGTTGCAGCCGTCCTGGACCTTGATAAAAGCTCTGGTATGGCCGTCCAGCTCCGTAACGAAGAGGTGACCTGCCTCCGGGGCGGCTTCTTCCGGGTGCTGCTCCGGATCCGTCTCTGCTCCTTCCTTTTCCGGGAAAAGCTTCCCCAGGATCAGCTCCGTGATCCTGCCCTTGTCCCGGTTCGGTACCAGAAGGTCAATGGCGGAATCCCGCAGGACCGCCTGCATGCTTTCGTTCTGCATGGCGGCGTCCACATAACAGCCTGCCGCAACGATGAGGGCCTCCGGATTCAGCTTCTTTGCCCGATGAAGCATCTGGCGGGATTTCTTGTCCGCCACATTGGTGACCGTACAGGTATTGATGATGTAGACATCCGCCGGATCCGCAAAGGAGACCTCCAGAAATCCCACCTTTCTCAGGGCCTCTGAGATGGCGTCGGACTCATAGGTATTGACCTTGCAGCCCAGGGTATGGATGGCGAATTTTTTTTGATTTTGATCTTTCAACATAGGCTTGACTTTATATCCCAACATGGTAAAATTTACAGTAACTACATAGCGATCCGGTCAGTCTGAAGCCCTCTGCTTCAGCCGGGCAGGAGATAGATTGAGGAGGTATGTTCCAATGAAAACCGTCAAAATTTCCCTGAGCTCCATCGACCGTGTAAAGTCCTTTGTCAATGACATCAACCGTTTTGACTGTGATTTTGATCTGGTAAGCGGACGTTACATCATCGACGCAAAGTCCATTATGGGTATTTTCTCCCTGGACCTTTCCAAGCCGATCACCCTGAACATCCACGCCGACAAGAACGTCGATGAGATCATGGAGATCCTGCAGCCCTATCTGGTAAACTGATCAGACAGGGATCCCAGTTTTGTTCAAGCGACAGGTTTTCCTGTCTTTGAAATACCCGGCAGAAACTGCCGGGTATTTTTTTGCCTCATCAGCTGCACCAGATGACTTCCTCCGTGGAGACTGCCGTCTCCAGCATCCCGTCGATCTTTTCCGCAAGCTTCAGCTCGGATTTTTGAATGGATTTCAGATTGGGCTTCGTCACCGGATGCTTTGCCACAAAGATGGTACAGCAGTCCTCATAGGGAAGGATGCTGGTCTCATAGGTATCGATCTTCTCCGCCAGGTCCACGATCTCCTGCTTGTCAAAGCCGATCACCGGCCTGTAGACCGGAAGTCCGCAGACCTCGTCCGTAGTCCTTAAGGAAAACATGGTCTGGGAAGCCACCTGTCCGATGGACTCTCCCGTGATCAGTCCGATGCAGTCGTTGGCCTCCGCAAGGCGCTCCGCGATCTTCATCATATAGCGCCGCATGATGATGGTCAACTCGTCATGGGGACACTGCTCGTAGATGTAGAGCTGGATCTCCGTGAAGTTGATGACATGGAGCTTGATGGGTCCTGCATAACGAGCCACAAGCTTTGCCAGATCCACCACCTTCTGCTTTGCCCGCTCGGAGGTGTATGGCGGCGCATGGAAATACACGGCCTCCAGCCGGACGCCCCTCTTTGCGATCATATAGCCTGCCACCGGGCTGTCGATGCCGCCGGAAAGCAGCAGCATGGCCTTTCCGTTGGTTCCGATGGGCATGCCGCCGGCGCCTTTTACGGTCTTGGTGTATACGTTCACATGCTGGCGGACCTCGATGTACACGATGAAATCCGGATCATGCACATCTACACGGGAATCCGGGAAGGCCTCCAGGATATCATGGCCCACCTCTGCGTTGATCTCGTCTGAAGTAACGGGATAGTGCTTGTCCGCCCGCTTTGCCCGGACCTTAAAGGAGAAGCCTCCCTCCGGATGCTCCCGCTTCACAAAGGCCAGCACCTTTTCCCGCAGCTCCTCAAAGCCGCATTTTTCCATCTGCATCATGGGGCAGATGCCCGTTACGCCGAAGACTTTTGTCAGGGCCCCGATCACCTCGTCATAGTCGTAGTCCGTCTTGGCATTGACGTAGATACGGCCCTGCTCCTTCTGAATGGCAAAGGAGCCCTCCACCTTCTCCAGATGCAGCCGGATCTGCTGCATAAGGGCGTCCTCAAAGATATAGCGGTTCTTTCCCTTGGTTCCGATCTCCGCGTATTTGATCAAAAAACTCTGGTATTCCATGTACTGTCTGCTCCTTCCGGCATGTTTCCGATCCTGTTTGAAACGTTCTTTCCATTTTTGCCCAATTGGGAGCATTTGTCAAGGCTTTCTTTTAGTAATCCAGCCGTCTGTAGTATCTCCGGATATCCATGGGATGCTTCCTGCGATCCTCCAGATGGGTGCTGATGCGCTGGCAGACGGAACGGATCACCAGGGGAGAAAGGAGGCCCCGGAATTCCCTGCTGATGCCGGGAAGCTCATAGTCCCGGGCATCGAATACCGTCACCTTTGCGGAGATCTTCCTGACAAAGTCCTCCACCCGATCCATCTCCGGCCTGGTCTGGTCCTCTCCCTTCAGCAGAAGCACCGGCACGTCCCGTTCGATGACCTCCAGGGTGCCGTGGAAAAAGTTTGCCGCAGAAATGGGCCTTGTGCGCATCCACAGCATCTCCTCCATAATGCACATACCGTAAAGGACAGCCCAGTCCTCCAGATTGCCTGAGGCCACCAGATAGGTGATGGGCTCGTCGCAGTAGGTCTTCGCATAGTCTGCCGCCGCCTGATCGGCCGCCTTGTGGATGCCCACCACAGCCTCCGGCAGATTCCCAAGCTCCCGGAAGAACCGGTCATAGTCCGCAAACATCCCCGCATTTTTCAGGAAACGCAGGGTAACCGTATACCAGAAATAGTAGCTGCAGCCCCTGGCACTGACCACATGGTCACAGGCCTCGTAAAGGGGCGTTCCCGGGGTTTCCACGTAGCCCAGGACCCTGGCCCCCGCCTCATGGGCCTTTTTCACGGCCTCCACCACTTCCTTCGTATCCCCGGAAGCGGATTCGATCACCACCAGGGACCGGCCGTCGAAAAAGGGATTCCCCACCAGGCAGAAATCTGCCGCATTCTCGACGTAAAGAGGAAGCCGGGATCCGAGCTGCTTCGCCATGTGGTTCATCTGGCCGGCGCTCAGGACCGTTCCGCCGATCCCGATATAGAAGATATTGGAATATCCTTCCCTGCAGGCCTGATCCACCATCTCCTCCACCTGAGGGATCAGGGCCAGGCCGTTTCTGTGCTCCGTAAGGACCTTGTTTTCATCATAATTCAGCATATGGCATCCTCCTTTTCTGCCTTCCTGCAGTCTGCAGCGGCTTACAAATGATCTGATGCCCTGATTATATCATTCAGGCCCTTTTGGTTCAATACGTTATATAACGTATTATATCTATTTCCTTACAAATCTCCGAAGCACCGGCAGCAGTTCCTCCAGGCAGTCGGCGCAGTAGTCCGCCTCCTCCACCTGATTGTAAAGGCCGAAGGAAAAGCGCAGGGTGCTGTCCAGGAGCTCCCTGGGAAGGCCGATCCCCCGAAGGGTCCCGCTGATGGCGGGGTGATTTGAGGAGCAGGCGGAACCGGAGGAGACATAGACTCCCTTTTCCTCCAGAGCGTGAAGCAGCACCTCCGCCCGGACCCCTGAGAAGGATGCGCTCAGGATCTGGGGAGCCGAGGTCTGGTCCATGCCGGAATTGATCCGTACCCCTTCCATGGCAGAAAGCCGCTCCATAAGCCGTTCCTTTACGGAAAGGAGCTTTTGCACATGCTCTTCGTGATTCCTGTAATAGAGCTCTGCCGCAAGGCCCATGCCTGCGATCCCCGGTACATTTTCCGTGCCGGAGCGCATGTCGTGCTGCTGGCCCCCTCCGAAGATCACGGGGCTCAGCTGCACCCGCTCATCCACATAGAGGAAGCCCACGCCCTTGGGGCCGTGGAGCTTGTGTCCGCTGACGGAGAGCATGTCGATGTGTCCCTTTTTGGGCCGGATCCGGAGCTTGCCGTAGGCCTGGATGGCATCCGTGTGGAAATAGCAGGCCGGATTCTTCTCCTTTATGATCCTGCCCAGCTCTTCGATGGGCTCTATGGCTCCGATCTCGTTATTGACATACATGATGCTTACCAGGATCGTGTCCGGCCGGATGGCGGCAGCCAGGGCTTCCGGATCCACACGGCCGTTTCCGTCCACGGGAAGGAAGGTCACCTCATAGCCCTCTCCCTCCAGAAACTCCAGGGTCTTATAGATGGCGGCATGCTCGATGCCGAGGCTTATGATGTGCTTTCCCCGCTTCCTCCTGCGAAGGGCCGTGCCGATAAGGGCCAGATTGTCCGACTCCGTTCCCCCGGAGGTAAAGAGGATCTCCCCCGGCTTTACCTTCAGGGTATTTGCGATCTGCTCCCGGGCGGTCTTCACATAATTCTCCGCCCGAAGCCCCATCATATGTTTGGAGGAGGGATTTCCGTAATCCTCCTCCATGACCTTATCCATCAGCCTTACCACCTCCGGGGCTACCCGGGTGGTGGCTGCATTATCAAAATAAACTTCCATACAAGCTTCCTTTACTCTGCTTCAAATCCCAGTTCCGCCGCGATCTCCAGGCGGATCATGATCATGGAGAGGACGGCGATGGCCGCCGTCTCCGTCCGAAGGATCCTTTTCCCAAGGGAAACGATGCGGACTCCCTGATGCTCCGCCAGCTTCACCTCCAGAGGATCGAATCCCCCCTCCGGTCCGATAAATACGCCGATGTCCCGCCCCGGAAGGAAATTCACGATGGCCTCGCACATACTTGCGATGCCCTCTTCATTTTCATAGGGTAGGATCCGGACCTCCATATCCTCCGACATGCGAAGGGCGTCGGTGAACCTTACCAGGGGATGGACCTTCGGGATCCGGCTCCGCTTTGACTGCTTGGCCGCGCTTTCCGCAATGGCCTGCCAGCGCTTTCTCCTGTCCTCCGCCTTCTTTTCCTCCAGCTTCACCACGCAGTTCTTCATATCCACCGGTACGATATCGCTGACCCCAAGCTCCGTAGCCTTCTGGATGATCAGCTCCAACTTGTCGGACTTGGGAAGTCCCTGAAAGAGCCAGACCCGGGCAGGCAGCTCATGGTCTCCCTCCTGGGCCTCCGAAACGGCAGCCCGCAGATGGGGTGTCTCAAAGTCCGGACACTCCCCTTCCACGGTCTCCTCCACTTCGCAGAGGTAGTCCCGGCCCTCCTCATCGCTGATGAGGATCTGCTCCCCAGCCTTCAGCCTGAGGACCCGCGCCGCATGGCGGAAATCACTGCCTGTGATATATACCTTTCCATCTACGATCTGATGGTCTTTAACAAAAAAATGATGCATTCAGCTCTCCTCCATGGCCCTTCCGATCTCTTCTGCAATATCCCGGGCCAGGGTACTGTGGGGTCCTTTTGCAAGGCCTGCCAGGGTTCCGGCCATTCCGTGAAGGAAGGCTCCCGCCGCAGCCCCCAGGTAAATGTCCTTCAGGATCGCCGTGCAGCCTGCGATCACCCCCGTCAGCACGTCTCCGCTGCCGGCCTTTGCCAGGGAAGCACTGCCGCTGGTGTTCATGCAGCTTCCGGACTCCCCTGCCAGAAGGGATACGCAGTCCTTGGCCAGAATATTGGTATGCAGTTTCCGGGACAGGTGCTCCGTCATGCCGATGAAGTGCTCCTTCACCTCCGACACCGTACAGCCCGTAAGCCGGGCCAGCTCCCCGATATGGGGCGTCAGGACCATATCGCCCGTCAGAAGCTCCATCAGATCCCAGTGATCCGCCAGGATATTCAGGGCATCCGCGTCGATGATGGTGCGAAGGGGTGCCCGGCCCTCTCTTCTCTGGGATTCCCGGATCACGCCCTTTAAGGCCTCCCGCACCAGGCTCTCCGCATAGGGCTCCCGGGACAGGCCCGGGCCCAGGATCACCAGGTCCGCCCAGCTTAAGCTGTCGGAAAGCTGTGTTCCGATCCGCTCCGCAAATCCCAGGGATTCCGGATCGTAGGCCTCATACATGGCCTCCGGAAGGAGGCTCTGCAGGATCACCCGGTTCTCCTCCGGCCCCAGATATTTGACCATGCCGATACCGGTGCGGTATGCCGCAAGGCCGGAGAGATAAGCCGCTCCTGCCATGCCCTCTGCCCCCGCAATGATCAGCAGCTTTCCATAATCCCCCTTATTGGCCCTGGGATCCCGCTGCAAAAAGGCCTCCCTGTGATCCGCAAGAATCCGGGCCGTATCCTCCAGGGCTTCTCCCCCGGTGTTCTCCTGTTCCAGAAGCTTTTCCACAATGCCCTCGGGATAGCCGATGTCACAGACATGGATCTCTCCGCAGTTTCCGTAGCCGTAGTCCAGATACTGTCCCGTCTTTGCCCAGCCGAAGGTGACTGTCTCATCCGCATGGACCGGATAGAGGGGGGCGCACATATTTTTCCCCTGGTCCGCATCGATGCCGGAGGGGATGTCCACTGCGATCACATGGCAGTTTTCCTCGTTCCGCAACAGGTTCATGTTTTCGATCATGTCCCTGTAGGGGCCCTCCACCTGCCGTCTGAGTCCGATTCCGAAAAGGGCGTCCAGGATGATATCCGTCTCCTCCGGCTGATAGCAGTCCACGGAGCCAAGCCTTCCCCCGGCCTTCTCGAAGCGCTCCTTCTGATACCGGAACTCCTCCGAGGCCCTTTCCAGGTCCCCGCAATAGCAGGCCCTTACCTTATGAAAGCCCGCCTCCAGCAGCATGGCCCCGGCTGCCAGTCCGTCTGCGCCGTTATTCCCCACGCCGCAGGCCACAAGGACCGCCATATCCTCCGGGCTCTTTCCTTCCTCCGAAGCTTTTCTTTCCGCTGCCTCCTTTGCATAACGGAAGACATACCCTGCCGCAGCTTCCATCAGGGTGAGGGAGGGGATCCCCATTTCCCGGATCGCACAGAGATCGATCTTTTTCGCAAAGCTTCCCGTAATATACATGCTGTCCTTCCTTTCTGCCATCACACCCGTCTGGCGGTGATGTTCACCCATTCGCCCTGATGGTTGATCTCCAGGACCTCCCAGGCAGGGTTCTTTGCAAAGGCTTCCTTTACCTCTTCCTCTTTGGTATCGATGATACCGGAGGTGATGAAGATGCCGCCCTTTTTGATGTGGCGGTCTGCCGCTCCCGCTCCGGCCAGGAGAACGATCACGGGAGCCAGGATGTTGGCTGTTACGATGTCGTAGGTATCAAAGCCTGCCGCCTCCTCTACGGCAGCATCCCCCAGGATGTTTCCGATGATGAGGCGGAACCGCTCTTCCCCGATGCCGTTTGCCTCAATATTCTCCGCCACAGCCTCCCGGCAGGCCTCGTCCAGGTCCGTGGCCACCACCTCCCGGGCTCCCAGCTTCAGGGCCGCGATCCCCAGGATACCGCTTCCGGTGCCGATGTCCAGCACCTTCTCTCCGCCCCGGACGTACTTTTCCAGCATCCTCATGCAAAGCTGGGTCGTCTCATGGGTGCCGGTGCCGAAGGCAGTTCCCGGATCCATTTCCAGTACCATGATGTCCCCTGCGGCAATGGCTTCCTCATATTCCTCCGGAACCGGTTCCCAGGTGGGCTTTACCAGGAACTTCTCCACCAGGAAGGGCTTGAAATACTGCTTCCAGTTATTCATCCAGTCCGTATCCTGGGTCTCTCCCACCTCGATACGGCCCTCCCCGATGTCCGTGTAGGCACGCATGTCGGAAAGCTCCCGCCGGATGTCCTGCAGAAGGGCTTCGATCTCCTCCGGCTGCCAGATCCGGTCATTGGGGGTATAGGAGCCGTCCACAGATGGGTCTCCCTGCTCCGGGGCTGTCGTCTCCTCCCCCTCCGGCTCCCTCAGGAAGAAGCTTACCCGGGAGGTGCCGTCGTCCGGGGGAAGCTCCGGCAGGATGTCGATAAACATCCCCTTGGTATCCTCCTCCGTAAGGGGCACGTTGTCCTCGATCTGGACGCCTTCCACTCCCAGCTCGTCCAGCATGGCGCTGACCAGATCCTCTGCCTCCGTGGTGGTATGTATGGTGTATTTTTTCCACTTCATATCTGTTCCTCCTATGCCCTTTCCGGTCCTTCTCTGTCTTCGGCAAGGGCTTTCCTGTGTATATCTTTTATATTTTACACAATTTTATCTCCATCGTATAGTGAAGGCCGCATTTTTTTGCTATAATATCCCCAAAAAAGAAAGGGGCCCCTTCATCATGAAACCATCCAGCGAAATGGAACGGGCGCACTATGGCCGGATAGAAAAGCTACGGAATCTGAGCTATGTCGTTTCCCTGTATATCCAGTATTTTATCACCTTCACGATCATCGTGGCAATCCTGATCTCCTTCTGGAGCCTGCCCTATCAGTTTTCATCCCTGACGGACGTGGGCTCGGAAAGCCTCATCAGCTTCCTGAAGTACATCATCAACATCATCATTGCCATGGAGCTGATTCGGGTGCTGTGCCACCAGACCCTGGACACCATCGTGGAGATCCTGCTGATGGCCGTGACCAGAGAGCTGATCATAGAGCACATGTCTCCCCATGAGATGTTCTTCGGCATCCTGGCCGTAGGCGTGCTCTTTGCCATCCGCAAGTTCCTATATATCTCCCAGCTGGATAAGACGAGCCGCCAGAAGCTGCGCCTTGCACGGATCGTAACAGGAAAGCCCCAAAGGACGCCGGAGCCCAAAGAGGAGGCCTCCGGGACCCAGGAAGAAAAAGCCGATTGATCCGTCTGATCTGAGCCATCAGATACGAGCCGCCTTGTTACAGGAAAGGGAGTGCTGCAAAATCATCAACTAACTGATGATGGAGCCGCACTCCCTTTTTGATTGGAATTTCTTTTTTCAGTTCCTTCTTCTGCTTTACCGGATGGTGATCCGTCCCTGTCCCCTGGGGTCTGCGTATTCCTCTCCGATCACGCCTCCCAGGTCCTGATTGATATAGGTATAGAGGGCGTCCACGTCCGTGGTGATGTCCCGCATCAGCACGCTGCAGCCGGCGAACATGGTCATGCCGTCGCCGCCGGAAAGGAGCATATAGTTGTGGGAAGCCACCTTGTAGGAAGCGGACAGATCCACGGGCTTTCCGCCGATCATAAGGTCCTGCACCCGGTAACTGCCATTTACCCGGACAAAGTTCCCCTTTTCATCCAGCTCCACGCCGGAAGGGATGGAGGTATCCACCGTAAAGCTCATGCCGGATACCTGCTGGAAGCCGCCGGTCTCCTCCGGCAGATTCCTGACGCCCATCTCCAGAGCGTCCTTGATCTGCTGTCCCGTGGCCTCCACCATGCAGACGCTGTTTCCGAAGGGGAATACGTTCAGGGCGTCGATGCCTGTGGTGTTTGCCAGGACGCTCTCTGAGGACCAGCGTTCCGTTACATAATTCCTGCCCAGGTGTCCCACCAGGATCACGATCTCCGCCCCCTCGTTCCGGGCGGAATCCACCGCATCCTGTACTGCGGCATAAAGCTTTTCTCCCGTCTCATCCTCACTGAAGCCGTAGATATAATTTCCCGCCTCATCCTGGAAGTAGACCGGGGTGGACTTGGTAAAGCTTTCCGGAGTGGTAACGCCCACCATGGCCAGCTTCGTATCCCCATACTGGAACAGCTTGTAGGGGGCAAAGATCCGGTTTCCCGAAGCGTCCGTAAAGTTTGCGGAATAATATCCGCAGTTCAGCAGGGATGCAAGCCGCATAAACTGGGGCATCTTATAGTCAAACTCGTGGTTTCCGGGGATGGCGAACTCATATCCCATCTCATTCATGATGGCCACGATATCTTCTCCCTCCGACAGGGTCCCCAGGGGGGCTCCCTGTACCGCATCCCCGGCGTCCACCAGGGTCACGTAGGGGGTCTCCTTCAGCATCTCCTTTTTATAAAGGGCTACGCCGGCATAACCGATGTTATCGTTTACACCGCAGTGGATATCGTTGGTAAACAGGATCACGATATCCTGATCCGCCGCAAGGGACTGCAGGGTCCCCATGCCCCCAAGGATCCCTGCCGCCACAAACAGCGTAAGAAGCAGGGATCTGCATTTTTTCATAAACAGATTCATAACTCAAGCCTTCCTTTTCCGAATCAAGCCTCTGAAAGCTCATGGATCAGCAGTCCGCTCCTGAGCTTTGGTTCAAACCAGGTGGATTTGGGGGGCATCAGCCTCCCTGCGTCCGCCACCGCCATGAGCTCCCTCACGGAAGTGGGATACAGGGCAAAGGCCACACCTCCGCAGGCATCCGCCTTTTCCCGAAGGACCTTCCAGCCCCGGATCCCTCCCACGAACTCGATACGCTCGCTGGTCCTGGGATCATCGATCCCCAGGATGGGGGATAAGAGCAGGTCCTGGAGGGCCGCCACGTCCAGAGCTTCCACCGGGTCCCCGGCCCGTTTTTCCGCAGGCTCCGGACGCAGCCGGCACCGGTACCACTGTCCCTGAAGATACATGTGGAAGCTTCCCTTCTCCTCCGGGCCGGCTTCCGGGATCCCTTCGGGACCTGAGGCGATGGGCTCTGTCTCAAAGTCCTGCTCCACCGCCTTCAGAAACTGCTCCGGGCTCAGGCCCCCAAGGTCCTTCACCACCCGGTTATAGTCCAGGATGGCCAGCTCCTCCTCCGGAAACAGCACCGACAGAAAATAGTCGTAGGGTGCCTCTTTCTGCCTTTCTTCATCCCTGTCTCCCTGCTCCTTCCGAAGAGCCAGGGCCGCCTTTACCGCCGATGCGGCACGATGGTGTCCGTCTGCGATATAGGTACAGGGGACCTCCCTGGAAAAGGTCTCCGTGAGGGTCTCTATGATCTCCGAATCGCTGATCCGCCACAGCTGATGCCGGATCCCGTCCTCTGAACGGAAATCATACATGGGTTCTTTTTTGGTTTCGGCAGAAACAATGTGCGATACCTTATCATTTTTTCGATAGGTCAGGAATATAGGACCGGTCTGGGCCTTTAAGGCCATGACGTGGCGGATCCGGTCCTCTTCTTTTTTCTGTACCGTGTTCTCGTGTTTTTTGCAGATCCCCTGAAGATAATCGTCCACGGAGGAACAGGCTGCAAGGCCGGTCTGGGTCCTGCCCTCCATGGTCAGGGCATAGATATAATAGCAGGGGCTCTCCTCCTTAAGGAAGTACCCCTCTTCCTTTTCTCTCCGGTACAGCTCCGCCGCCTTTTCGTATACCTCCGGGCTGTAGGGATCCGTTCCCTCGGGAAGCTGCGTCTCTCCCCTGTCGATACACAGGAAGGAAAGGGGCTTCCCCTCTACCGCTTTTCTGGCTTCCTTCTCATCATATACATCATAAGGCAGGGCAGCCATCCGGTCTGCATAGGCCGCTGCGGGACGGACTGCCCGGAAGGGTCTGATCTCTGCCATATTACCGTCCTTCGCCTCCCTTGATGTCCCTTACCTTAAGGACCCCTTCGATGGCCTCGATCTGCCGGATGGTCTCCTCCGTTGGGATGCTGTTGAGATCGATGAGGGCATAAGCATATTCTCCCCGGACCTTGTTCATCAAATCTGCGATGTTGGCCCCCTGCCTTGCCAGGGCAGCGGTGATCTGACCCAGCATGTTGGGGATATTCCTGTGGAGCACTGCGATGCGGGCCTCCGCCTGACAGGTCCCCATGCTGCAGTTGGGATAGTTGACGGAGTTACGGATGTTTCCGTTTTCCAGATAGTCCTTCAGCTCCTCCGCCGCCATCACCGCGCAGTTCTCCTCTGATTCCTCCGTGGAGGCTCCCAGATGGGGGATCACGATGGCATTTTTCATATGGATGGAAACCGGATTCGGAAAATCCGTGATGTAATGGGCCAGCTTTCCGGACTCCAGGGCCCTTGCCACCGCCTCCTCGTCACAGAGGCTGTCCCGGGAGAAGTTCAGAAGCACGGCTCCTTCCTTCATCTCCTCCAGCTCCTTCGCTCCGATCATTCCCTTTGTTTCCGGCATGGCCGGTACATGAACCGTGATATAGTCACATTCCTGATAGATGCTGTCGGGCTTTGTGATATGTCTGATCTCCCGGCTCAGGTTCCAGGCTGCGTTCACGGAAATATAGGGATCATAGCCGTAGACCTCCATTCCCAGGGCCACCGCCGCATTGGCCACCTCTGAGCCGATGGCTCCCAGGCCGATGACGCCCAGCTTCTTTCCCCGGATCTCCCTTCCTGCAAATCCTTTTTTTGCCTTCTCCGCCAGCTTTGCAATGTCCGGCTCCTCTGCATGCTCCCTGCACCAGGCTATGCCTCCCAGGATGTCCCTTGCGGACAGCAGAAGCCCTGCGAAAAACAGCTCCTTCACCCCGTTGGCATTGGCTCCCGGCGTGTTGAAGACCACGATCCCCTCCTCCGCACAGCGGTCCAGGGGGATGTTGTTGACGCCGGCTCCGGCTCTGGCAATGGCCAGAAGCCTTTTTTCAAACTGCAGCTCCTTCATGTCCGCAGAGCGGACCAGCACTGCGTCCGCCTCCTGAAACTGCTCCGTAAATGTATATCCTTCGCCCAGTCTATCGGTTCCCTTCCGGCTCACCGGATTCAGACAGCAGATCTTTTTCATCTCTCAAACCCCTTTCCGCAGTCAATGGGCTGCCTCAAATTCCTTCATGAAGGCCACCAGTGCCTCCACCCCCTCATAGGGCATGGCGTTGTACAGGGAAGCCCGCATGCCTCCCACGCTCCTGTGGCCCTTCAGGTTCACAAGGCCCCGTTCCTCCGCTTCCTTCACGAAGGCCTTGTCCAGGTCCTCCCTGCCTGTGACGAAGGTCACGTTCATCAGGGACCTGCTGCCGGGCTCCACGGGATTGTGGAACAGGCTGCTCTGATCCAGGAAATCATACAGAAGCTTCGCCTTCCTCTGATTCCGCTCCAGCATGGCGGGGAGTCCCCCCTGGGCCCTGATCCACTTGAAGACCTTACCGCAGATATAGATGCCGTAGCAGGGGGGCGTGTTGTACAGGGACCCTGCATCCGCCTGGGTCTTATACTGCAGCATGGTGGGGACCCACTCCGGCAGATCCTCCCGGATCAGGTCCTCCCGGATGATGACGATCACCACCCCCGCCGGGCCGATGTTCTTCTGGACGCCGCCGTACATGATGCCGTATTTTGTAATGTCCGCAGGCTCCGACAGAAAGCAGCTGGAGACATCCGCCACCAGGGGCTTGCCCTTGGTATCCGGAAGCCTGTGGAACTTGGTTCCGTAGATGGTGTTGTTTTCGCAGATATAGACATAATCCGCATCCTCGTCGATGGGAAGGCCTTCCAGATCCGGAATATAGCTGTAGGTCTTGTCCTCGGAGGAGGCGATGATGTTCACCTCACCATAGCGCTTCGCCTCTTTTGCGGCCTTTTTCGCCCACTGTCCCGTGACGATATAATCCGCCTTGCCCTTTTTCATGAGGTTCATGGGCACCGCCGCAAACTGCTGGCTGGCACCTCCCTGGAGAAACAGCACCTTGTAATTGTCCGGTATGGACAGAAGCTCCCGAAGGTCCGCCTCCGCCTCGTCTATGATGCCCTGGAATACCTTTGACCGATGGCTCATCTCCATAACGGACATGCCGCAGCCCCGATAGTCCAGCATCTCCTCCGCTGCTTCCCGCAGCACCTCCTCCGGCAGACAGGCCGGTCCGGCGCTGAAATTATATACCCGTTTCATACTCATACCCTCCTATAGGATCATCCTGCTGCGATCCTGTTACAATTGATACTTCTTTATCTCTGCCAGCATCTGCTGCACCGCCGCAATGGCGTCCCGCACCTGGCCCCTGGCCTCGTTGATCCGGTTCTGGACCATAAAGTCCACAAACACATTGTCCAGAAAATAATCCGCAAAGGTCAGAAACTCCCCGATCTCCAGATCAAGATTCAGGTTCAGGTTGACGTCCTGAAGCTCCTTTTCAAAGGCCCGGAGGCTCTGTCTGGCTTCCTCCATGGCATCCTGGGCTTCCTTGATCTTCTGGTGCTTTCCCAGGGTTGCAAAGATCCCTCCCGCCAGCATATCAAAAAGGCCCCAGTTTGCCGCCTTGTCCAAAAATTCCTGGGACCTGCGCAGATTCATAAGGGCCCTGCTTCCCGCCGCAACGGCTTCCGCAAGCTCCCGCTGTTTTTCCTGTTCCTCCATGGCATCCTCCTTCTCAAACAGGCCATATCTTTCTTTCCACCGCCTGTGTTCAGGCAGGCAGCACCTTTGCTCCTTCCTGACAGGCCCTCAGTACATGGACCTGGAAAGCGGGATAAGCCTTCTCCACTGCCCGGGCCAGTTCCTCCGCCTGATCCTCCTGCTTCGTAAGCGCCAGCATGGTAGAGCCGGAGCCGCTGATGAGGAAGGCTGCAGCCCCCGCCGCAAGGCAGAGCCTCCGCAGAACCTCGTAATCCGGGATCAGCTTTTTCCGGTAGGGCTCATGAAGGACATCCCTTGCCGCAAGTCCCACAAGCCCCTCATCCCCCGTTTCCAGAGCCCTTACCATGGCCAGGGCATGGGAGGTGGTGTACACGCTTTTGGAGATGTCCATCTCCCTGGGCACCGCCTTTCTGGCCTCCGCCGTATGCACCTCGTAGTCCGGAATGATGGCCACAAAGCGCCAGGCCGGATCGCAGTCAAAGGGCACCGAAAAAGGCTTTCCTTCCTCCATAAAGGAAGCGGTAAGTCCCCCGTAAAGGGCCGGAGCCGCATTGTCCGGATGTCCCTCCATTTCCGTGCAGATGCGGAGCTTTTCCTCCAGGCTGAAGCAGCCTCCCAGAAATGCGTCCGCTCCCAGGACCCCTGCGGCGATGCAGGTGCTGGAGGAGCCCAGTCCCCGGGCTACCGGAACCCCGGCCTCGATGGAAAGCTTCACCGGCTTCGGCTCCTTTCCAGCCGCCCCGAAGGCCCTTCTGTAGGCCACAAGCACCAGATTGTCCTCATTCCGGAATTCCTCCGGACAGCCGGTCACAGAAAAGTCTTCCGCCTCCTCAAAGGTAAATTCCGAATACATGGAAAGGGCCAGCCCCAGGCAGTCATAACCCGGTCCCAGATTGGCGCTGGTGGCCGGGACCCGGACCGTCACTTTCTCTCTATTCCCATTCATCTTCCCGCTCCTTATGTTTCACTTCCAAGTTTTTCCATGGCTTTTTTCATTACATATCCGCCGATCTCACCGGGATCGATCACATCCTTATGCAGCTCTGTTTTCCCCCGGAGGGCCTTCAGAGGCTCCGGCGGTTCCACCCCCGTTTTCTCCCGGAGGGCGTCCATATAGGCAAAGCCGTCCGCCTCCCCGGAAAGGGGTCCGAAAAGGGCCTCGTAAACATCCCTGCAGAACTTATAAGGACTTGCAGTGGAGAGGAGCACACAGGGAACTCCCTTTTCTCCCTTCTCCTGCATGACCTGATAGCCCACCGCCGTGTGGGGATCGATGAGCCTTCCCTCTACCTCGTAGGCCCGGCGGATCCCCGCCCGGGTCTTCTCGTCGTCGGCACAGCCTGCGGGAAATACCTCCTGGATCCTTTCCAGAAGCTCTCCTCCGATCTGAAAGCGTCCCTTCTCCTTCAGGTCCTGCATGAGGCTCCGGATAAGCTCCACATCCCCTCCGGACATGTAGTAGAGCATCCGCTCCAGGTTGCTGGAGATCAGGATGTCCATGCTGGGGGAGATGGTCTTATGGAAGGGCCGGTTCCTGTCATAAATGCCGCTTCGGATAAAGTCCGTCAGCACATTGTTCTCGTTGCTGGCCACGATCAGATGGCGGATGGGAAGCCCCATAAGCTTCCCGTAGTAGCCTGCCAGCACATCGCCGAAGTTCCCCGTGGGCACGCAGAAATCGATGCACTCCCCCTTCCGGATAACTCCCTGATTCCTGAGGGCCTTATAGGCTTCAAAATAATAAACCACCTGGGGGATCAGCCTTCCCACATTGATGGAGTTGGCGCTGGACAGGAAAATCCCCTCCTTTTCCAGCTCTGCTCCCGCTCCGGAGGAAAATACGGTCTTTACGGCAGACTGGGCGTCGTCAAAATTACCCCGGATCCCGCAGACCGCCACATTCTCCCCTTCCTGGGTGATCATCTGCAGCCTCTGGATGTCGCTGACCTTGCCTTCCGGATAGAATACGGTGATGGCAACGTCCTTCACATCCCGGAAGCCGTTCAGGGCCGCCTTTCCCGTGTCGCCGCTGGTGGCCGTCACGATCATGACCCGTTTTCCCGTTCCGGAAAGGGCCTTTGACATGAGCTGAGGCAGCATACAGAGGGCCACGTCCTTAAAGGCGGAGGTGGGGCCGTGATAAAGCTCCAGAAGCCAGTTCTCCCCGATCCTCGTCAGGGGCGTTACCTCCGGCGCGGAAAAGGTGCTGCCGTAGGCCTCCTCCACTCCCTCCGAGAGCTCCTGGCTGCTGTAATCCCCCAGCAGCAGGCCGAATATCCTTTTTGCCGTTTCCTTATAAGATAAAGGAAGCAGTTCCTCCACATCCAGCCGGCAGTCTGAAAGCTCGTCGCTTACAAAAAGTCCTCCGTCCCGGCAGAGGCCCTGAAGGACCGCCTCCCGGCTTCCGGCTGTTTCCTGTTTATCTCTTGTACTGTGATAGATCATCCCGCTTTGCTCCCTCTTGTTGTTTTCTTTTGATTATACCATACCAATGGTTTTTTATCTGCATCAACCCCTTGCGGAATCGATATCAAAATGATACAATGTTTGCATTGCAAAAACAAGTGTTTTTTACTCGGATACAAAAGAGACTGGAGAAAATTATGAAAATCGCGATCCTTGGATACGGAACCGTAGGAAAAAGACTGGATGAGCTGCTTTGTTCCCACCCTACAGGTATAGAAGTAAAGAAGATTCTGCGGAGGCCCGGAAAGGCGGAGGGTCCCCGTATGACGGAGAGCCTTGAGGAGATCCTTAAGGACCCGGAGATCACTGCGGTGGCGGAGGTCTTAAGCGGCGTTGAGCCTGCGGCGGAATATATCCGCCGGGCCCTTTCCGCAGGAAAGCATGTGGTAAGCGCCAACAAGGCCGCCCTGGCTTCCGACCTTCCCGGCCTGATCAGCCTGGCAGAAGCCTCCGGCGTCTCCCTGCTTTTTGAGGCCAGCTGCGGGGGAGGCATCCCCTGGCTGGAAAGCATCAAGAAAGCCCGCCTCTTCGACGAGATCAGCTCCCTGAAAGGGATCCTGAACGGCACTGGAAACTATATCCTGGATGCCATGGAGCGGCAGGGCCTTGATTTTTCCCAGGTCCTTGAAAGGGCCCAGGCCCTGGGCTATGCGGAGGCGGATCCCAGCGCAGACATCGACGGCTTTGACGTGTACAACAAGACCCTCATCTCCTGCTCCCTGGCCTATGGCGGCGTGGTGACGAAGGGCTTTCCGGTCCTTGGGATCCGGAAGGTCACAAAGGAGCTTCTGGAAGGCCTCCGGGCAGAGGGAAAGAGCCTTCGGCTCATGATGCTCTCCAGAAGGGAGGGGGACCGCTATGCCATGGGCGTTGCGCCCCTGATCCTGCCTGCAGACAGCATTGAAGCCAATGTGCAGGAGAATTATAACTGCGCTTCCTTCACGGGGGACGTGGTGGGAGAACTGAAGTTCTACGGCCAGGGAGCCGGAGGCTACCCCACTGCCGACGCCATGATCGGGGACCTGATCCAGCTCCGGGAGGGCACCGCAAGGCCTGTGGAGCTTACAAGGACCCTTGTCTATGACGAGAGCCTCCTTCAGGGCACCGGATACTTTGCCGATGGCCTCAGGAAGGAGGGGACCCTTTCCCAGCTTGCAGCCTATGCAAAGGAAAAGGACATCTTTATGGCATTTTCATACAGGGAGGAAGCACATGCTTAAGATCACGAAATTTGGCGGAAGCAGCGTGGCAGACGCTGGACAGTTCCGCAAGGTAAAGGATATCATTGAGAGCGATCCCGCAAGACGCTTTGTGGTCGTATCCGCCGCCGGGCGGAAGGGACCGAAGGACAACAAGGTCACGGACCTTCTGTACCTCTGCCACGCCCATATCGAATATCACGTGGACTACCTGCCCCTCTTCCAGCTCATCGAGGAGCGGTTCCTGGAGATCAAGCGGGAGCTTGGACTATCCACCCCCATCGAGGCGGAGCTTAAGCAGATGGAGACCCGGCTTCCGGAGCTCTCCCTGGATGAGCTTGTGAGCCGGGGAGAATACTTCACCGCAAAGCTTATGGCGGACTTCCTGGGCTTCCCCTTTGTGGACGCCAAGGACGTCATCTCCATGCGCTATGACGGAAGCTTTAACTATGAGGATACCTCCGAGCGCTTAAAGGGGATCCTGGCTGGCTGTAAGCAGTTCGTGATCCCGGGCTTTTACGGAAGCACTCCCGACGGCCGGATCCGGGTCATGACCAGGGGCGGTTCCGATATCACCGGTTCCATCCTGGCCCGCTGCCTTCATGCCGACGTGTACGAAAACTGGACCGACGTCTCCGGTTTCCTTATGGCGGACCCCCGCATCGTCAAAAATCCGAAAAACATCGAGCGCATCACCTATTCGGAGCTTCGGGAGCTCTCCTACATGGGTGCCAGCGTGCTTCATGAGGACGCGGTCTTCCCTATCCGCAAATGCAACATCCCCATCCATATCCTGAACACCAACAGGCCTCAGGATCCGGGAACCATCATCATGGACAGCATTGAAAACGATCCCTCCGACAGCCTGATCACGGGTATCGCCGGAAAGAAGGACTTCGTGGCGGTGGAGATCTACCAGAAGCACATGTCCAACGCCGTGGGCGTGATCCGCAGGGCCCTAAGCGTCTTTGAAAAATACAATGTCAGTGTGGAGCACATCCCCAGCGGCATCGACTCCTTCAGCGTGGTGGTCCAGGGCAGCGATGTGCGGAGCAATATCTATGATATCCTGTCGGAGATCCGGGAGACCGTAAAGCCCGACGACATCCGCCTGGTGGAGGGCATCGCCCTCATCGCCACCGTAGGCCGGAACATGAGCGCAAGGCCAGGAACCTCGGGACGGCTCTTTGCCGCTTTGGGTAACAGCGGTGTCAATATCCGTATGATCGCCCAGGGCAGTGACGAGATCAACATCATCGTAGGTGTGGAAAACAAGGACTTTGAAAAGGCCATTTCCATCATTTATAAAAACTTTATGGAAGAGGAGGAGCAGCTGCAGTCATGAAGGATCTGAAGGTTGGAATATTAGGAGCAACGGGAGCCGTAGGCCGGCAGATGCTTACGGTCCTTGAAGAACGGCAGTTCCCGGTGGAGGAGCTCCGGCTCTTTGCCGGAAGCAGGAGCAAGGGAAGCCGCATCAGCTGCTTTGGAAAGGAGTGGCTTGTGGAGGAAACGGACCCGGAGCGGTTCCGGGGCCTTGATCTGCTCCTAGGAGCTGCGGAAAACGACATTGCAATGAAGTACCTGCCCCTGGCCGCAGAGATGGGGGTACAGGTGGTGGACAACTCCAGCGCCTACCGTCTGGACCCGGAGGTGCCCCTTGTGATCCCGGAGATCAATCCGGAGGACGTAGGCCGCACAAAGGGCATCATTGCCAATCCCAACTGCGCCACCATCATCGCCCTTACCGCCGTGGGGGCCCTGCACCGCTACGCAAGGATCCGGCGGATGATCGTTTCCACCTATCAGGCGGTCAGCGGCGCCGGAAAGGACGGTATCGACGAGCTTCTGAATGAAGTATCCGCCCTGTCCCAGGGACAGAAGCCGGAGCCGAAGGTCTTCCAGTACCAGATCGCCTACAATCTGATCCCCCAGATCGGAGGCTTCAATGAGCTTCTCTATTCCTCAGAGGAAATGAAGATGCAGAACGAAGGCAGGAAGATGCTCCATGATGAGAAGCTTCTGGTAAACTGCACCTGCGTCCGGGTACCCATTATCCGTTCCCATTCCGAGAGCATCACTCTGGAATTCGAACGGGAGATCAGCCCGGAAAAGGCCAGGGAGCTTCTGGCGGAGGCTCCGGGGGTAAAACTCTGGGATGAGCCCAATGAGGGCAAGTATCCCATGCCACTCCTTACCAGCGATCAGGATCTGGTCTATGTGGGCCGGATCCGGAGAGACCTTTCCGCTCCCAAGGAGCTCTATGATCGTTCCCTTTCCCTCTTCTGCTGCGCAGATCAGGTCCGGAAGGGAGCTGCCACCAACGCAGTCCAGATCGCGGAGCTTCTGTTCCGGTAACACCTATTCCAAGTCTGTAAAAAGCAAGGCTGCTGCCAAAGGGTCCATCCCCTGGCAGCAGCCATATTTTTATCATCTGATTCTGAGTGTATCATTTACTGCTTCTTTTTATTCTTTTTCCGGGTCCCGTTTTTTTCCTTGTACTGCCGGTACAGCATATCCTTCATCACCAGCATGGCGTCCAGCTCCGAAAGCCCCATTCCCGCCTTCAGCTCCTCGTAGAGTGCCTCCACCTTCCGGTAGTAGTCCTCCGCCCCTTCCATGGAAGGATAGGCCGCCAGGATCGGGTAACGCTTGCTCCAGGCATTGGTCCAGTCCACGTCCTCGGCCCAGGCCTCCAGGCCGGAACGGCTTTCCGCATCCAGCTTATCCCTTAACAGATAGCTGCTGCCAACGCCAAAATATTCCCCCAGCAGCTTGATCTTGCAGAAATCCGGCATGGACTGGCCGTTCTCCCACTTTGCTACGGTCTGCCGGGTCACACAGACATGGTTCGCCAGCTCCTCCTGGGACAGTCCCGCCTTTTTTCTCAGATCCAGTATTTTTTCTCCCAAAGTCATGATATTCTCCATTCTGCCATCTGCAGCGCTTCCCCAGGCCCTCGCCTTAATCGTCGTATCCCAGGCGTTCAAGGGCCCGCTCCAAAAGCTCCTCCTGCCGGTCCAGGGCTTCCTCGCTGCGGACCGCCTCCGTCATCTGCCGGATAAATTCCTCCCTGCTGATCTCCTGGTTACGGTAGGACCGTTCCAGGGAATCCGTAGTCGCCTCCAGCTCCAGTTCCTGCTTCTTCAGCTCCTGCATCTGCTGAAGGAGGCTCTGAAGGTCCCCCTCGGGAAGGCCCGGCTCCGACTGATAATAGGCCAGGTCCACTGCATGCTCCAGATAGTCCTCCTGATCCTCCAGTTCCTCCTCCTGAAGCTCCAGCTCCCACTTCTGGCTGCGGAAGCTTTCCTCGTCCAGCTCTCCTACCCGGAAGGAAGCCTCCAGCCGATCCAGCTCGATCTCAACGGCTTCCTTTTCCGCCTTGACCCGGTAGTAGCTTTCTTCATCCGTTTCTCCAACAACCGCCTCCTGGGCTGTGGACTCCTGGGTGGTATCTGAAGCCCCACTCTGTGTCTCCCCGGTCTCCGAAGCTGCCTCTTCCTTCTCCGGAGCAGTCTCCTGGATGGTCTCCGGTCCCAGGCTCTCCGTCATGATGGGCTGGGTCTGCTGAACAACCTGCTGTGGCTCCGGGCCCGCTCCGCAGCCGGAAAGGACAGCCGCCGCCACGATCCCTGCCAGTATATATCTCATCTTTTTCATGTTTCTTCCTCCCTTATCCTCGGTTTCTCTTCTCTTTACCATGAGTATACTCCTCCGAAATTAAAAATTCATTAAGAATAAGGAAAAAAACACTGCCTCCGAAGAGGAACTCCCCGGAGACAGTGGAATCTTTCGGTATCTGTACCTTATTACTTTCTCGGTACCCTTGCCACGCCGCTCTCATAAGCAGCCTCGTAAACAGCCTTTGCAACTGCATCCTTCACCCTGGGGTCAAAGGCCTCCGGGATGATGTAGTCTGCGGAAAGCTTGTCCGGCGTGATCAGATCTGCCAGTGCATGGGCAGCCGCTACCTTCATGGCATCGTTGATATCGGAAGCCCTTGCGTCCAGAGCGCCTCTGAAGATGCCCGGAAAGGCCAGCACGTTGTTGATCTGGTTCGGGAAATCGCTGCGGCCCGTGGCGATGACAGCTGCGCCTGCAGCCTTTGCCTCATCCGGGAAGATCTCCGGAATGGGGTTCGCACAGGCGAAGACGATGGACTTCTCTGCCATACGCTTCACCATCTCCTGGGTCAGGACGCCGGGGGCGGATACGCCGATGAATACGTCTGCTCCATCGATCACGTCTCCCAGAGTTCCCTGCTGCTTCTGCGGGTTGGTGATCTCTGCGATCTCTTCCTTGATCCAGTTCATGCCCTTTTCACGGCCCTTGTAGACCGCGCCGGTCCTGTCGCAGAGGATCACGTTCTTTGCTCCTGCGGAAAGGAGGAGCTTTGCGATGGCGATGGCCGCTGCTCCGGCACCATTGATCACGATCTTCACCTCAGCCATGGACTTGCCTACGATCTTCAGGGCATTTACCAGTCCTGCCAGAGTGATCACGGCTGTTCCGTGCTGATCGTCGTGGAAGATCGGGATGTCGCAGACCTCCTTCAGCTTCTTTTCGATCTCAAAGCAGCGGGGAGCTGCAATGTCCTCCAGGTTCACACCGCCGAAGGAGCCTGCCAGCAGGCGGACCGTATTTACGATGTCATCCACTTCCTTGCTGCGGACACAGAGAGGAATCGCATCCACGTCTCCAAATGCCTTAAACAGCACGCACTTTCCTTCCATAACCGGCATACCTGCCTCGGGGCCGATGTCACCCAGTCCCAGAACTGCCGTTCCGTCCGTTACCACTGCCACCGTGTTCCAGCGTCTCGTCAGTTCATAGCTCAGTGAGGGGTCCTTCTGGATCTCCAGACAGGGCTGTGCAACGCCCGGGGTATAAGCCAGGGACAGGGCCTCCTTGGAGTTCACCTCCGCTCTGGGGGTCACCTCCAGTTTACCCTTCCACTCATAATGGCATTTCAGGGATTCCTTTGCGTAATCCATGATCGATTCCTCCTGTGATGTTTTTTGTTTGATCTACTGATAGAATAACGATTCTTCCCGATAATATCAATATCAATTTTGACGAAACTGCGGTTTAACCTGCTCTTTCCCCCTTTGGAGCTCCCCTTTCTCCTTCGGTGCCGGTCTCCACCGGCAGCTCCACCAGAAAGCAGCTTCCCTTTCCGTACTCGCTCTCCAGGGAAACGGAGCCCCCGTGGACCTTTGCGATCCACTGGACCATGGAGAGGCCAAGGCCTGCTCCCTCGCCGCTGCGGGAAGTATCGCTGCGGTAAAAACGGTTCCAGATCTTATCCTGTTCCTCTCTGCGGATCCCGATACCCGTATCCCTTACGGAAAGCAGGATCCGGTCCCCCTCCTTCGTAAGACGGAGCAGGATGCTTCCATCCTTTCGGTTGTAACGGATGGCGTTGGTGAGGAGGTTGTTGATGAGCCTTGTCAGCAGGGTCTCGTCTCCGGAAAGGCGGATGCCTTCCTGGATCTCGGACCGGAGGGTGATGCCCCCTGCCTCCGCTGCCGGGATCAGATCCTGGCAGCAGCCCTCCGCCAGGGCGCTCAGGTCCACGGGCCTTTTCTCCAGCCGGAAGGTCCCCCGGTCCGCCCTGCTCAGAAGCAGGAGCTGGGATACCATGGAGCTCATGCGGTTGGCCTGCTTGTAGATACTCCTTAAGGCCTCCTGCCGTTCCTCCTCCCCGGCCTGTCCGAAGAGGGCATATTCGCACTGGGAGCGGATCACCGCAAGGGGCGTCCGCAGTTCATGGGACACATCCGAGGTAAACTGCCTTTCGTTCTCAAAGGAGTCCTGCAGCCTGGAAAGCATCCCGTTCATGGTATGCCCCAGCCTTGCCAGCTCGTCCCTGTCCTTTCCGGTCTCGATCCGCTCCTGCAGGTCCTCTCCGGAGGTGATCCGTTCCGCCGTTTCCGCCATGCGGCTGATGGGACGGAAGGCGGACCTTGTGATCCGGTAGCCTCCCACTGCCGCCAGCAGCACGAAGAAGGGGAAGATCACCAGCATCAGAAAGCGCAGGCTCCCATAGGTCTGCTCCGCCTCCTCCAGGGAGATCACTCCCCGTACCCAGAAGGGCACCTCATCCTGGAGGGCATAAACGTCATAGACCAGCTGCCTTCCCCCGGCTCCCTGCACGGTCCTTAAGGTCTGGTCCTGGAGGAGGGAATCCACCTGGATGCCCATGTTGAGCTTGGGGGCGAGAAGGTACCCGTCGGCATCGTAGATAAACAGGGAGACCGCATTTTTATAAAAGTCCAGCTCCTCCGCATTCAGGCTCTCGTGGCGGAAGCGTACATCCGTCACGGTGTCCGACACGGCGTCTATGAGCTGAGTCTGAAGCTTCCGTCTGGACAGACTTTCGGACATGAAAAAGACTGCCGCCAGGGCCGCTGCCACCAGCAGCAGCATGAAGACCGTATACCAGACCGTCACCCGCGCTTTGATGGAAAGCCTTTTCATGCCTCCTCCTTCAATACGTATCCGGCACCCCGGACCGTATGGATCAGTTTCTTCTCAAAGGGATCATCGATTTTCCTGCGGAGATAGCGGATGTAGACGTCGATCACATTGCTGCCCCCTTCAAAGTCGTAGTCCCAGACCTGGTTCTCCAGCTGGGCCCGGGAAAGGACCCGGCCCTTATTCCGCAGGAGGGACTCCAGGAGGGCAAATTCCTTTGCAGAAAGGGATATCTCCCTGCCGCCCCGGGTCACGGTGCGGGAGGACAGGCAGACCTTAAGGTCCCCTGCCGTAAGACAGTCCGTCTTTTCGCCGGAATTGCGCCGCAGAAGGGCCCGGATCCTGGCCATGAGCTCGGAAAAATCGTAGGGCTTCGTCAGATAGTCGTCCGCCCCGGCATCCAGGCCCGCCACCCGGTCCTCCACCGCGTCCTTCGCCGTAAGCAGCAGCACCGGCACCGCCTTTCCCTGCCGCCTGAGTTCCCGAAGGACGGAGAGGCCGTCCCGCTTCGGCATCATGATGTCCAGGATGATCAGGTCGTAATCCGTGCTTTCCGCATAGTCCAGGGCTTCCTGGCCGTCCTTGCAGCCATCCACGCCAAAGCCCTCCGCCTTCAGGCGCTTCACCGACACCTGGCGAAGCTCCGGTTCATCCTCTGCAAATAAGATCCTCATAAAAACTCCGATCTGCCGCAAAAGCGGCATTTCCATTCATATAGGAAAATTATAATTCCCAGGGGGATTTTCGGCAAGGAGATTGCAGAAAAAAAGCAGCGCAGATAAGCTTCTGCGCCGCTTTTCATTCCTGATATGAGCTTCGATCCGAAGCTTAGGCTCTGGGGCCTGCCTCCGCGATCTTCTTCGGCATGTTGGGATACTTCTTCGCGAAGTTCTCCGCAAACATTCCTGCAAGCTTCTTTGCCTGTGCATCGTAGGCTGCCTGATCCTGCCAGGTGTCTCTGGGGTTCAGGATCTCTGCCGGTACCTCCGGGCAGGACTGGGGAATATCCACGTTGAATACTTCATCGTGTCTGTATTCCACGTCGTCAAGAGTACCGTTCAGGGCTGCAGTCACCATGGCTCTGGTGTACTTCAGCTTCATACGGGAGCCGACGCCGTAGGGGCCTCCGGTCCATCCTGTGTTCACAAGGTATACCTTGGTGCCGTACTTCTCGATCCGTTCTCCCAGCATCTCTGCATAAACAGAGGGATCCAGAGGCATGAAAGGCTCGCCGAACAGGGTGGAGAAGGTGGGCTGGGGCTCCGTGATGCCTCTCTCCGTTCCCGCAAGCTTTGAGGTGAAGCCGGTTACGAAATGGTACATGGCTGCCTCCTCGGAAAGTCTTGCAATGGGCGGAAGTACGCCGAAGGCATCTGCCGTCAGGAAGATCACTACCTTGGGGATGCCGCCCTCTCCCGGGATCTGGGCGTTGTCGATATACTCGATGGGATAGCCCACACGGGTGTTCTCCGTTACGGAGCCGTCCTCATAATCCGGGGTCCTGGTCTCCGGGTCGATCACAACGTTCTCCACCAGGGAACCGAACTTGATGGCATGGTAGATCTCCGGCTCGTTCTCCTCCTTCAGGCCGATGCACTTTGCATAGCAACCTCCCTCGAAGTTGAAGATGCCGTGATCGGACCAGCCGTGCTCGTCGTCTCCAATGAGCTTTCTGTTGGGATCTGCAGAAAGGGTGGTCTTTCCGGTTCCGGAAAGTCCGAAGAATACTGCAGTCTCATGGGTCTCCGGGTCCATGTTGGCGGAGCAGTGCATGGGCAGCACGTTCTCCTCCACAGGCATGAGATAGTTCATGACGGAGAATACGGACTTTTTGATCTCACCGGAGTACTGGGAGCCGGCAATGATAACCTCCCTTGCCTCATAGTCGATGATGATGGCAGCCTCGGAGTTGATGCCGAACTTCTCCGGATCACACTTGTAGCCCGGTGCCACGATGATGGTGAAATCCGCCTCACCGTAGTTTTTAAGCTCCTCATCAGTGGGCCTGATCAGAAGCTGATGAATGAAGAGGTTCTGAGAAGGCATCTCGTTGACGATCCTGAATTTTCTGCGGCACTTGGGGTCAGCCCCTGCAAATCCGTCGAAAATGTAGATCTCCTTACCGGAAAGGAATTCCGTCATCTCCTTCCGGATCGCCTGGAATACGTCCCGGCTGATGGGGACATTGACCTTGCCCCAGGCGATCTTATCATGCACACCTGCGGTATCCACGATAAATTTATCCTTGGGGGAACGGCCGGTATACTTTCCGGTCATGACAGCCAGAGCGCCGGTATTCATCAGCTCTCCTTCACCGTTCTGCAGTGCCTTTTCTGTCAGAATGGCCGGACAGAGGTTGCGGTAAACCGCTTTCGGATTTACAATGCCTAACTTCTCGATTCCATAGGTTTCCATTGGATTTGTCCCTCCTCATGTTGTATTTTTTTTAATCCAAGGTTTATTATAGGCATTTTGCCATCTTACGTCAATCGGCAACTTGTCAAATTAATAACGATATTTCCGGTCTTTTTCAGCAGCAGGAGGGACTGTTATTTTCCAGCTTCAGGGAGCCTGTCGCCACAGCCTCCCGGAAGGCCTGATCGTGTTCCACGAAAATCATGGAAGGCTTATATTCCAGGATCAGGTTTTCGATCTGCATACGGGAATAGAGGTCGATATAATTAAGGGGTTCATCCCACACATACAGATGGGCTCTCCGGCAGAGGCTCCCTGCCAGCAGGACCTTTTTCTTCTGACCCGCCGAAAGCTCCTGCAGGTCCTTCCCCAGCTGGTCCCTGGACAGGTCCAGCTTCCGGAGCATGGCCTTAAAGAGGCTTTCGTCGATCCCCTCCGCCTCCGCATAGTCCGAAAGGCTCCCCCGGAGTCCGGAGGTATCCTGGGGCACATAGGATATCACAAGGCCCGAGCCGACCCGGACCGTACCCCGGTGCTCCAGTTCCTCTCCCACCAGAAGCTTCAGGATGCTGGATTTTCCCGTGCCGTTTTTCCCCTCCAGGGCAAGTCTTTCCCCCTGCCTTACGGTAAAGCTCAGGGGCTGGCAGACCTCCCTTCCGTCGTAGACGGGAACAAGGCCGGAACAGCTTACCAGGGTATCTGTAAAATAGCTGAGGGGATACAGCTTCAGTTCCTCCGCCTTCTCCAGATTTTTCAGAAGGCCCTCCTTTTCTTCCATGGCCTGCTGCTGCCGGGCCTCGATGGACTTGGCCCGCTTCATCAGCTTGGCAGCCTTATGGCCGATAAAGCCCCGGTCCACAGGACCGTTTCCGTACTTTGCCGCCTCGGTGCGGTCCGACCAGGCGGCCGTCCTTCCGGCAGCCCTTTTCAGGCCCTGGATGTCCTTTTTCAGTTTTTCATTCCTGGCAAGCTCAAAGGCCTGCTGCCGTTCAAAATTCGTAAACCAGCTGCTGAAGTTTCCGCTCTGCACCTGAATATCCGCCCTGTTCAGAGACAGGACGTGATCGATACAGCCATCCAGAAAGTGTCTGTCATGGGACACCAGGATAAAGCCCTTCTTCCGTTTCAGGTAAGCGGAGACGATCTCCCTGGCCCTCGTGTCCAGGTGGTTTGTGGGCTCATCGATCAGCAGAAAATGGCCCTGGTTCAGAAACAGGGCCGCCAGCAGGACCTTCGTCTGCTCTCCCCGGGAGAGAGTGGAGAAGGGCCTCCAGAGCACATCCTCCCGCACCTCAAGGTAGGACAGCTCCCGCAAAAGCTCCCATTCCTCCGCCAGGGGGCAGACCTCCTCCAGCACCTCGGAGGTCAGCCTCTCGGGATCAGAAACCGGATAGGGAAAATAATCGAACTCCACGGAGGACTTTATTTTCCCCTGATACTCATACATTCCCATCAGAAGCCGGAGAAACGTGGTCTTTCCTCTTCCATTCCTTCCGATGAAGCCCAGCTTCCAGTCCGTGTCGATCTGAAAGCTGACATGATCAAAGATATCCTCCGAGCCAGACGGATAGGAAAAACTGAGGTCTTCCACCTTAATCATGGACATGGTACATCCCTCCTTACGATATCATCAATCAGACAGTAAAAAATAAAGGCCGCAGGAAATTCCTGCAGCCCGTAACAGCATAACGATCACCCAAAAGCTTGGGGTTCTATGGATCGGTGGGGACAGTTCTTTCATTTTCCTGCAAAACACAATGATACCCCTAAGCTGCGGTACCACTGTATATCCAAGTTTATCTGCAGGAAATAATGATCATCCCTTCACCTCTCATTTTATTTCTGTATCAACATACCATAAATCCGAAAATCTATCAAGTGAAAATTCAGTGATGATAGAATGATTCTCTTCCCCTCTGCCTGCTAAGCGAAAGATACTCTATTCCATGATCAGATTCTTCTATCTTTCCTTCCGGGACGGTGCTCCTCTCCCCAGACGCAAAGCTGATCCAATACCAGCATCAGGGATTTTCCCTTTTCCGTAAGACTATATTCCACCTTCGGAGGGATCTGAGGATAAACCTTTCGAGCGATCAGGCCATCTGCCTCCAGTTCCTTCAGGTTCTGGCTGAGACTCTTATCGGAAACCTTCTTCAGATATCGTTTCAGTTCATTAAACCGGACTGTTTTGAATTCCATGAGGCAGTACAGGATCACCATCTTATATTTCCCGGAGATCAATGACAGGGTATAGCTGAATCCCGTGTCCTCAAAATTGGCTTTTTCAATGTAGTTTATAATCATTTTTCACTTTCCTTTAAGCAAGTACCTCACTTTTAAATCAGTACTTGTTTTTTCTTACGGCAATTTTATAATAAAATCATCAACGTTGTAAAGAACGTTTTTTATCTACATATCCGGAGGTATTCGAAATGAAAAAAGAATTGTCTGTAAAGCCTTATCTGTTCCCCATGCCTGTTCTGATGATCGCAACCTACGATGAAAACGGCACCGTAGATGTAATGAATATGGCCTGGGGCGGGATCTGCGCAGAAAACATGGTTAGTCTGAATATCGACGAGGATCACAAAACATCCGCAAACATCAAAAAAACAGGAGCCTTTACCTTAAGCATTGCAGATATTCCCCATATGCAGGAGGCTGATTTCTTCGGGATCGCCAGCGCCAATAACATACCGGACAAGTTCCGCTACAGCGGACTTACAGCTGTAAAAAGCAACAAGGTCAACGCACCCGTAGTCCAGGAATTCCCCCTTACACTGGAATGCAAGGTGGTGGAGGCCAAAAATGAGATTTATGGCTTCCATGTGATCGGTGAGATCGTCGGGATCCTGGCCGAAGAAAATGTTTTAAATGAAAAAGGCAAGGTAGAGCCATCTAAACTGAATGCTTTTCTTTTTGACCAGTTCCAGAACGGTTACTATGCCATCGGTGAAAAAGTAGGGCAGGCCTGGAATGCAGGAACGCCTTTGATGAAAAAGGCCAGAGAAAACGCAGAAGCCTAATTTTTAAAAGAGCTGCAGGACTAAGGATCCCTGCAGCTCTTTTTACATACGAGAATACTCTTTTAGATGTACTTCACCGTTTCAGAAATATCTTTTCTGCTGGCATGGTTCGGAAGGGGACCTGCTCCTTCTGCCGCGTAGCCCAGATCCAGAAGCATCAGGACCTCCTGTCCCTCCGGCAGGCCGAATTCCTTTGCCACGGCTTCGGGATCGAAGAAATTCAGCCAGCAGCTGTCCACTCCTGCATCCGCCGCAGCCAGGAGCATATGGGTGGCCACGATGGCCGCATCCTCGGTGCCGGAGTCCCGCTTTCCGCCGGGGTAAACGAATACGTTCTCCCGGTCGAAGGCCACGATCAGCACCGTGCCTGCCTGGTAGCGGCAGGGGGTAAGGCTGTCGACCTTTGCAAGGCCTTCTGCAGACTGAACCACGTAGATCTTCTGCTCCTGCAGGTTCTTTGCCGTGGGGGCCAGCCGTCCTGCCTCCAGGATCGCCTGAAGTTTCTCCGCCTCCACCGGTCTTCCGTCAAACTTTTTGCAGGAATAACGTTCTCTGATCACCTTTGTAAATTCCATACTGATACTCCTTTCCAGCTTCTGTATCTTACATATCCGCGTTTCTGATCTTCCCTATCACTTCCTGGAGGATCCCCTCCGGCGTATACTGAAAGGTCAGTCCCGTAACACAGATCTGTTCCAGATAGACCTTCAGGATGGCGGGAAAGGACAGATCCCAGTAAGGTGCCGCCACCATGATGTCCGCTGCCTGGGCGAACTGTTTTGCATAGCGGAACAGGGGATCCCGATAGTCTCCACGGGCCACAAGCTCCGTCCTTTTTTCCAGGGTCTCCTGATCCAGGGGCTCTATGGGCTCCTCATAAAGCCTGAGCTCCTCAAGCTCTCCCGAAAGCCTCTTCAGTACCTCCCGGGCCAGCCGGCAGGTCCGGGACTCCGGCCTCACGCAGGCATTGATAAACAGCACTTTATTTACGATGCTCTCCACCTTCAAACCACCAGTCCGGCATCAGTTCCCTCAGGCGGACCGTCTTTTTTGTCTCGTGATCACACAGGATCTCCGTGTCTCCTGCCCCTTCGCCCAGCTGCATCATCAGCTCCCGGCAGGCCCCGCAGGGCATCCCCGCCGTTCCATCCCTCATGACCGCAGTCAGCTTTACGATGCGGCTCTCCCCCTGGGTGATCATGTGGGCAATGGCGTTCCTTTCCGCACACATGCCCAGGGAGCAGGCGGTATCGATGCAGACGCCGGTATACAGATTCCCTTTATCCGTCAGGAGTGCCGCAGAAACGCCTCCGGCCTCCAAAAGGGGAGACAGCTTTCTCTCATACTGCACCTCTCTTGCCGCAAGATACAGTCTGTCCCAGCTTCCGTCGAAGCAGGAAAGGGCATTTTCCTCCATGCTCCGCACAAAGGCGTCCTTCCCGTCGCAATAGCTCCTGATATCGTAAGGGAAGCGCCGGGCCAGGTCCTTTTTCAGGGTTCCGTATTCCTCCCGTTCCTTTTCATGGCTGCGCATGAAGTCCCGGAAGGCCAGGTGCCTTCCGATATTGTTCCAGTCCCCTGCCTGGAAGATATGGAGCTGATGGGTCCGTTCGTCTCCACCCTTCCGCAGGTAGCGCCTCCCGGGGATCCCGAACTCGCCGCAGGACTCATAACCGATCCCTGCAAAGGCCCTTGCCGCCTCATCCACCTGCTCCAGGCTCCTGACTGCCGCCATGATGTCTATGATGGGCTTTGCCGGAAGCCCCGGCACAGAGGTGCTTCCGATGTGGTAGATGGCAAGACAGTTATCCCCAAGGATCCCCGTGATTGCTTTCCTTTCTCTGGCGTATGCCTCCGGCCAGGCCGGGTCATAGTCCGAAACGGTCACATGCTGTGGCATTCCCTTTCCTCCTTGTTAATATTTCTTTGCCAGTATGCGGAACAGGATCCCATAAAGCACCACCAGAAGGCAGATGGACATGGCTGCCAGGTTCCCCTCTTCCCGGTATCCCAGCAGCAGCCAGACCATACAGAGCACTGCCGCGATGATCAGATATATGGCAAAGGCGGCTTCCTTTGCCTTCATGGAGATGAAGGCATAGCGTTCGTCCTTCGACGCTGTCTCCACACGCTTCCGAAGCTCCGGATCCCGCTCCAGGCGTACCACCCGCAGGAGCTGTACGGCACCCACGGCCAGTATACCGGAACCGATGCCCGTAAGAACGCTGGGATCAGCTCCGACCCCTGCAAATGCCAGAGCGTTGATGGCGATCCCCAGAAGGATCTCCGCAATGGATACGATAAACAGTTTATTTCCTTTCATCCTGGGCCTCCTCATAGATAAAAATGTCTTCCACTTTTGTTTCAAAATATCTCGCAAGCTTGATGGCAAGTATAACGGAAGGGTTGTACCTGCCGTTTTCCAGGGAGCTGATGGTCTGCCGGGAGACGCCCATGGCTTCCGCCAGCTCCTCCTGCCTGATCCCCCTCTGCTTTCGGATCTCTTCCAACCGGTTCTTCAAGATATCCTCCTTTTCGATGTAAAGTTTTCTTTACATCATCATTATACAGCTTCTGGGAAATATGTCAAGCTTGCTTTACATTTTTTTGAAACAAATCACTGGACAGACAGGCCCGTGATAAACAGGATCAAGGCCATGAGCGGAAGTATCGTCCAGGCAAAATACCGCCCGGCGATCTCCAGGTCCGAAGGCTCCGCATCCTCTGCGTGCCGGATCTGAAAGCTCAGGCTCCATCGGAAGAGCTCATCTGCAAACAACATGGAAACAGCCGTAAGGAGGCAGGCAAAGGTCCCTTCCAGCCACAGGGTCCAGGACCCCCTGTGGGTCAGGCCAGGACCGGTCATCAGTTCAAGGATCTCCGTTACGGAAGGCTCCATGGCATCCATCTGATTGCCCCTTTCATCCGTCAGACTTCCGTTGACCCCGGTGATCCAGACGCCGATGTCCGCCGGTCTTCCATCCTCCTCATACAGTATGATCCGGTCTCCGTAGTCCACAAGGCCGCCCCGAAAGAGCAGGTCCTCTCCCCGGTAAAGCTCAAGGCCGGTGATCCCGCTCTCCACGCCGGTATCCTCCGGTATGGCCTCCGGGACCTCCTTCGCCACATAGGGGCCGTAGGTCCGGTCTCCGTATTGAAATATCAGCTTCCAGCCGGGCAATACCCGAAAGACCGCCTGCTCCCCATTAAGCTTCCCGGAGTACAGGGTCGCCTCTCCCTCCTTGCCTGGAACCAGGATCGCCCCCTTATAGGCATATCCCTCCCTGGCGATGGCCCTGGAATAAACAGCGGCGAATATCAGGACCATGGCCAGCATGAAGAGAAGGATGGCCTTCTGGTATCGGTTCAGAGATTTGATTTTTTCCAGGATCGTTTTCATAGGATCATTATAGCATAAGGAGTATTCCGTGTTTAACTGACGTTTTTCTTACGTTTCACATGAGGGGAACGGGGCTTTGTCTCTTTCCGTTGCCGGATGGTGCGGTAAGTCTTGTCTCTGTTCGCGCCAGATTCCGGAATGCTCTTTCCAGGGCCTCCGGCAGTCTCTCATCCAAGGCATCCTTCATGACATATCCCGCTGCCATTCCACAGGCTTCTATCGCATATTCCTCATATCCGGTCAGGAGGATTACCTGAGAGGTTGTTCCTTTTTCGTATATCTTCTGCAGAAGTTCCATCCCATTGCAAAGCGGCATCCTGATGTCCAGAATATACAGATCAAAAAGCGACTTTAATAAGGCTGATATGTGTTCAAGTTGAAGTTATGCCAAAAAACCTAACTCTCTTGGGACATTTTCCTGAGAATCCCTCGTCTATATTTTGTTTGTTCAAGTATAATATTGATTATCTTTTGGTTTTATAGTATATTTTCCACATATCTTTGATGGATTCCTATATTTAAACCATGAAAAAATTATTTATAACTCTGTTTATTGTCATACTATATATAATATTTATATGTAGACCATTAGCCTTAATTCATCCCATATATAGAATGTGGATATTTTTAATATTATTAGTTGTACAGTCCATGAATACAGCCATACACTTTACTTTACCACATGAAGGGAAAAAAGTATTTAAGGTTTTAACTAATATCTTAAATATCTTAATTCTAGTATCTGGTATGTTTTTTGCTTTTATGATTTTTCTAGTATTTTAAAAATAGCCCTAAGTGCCTGAACCAAAAGTCGAATATCTTTCGGCTTTTGGTTTATTTTTTTACCAAAAGATAAATGATGGAAAATAGCAATATTGATTCCATGCCACAACACAATGAAAAAAGATTATGGAGCCATACAATTTATGCCCGACTTTTTTTCAGTCCGATTCTTATGGCCAGAAGTAATACTGTAAAACCCCCTACGGATAACACCGCCTTCTCTTTAAAAGATTTTTCTGCTTTATAAGTCAATCCTGCTCCACCCATACCATATTTCTTATAAGAATCAGAAGCCCTCTTCACATCATCAAAATAATATACCGGCATTCCACCTGTTGTACCGTCATGTAATACGCTTGATGGGGATGCATCTCTTTCATCATTTCCCGCTGCTGTTGGCCATTCTCCATCAAAAGCATGTGTTGTTGCCTTCTGGGCTGGAATCACGAATTCAGGTTCTTCGTTCATATCAAATACGATTGCGGCAGGATATCTGATCCCCGGAATTCCTGAAACGATTTCATATGTATATTCATCGCTGTTATATCCTGCCCTCTCAAGAGCTTGCGTTACGTTAGCATCATAATCCACAGTTTCTGTTGTGTATATATACGTGGCTCCGACGGTCCACCTGTTCAGATCATCCTTTAGCATTTCCTTCGCATCTTCGGGAATATCTTCAGAAATTGATGTCACTTTGGTTATGTCAACCAGAATTGTGCAATTATCTACATAAACGGGAACTTGCCAAATATAATGGCTGTTTTCCAGTGCTTCCCTTATATCCCGGGATTTTAACAGATCTGAATTGGCATATATCCTATATGCCCTGTCCATTTCCACTTCATCCGCTTCCACATCCCTATCTAATTCAGTACGGGCTCCTCCATAGTTAATATGATATAGTACATCCTCTTTCGCAGAAAGGATCTCCAGATATTCATTTTCTTCAGGAGCTATTAAATGTTCTGATGCGTAAGAATGAAAACATGGATTAAATAGCAAAAGGAGATAGACAAATACTGTGATTGTCCTTTTCATAATATGCTCCTCCCATTAGCCCTTGTAAGCAGGAACACTGACAAAGCCTACAAATTCAGATAATATTAATATGAAAACTGCTATTAGAAAAATTTTTTTCTTCATTTTTAATCTCTGACAGCATTAAAACGGTCCATATCATATACTGTTTGCAATTACTATCAGGATGAATGCTGCCACTATAAGAGTGGCGTAAATCTTCCATGCAAACTTAAACCAGCGTCCGTAGTCCATTCCACAAAGGGAAAGCTGCAGCAGAGCGGCTGTAGGCCAGAAGGTATTGGTTAAACCGTCTCCATACTGGTACGCAAGCACCATTACCTGCTGGTTGATATGAAGCACTTCTCCAAGAGGCTTGAGTATCGGCATGACTACCACAGACTTGCCGCTGCCGGAAGATACAAAAAAATTGAATATCGTTACAAATACAAATATGATAAGCAATGTAATGATAGCGCTCTTATCATGAAGGAGCTTTTGCATGACATTAACTATGGTGTCTGTGATATGCCCTTCATTTAATATAACTGAAACAGCCCGGCTTAAGCCTATTAATTATCACATAAAGCATGCTTTTATCACATATTTCTCTGACCGCTGCTTACTCCGCCGTAATCGCAATCTTGATCACCCCCTCAAGCCGGTTTTCGAAGATCTCGTAGGCCTTCTCGATCTCCGACAGGGGGAATCGGTGCGTGATCAGGGGCGTTGTATCGATCTTGCCCGCTTCGATCAGTGACAGGATCTCATCACAGTCGCAGCCGTCCACGCCGCCTGTCTTGAAGGTCAGGTTCTTCCCGTACATCCTGGGCAGGGGAAGCACCTGGTCCTCGTCATAAAGTGCCACCACCGTTACGATCGCATTGGGCCGAGCGCACTTCCAGGCAAGCTCAAAGGTTCCTGCTGCCCCTGCCACCTCGAGCACCACATCCGCTCCTCCATGGTCAGAGTGTTCCCGGACGAAATCCTCACAGTCCTCCGGGCCGCAGAGCAGTACCTCAGGATAGTGTTTCCTTACGAACTGCCGTCTCTGCTCATCCTTTTCACAGACGATGATCCTTTCGGGCTCCTTCAGCATCACGCACTGAAGGGTACAGATCCCCGTAGGTCCGGCCCCTATAATCAGGACCGTATCCTCCGCCTTGATTTCCGATATTCTGGCCGCCCAGAAGCCGGTGGCAAGGATGTCTCCCACAAACAGAGCCTGTTCGTCCGTAACACCCTCCGGGATCCGGTTCAGTCCCTGATCTGCATAAGGCACCCGGACATATTCGGTCTGGCCGCCGTCGATACGGCAGCCCAGGGCCCAGCCTCCGTTCTGATCGGTGCAGTTGTTGACATAACCGTGCCTGCAGAAAAAGCAGCTGCCGCAGAAGGTCTCCACATTTACCGTTACCCGGTCTCCGGGCTTTAAGGTATGTACCTCCGATCCCACCTGTTCCACGACGCCTACCATCTCATGCCCCACCGTGATTCCCGGAACTGCTCTGGGCACACTGCCGTGTTTGATATGCAGGTCGCTGGTGCAGATGGAGCTTACGGTCACCCGGACGATGGCATCCCGCGGGTCCTGCAGGGATGGCTTCGGTTTATCCGTCAGGGCAAATTTTCCGTGTTCAACATAGGTCAATGCTTTCATATCTTTATTCCTTCCTCAGGATCTTTTCCATGGGTCTCCCCTTGGCCAGCTCGTCGATCAGCTTGTCCAGATATCGGATATCCTGCATCAGGGGATTCTCGATGTTTTCCAGCTTAACGCCGCAGATGGATCCCCCGATCAGTTTTCTGGCAGGATTCATGGCGGGAGCCTTCCGGAAAAACTCCCCATAAGTGATTCCTTCTTCCTGCAGCCGCAGGATATCCTCAGGCGTATAGCCTGTCAGCCATTGAATGACCGTCAGGACCTCTTCCTTCGTTCTTCCCTTTCGCAAGGCCTTCTGCTCCAATAAAGGATAGACCTTTGCAAGGGGCATGGAAAATACCTGTTCTTCTTTCATGTTTTCCTCCGTGATCTACCCGTGTTTTCCCGGGCAATTTTTCACTTCCATCTCCATTATAATATCATCCCCCGGAGTCCCTCAAGCAAAGTTTTTCTTACAAAATAAAAATACGCCGCAGGCGTAAATCAATGTGTCCGGAAATCCGGATACATGTCACAGTCTGCGACGTATTTTTATCTATGCATAATAAGGGGGTTAACTGATTAATTGCAGATACTAAGCGCCTCAAAGGGTGCCCTGTATCTTTTTAATAAACCGCATTCGCGCCGTATTCGGCCTGTGCAGGCGTGAAGCCTTCAAACTCCAACTGGTCTATCAGACCACTTTTTGAAAAACTCATATAGTCGAGATACTGCTGTTCCTTTTTGACAGCCTGTTCATTCCAGTCCGCACCGCAGTGATTCACCGCATAGGTGGCCTCTGAAGTACTGTAGCCCTCAAACTCCAGCTGATCGATCAGGCCGCTGCGGGAAAAGGCCGTGTAGTCAAGATAATCGTAGGCTTTGTTAAGCGCATTCTTTTCTCCCGTGGTAGCGCTGCCGGTGGTGTCCGGAGCATACTCCCAGCTAACACCTCCCTTTCCTTCCGTTTTGTCCTCCATATAATTGTAATTCACTTCTCCGTTCCGGATCCACAGCAGGTATTCGTCCTGTCCGTATTCATCATCACTTTTCAGCTCGTCCACGATATAAACATTTGCAGATTCTGCCCCATCCACAAGCCGCACGATCTCCCACAACGGATCGCCCATCGACTTCATGCTTTCCACCATACTATCCCAGGCTTCCATTACCTCGGCGTTTTTCATATCCATGGCATTTCTCGCCGTAGCCGGTGCTTCTATGAAAACATTCAGGGCCGAGTCATCCCTGTCAAAGACGACTTTATGATTTATATTGGCAAAGTTATTTTCTATCATGGAAACGATATTCTTGTAGATCTCCGTTTCGTCAAAGGGCGGCTTATAATCCTGTGCCTGATCAACAGCTCCGTCTCCTCTTGTCAGTACATAGTCGATACTGCTTCCCCACATGATATGAAGCCGGTCCGTTCCAAAGAAGATCTCAAAATCCTGCTCTTTTCCATACAGATCCCCTTTGGGTTCTGAACAGAACAGGTATCCTTCTTCCTCTGTCTCCGATACCTCTCCGTCCTGGATCTCTCCCATATATCCGGAATAATCCACGGAACAATAGATCCGGCCCGAATCAAGGTAAAATGAAACCTGAGCGGCATACCGGTTCCCCGTTTCTTCGGAAACCTGAACGAAGGCTCCGCTGCAGTTCTTAAGGTCCTCCAGGGTCGTTACAAAAGCCTGGTCTTCGGGATCCTCGAAGGTCTTACCCTCAACCATTTCCCAGGCCTCCTCCAGGCCAATGTGCTCCTCCCCTTTGATTTCCTCTATGGTATCGGCGGCTTCGACGGTTTCCGCAAGGGAGCTTTCCGCCCTGCTTTCCTCACTGATGGTATCGGTGCTGTCTTTTCCCGGGCCACAGGCTGAAAGGGCCAGAATGCTACCTGTGACAGCAAAAAACAGGATCTGCTTTCTCATCTTTTGTTTCTCCTTCCGGCAGAGTTCCTGAAGGGCATTCCTGCCCTTCCTTACCATCATACCGGAATTTATGGAAAAAACAATTAACCGGCTGCATAGTGCCTCCGGATCACTTCCCTTCTCCTGCTGCCTGCCTGAGCCGCTCCTTTTCCTTCTTTGAAGCCGTTACCCCGTAGCTTTCATCGATCCACCGGCAGATCTCCTCCATGGGAACGGTGCCATCCAGGAGAATGGAGATCCAGTTGCTGCGGGTGATGTGATAGCCGTAAAAATACCCGGGCTCCTGGGCCAGCATATCCACAAGCATCCGGTCCTCCAGCTTCACGTTGATGATATCCACCGCTTCATCTCCCTTAAGACCCAGCTTCTCCCTGGGCACGTCCATGATCAGCGCAAACCACTTCCTGTTATCCCCATGGCGCAGGACCGGATAGGTGGGCGCCGTGGAAAATGGGTAGTCCGGCTCTATGTTGTATTTTTCCTTTACGTATCTGAATACTGCTTCTCTCACAATATCACCTTTTTACAGAACATATTCCAGCTGCCGGTCGTAGGGCTCCGCCTCCACATGCCGGGGATCCCGCCAGACTGCATCCACACAGCCCATAGCCTCATAGAAGCGCTGACTTTCGATGGCGGAATGGGATGAGATATAGAGCTTTCCTGCTCCCTGCCCCCGGGCCCAGTCCCTGGCAGCCTCAAAGAGGCATTTTCCTATGCCATGCCTTCTCATATCCTCCGACACATGGAGCGAGGACAGATCCATGTATCTGTTGTCCCCGCCGAAGGTCCCTGCTTCCACGGATACAAAGCCCTTCAGTTCCCCGGAAACGAAGGCCCCGTATACCAGGCCTCCGGCTGCTGCCGTATGGCGAAGGCACCGGACCAGTATCTGATACTCCTCCTCGCCCCAGTCGTCCGTAAAGGGATCTGGCTTTTCGATCCACCGGTCCCCTTCCCAGCGCAGGCAGAGATCCACGGTCTGATGGCGTATGAAATGTCCGAAGAGCTCCCGATGGATCTCCTCCTCCCGGAGGGGCCTGTATTCTACGTTTGTGAATCGGATCACCTGATGCTCCGCGTCGACCCTTGCCTCGATTCCAAAGGGAATGATGCAGCGCGGCTGTGCATGTCCAATATTAAGATTGCAGACTATGGGAAGCTCCGGATCATCGATCACCTCCCGCAGGATCTGCTTATATTCCTGATCGTGAATTTCATCCATCGGCTTTCCCACAAGGACTCCTGACAGTACCTTGAAGATGCCGGTTTCCTTAAGGGCCGTTATTGCCTTTCTATATTTCTCCGGGGACATCTTTTCTTCGCTGGATTCCAGCAGGAGGATCCTTCCCGCCCAGTCCTCCGTCTTCGGAAACAGTCCGTACTTCCGGCACAGGACCGGCATATCTGCATAGCGGTCGCCATTGAAAAAGTCATAGATCGTATCAATGCAGCCTCCCAGGATCTTCCCTGAGAAAACAGGCTTTCCCTGTAATAATTCAAAGCCATGATCCGGATGAGCTCTCAGGGGTATGCCGATCTGACCGGCTCCAAAATCGGCCCTTCCCTCATACCAGGTGCCGCTTGGTCTGATCTCCCTGATCGTCCCCTTACGGATCAGCTCCTCAAAATACTTCTTCGTATACGGGAGCATATCCTTATCCAACTCGCAGATATCCGCCAAGAAGGATTGCCCATAGAAGGTGTTCATTCCCACCTTATGGAGCATGAAATGGTTTACCGTCGTGTCGGAAAATCCGAGAAATATCTTGTCTGAAACGGCAGCAGCCAACTTATCTCCCTCAAACAGATAGGGAAGCAGCCGGTAGGTATCATCGCCTCCGATGGCGCAGAGGATCATGTCGATCTCAGGGTCCCTGAGGGCCTGCAGCAGATCTGCGGCACGCTCTTCCGGATGGTTCTTGATATACTCGATCCCTTTCATGGCATGGGGCATGAACCTGACATTCAGGCCGAGCTCCTTCAGCCTCCTGATCCCTATCTCTACCTCATGCTTCACAAAGTCTTCCCCTATCGTTCCGCTGGACAGGCTGACGATTGCGATGTTTTTGATCATAGTTTTCTTCCTCTTTCCGTTTACTATTTATTTTTCGCAAAGTCATGCGCTTCCTTCAGCCAGGAAAGAAGCTCACCGTCTATCTCCTCTGTCTCCCCGATAACGATATGCGTCGTCCATCTGCCGGGGTATGGTTCTGTCTTTACCGCCACACGAGGGGATTCAAGCGGATACGGCATTCCAAGTGTGACCACCAGATATGGATCCGGAAGCGCCTTCTTCTTTTTTACCCGGAGGAAGGACACACAGGCAAACATGTGAACGTCATAAAATGATATCTGTGTCTTCTGAACTCTGATCTCCGTTTCAGGATACAGTTTTGTTACGGCATCTGCGAAAGCCTCATATAGAGGCAGCGCATCCGGCTGTTTATTAAAAAAAATAATCGTATCAGTATTCATCAGGAATCCCTCCCTCATGTATCCAGTTCAAAATAATAGAGGATGTCCGCGTCACTGTCGTATATGCCAAGGGTAAAGTTGAAGGACGCCCTGTGGAGGATATCTGCCCCGGTAGCTTTTCCTTCCTCCGCCTGACGGTCTATCAGAAGGTAATACCCGTTTTCGATCTCAGGGATCAGCGGCCTGTTCTCTTCATCGGAAAGGTAAGGCCCTATCCCTATCAGGGAATCGCCTTCCCTGGTCTCTATCCCGTAGACAAGCGCCTTTACGGTATCATCCAGGGGAAATGGCGTCCAGTTCCCTCCATTCCTTATCTGATCGGCGATGTCGGTTCCGGAGCAGTCAAGGCATAGAAAGGTGGTTCCATCCCCGTGAAAGCCTCCGTGGTCGTCTTCCTTGGAGATGATCTCTGCCGAGGAAACATCTATGCCAAGGGGCTTTGCTTTCTCATCCATGGTATCAGTTCTTCCGCAGCTGCAGAGGAAAAACACCAACGCTGCGACCATAATAATCTTATTCATTGCCTTTTACCTTCTTCCTGATGATAAGCTTGATGATCAGCGCCACCAGGATAATTACCAAAGTTATGATGCCAAACAGCTGATTCTGTTATAATCATATCATTTATCCCAACTGAACCGCAACCGAAGTTTACCTTACATATTTTTCCAATGCTTTAGCTGCGAAAGATACTAATCAAACTGATTGTGCCTGGCTTACGGATCTGTCCCGTGACAATCCCGTCAGAACTGTGTCCACATCAGGGATCCGATGCCCAAAATGCATGTGAAACACTTTGCCCTCGTGTCTACCCTATGGGATTCCTTTTAGTTTCAGGGCCTCCGTACGGTCTGAAATCCCATTCCTTAAATTTGGGGTGTAACTTTTGGGTAAACTGAACCCCTTGTCAAGGACACAGCCGAACTTTTTCACATGGATTTTATAACAGCTCAAGTGCTGGTGGTAA
>CALWES010000006.1 GCA_944377405.1 uncultured Lachnospiraceae bacterium | reverse complement strand
AACGCCCCAACTAGGACTTGAACCTAGGACCCCCTGATTAACAGTCAGATGCTCTAACCAACTGAGCTATTGAGGCACTTTGCGAATTTCGCAACGGCTGTATTATATAGGATATGCCCGGCTATGTCAAGAAGAAAATGGAATTTCCCGGCTTTTTTCCGGCTTTTACAGCGAACTTCCGTTGCGAAAAAGCGCCGCCTTTCGTATAATAGTCCATAGTTATATTTATATATGAAAGCATATCCATGAAGGAGGAGACGAAGATGAAAGATCAGAACTGTATTTTCTGTAAGATTGCAAACGGGGAGATCCCTTCCAATACGGTCTATGAGGACGAAAACTTCCGGGTGATCCTGGACCTGAGCCCGGCCTCCAAGGGCCACGCCCTCATCCTTCCCAAGGAGCATGCGGAGAACCTCTTTACCCTGCCGGAGGAAACGGCCCAGGGCGCCATCCTGGTGGCAAAGAAGGTGGGCGCCGCTATGATGGAGGCCCTGTCCTGTACAGGACTCAATCTGGTACAGAATAACGGCGCTTCTGCCGGACAGACGGTCATGCACTTCCACCTGCATCTGATCCCTCGCTACGACGGAGACGGTGCCATGGTCCAGTGGGAGCCCCACAGCTCTGATCCTGCAGAGCAGGAGCAGATCGCAGAAAAGATCAGGGAGGCGCTGGCATAACTATGGAATACGATCTCAGATATCTGGCAGAGCCCCTGCCGGAGGACATCAAAAAACTGAAATGGGCCGGGGACTTCGACATGGCCAGAAAGGTGATAGAAAGCAGGCTTTCCTCCGATACGGTACCGGAGAGCCTGAAGAAGCGGCTGAGCCTGGAGCTGGAGATCCTGGAAAGGATCCCGGGCCAGTATCCCTATGATTACCAGAAGGCCCTTGCCATGATGAAGGAACGCTTCCGGGATTTCCGGGAGGAGGAGCTTGAGGAGCTCTGGCAGCAGGATAACTGCGACTGGATCTATATCCGGGGACAGGTGCATTTCCATGAGCGCTTTCTGGAGAACCTGCTGAAGACCAGGGCGGATTATCGGAACCGGGATCTGCAGGGAGAAAAGGGACCGGACCGGAACCGGGAGCTGCTGCAGGAAAATGTGCTCCGGGCAAAAGAAGAGGGCTGCCGCAGGATACGGATCCGCCTTCGCACCACCATCCGCCTGACGGAGCAGGGAGCAAAGAAATGTCTGGGTCAGCAGATCCGGGTATACCTGCCCCTTCCGGTGGAGTATGCCCAGGTACAGGATTACCGCCTCTGGAATATCAGCCCTCTGCCGAAGATGGTGGCAGGGCCCGAGTATCCTCAGCGGACGGCCGTGTTTGAAACGGAGTACAGCGGGAAGGAGACCTTCTCCGCGGAGTTTGAATTTGAGAATGTGACGGAATACCGGCAGCCGGATCCGGCCGCAGTGCTGGAACAGCAGCCCTCCTTCTATACGGAGGAGCAGCTGCCCCATATCCGTTTTACACCCTATATCAGGAACCTCTGCCGGGAGATCGTTGGGGAGGAGACCAATCCCCTTCTGAAGGTCCGGAGGATCTACGACTACATTACCACCCATGTCCGCTATTCCTATGTCCGTCATTACAGCACCTTTGACAACATTCCGGAATATGTGGGCAGCAGCCAGAAGGGAGACTGCGGCTTCCAGGCCCTCCTGTTCATTACCCTCTGCAGGGCGGCAGGGGTACCGGCCCGCTGGCAGTCGGGGCTTTACGCAACGCCGGAATATGTGGGCAGCCATGACTGGGCCCAGTATTATGTGGCGCCTTATGGATGGCTGTTTGCGGACTGCTCCTTCGGCGGCTCCGCCTTCCGTCAGGGCGACGAGGAACGGCGGGTGTTCTACGGCGCAAACCTGGATCCCTACCGGATCCCCCAGGCTTCCGAATTCCAGCATGGCTTCTGCCTGCCGGAGGGAGCGCTGCGTTTTGATCCCTATGACAACCAGGTGGGAGAGATCATCTGCCAGGGCAAGGCCCTGCATGGCTATGGAGAGGATTTTGAGACCCTCCATGAGCTGGTGGAGCTGACGGAGCTGCATTAAAGCTTTTAAAATGTGGAAAATCCGTGTATAATGTGGATACTGAAATCATTATAAGGACGGAAAAACATGTCTGAAGCAAAGTTTAAGGTCATCAGCGACAGCTGCTGTGACCTGCCAAAGGAGATCGTGACGGAAAGCGATATCGATATCGTTCCGCTGTACGTTGCCTTTTCCGACGGTGAGTATCACCGGGATTTTTACGATTTTACCTACCACGATTTTTATAAGAAGATGCTGGACCGGCCGGGGGACTTCCCAAAGACCTCCCTGCCGGGAGTGGAGGACTACATGAAGGTCTGGGAGCCCTACGTGAAGGAGGGGATTCCGGTACTGAGTATTTCCATGACCTCTAAAATGAGCGGCTCCTACAACTCAGCCCGTATGGCAAAGGATGAGATGCTGGAGATCTACCCGGAGGCTCAGATCGAGGTGCTGGATTCCGCGTCCCTGACCATTCTGGAAGGAATGCTGGTACGGGAAGCGGTGCGGTTGCGGGACCTGGGCAAGAGTCTTTCCGAGGCGGCGGAGCTTCTGAACCGGATAAAGGATGAGGGCCGGGCCTATTTTACCATCGGGGATATGAGCTACCTGGCCAAGGGAGGCCGTATCGGAGGCCTCATCCGTCTTGCGGCTACGGGACTTGGCATCAAGCCGGTGATCCTGTTCCAGAAGGGCGGCATCAGCCTGAGCGCCATTACCAGGAGCCGGCAGAAGTCCCTCCGGGAGCTGGCTCATCAGGCGGCGGCCCCATTTATTGAAAAGAAGGCGGACCCGAATGACTACTACCTGGACGTGGGCTACGGACTGTCCGAGGCGGATGGAAAGGAGCTTCTGGAGATGTTAACGGGAGAGCTGGCAAAGGCCGGCATCACCGCGGCTCCGAAGCTTGTGCAGATCGGCACCATGGTGGGGGCTCACAACGGCCCCATGCTCATGGGCATCGCTTTTTTGAAGAAGCTTCAGCTGGATTGACAGGGAGGCAGGTATGGCAGAGCAGGATCAGGAGAGGCTTACGGCATTGCAGACAGAGCGGGAGCAGCTGGAGAAGCGGCTCCTGACCCTGAAGCGGGACCGGTCCCGGGAGACGGACCGGGTCCTGAAGGAAAAAAGGGAAGCCCTTTCGGGATCCTATGATAAAAGACTCAGGGGTCTGGATGCGGAGATCAGAAGGATCTCCGACCAGCGCAGCCGGGCCAGGGATCAGGGCGTAAAGGCCAGGATCGCCGGGCAGACGGAGGGCCTTTCCGGGGAAAATAAAAAGCTGAAAAAGGACCTTGTCAATCTGTTCCGGGACAATCATGTTCCGGCCATATGCCGCAGCGGTCCCTTCTATGCCTGGACCATGCCAAGGGGGCTTTGGGAGATCCTCTTTTCCCTTCTGAGCTTCGTGCTCCTTTTCGGCATCCTTCCCCTGGTCATCCATGAGCTTCTGGGACTGAATGCCTTCTGGCACTGGATCATCCTGTACCTTCTGGACATCCTGATCTTCGGCGGCCTTTATATCCTGTGCAATAACCTGAAGCTCCGGTATCTGTCCGTCATGCAGAAGGGCCGGGGCATCCGGAATCAGATCCGGGAGAATGAAAAAAGGATCCGGAGGATCCGCCGGGAGATCCGCAGGGACCGGGACGACGCGGTCTATGAGCTGGGGGCCTTTGACGACGAACTGGCCAAAAAGACCGGAGACCGGGAGCAGATCCAGAGGGAACGGCAGGAGGCCCTGGAGCAGTTCGATGCCGTAACGAGGACCGTGCTTTCCGATGAGATCGCCATGAAATATGAAAAGGATATCACTGCTGTCTCCGGACAGCTTTCCGATATAGACAGACAAAGAAAAGAACTTGAGGAGAAAATAAAGGATTATGGAAAAATTACTGACAATCAGGGAAATCTTTAAGGACCGGGAGCAGTATCTTGGCTCCGAAGTCACCGTGGGCGGCTGGGTCCGCTCCGTCAGAGACTCAAAAAGCTTCGGGTTTATCGTGCTGAATGACGGCTCCTTCTTCGAGCCCCTTCAGATCGTATATCATGATACCATGCCGAATTTTGCTCAGATCTCCAAGCTCAATGTGGGGTCTGCCATTATCGTAAAGGGAAAGCTGGTGGCAACACCGGAGGCAAAGCAGCCCTTTGAGATCCAGGCAGAGGAGGTACAGGTGGAGGGAGCTTCCACCCCGGATTATCCCCTGCAGAAGAAGCGCCACACCATGGAATATCTGAGGACCATGACCCATCTGCGTCCCAGGACAAACACCTTCCAGGCAGTATTCCGTGTCCGCTCCATCTGTGCTTATGCCATCCACAGATTTTTCCAGGAGCGGGGCTTCGTCTATGTGCATACACCCCTGATCACGGCTTCAGACTGTGAGGGTGCAGGCGAGATGTTCCAGGTGACCACCCTGGACCTTGAGCGCCTGGCAAAGAGCGGCGCAGGTGAGGTGGACTACAGCAAGGATTTCTTCGGAAAGCCCACCTTCCTTACGGTGTCCGGCCAGCTGAACGTGGAGACCTATGCCATGGCCTTCCGTAACGTCTATACCTTCGGCCCCACCTTCCGGGCGGAGAATTCCAACACCCCCAGACATGCGGCGGAGTTCTGGATGATCGAGCCGGAGATGGCCTTCGCAGATCTCTCCGACATCATGGATGTGGAAGAGGCGATGCTGAAGTATATCATCCGCTACGTGCTGGAGAACGCTCCGGAGGAGATGAGGTTCTTCGACAGCTTCGTGGAGAAGGGCCTGATCCAGCGTCTGCAGCAGATCCTGGAGAACGACTTTGCCCGGGTGACCTACACGGAGGCCGTGGAGCAGCTCATGCAGCATAACGACCAGTTTGAGAACAAGGTGGAGTGGGGCTGTGACCTTCAGACGGAGCACGAGCGCTATCTGACGGAGAAGCTCTACAAGAAGCCCGTATTCGTAACGGATTACCCCAAGGATATCAAGGCCTTCTACATGAAGCTCAACGAGGACGGCAAGACCGTGGCGGCAGTGGACTGCCTGGTTCCCGGCGTCGGAGAGATCATGGGAGGCTCCCAGCGTGAGGACGATTACGACAAGCTCCTTAGGCGTATGGAGGAGATGCATCTGGATCCCAAGGCTTATGAGTTCTATCTGGACCTGAGAAAGTACGGCTCCGTAAGACATTCCGGCTTCGGTCTTGGCTTTGAGCGGGCAGTTATGTACCTGACGGGCATGCAGAACATCAGAGACGTGATCCCCTTCCCCCGTACCACGGGAAACTGCGATCTGTAAGAGGAAGCTATGCGGTTCATACATGTAAGTGACGTGCGCCTGGGACTGGATCCGGAGAGCGAAAAGAGCTTCGGCAGACAGCGGGCGTCGGAATTCAGAAAAACATTTGAAAAGGTTCTGGATAAAGTGCAGGAGGAGGGCTGTGACCTCCTCCTCGTATCCGGCAGCCTTTTTTGCCATCAGCCGGTAAGCGGGGAACTGGAAGCCGTGAACCGGCTGTTTCTGTCCCTGCCCGCCACCCAGGTGGTGATCATTGCAGGAAAGTCGGACCCCATCCGGAAGAATTCTCCCGTAAGGAGCTTCCGCTGGGCGCCAAATGTCCGTTATGTAACGGAGACAGGCCTCACAAGGATCTCCTTTCCATCCCTGAACACCAATGTGTATGCGGCCTCCATGACGGAGGGGGGAGAAAGCGGCCTTTCTGCCAGTCTTTCCGCCTTTCATGAGAACTACGAAAAGGATGAGGCGGCGGCAAAGCTCCTTTTATTACCGGCCCTTCCCCGGGAGCTGCCTGAGGGAGAGCTGAAGAAGGCCCTTGCCCCCTTCTCCTACGCAGGCTTCGGAGGAGAGGGAGAGCGGGAGCCGGTGCACGGGAAGGCGGGCGTCCCCGGCCCCCTGGAGCCGGCCTCCATGACGGAGAGTGGAGATCATGGAATCTTTATCGGAGACATCAGCGCCGTGTCCGGCAGACTGATCGATCTTTCCTTTCTGCCCATGGCGGCAGCCTCCTACGTGCCCCTTCTGGTGAACGTGACGGAGGACACGGGTGCGGAGGAGCTCCTGGAGCTTCTGCGGAGCGAGATGGAAAAGCGGGGCAGGAACAATATCTACCGCCTTCGCCTCTCCGGAAGCCGGGATCCGGAGACAAACTTCGATCTCCAGAGCCTTACCCGGGAATTCCGGATCGCGGAGCTTGTGGACGAGACAGAGCCGGTCTATGACTTTTCCTCCCTTTTTGCGGAGCATCCCCAGGACCTGATCGGCTTTTATATCAGCGCCTTCCAGAAGAACCGGCAGGAGCTTTCGGAGCTGGAGAAAAAGGCCATGTACTACGGCATCCATGCTCTGCTGAAGACAGCGGAGTCCAGGACGGAAACAGAGAGGGAACAGAGTTGAGATTTGTAGACCTCCGCATCAGCGGATTTGGAAAATTTCATAACCTGGCCATGGAGTTTGGGCCTGGGGTCAATGTGATCTACGGCCGGAATGAGGCTGGAAAATCCACCCTCCATTCCTTCCTGCGGGCCATGCTCTTCGGGCTGTCCCGGAAGACGGGGCCCGGAGGAAAGCAGGCACCCTATGACTATTATGAGCCCTGGAAGTCCCCGGAGACCTACGGCGGCAGCTTAAGGATCGAGCATGAGGGCAGGATCTACCGGATCCAGAGGGACTTCAGCAAGGGTCCCGATGATCTGCATATTACGGACGAGACCCTTGGAAGGGAGCTTTCTGACCCGAAGGCCTTTCTTTCCGAAGCCCTGTCCGGACTGACGGAGACAGGCTACGTCAATACCATCAGTATCGGCCAGCTGAAGACGGCTGCAGGAAGCGGCATGGCAGCGGAGCTTCAGCGCTATATCGCCAACATCAATACCACCGGCAGCCTGGAGCTTTCCGCAAAGAGCGCCGTGGAATATCTGGACCGGCAGCGGGAGAACTTCTCGGACCGGCTGTCCCCGGAGGCGGCAAAGAGCTATGCCCGGGCAGTTTCCGGGGCCAAGACCCTGGAGGCGGAGCTGGCCAAACCTGAAAATGAGAATCTTCTGGCCATGTACACCGGCATGCGGGAGCAGATGCGCAGCGGTATCTTAGAGCTTTCCGAAAAACGGAAGGCCCTGGAGGAACGGGTGGAGAAGGCCCGGAAGGTCCTTTCCGAAAATAAATTCACCGACGAGGACTCGGTGCTGGCTTATGAAAAGGACACCATGGATATCTATGGAGACTATCAGCGGGCCAGGAAGCTGTGGGAGAGACGGGGACGATTGCTGATCCCCCTTTGCCTTCTGCTTCTGGGACTTCTGACCGCTTTTCTTTCCATATGTCTGCTGGTGACCCATGACCTCTATCCCAGGGAACTGGCCTCCGGCTTCCTGGGGGATGCGGGCAGGTATCTGTACCGTTTCCTGGGACCCCTTTCCGAGGGACGATTCCGGCTGCTTTTTGCCGGGGCAGCAGGCCTTGCCGTGCTCCTGGTGGCGGCAGCCCTTCTACTGCTGATCCTTGGCCGCAGGAATAAGGCGGTGTATCAAAACACGGGAAGAATGCTCCGGGAGATCCTTACGGCACAGGTGGGGAAGGAGGAGATCTCCCCGGAGACCATGGAGCTTTTCTCAGAGCGGATGAAGGGCTTCGTAAAGCTCTGTCAGGCAGCGGAAAAGGAAGCTGCCGAGGAGAAGACCGTAAGCGGGGAGCTTCTGGCCCTTTCGGAAAAACAGAATGCCTGTCAGGAGATGATCGACCGGCAGCAGGAGATCCAGCGCTGCGTGGAGCAGAAGCTGACGGAGCTTAACAACTACAGGAATCAGGCGGAGGAGTTCCGGAAGATCATTGCGGAGAACGAACGGCTGAAACGGGAGATCGACGCCATCGACATTGCAAAGGAGACCATCGTCTCCCTGAGCACGGCCCTTCAGGGCTCCATGGGAGCTTTTCTGAACCGGGAGGCGGGAAAGCTGCTGTCCGGTCTTACAGGGGGTATCTATCAGAGCATGGACGTGGGACGGAAGCTGGATATCTGGCTGAATACCAGGGACGGAATGGTGCCTCTGGAGAGCGTCAGCTCCGGAACCATGGACCAGGTGTATCTGGCCCTGCGCCTTGCGGCGGTCCATCTGATCGAAGAGAAGGAGGGGAGTCTTCCGCTGCTTTTTGACGACAGCTTCGTGCTTTATGATGATGACCGCCTGGGGCACGCACTGGACTTCATTGCGGAGAATTGTTCCGGCCAGATCCTGATCTTCAGCTGCCATCACCGGGAGGAAGAGGTCCTTTCAAAAAAGGGGCACCCCTACAATATGATACGTTTAAGAAAATAAGCACAACATTTTGTATTCTGTTACAGATTAATGGAATATATACATAAAAACGCATGAAAATGCGTTTTTTTTGTTAACATTATATGAAAACTATGGTATAATACGAACCATAACAATAAAATTGCTTGTAAAGAGCATTCAATTTATCTACTTGCAGTGAGGTGATAGCGTGATTAAGAAAGAAATGATCGCCATGCTTTTGGCTGGCGGACAGGGCAGCCGCCTTGGTGTTTTGACAAAGAGCGTGGCAAAACCGGCAGTTTCCTTCGGCGGAAAGTATCGTATCATTGACTTCCCCCTTTCAAATTGCATCAATTCCGGCGTAGATACGGTGGGTGTACTGACCCAGTACCAGCCCCTTCGGCTGAACGCCCACATCGGTATCGGTATTCCCTGGGATCTGGACAAGAACGTAGGCGGTGTGACCGTACTGCCTCCCTATGAGAGGAGTACGGGATCAGACTGGTACAGCGGTACCGCAAATGCCATCTACCAGAACCTGGAATATATGGAGACCTACAACCCGGACTATGTGCTGATCCTTTCGGGAGACCATATCTACAAAATGGATTATGAGGTAATGCTGGACTATCACAAGGCCAGCAATGCGGATCTGACTATCGCCACTATGCCTGTGCCCATCGAGGAAGCCAGCCGTTTCGGCCTTGCCATCACGGATGAGACGGGACGGATCATCGAGTTTGAGGAGAAGCCCAAGAATCCCAGATCCAATCTGGCATCCATGGGTATCTATATCTTCAGCTTCCCGGTACTGAAGGAGGCTCTGATCCAGCTGAACGAGGAGCCCAACTGCGACTTCGGAAAGCACATTATTCCCTATATCCGGGAAAAGGGCGGCAGGATCTTCGCCTACGAGTTCAATGAGTACTGGAAGGACGTGGGTACCCTGAGCTCCTACTGGCAGGCAAACATGGAGCTTGTGGACATCATTCCGGAATTCAACCTCTATGAGGAATACTGGAAGATCTATACCAAGTGCGACAATATCAAACCCCAGTACCTGGGAGAGACTGCCAGCGTCAGCCGCAGTATCATTTCCGAGGGCTGCGATATCTTCGGAACCGTGGAGAACTCTGTCCTTGGTCCCGGCGTAACGGTGGAGGAGGGGGCCTATGTGAAGGACACCATCCTCATGGGGGATGTTTTTATTGGAAAGGACACCCGGATAGAGAAGGCCATCATCGCAGAGCAGACCCATGTGGGAGAAGGCTGCGAGCTTGGGGTGGGAGAATATGCGGAAAGCAAATATGACCCCAAGGTCTACCAGGCTGATCTTGTGACCATCGGAGAGCACTCCGTGATCCCCGACGGCGTAAAGATCGGAAAGAATACAGCCATCAAGGGCATTACCGTACCGGAGGATTATCCTGCGGGATTACTGGAGAGCGGCGGCTATATTATAAAGGAAGGTGACGTGAAATGAGAGCAATCGGAGTAATTTTGGCAGGCGGTAATTCCAAGCGGATGAAGCAGCTGAGCAATAAGCGCGCCATTGCGGCCATGCCCGTTGCCGGAAGCTTCAGGAGCATCGATTTTACCCTGAGCAACATGACCAACTCAAGGATCCAGACCGTGGCTGTGCTGACCCAGTACAATTCACGCTCCCTGAACCTGCACCTGAATTCCTCCAAGTGGTGGGATTTCGGCAGAAAGCAGGGCGGGCTCTTCGTATTCAACCCCACCATCACCGCGGAATCCAGCGACTGGTACCGGGGCACTGCGGATGCTCTTTATCAGAACATAAACTGGCTGAAAAACAGCCATGAGCCCTATGTAGTGATTGCTTCAGGAGACGGCATCTACAAGCTGGATTACAACAAGGTCCTGGAGTACCATATCGAGAAGAAGGCGGACATTACCGTAGTTTGCAAGAAGATGGAGGAAGGGGAGGACATCACCCGTTTCGGCTGCGTCAAGATCAACGACGAGGGCCGCATCGTGGACTTTGAGGAAAAGCCCATGATCTCCGACTCCAATACCATCTCCTGCGGTATCTATGTGGTAAGGAGACGTCATCTCATAGAGCTTATCGAAAAATGCGCCGAGGAGGACCGTTACGATTTCGTACAGGACATCCTTGTAAGGTACAAGAACCTGAAGCGGATTTATGCGTATAAGCTGGACACCTACTGGTCCAATATCGCCAGTGTGGAGTCCTATTACAAGACCAATATGGACTTCCTGAAGAGGGATGTACGGGAATACTTCAAGGCGGATCCCCAGGTATATACCAAGGTGGACGATCTTCCCCCGGCAAAGTACAATCCGGGAGCGGACGTAAGGAATTCCCTGGTTTCCAGCGGCTGCATTATCAACGGCACCGTGGAGAACTCTCTCCTTTTCAAGGATGTGTATGTTGGAAACAACTGTGTGATCAAAAATTCCATCGTGCTGAATAACGTATACATCGGCGACAATACGGTGCTGGAGAACTGCATCGTGGAGTCCAGGGATGTGATACGTGCCAATTCCACCCACATCGGCGCTCCGGACGCCATCAAGATCGTGGTGGAAAAGAACGACAGATATGCGATCTGATCACAGAAGAGCGGGAAAACGTATAATTACGCCGCTGGCGTAAAGTTGGAGGAAGATTTTTATGGAAATTACAGACATCAGAGTGAGAAAAATCGATAAGGACGGCAAGATGCGGGCAATGGCCTCCATTACCATTGACGACGCTTTTGTAGTCCACGATATCAAGATCATCGAAGGAGATAAGGGTCTGTTTATTGCAATGCCGAGCCGCAAGGCCCATGACGGCGAGTATCGCGATATCGCGCATCCGATCAATTCGGAGACACGGTCCCGGATCCAGAACGCTGTTTTGGAAGCCTATGAGGCAGCATGCCTTCAGCCGGAAGCCGACGACAGTGAGGAAAGCTGATCGGAAACGATCATAAAATAGTTGGGGAATGAGTAATGACATATGCAGATGCGGGTCCCTCCGGGGACCCGCATCTGCTTGCTTTCGGCAGGATTTTATGATAAGATACTGCCGGTGAAACCGAAGACCCCCGGTATGGGCTGGATCTTCGGGTGTTTTCATGTGCAAAAGACAAGAAAAAGACAGGAGGAACTGATGAGCAGAGAAACCGTTTTTAAGGGTGAATATGATGTGATCATCATCGGCGCCGGGCCTTCGGGCATTTTCTGCGCCTATACACTGATCGAGGAAAGACCGGATATGAAGATCCTGATGATCGAAAAGGGACGGCCCATTGAAAAAAGGAACTGCCCCAAGAGAAAGACCAGGGTCTGCGTAGGCTGCAAGCCCTGCAATATCACCACGGGCTTTGCCGGAGCAGGCGCCTTCTCAGACGGAAAGCTGTCTCTTTCCCCGGATGTGGGAGGAAACCTCCCGGAGATCCTGGGATATGACGAGGCCCTTTCCCTGATACACGAATCCGACAGCATCTATCTGAAGTTCGGAGCGGATAAAAATGTCTACGGTGTGGACAAGCAGCGGGAGATCCAGGAGATCCGGCGGAAGGCCATTATGGCCAACCTGAAGCTCATCGAATGTCCCATCCGCCACCTGGGGACCGAGGAGGGCTACAAGATCTACCAGCGGATCCAGAACTACCTTCAGGAGAAGGGGGTGGAGATGGCCTTTAACACCATGGTGGAGGACATCCTCATTGAGGACGGCAGGGCCGTAGGCGTGGTTACGGACAAGGGTGAGGAATACCGGGCTCCGGAGATCGCCGCAGGCATCGGCCGGGAGGGCTCCGACTGGTTCTCCCAGATCTGCCGCACCCACGGCATCGAGACAGAGGTGGGCACCGTGGACATCGGCGTCCGGGTGGAGGTCCGGGATGAGATCATGGAATTCCTGAACAAGAACCTCTATGAGGCCAAGCTGGTATACTACACCCCCACCTTTGACGATAAGGTCCGGACCTTCTGTACCAACCCCTCAGGAGAGGTGGCTACGGAATACTATGACGACGGCCTGGCGGTGGTCAACGGCCATGCCTACAAATCAGCGGATCTGAAGACCAGCAATACGAACTTCGCCCTGCTGGTGTCCAAGAATTTCACGAAGCCCTTCAAGACCCCCATCGAATACGGCAAGCATGTGGCACAGCTTTCCAACATGCTCTGTGACGGAAAAATCATGGTGCAGACCTTCGGAGACTTCCTTCGGGGCCGCCGCACCACGGAGGAACGCCTGTGCAGGAACAACCTGATCCCCACCCTGAAGGATGCGGTGCCGGGAGACCTGAGCCTGGTACTGCCCTACCGGATCATGCTGGACATCAAGGAGATGCTCCTGGCCCTGGACAAGGTGACCCCCGGCATTGCCTCCGACGAGACCCTGCTTTATGGCGTAGAGGTAAAATTCTATTCCAACAAGGTGGTGGTGGACCGGAAGTTCGAGACCTCCGTCAAGGGACTTCGGGCCATGGGCGACGGCGCCAGCGTAACGAGAGGCCTGCAGCAGGCGTCCGCCAACGGCATCAGCGTAGCCCGTGCGATCTTAGGGAAGGAACGGTAAGTATGTATATCATTGCAGGACTTGGAAATCCTGAAAAAAAATATGACGGTACCAGACACAATGCCGGATTTGAGGCGGCAGACCGGCTTTCGGAGCGCCTGGGGATCAGGCTTTCCGACCGGAAATTCAATGCAGTCTGCGGTACCGGCCAGATCGGGGGCGAAAAGGTACTGGTCTTAAAGCCCCTGACCTATATGAACCGCTCCGGAGAGAGCCTCCGGGCAGCAGCGGATTATTATAAGGTGGATCCCTCCCACATCATCATCCTCTATGATGACATCAATTTCCCCTGCGGCAGGCTCCGGGTACGTCCCCAGGGCTCAGCCGGAGGACATAACGGCATAAAGAGCATCATCGGAATGCTGGGCACGGAGGGCTTCCCCCGGATCCGCATTGGTGTAGGGGGGCTTTCGGAGCATGAGGATCTGATATCCCATGTGCTGGGACATTTTTCAAAGACAGACAAGCCCCTGATGGAGGAGGCCTATGAGGCAGCAGCCCAGGCGGCGGAGCTGATCGTTACGGAGGGCTGTGAAGCCGCCATGAACCGTTTTAACGGATGGAGTGCAACATGTACAACGCCTTAAAGGATCTGAAAGAATATCAGGAACTGGACCGGAGCCTCAGGGAGGATGCCGGTCCTTTTGCCCTGAGCGGATGCACCGATTCCCAGAAGGTGAGTCTCTGCAGGGAGCTGGGGAAGTCCTACGGATGGAAGCTCCATGTATGTCCGGACGAAAAGACTGCTGCGGACTGCTACGGAGATTACCGCAGCTTTACGGACCGGGTCTGGCTTTATCCTGCCCGGGATCTGCTGTTTTACAGCTCCGACGTCCACGGAAGCTATATCACCAGGGAGAGGATCTCCGCCTTAAAGCATGTGATCGAGGAGCCGGAGGGGGTACTGGTAACCACCATCGACGGCCTGATGGACCGGATCTCCTCGGAGGAGTCCGTCCGGAATACCCGGCTTTGTCTGGGAGAGGGTATGGTCTTTGATACGGGGAATCTGGCCAGGCTCCTGAGTGGCCTTGGCTATGAAAGGGTGCCCCAGGTGGAGCTTTGCGGACAGTTTGCCATCCGGGGCGGGATCCTGGACGTCTACCCCGTTACGGCGGAGAACCCCGTCCGGATCGAGTTTTTTGACGACGAGGTGGATACGGTCCGGAGCTTTGACCTGGAAAGCCAGCGCTCCATCGAGCGGCTGGAGGCGGTGGAGCTCTATCCGGCTTCCGAGGAGGGAAGCCCCAGGGAGGTGTCCCTGCTATCCTATTTCGGAACGGATTCCCTGATCATCCTGGAGGAGCCCCAGCGGCTTTCCCACCGGGCGGACACGGTGGAGCTCGAATTCCGGGAGAGCATGAGCATGCGGCTGGAAAAGGGCCTTACGAAGTCGGAATCCGCAGACCTGATCTTTTCCCGGGAGGAGGTCTTTGCGGACCTTTCAGGGAAGCGGACTCTGATGCTTACGGGACTGGACGAGCCCCTCTCCGGCTTCGGAGTCAAAAAGCATTTTTCCATACGGGTCAGCGATGCAGGCAGCTACAGGGAGAGCTTTGAGCTCCTGATCAATGACCTGCGGCGCTGGCAGACGGAAAACTACCGGGTCACCATTCTGACGCCCTCCCATACCAGACTGTCCCGTCTGGCGGAGAACCTCCGGGATTATGGCCTTAAGGCCTATTGCCCGGATCAGGAGGACAGCAGCCTTGCCCCGGGCCAGATCGAGGTGGTATACGGGACCCTGCGGAAGGGCTTCTGTTATCCGGATCTGAAATATGTCCTGATCACGGAAGGGGACATGTTCGGGGCAGGACCTGTCCGGAAGAAGAAAAAGAAAAAATTTGAGGGCCAGCGCATCGCCGGCTTGTCGGAGCTTTCCATCGGGGACTATGTGGTCCACGAAAGCCACGGCATCGGCGTCTACCGGGGCATCGAGCACATCGAACGGGAGGGCAGCGGCAAGGATTACATCAAGATCGAGTATGCCGACGGAGGAAACCTCTATCTGCCTGCCACAAAGCTGGAATCCGTTCAGAAATTCTCGGGAGCGGAGGGAAAGAAGCCGAAGCTCAACAAGCTGAACGGTACGGAGTGGCAGAAGACCCGGCAGCGGGTCAGCCGTTCCGTAAAGGATATCGCAAAGGAGCTGGTGGAGCTGTATGCGAAGAGGCAGGAGGCCCAGGGCTTCCGCTGCGGACCGGATACGGTATGGCAGAGGGAGTTCGAAGAGATGTTCCAGCACAATGAAACGGAGGATCAGCTGCGGGCCATAGAGGCCGTAAAGGGGGATATGGAGAGCAGCAGGATCATGGACCGCCTCATCTGCGGAGACGTGGGCTTCGGAAAAACGGAGATCGCCGTGCGGGCCGCCTTCAAGGAAGTTCAGGAGGGCCGTCAGGTGGTCTACCTGGTGCCCACCACTATCCTGGCCCAGCAGCATTACAATACCTTCGTGTCCAGGATGCAGAAGTTCCCGGTGAACATCGAGCTTATGTCCCGCTTCCGGACGCCGGCGGAGAACAAAAAGACGGCGGAGGGGCTGAAGAAGGGGACCGTGGACATCGTCATAGGAACGCATCGGGTCCTCTCGGCAGACGTGGGATTCAAAAATCTGGGGCTCCTCATCATCGACGAGGAGCAGCGCTTCGGCGTGGCTCACAAGGAGAAGATCAAGCAGCTGAAGGCCAGCGTGGACGTCCTGACCCTGACGGCTACCCCCATCCCCAGGACCCTTCATATGTCCCTTTCCGGGATCCGGGACCTTTCCGTCCTGGAGGAACCGCCGGTGGACCGTCTTCCTATTCAGACCTATGTGATGGAATATAACGAGGAGCTGGTGCGGGAGGCCGCCTCCAGGGAGATCGCAAGGGGCGGACAGGTCTACTATGTCTATAACCGGGTCAAGGATATCGGAGACAAAACGGAGCGGCTCCGGAAGCTGCTTCCGGAGGCCAGGATCGAGTTTGCCCACGGTAAGATGAACGAGGGAGAGCTGGAGGATATCATGATGCGCTTCGTCAGCGGAGAGATCGATATGCTGGTGTCCACCACCATCATTGAGACGGGACTGGATATCCCCAACGCCAACACCCTGATCATAGACGGAGCGGAGCGCATGGGACTGAGCCAGCTGTATCAGATCCGGGGCCGGGTGGGCCGGTCCAACCGGACGGCCTACGCCTTCCTTATGTACCGGAAGGACAAGATCCTGTCGGAGGAGGCGGAAAAACGGCTGAAGGCCATCCGGGAGTTTACGGAGCTGGGGGCCGGCATCAAGATCGCCATGCGGGATCTGGAGATCCGGGGCGCCGGAAACGTACTGGGAGCCGAGCAGCACGGCCAGATGGAGGCCGTGGGTTATGATCTCTACTGCAAGCTCCTGAATACCGCCATCCGGACCCTGAAGGGAGAAACGGAAAAGACGGAGGCCTTTGAGACCTCCCTGGACTGCGACGATATGGATGCCTACATCCCGGACAGCTACATCCCCAACGAGAGCCAGAAGCTGGATATCTATAAGAAGATCTCCGGCATCGAAAACGGGGAGGATTATCTGGATATTCAGGATGAGCTGGTGGATCGTTTCGGGGATATTCCGGCGCCTGCGGCCAACCTGCTGAATGTGGCCAGACTGAAGGCCCTGGCCCATGAGGCCTATGTAATGGAGCTTTCCGTGAAGAAGGATGGCTTCACCATGGTCATGTATCCCCAGGCGGAGATCCGCAGCGAGGAAATCCCGGATCTCATCGTGAAGGAGCGGGGCCAATTGCGCTTTATCAGGGGGAAGGATCCCAGGTTCGTATTCCAGAGCAGGGAGCGCCATGCAGACTGCGGAGCCATGCTGAAAAAGGCGGAAGAGCTCATCGGTAAGCTAAGGTTGACAAACGTCTGAAAAACGGGTATAAAGATAGAGAAAGTAGTGCAACTGCGCCCTTTTGGGCGTTTTGCTATGAAAGTATTTAGGAGGAGCAACACAATGAACAAGAATGAATTAGTTAATGCGATCGCGGAAGACTGCGGCGTAGCGAAGAAGGACATTGAGAAGGTTATCAAGTCACTTACCGCTGCTATTCATACAGAGCTCGGCAAGGGCGGAAAGGTCCAGATCCCGGATCTTGGCGCATTCAAGAGCAACGAAAGAAAAGAGAGGACCGTACGTAACCCGAAGACCGGCGAGACCATGACTTCTCCGGCATGCAAGGTTGCAAAGTTTACTCCCGCTAAGGCTCTTAAGGAGTCCGTAAACAAGTAATCGGACTGCGGCGGAGGACCGGCGCAAGATAAGCACAGACAGCAGGGGACCGGATGGATCCGGAAGCCTGCTTTTTCAAACGATCGATATGAGACTTGACAAATATTTGAAGGTGTCCCGCCTGATCAAGCGGAGGACCGTAGCCTGCGACGCCTGCAATGCAGGGCGCGTCACGGTGAACGGAAAGCCCCAGAAGGCATCCTATGACGTGAAGGTGGGAGATCGGATCGAGATCAAATTCGGAGAAAAATCCGTTCAGGCGGAGGTCCTGGCAGTGGAAGAAACTGTCCGCAAGGACGACGCAAAGGAACTGTTCCGCTATATCTGATGGAAGTGATAACATGGCTGGAAGAAGAAAGTCGAGAAATCTGAACAGTAAACTGCCCCTTCTGGGAATCACACTGGTAGTGGGCGTACTGGCCTTTGCAGTGGGGATCCGCAGTCAGGATCTGCGGGAAAAGGAGCAGACCTACCTCATGCGGGAGGACACCCTGCAAAAGGAGATCGCCAACGAGGAGCAGCGGACAGAGGACCTGAACGAGAAGAAGGTCTACGTCAAGACCAAGCAATACATCGAAGAAGTGGCAAGGGACAAACTCGGACTTGTCAATCCGGATGAGATCATTCTGAAGGAAAAATAAACCTTGGGGCGGGCCGGACATACGGCCGGCCCTTTTTATACGAAAATGATGGATAGATTTACAAATCAGATACTGGCCTTTATCCGGCAGCAGGAGCTTCTGCGCCGGGGGGACAGGGTGATCCTGGCCCTTTCCGGAGGAGCGGATTCCGTCTGCCTTACGGCTGTGCTCAGGGAGATTTCCCGGCTTCTGGGGATCCGGCTCTATGCTCTTCATGTCAACCACGGACTGCGGGGGGAGGAGGCGGACCGGGACCAGGAATTCTGCAGGAAATTTGCGGAGAAGCTGGAGATCCCCTTTCAGGCAGTGTCCGTAGAGGTCAGGAAAAAGGCAGAGGCGGAGGGCCTCTCCCTGGAGGAGGCCGCCAGGACCCTGCGCTATGAAGCTCTGTTTCGTTTCCGGGAGGAACTGGAGCAGGGACTTGGGGATGATATAAAGGGGCAGGGGGCGATCCTGATCGCCACGGCCCACCATGGGGACGACCAGGCAGAGACCATCCTTATGAATCTCCTGCGGGGAACCGGCCTCCGGGGCCTCTCCGGCATGGCTCCAAAGCGGGAGGGGGGCATCATCCGTCCCCTGCTGTGCGTATCCAGAGAGGAGATCCTTGAGTGGATCGGGAAGCGTGGGCTGAGCTATGTAACGGATTCCACTAACCTCTGCAATGATTACACCAGGAACCTTCTCAGAAACAGGATCCTCCCGGATCTTACGGCGGGGGTCAATCACCAGGCTGCCCGTCATATCCTGCAGGCGGGCCTTATCTGCCGGGAGGCAGACAGCTACATCCGGCAGGAGGCCGGGACCTTCCTCAGAGAGGAGGGAAGGCTTCAGGAGGGGGGCATCGCTCTTCCCCGGAAGCTTCTGAAAGAAAAACCGCAAATTTTCAGAAGGTATGTTATAATTGAGGCACTGGACCGTCTCGGAGTGCCTCTTAAGGACTTTGCGGAGAGGAACCTGGCGGATTTGGACAAGGCCCTTTTTTCAGGAAAGGGCTTCCACCTGGATCTGCCGAACGGGGCCCGGGCAGATAACCTGCCGGAGCTTACAGTCATATCATTCAAATAAACAGGAAAGGCAAAGGTACCGGATATGTCATATAAGATCCTTCCCCTGATCAGTACGGAAGATGTGGAAAAGGGAATACAGCAAATAGCGGATAAGATCGCAGAGGATTACCGCGGAAAGGATATCTGCCTGATCTGTGTGCTGAAGGGCGCCGTGTTCTTCATGACGGAGCTGGCAAAGCGGATCCCGGAGGATATCCGGGTCACCATGGATTTCATGTCTGTATCAAGCTATGGCTCCAGCACCGTGTCCTCAGGGGTAGTGAAGATCGTAAAGGACCTGGATGAGTCCATTACCGGAAAGCACGTGATCGTGGTGGAGGATATCGTGGATACGGGAAATACCCTTTCCTATCTGCTGGAGATGCTGAAGGACCGGCAGCCCGCTTCCCTGCGTCTGTGCACCCTCCTGGACAAGCCCTCCAGAAGGACACGGGAGGTACAGGTGGACTATACCGCCTTTTCCATCCCGGATAAGTTCGTGGTGGGCTATGGCCTCGATTATGACCAGTATTACAGAAATTTGCCTTATATAGGAGTAGTGGAGTTCGATGACTAACAAACAGAGTATGAGGATCCCCTGGCTCCTGCTGCTTCTGGCAGCGGTGCTGGTGATCCTTCTGAGCATGCCCTTTCCCATCTTTTCCCAGCGCCTGACCGCATCGGAGCTGGAGGAGATCCTGCAGCAGCCGGAGACCATCACGGAGGCTTATCTTGACATGAATGCGGAGACCCCCACCGGGGTGATCACCCTGAAACTCTCCGACGGAAGGAGCGTCCGGGCTTCCCTTCCGGACGTCCGGGAGATGGCTTCGGAGCTTGAGGAACGGGATATCGACTATACAGTGGGAGACGTATCCAGCGGAAGCCTGATGGACTTTCTGCCCACCATCGTAACGGTGGTGCTGTTTTTCTTCCTTTTTTCCATGATGTTCAATGGCATGCGGGGAGCCTCGGGGAGCATGAATGCCCGCATGGCCAACTTCGGAAAGAGCCGGGCAAAGCTGGTGACGGATAACAAGGTCACCTTTGCAAATGTTGCAGGACTTCAGGAGGAAAAGGAAGAACTCCGGGAGATCGTGGAGTTTCTGAGAGAACCCCTCCGCTTCCGGACCATGGGGGCCAGGATCCCCAAGGGGATCATCCTGGTGGGCTCTCCCGGAACGGGAAAGACCCTTCTGGCAAAGGCTGTGGCCGGAGAGGCGGGAGTCCCCTTCTACAGCATTTCCGGTTCGGACTTTGTGGAGATGTATGTGGGCGTGGGGGCTGCCCGGGTCCGGGACCTCTTTGAGGAGGCCAAGAAGAACGCTCCCTGCATCGTTTTCATAGACGAGATCGACGCGGTGGCCAGACGCCGCGGTACGGGCCTTGGAGGCTCCCACGATGAGAGGGAGCAGACCCTGAACCAGATGCTGGTGGAGATGGACGGCTTTACGGACAACCAGGGCATTATCGTCATGGCGGCCACCAACCGGGTGGATATCCTGGATCCTGCCATCATGCGTCCGGGACGCTTTGACCGGAAGGTGGTGGTGTCCAATCCTGATGTAAAGGCCAGGGAGGAGATCCTGCAGCTTCACGCCAGGAACAAGAAGCTTTCCGGGGATGTGGACCTCCGGAAGGTGGCCCAGACCACGGCAGGCTTTACGGGAGCCGACCTGGAGAACCTGCTGAACGAGGCTGCCATCGCAGCAACGGTGGCAGGCCGGGAGGAGATCCTGCGGGAGGATGTGGACTTTGCTTTCATCAAGCTGGGGATCGGAACGGAGAAGCGCTCCAAAGTGATCTCCGAGCGGGATAAGAAGATCACCGCCTACCATGAGACGGGCCACGCCATCCTCTTCCATCTGCTGAAGGACGTGGGACCCGTGCATATCATCAGCATCATCCCAACGGGGGAAGGGGCTGCAGGCTATACCATGCCCCTGCCGGACCGGGATGACGCCTTCGTGACCAGAGGACAGCTGAAGCACATGATGATGGCCGCCATGGGAGGCCGGATCGCCGAGGAGCTGGTCTGCGACGATATTACCACGGGAGCCTCTCAGGACATCAAGCAGGTGACCAAGATCGCAAGAGCCATGGTGATGCAGTACGGCATGAGCGAAAAGGTGGGAATGATCAACTACGACGATAACGGGGACGACGTGTTCCTGGGGTATGACATTGCCCATTCCAAGAATTACGGCGACGAGATGCTTTCCACCATCGACCAGGAGATCAAGCGGCTGGTGGATGAGTGCTACCGGGCCGCAAAGGAGCTGATCCTGGCTCACAGGGATGTCCTGGAGAAGTGCTGTGCCCTGCTTCTGGAAAAAGAAAAGATCACAGGAGAGGAGTTTGAGGCTCTTTTCTGATGCAAAAAGACCCCTTAAAGGCCAAAGGGAGGGGGCCCTGCTGCATTGTAGTATTTATACAAAGAACGAAAAAAAGCAAAAAAAAATTTGTTTCTTTTCAAAGATGACACTTTTTCGGGGCTTTGCTATTATAATAAACGTAACCCCCAATACATTATATAGTTTTGCTACACCCCATAAGAAACGAAATACCTTCTCCTGAAAAAGCCGACTACCCCGTCGGCTTTTTCACTTTCAGGAAAAAGCAGACCCGTGAGCCTGCTTTTTTCTTGCGATTTGGGGTCCTGGGAAGTATAATTTAGCCATGATCAATTTAGGTACCATAAAGGGAATATATAAAGAAGCGCTGTTCTCCGACGGAACGGCGGACTACAGAACTCCCGTGGAATGCGATCCCGGGGACCGGGTGCGGATCCGCTTCCGGACCCTGAAGGACAATGTGGATAAGGTCCTGTTTATAAAGACGGATATGAACAGCGAAGAAGAGGTGGCCATGCAGAAGGTCTCCTCCGATGAGCTGTTTGATTATTATGAGATCGGCACTACGGTGGGATCTGTACCGGTCTGTTATTACTTTGAGGTCCTGAAGGGAGAGGAGCACTGCATCTACTCCAGACTGGGGCCGGAGGGCAATCTGGGACACCGGTTCTACTTTACCATCACCCCGGGATTCCATGTGCCGGAGTGGATGCAGGGCTGCGTCATGTACCAGATCTTTACGGACCGGTTCCGGAACGGAGACCCCTCCAACAACGTGCGCACCGGGGAGTACAGCTACCTGGAGCGGAGCTCCGAGGAGGTAACGGACTGGAACGCTCCCATAGACACCTTGGATGTGGGCCGCTTCTACGGCGGAGACCTGCAGGGGGTCCTGGAGAAGCTTCCCTACCTGAAGGCCCTGGGGGTGGAGGCCATTTATCTGAATCCGATCTTTGTAAGCCCCTCCAATCATAAATACGACTGCCAGGATTACGAGCACATCGATCCCCATTATACCGTTATCAAAAAGGACGGGGACTATGACTGCAGGACGGCGGATCCGGTCAATCTGGAGGCTTCGGATCAGTTCTTTGCGGACTTTGTAAAGACCTGCCACGAGGCGGGGATCCGGGTGATCATAGATGGGGTCTTCAATCACTGCGGCTCCTTTAACCGGATGATGGACAAGGCCGGGATCTACCAGCGTATCGGTGGATATGAGCCGGGAGCCTATATCAGTCCGGACAGTATCTACAGAAAGTATTTCCGCTTTGAAGACCAGCGCAGAGAGGCCTGGCCTGGAAATGACAGCTACGAGAAATGGTGGGGAAACGACACTCTGCCGAAGCTTAATTACGAGGAATCGCAGGAGCTGCGGGAGTATATCCTGTCCATCGGAAAAAAATGGGTCAGCGCTCCCTACGGGGTGGATGGCTGGCGCCTGGACGTGGCGGCGGACCTGGGCCATTCCGAGGCGTACAACCATGATTTCTGGAGGGCCTACCGGAAGGCGGTGAAGGAGGCAAATCCGGAGGCGGTGATCTTTGCGGAGCATTATGGGGACGCCTATCCCTGGCTTCAGGGAGACCAGTGGGATACCATTATGAACTATGATGCCTTTATGGAGCCGGTGACCTGGTTTCTGACAGGTATGGAAAAGCACAGCGACTTCTATCGGCCGGACCTGGAGGGGAACGGCAGAGCCTTTTTCGACAGCATGAAGCGGGCCCAGTGCGCCATGCAGACCGTGTCCGTCATGAGTGCCATGAACGAGCTGAGCAACCATGACCACTCCAGATTCCTCACCAGAACCAACAAGACCATAGGACGCCTGGGCGACCGGGGCAGCCAGGCTGCTTCCGAAAACCTGAACTACGGCCTTTTCAGTTCTGCCGTGGTGATCCAGATGACCTGGCCCGGAGCACCGGCCATCTATTACGGAGATGAGGCGGGGCTCTGCGGCTGGACGGATCCGGATAACCGCAGGCCTTATCCCTGGGGGAATGAAAATCACCAGGTGCTGGATTTCCATACCTATATGGTGTCTCTCCATAAGCACCCGGTATTCCGCAGGGGGTCCTGGAAGGAGCTCTATGCGGGAAGATACCTGATCGCCTACGGACGGATGTGCGGGAAAAACATCGCCTTTGTGGTGGTGAATGCGGGAGATTGCACCCAGGAGGTGGACCTGCCCCTGTGGCAGCTGGGGATCACTGATGACATGACCGTCACCCGGGTGGTGAAAACAGATATCAACCGTTATAACGTGGGACTTCATCACCGGGCGGCAAGGAACGGGATGCTCCACTGTATCATGGAGCCCTACAGCGCAAAGGTATACATCAACTGGGCAGGGGATGAACATAATATCCAGTGGAGAGACCCCTGATCCGGAAGGAAAAGAGTGCAGGGGAGAGGGGAGGCCTTCGAAAAAAGAAGCCTCCTGCTTCCCGAAATCTGAAAATAAGTATTGACAAAAACGAAAATTTCTTGTAATATGTCTACGTTGTCCTTAAGTCCTTGGCTTACGGACATGAGCCTCGGTAGCTCAGTTGGTAGAGCAATGGACTGAAAATCCATGTGTCGCTGGTTCGATTCCTGCCTGAGGCACTAGGAAAAAACCTATTATATGCGGGTGTAGTTCAATGGTAGAATGACAGCCTTCCAAGCTGTATACGTGGGTTCGATTCCCATCACCCGCTCTGAGAGATCCCTTGACATTCAAGGGATCTTTCTTGTTTATAAGACCCGATGACCAATTACCGCAGTATTCTCCATACAGTCAGCTGTATGAAAAAATATAAGGAGCGGCAAAGCAATGATCAAAGACGGAAAAATTTACTTTGCGAAAGCGGGAGAGGATCTTTCTCAGCAGATGTTCCTGCTGCCGAAGATGGCCAACAGACACGGATTTATCTGTGGCGCCACCGGTACGGGAAAGACCATCACCCTGAAGGTGCTGGCGGAGTCCTTTTCAGATCTGGGAGTTCCGGTATTCCTGGCAGATGTAAAGGGAGACCTGTCCGGGATGATCTTCCCGGGAACGGAGACCGATGATATGAAGGAGCGGATCGCCCGCTTCGGCCTGTCTGAGGACGGATTTTCCTATCAGGCTTACCCGGCAGCTTATTTTGACGTGTTCGGGGAAAAGGGGATCCCCCTTCGCACCACCGTGTCCGAGATGGGACCGGCCCTGATGTCGGAGGTCCTGAAGCTGAATGCCACCCAGAGGGATATCCTGAACGTGGTATACAAGATCGCGGACGATGAGAATCTGGTGCTGTCCGATACCAAGGATCTGAAGGCCATCCTCCAGTATGCCTCCGAGAACGCTTCCGAGTTTGAAGCGGAGTACGGCCGCATCGCAAAGCAGTCCGTCAGCGCCATTGTAAGGGCCATCGTAGCTCTGGAGGCCGAGGGCGGCGAGAATTTCTTCGGAGAGCCGGCCATCAATGTGGCGGATTTCTTCACCAACGGAGAGGGCGGAAAGGGCATGATCAATATCCTGGAGTCCTCAGCCCTCATCAATAAGCCCAGAGTTTATTCCGCATTTATGCTGTACCTTTTGTCGGAGCTTTTTGAAGTCCTTCCGGAGATCGGAGACCCGGAAAAACCCCGGATGGTATTTTTCTTCGATGAGGCGCACCTGCTCTTCAAGAATGCAGACGATGCCCTGATGGAGAAGATCGGACAGGTGATCCGTCTAATCCGCTCCAAGGGCGTAGGCGTCTTCTTCATCACCCAGTCTCCGGGGGACATCCCGGATGAGATCTCATCTCAGCTGGGCAATAAGATCGAACACGGCCTGAGAGCCTACACGCCGGCAGAGCGGAAGGCCCTTAAGGCAGCGGCAGCCGCATTCCGGGAGAATCCGGATTTTGATACGGAGGAGGTCCTCTCCAGCCTTGGAACCGGCGAAGCCGTGGTATCCATGCTGGATGAAAAGGGTATCCCCGGGGTGGCGCAGCACGCCTTCATCCTGCCGCCCCAGAGCCGTATGGGCATGATCACAGACAAGGAGCGGGCAAATGCCGTAAAGATGTCAAATCTGGCCTTAAAGTATAACACGCCGGTGGATCCGGACTCCGCCTATGAGTTCCTTGAGAGAAGGAAGCAGCAGCTGGAGACGGAGGCGGCCCAGGCAGAGGCAGCCAGGGAAGCCGAGAAGGAACGGAAGAAGGCAGAGAAGGAAGCGGAAAAAGCCAGAGAGAAGGCAGAGCGGGAAGCTGAGAAGGCCGCAGAGAAGGAGCGCCGGGCAGTGGAGCGCAGCGTAAAGAGCGTGGCTTCCACGGCAGCAGGCTCCGTTGGAAGAGAAATCGGACACCTCTTCGGAAACAAGCTGGGAGGGAAGTTCGGAAAGACCCTGGGAGGAAACATTGGCGCAAGTCTTGGCCGGAACATCCTGGGCACTCTCTTCAGACATTAAAAAAGTCTCAAAAACCTTCAAATTCAAAAAAAGTACTTGCAAACTTATCCTACTTATGATAGAATACAACGCGTCGGTAAGTGTTGCCGACGCAAATGCGCGAGTGGCTCAGTGGTGGAGCGTCGCCTTGCCAAGGCGAAGGTCGCGGGTTCGATCCCCGTCTCGCGCTCTCTCAAAAGTGATGCGGAAGCCCATAAAATAAGGGTTTCCGCGATTTTCATTTTCTCCGATTTTTGAATACACTTGAATACACTTTTTGAAAAGCCTTATTTTGCCTTATTTTAAGCCATTATAAGGCTTTTTTGATCCTCTCGTAGGTCTCTTCCTCAGTGAGAGGGTTGTAAATGTAGGCAAGGGTAGTCTGCAGGTCTGAATGCCCTAAAAGCTCTCTAATCTCATCCAGCGGAACTGCCTCAGCATTAAGATTGCTGGCCACAGTCTTTCTGATCTTATGGCTGCTTTTCATAGTGTGTCCGGTACGTTCTGCATACTTTTCCAGTACATAGGCTATCTGTCTGGCTGTGATCCGTTCTCCGTTACGGGTAAAGAGAAAGCCTTTTCCAACATTTTTCTCCATGATCTTGTTTAGAAGGACTATGGCTTTTGGAACCAGGGGAACGAATCTGTCTTTATTGCCTTTGGTATGCTCGACCACATAAGTCCGATTGTTTTCCTGATCCCTTACCTCTTCACGCTGTATATGAAGATGCTTAAGGTCTACTCTGTCCTCTGCTTTTAGAGTCACGAGTTCACCGACTCTGAGGCCAAGGTAGAAGTTGAGCTTTACAGCAAGGAATGTGAGATCGCCGGTCTCTTGGTACATCTTGTCGAGATAAGCATCCAACTCTTTACGTTCCTGAGTGTTAAAGGTTTCGGTCTTTCCAGTTTTTCTTTGAATCTGTCGGAACTTGACCGTGATCCGGACCTTTTCCATGGGATTCTTGTCTATGAGCTCCTTATCCACAGCATACTCGAACATGCCCTTGAGGATGGTTTTTATATTGGTCCACTCCTTGGAAGACATGTTGTAGTCCTTCACAAGCTTGTTACAGAAGCTTTGGAGCTCGATTTTGTCGATTTTAGAGATTGGTGTTTTAAATAACTCTGTATGTTCGAAGTATTTTTTAAAATGCTGTTTATGTCTCTTGACAGTATTTTGGCTGGATGTAATACTGGTTTTGTAGCTGAGCCACTGTTCATACAGCATGGTCATTGTGAAGTTTTCAATGTGCGAAGACTCTTTGATCTTTAGCAAGAGCTTATCAGTCAACTTTTCTTTTGAAGATGCTTTAAGTTCTTTTCTTTTTCCAGTGGCTGGATCAATATAATAAGTCTGCCAACGTCCACAAGAAAGAAGGGTGATGGCATAAGGATGCCGCTTGAGTAAAGCTTCTTTTTGTTTCATAATAAGTTGTTGCTGCAATGTATCTTCGTTAATGATACCGCAGTCAAGAGCTTCCTGTAAAGTACGGATATCCAGTAGCCTCACCTCCTTCTTTAAAAATTGTATCAAAAAAAGGAACATCAAAAATGGAGAGTTGGCATAAACTAGAATTGCGTTTCTGCGAGAGAGGTGAGAAAGGTGATTGAAAGAAAATTAGAAGCAGTGATTGAAGATTTCAATTTTATTGATGAAGTGTGGAAAAAATATGCGAAAGAAAACATTTTTTTGAATCAAAAAATGGGGATAGATGATTTTTGGGCGAAAATTGGAGATTTAATACAAGACAATACTGCATATATGCAAAGCGAAAATGCAAAGTCAGATAAAGAAGTAAAAAATGAAATAACGGACCTGTTAATCAAATTAAAACCTACGGTTTTTGAAGCGATATATTATTTGGGAATCGATTACTGGCATCGAAAAAAAATAGGAGATCAGGAATATAATATAAAATATATAAAAAGAATCATACCACCTAGTCTTGAAATAGAACAAGGAGAAAGCTATAATATCGCCTTAATTTATGATAGAACCAGAAAAAATATACAAACATACTGGAAATATCTTCCTTCCATTTATGATGAAACCTATGGCAATCCATATCTTGTAAGAGAGCAAAAGCTCCAGAGAGGAACTGATAAATTTGATATTTTTCTGGGGAATGTTATTTTTTTTCTGAAAAAGATATATGGAAAAGATAATATTGTTTTTAGGGAACAAGAACAAAAGGATGATACAGTTAAAGAAAAAGAAGCTGCAGAAAAAAGACCGGGGCTTAAGTTTGACAACGTTTTATCAACAATTTCAATCATTCTATTTGAAACAATGCCAGATTTTCCAGGACATAAAAATACGCAATATGGAAAATGGACATGTGAACGAATTCTCGATATTGATAGAACTGTAAAAGTATATGGTGAATTTCCAAAATTGGATTATGAGAGCACTATAGAGAAATTGATTACAGATTATGCGATAGAAGACTTGTTCTACCTTGACAGAATAAGTTTTGCTTTATCAGAATTCTTTACCTTTATCGAGAATGCTACGCCGCTATGCGAAGAAACAGAACGTAAAATTTTGTTGACATTTTCTTTGTTAATTTTTCTTCCATCTAAAGAAATCCAGATTCTTGAATTGGAGAATATTAAGATGATAGCAAGGACTATTTTAGAAACGCAGTCCGAGGCAAATGAAAATACCAACATTGCTATGGTTAGATTATATACGGATCTATTTATTCGGTCTATTATATTTCCGACAGTGGTGTCTATAGCTGCTAGATACTTTCTAAGTAATAATGGAAGTCCTTTAGAATTGGAACAAATGGGAAAGCAGCTAAAAGAACTGGAAAAATATTTACAAAATATCAAGAATTCATCTAAAGGAGAAAAAATATGGGAAACAGATTTGTTTATAGATATTAAAAAGAAAAAGAATAGTAACGGGAGAGAAAAAAAGTACAGGGTACTTTCATCGAAGTGTAAAAGCAACATGAAGTTTGAAGAAATTTTAAAAATGATGCTTAACCAAAAGAATGGATGGAAAATAAGAACGCTCATTGAAGAAAATAGAACAAAAAAATCTGAACTAAATTTTGACGATCCAGAAATGCAAAAAAAGAATGAATGGAAAGGTGCGAATAAGTTTGTTTTGAATCTTATGTTTGGATTTTTAAAGGACTTATGCTTGATTAAAACAAAATAGTGTTTTGACTGAGGCGGCATATATAATCATATGCTGCCTTTTTCGTCTGTCTTTTTTAAAAAAAGAAATTCTTTCCCTTAGAAAAAATAATTAAAACAATGATCATGTGACCGAAAACATATCAAATCAAATGACAAGCAATAAGATTTTATCCCTTATGTAACATTCAGGTATAGTAAGCTGGAGATGGAAAACCGATGAAAGGTCGGACCGTCCCACTTACTTGCTAAAATATATCATAATAAGATTTAGAGGAGGTGACCCTATGAAAGTAACGATTAAATTTGAAGGGGAGGATGAATTGATGTTTGTAAAAAAACTTCAAGAATCTGGAATGAACAAAAGTGAATTTATCAGGTCCTGTATACTTAAGACCAATGTGATATCTCAGAAGGATAAAAACCGGGATAAAGAATTATATCAGGGGATATATAAAGTAAAAGAAGCTGTAGATACAACAAAGACGAAGCATAAAAAAGCCAATATGGAAGAAGTTGAAAGGAGCTTAAACGAATTATGCCATATTTTATTAAATGCGTAAATGAAAGGAATCATGAGAGCTATAAGGATATGGATTCGGTGGAAAAGCTAATCTATTATATACTTAATGTAAATAAAACCAACTTTGATCGTGTAAGACCTGGAAAGGCACTTGGAGAATTCAACGGGTGTATTCCGTTTATAGGACCAGAATATATGAGTCACGATCCTTTTGAAGCGTCTTGTATGATGAAACTTCTTTTGGGTATATATTCATCAGAGAACAATGGATCAGATTTGGTAAAGCATAGGATCATAAGTTTCCATAAATATGACTATCTTCTTCCAGTGGATGCATATAACCTTGCAAGATATATTATTCAAGGATTGTACAAAGACTATTTATGTATATTTGGAGTTCATCTCGATACTGGAGAAATACATATTCACCTGGCAATCAGTGCTTATGATAGATTAAAAGGAAATAGATTTGACGTACCATATGAGGTAAAAAGTATGAGAGGTATAATTGATGGATTTATTAAAAGCTTGGATTATAGGATAGATAATAGTATAGATGGAGTCGAAAGGTATGAAAGATATTTGTTCAATGAAAAATAGATTCCATAATGCCTTACAAATCATATGGTACAATTCATAATAATATGTATACGCTTTATTGGATGGGCTAGTAAGGATATATTCATATATGATATCCAACCATCCTGATAGTACGAAGATGTTACTGAAAAAAGAACCTAGATCATCCTGACACAGATACTTAAAGATGCGGAACGTCGATGTAGTCCGCGTTCCGCATCTTCAGGGGCTAGAAATACTTTTAGGGAGATGGTTAAGGAACGCGGAATGCAGTGACGCGCCGCATCTTTACCCGCGAGAACAATATTGTTCTCGCGGGATATAATGGCTATATCTGATTCTTAAAAATATAGTACCGATAAGTGTAATTATCGGTACTATGACAGCTAGTTTTTATTTATGGTATAAACAACTAATTTAGGCCCTTCAGAAGCAGTGGGAATGCTGAAGATTAAAGAGAACTCGTCCGAGAAATCTTCCATTTCTACAGGTATATCAATACAGCAGCGCAGGGTTGCTTCTTCACCAGCGGAAAGAAGTACATTACTGGCCCCATGATGTTCCCAGTTTTCTCCGTCATTTGTCAGGTAGCCATATTCGGTGTCACAGGGGTAGGTTTCGTTATTGTATTCTACCTGTACGAAATTACTTCCACTGTCGATTTCATCATAGGTTCTATTTAGATTTTTTGCAGTATAATTAATTGCGATCAGTGTATGACCAATTTCAGCTACATAAGGGTTCTTTGCATCTTCATCAGGATCATATTCTTTGGGTAGAAAATAATCATCTCCAATAGTGTTTCCTAGTGCAATCGCAGGTTCAGCACTATTCAAGGTAAATTCCATAAGGTCCGTTAAAAATCAAAACTCTTCAAACAAGGGACTATTCACATTACTGATGACTTTTATTCATCTACATAGTAATGGCTATAGCAAGCTTCAGAAGCACCATAATACTTTTTGCCATTTATCAATGTTTCTTTTCTTCTTGTACAATTAGCACAAACTGAAGAACCTTCGTATTCACAACCAGAATAGACACTATAGAATGTAGATTTATAACCGTGACTTTCTCCTACACATTTCCATTTATAATGGTCTCCAGTTACTGGGGGAGGTGAAAAGTATCCGTTATTCATATAGGGCTCTTTATTATATTTAGGTTCATTTTTTTTATTAAATTCATGGATTTCTTTTTTTTCTTCAATACTTTTATGATAGCTATGATAAATAATAAAAATTACAATTATTAATATAATTACATATAGCATATTATTTTACTCCGAAAGTGAATAGAATTAATAATCAATATCTATTTTCTAAATCAAATATATTAATTTCCTCTTCATCTACCCAATTCCCTTCCTGGTTGTAATAATTATATTTTATACTTATTTGAAAAGGAACGCAATAGGTATAGACCACAAAATGCAGAGTGGGGGGGTAATCCTAAGCCCTGTACTTCTGCCTTTTGCTACAATTCTGAAAAAAGCTTTATTTTATCAGTTGTACATTGTGTTGTGTAATGTCCGTTTCAACAAAGAAGAGAGCATTCTCGTCAAATCACAGGAGGGAGAATTGAACGGTCGCTAGGGATAGTGTACGGATATAGATACCATCTGGCGGATCTTAGACGGTGATATGACATGGATAGAGGTATACATTACAACAGTTAAATCGCCAGAGTAAGACTGTGTGAAGATGATTGAGAACAAGGATAGCGAGACTGATATAATCAGCCAGTTGTTAGGCAAGCTGACAGAGGTTTATTACTGTTGTCGTGTCAATCGCTTGGATGGGATGAAAACGGGTAGGTATGGGAACTCAGCGGAATTTTACTGGTACACTTGTTTGGATTGGATTACCGAAAGTTTGAGACAAAAACTCGGGAGATGCAAGGCTTAAAAGATTAAATTGACTTGCAAGTTGGAATTATTTTGCTGATTACCGCAAAAATAAAGATACCTTAGAGACTTTCAATATAGAGTCAGATGGAGAGGCAAAGGACAAAAAGGTGGAATAAGAAAAAACATTTAGCCATTTCTAGTTGAGCGACGCTTTTTCTTTTACCCTGAGAAAATATAGATTTGTATTTTGTTGATTGTGTGGTTGACCTGTGAAATGAAAGGTTCTCCAAAAAATGTTCTAAAGGATTTTTGAGATGGTTTCCCCTGGTTCTGCAGCTTGTATTGCGGACTCGGTTTCCTCTGTAGCTCCTTCAGTACTGTTTTCTTCAATTGTTTCTGCTACGGATAAATTTTCAGTGGTAGTTTCATTCGAAATAGAAGTGCTGCCGGTATCGTTTCCACATGCAGTAAGACATAGGAACGTTCCCAAGAAAAGCAGCGGATATATTTTTTTCATGACATCAATATCCTCCATAAATCAATTATAGAAAATTTGTATCTATTATATATATATATAAAGTCAATATTTTTGTAGAAAATGCTCGATAAATGAGAGGCTTGCTTGACTGAAAGAGAGTAGGCATACTATTATACAAGAAAGCAGCAACTCGAAGGATCAGATAGAGATGTATATGATTTTTAATGCACCCGAAGGGTGGACACTGGCCTTATTGTACGATGATCCGGCAATTCCAGAAAAACTGCAGTTGGGGTTAAACAACATGGAATCAGTCACAATAAGAAACCTTGCGAACTGGTTCACAGTACATAAGGTAAGAGCCCGCGCTCTTTGTGTTGGAGGGTGGCAGGAAAAACTGGCTACATTTCGCTTCAGGAGCAGATTTAACAGAGCAATGAAGAGGACGGGAATGCTGGCAGACTTTCGGGATATCTGCAGGGAAATAACAAAAGAACGCTAGAAAATCCAGTTTCATTATAGAGAAAGGGAGGCTAGTGTATGCCAAAGAAACGGGTATATCAAAGAGCAAAAAGATTTCTGCAATCATTTATTGTCTTCTTGTTAGTTTGCTGTCTGCTTCCGATGCCGGTTCTTGCAGCATCCAATCAGGGGAACAGAGAGGCAGGAGATTCCAGCCTTGTTTTTACTGTACTTGATGTTGGACAGGCTCTATCTGTACTTGTAGAGTGTGACGGAAGCTATATGCTTTATGATGGAGGAGATACTGACAGATCATCGTATGTTGTAGCATATCTCAAAAATGAGGAAATACCTGAGCTTGATTACATGGTGGCATCCCATTATGATTCAGACCACATAGCGGGTCTTATTGGAGCATTGAACGTATTTGATGTAGGTCATGTGTTAGGACCGGATTATGAGGGCGATACGGATTTGTACAGGTCGTTTGCTAATGCGGTGGGTAAAGCCGGACAAACGATTGAACACCCATCAGTAGGTGAGCAATTCAACCTTGGTTCGGCACAGGTTACGGTACTTGCTCCAAGTGTTGAGGATGAAGCGCCTAACAACAACTCCATAGCGCTTAAGATCGTCCATGGAGAGAATTCTTTTCTGCTGACAGGGGATGCAGAGGCAGAAAGTGAAGAAGATATGTCAGGGACGGGAATAGATCTGAGTGCAGATGTGCTTGTACTTGGTCATCATGGATCCTCAACATCGACGACAGAAGCTTTTCTGGATGCTGTAAAGCCTGAAATAGGGATTATTTCCTGTGCAGATGATAATTCTTATGGCTATCCGCACAAGGAGCCCTTAGAAAGGCTTAGAGCGCGAGATATAGCCTTATACAGGACGGATAAACAGGGTGAGATCATAGCCTATTCTGATGGAAGGACGCTTACATGGAATACCGATCCATGTAATGATTATTCAGATGGAAAAAGTGAGGCAACTCGGAAAGAAACGGCTTCCGGGATTCCTCAGGAGGATCGCTCAAAAGAAACAGTTGCTTCAGAGGTGACCTATATCCTCAATACGAATTCCCATAAGTTCCATTATCCCCGCTGTTCAAGCGTAGACGATATGAGCGAGAGGAATAAAAAGGAATTCTACGGGAGCCGGGATGAAGCGATTGCAATGGGGTATGATCCATGCAAAAGATGTAAACCCTAATAATCAATGAAAGAAAAGGATTGGAGGTAGTGCTTCAGTCCTTTTTTCTTGTTTATATTATGAAGGAAATTGTTTGACAGAAAGCATTCGGGGGGGGGTAAAATGGAATGAGATGATTTGGAAAGGAGCCGCCAGTCGAAAAATGGCAGGCGGATAAATCCATACATAATCAAACGATAGGGGAGGAGTAGTGAGGTTATGAAGAAGCGAAAGCTGAAGCAAGCCATTGCATGGGTATTGGCATCAGTTATGATGTTCCAGAACACTGCAGTTGCGGGCAGCTGGTACCAGGAAGGAAACAACTGGTTTCTGAGAGAGGATGAAGGGCAAGAGGGGATTGTCCGTAATCATTTAGGCTGGTATCAGGATTCCAGAAAAGACTGGTACTATCTTGAACCATCGGAAGATGCGCCGGTACAGGGTGCGCTCCGGTCAGGGTGGCTTTATGAAGGAGGAAATTGGTATTTTTTAAACACGATACATGATGGCTTTTATGGCAGAGCATTTGTAAGTACATGGCAGTGGATCGATGGTTACTGCTATTGTTTTGATGCCAATGGAAAGCTTTATACAAACTGCACCACGCCGGATGGCTATACTGTTGATGCAGAAGGAAGATGGACAGTTGATGGAGTTTTACAGTATGTACCAGGCAAAGGCATTCAGACGAGGGGGCCAGTACAGGGAGGCTCTTCTGGAGGCAGCTATTCTTCTGGAGGTAGTGGGACTTCCGGAGATCATGGAAACAGCGGAGAAGAGACGAACCCGGATGATGAAAAGGGAAAGGTCCGGATCACAGTCAAATATATCGATGCCGATACGAAAGAGGTACTTGGAACAAAAGAGTTGACCGGAGAGCCCGGTGAAAGCGTTACAATTGAGCATCAGGTATTTGGAGGATATGAGATTTTAGACGGACAGCCGGTAGAGGCAGTGTTTGCCAATAAGGATACAGAGATCTATGTAATGTATCGGAAAACCCTGTTCGTTGGCAATATTACGATTCAATATGTTGATTCAGAAAATCAGAAGAAGATAGGGGAAAGAACGGTCAGTGGACAGATCGGGGATTCTTATATTGTGCATATCCCTGCAATCACTGGCTATCATTCGGTGACTGAAGAGGAACCCGTGCTTCATTTTACGGCAGAGAAGCAAACTGCCACGATTGAGTATCGTCCGCTCAAAGAGGGGGAGGAAGAGGAGCAGCGCATTGTGACTGCCGATAATGTTAAGGTGGCACAGGCAGACAATCAGGCAGAGCAGGAGATTCTTGATGAGATTTATGATGGAATCTTTGATTATCGCCAATATGAAGATGGGACGGGCGAGCTTGCAGTATATGAAGATAACCCGATCTACCAGTATGTTCTGGATGGCAGATATGATGTAAACGATGTGATCTATATAGAGCCGACTGAAGCGTTTGCATCGGGCATGACCTTCATTTATCAGTCCCATGATGATGATTATTCCGGGACATTTGAAGGATATGATGCGGAAAAAATGGAGGTCATTCATGTATGGCAGGCCTCTCCATTTAACCTTTTTGCGCCCGGAACCAATGTTGATTTGGAAATTCCTGCCATCACGGAAGAAAATATTGAATCACTGGTTACATGGTCTCTTGCGGGGGATGAAAATCAGGAAAATACAAGAAGTCGGATGCGGAGCAGGGCAGTGGTCGAAAACCCCGGCATTGCAGTCGATAATGGAAAACTTGTAATCAATACCTCGGTAAATCTGAAGGAACTCATTCCTAAGGTGTGTTCCAATCAGGAATTAAATAAGTTTATCGAGCAATATATTGACAGCTTTAAATGGAGCCCATCATTCAGTGCAGAACCCAAAAATACGGTGGTTAGAATGCAAATACCGCTGACGGATAAATATTTAGTCGATACATGTGATTTGCCGAATAAGAATAATGATCAAATCCTCGTATTTAAAACAGATATAACGACAGAAGCTAAACAGGAGTTGGGTTTGAAAGCCAAAATTCCGATCATTGCTTCTGCATCAGAGGCTGCTACAGAAAAGGGAAAAGAAGTTTTTGGAAAAATTGAATCTGGATTTAATGATGGCGTAAAGAATAAACTGAATGAGGTGAAGGCTAACGCAAAAGAAGATCGAAATAACGCCATCAAGTTCTTCTCTCTTGCAATACAGGGCCTCGATTTTGAGGATCTGGGACTTGTTCCGCTGATAGGCGTTGGCGCTAATATTCGCCCAGGTTCAGTGACAATAGCGACCGTGGATGACATGATCAATTCCGGAGATGAGTCGGCCAAATTAAAAATGCCATCTATTTATTTGGGTATGGTTTTATGTCTTGTCTGGAAGGGAGACGGTGGACTTTCGATAACCTGGACAGAAACCACCAAGTACGATTTTACAATTGGAGTTGAGGTGATAGATTCAGACGATAGCTTGATTCCAACAGTCAATAACTTGTCGAGTTGTCAGGATCCGGTTACGAGTGACGAGTTAAATATTGCGGCAAAAGTGGATGAAGCACAGGTTGGAGTTTACCCTATGATATGCGGCTCGATCTGTGGCATGGTACCTGTTGGAGGCGGCCCTAAGGCTTATCTTAAATTTTCTGATGCGGGGATGGAATTTACGGCAAAAAAAACATCAGAGATGGAGCATTGGGATATAAGCGATTCGAAGGTGTCCGGAGGTGAAGCCTTCTTTCAAGTGGATCTTGATGCACATGTAAGGGTAGCCGTTCAAACCAAAAAAGGAAATACCCCGTTTAATATAAAACATGATTTTGGACCTTTAGAAATAGTGAAACTTCCGATATGGGGTTCAAAAACAATTGAGAATGAGACATCAATTACGGTAAGCGACACCAGAGATGTTTTTACGGTATGTGACGAGAACGGCAAGGAAAAAGAGGAATTGTCTTACCCGACGATAGATAAGGACAGGAAGTATGAATTCATTTGTCCTGAGTATATTCTGAAGGAGGAAAATGGGAAAAAGAAACCCTATAAAGTAACAGGTCTTGTTGTTGATAAATCAATTGATATTTTGGAAGCAGAGTGGAGCAAGCTGGTATTGCCAAAGGGTATTAAAACGCTTACGATCAATGCTGATCTTGCAGAAGAGTTTGAATGCAATTATGCTGATGCGACCGAATTAACAAAGCTGACCTTGACAGGAAACGGCAATCAGTTTTCCGAAATCGATCTAAGTAAAAATAATAAGTTGAAGACAATTGACATTGCTTCAGAAAAACTTGACAGTATAACCCTTCCAAATGGAAAAGACTCAGCCGTAGAGGATATCAGTATTAAGGCCGGGCTGCTTACAGAACTTGACGTAAGTGCCAATAAAGCGCTTAAGCATCTTGACATCAAAGACACTGACATCAGGAAGCTGGATATCAGTAAGAATGAAAACCTTACGGCTGGTGATTTAAAGATCAACAGCAGCTTGGAGGTCTTTGTTGGTAACGGAAAAGCATATCCTGATAAGTTAAAGTGGTATTCGGATCAGAAAAAGACAAAATCGATTGATGCAAAGGACTGCAAAGCAGGACAGACGATTTACAGTGCAAATTATAATGGAGAGTCTGAAATCATTAAGCAAGAGGGTTTTATAAGCTTTGGTACATATAAGAATGAAGATATAAGTCAGTATAGTTTCCAGGCCTTTGACCAGTATGGAAATGATATTTCCTCAACATGGCCTGGATATGATGAGACAACAGGATGGATATCTCCAGTAGAAAATCCTGAAACAGGAGGGTACAGTCTTCTGGTTCCACAGTATATTCGTGAACAGTCGGGCCCAGATGATCCTTTTAAAGTTACTGCTTTTTATGTATCGTCTTACAATAGCAAATATGCACCTGCGTGTACAATTGAGGAACTCGATTTTTCAAAGGCACCGGATGTTAGGGATATTTCTATAGAACCAAGTCAGCCCCCCATATCAGGGCTCAAAAGACTTTCCTTACCTAAAAATGTTGAGAAGTTAATTTTGCACTATTATAATGATGCAGATTTAGAATGTAATATTGAAGATGCAACGAAGCTGAAATATGTAAACATTAATAACGATATACTTTATAAGGATCATGGTAAAAAAGCTATATGGGACTTCAGCCATTTGAATCAACTTGAGACATTAATTTTTGAAACTTGCAGTGAGGTAGAAGTCACATGGCCCAGTACGAAGACTTTAAGGCAGTTGAATGTAGATGGCGGCGTGCCGACGGAAATTCAGATAGAGGAGGTCGACTTTTCCGGTTGCCCAAATATCGAAGCTTTGAGATTGTCTTCTGTTGATATCACTGAGTTGGATTTGACACATCTTAAAAAGCTGAGAAGATTGGATTTGTATAGGGTGAAGTTCCTTGAAGATTTAGATGTAAGTGGGTGTCCGGCTCTTGAAGGTCTTTACATGAGTTACGTTAATAACCTTAAGACCTTTACAGGAAACGGAAAGGTGATCCCGTTAAACAACTACAGCTATACATGGTATGCGGATCCGGAAAAGACAATAGTAGTGGTGGATTGTGTTGCTGGGCAGACCATTTATAGTCAAAACTATGGAGAGGAAGAAGAGGAACTTCTCTTGAAAGAGGTAAATGAAATCGAGGTAGAGGAAGAACCTACAGAAAGCCTCAGTACGCCATCTGTTCCAAACCGGCGTCCGTCTAAACCGTCGCAGAAACCCGATAAAGATAAGGAAGAAGAGGACGATGAAGACGAGGAGAATAAGACGGATGAAATCCTGGCAACCCCTTCCAAAGCAACGCGAACAAAGAAACAGCGTTAAAGAAGTAGAGAAAGGTTGTAAAGGGAACGGTCCCTGATCAAACTCACTGAAATAGCAAAAATAAAGTGCCCGCAGGACTAAGCTGATCCTGCGGGTGTTTTAATCCTCTTTTTTAACTTTGAGTATATGTTGGTGCTGTGAAAAAGATCGCCGGTAAATAGACCAAATCTGAATAATCCGGTTCCGCATATTGAGGGCATACCGGCGGCGGGCCGCCCTTTGTGTAGAACTGTATGATCTGATTAAAATACGCTTCCTGTTCAGCCCTTCTGGCTATGTTGCTACTGTATTTATGGCCTTCCACAAAGGATACTGTGTTTATAACAAAGTGTATCTCAGGGAGGTTTCGCTGATTATCCTTATCATGGGGCCAGACGGAAACAAGTGTCTGAAAGCCTAGACTATAATAAAGGGCCCCACATAGAAATGCAATTTCTATGATACGATTGATGCCCATGGGATCGATATATTCTTCTGGGCTATCGAATACCAGCACCTCATGTCTGATCCTGCGCCCGCCGGTTTTACGGAATAGGTACTGGGTATACAGGAAAGCTTTGGCAGCGTAAGCAGCATCCTGATAGGGGACACCGAATCCAAACATCCAGATCAGAGGAAAGGGAGGATTTAATATGTAGCCGCAAACATTCTGGCACGAAAGCTCATTTTTATAGTTCCATATATAATTCCCATCTTCTGTTTGCATGTTCTTTTGTGGCAGGAAAATTATTTTGGCCATATCCGATTTACCTCCTTTTTTAGATTAAATCGAAGTTCCTTCTGGTCTTCTTTGGAAAGATCAAGAGGGGCTTTTAATAATAGAGAGACCGCAGTTGAAGCATTTATCAGATGAAGTAGCTGCTGCTTTTCTTTATAGGCCGGAGCTTTTCTGCGAGAGTCCTTTTGTTTTATGACGTTAAAACGATTCAGGAATTCTTTTTGAAGCTTCTTTTGAATGGAAGCCGGATGCAAATTTGATTTCATAACTGATTTCCTTTCTAATTTTTTATTGGACAACACTCATAGATTGCGCTGCTGTCTTTTGATTTACTTTGCTGTTAGTTGATTTTCCTTCCGATCCGTAGAATTCCAGAATAAAGAAAACCGCCCGGAGGCATCAGCTTCCGGACGGAATTCTGTATGAAGCATTTTTTTTTAATAGGTGGTGCGATAATGGGTCTGAAAAAGAATGAAATCTGTAAGACTTATCTGAGGGATGCTCCAGCCTTTGCCGATCTTCATAGCTTTAAGCTGGCCCTCCCGACAGAGCTTGGAGACGGTCTTTGCGCTGCAGTTCAATACCTCAGCAGCTTCGTGTACGTTCATGATCTCTGGATACTCCTGTAGGCAGTTCAGCATATCTTTGTCCTCCTGATAAAACTTTTCTTTACCTTAATGTTATACCAAGGATATTGAGAGTATATATTGGAGACTAATCTGTTGGATTTAAAAAAATATCCATTAACTCTGAAACAATACGCTTTTGTGCAGGTGAAAGTAGCTCCCATTTTCGTAGGATGTCATTGGTTTGAGAATCTGATTGATAGACGGTACCTGAAGAAAAAAACTCAGCTAGTGAGATTTCAAAAGCATTGCAAATGTCTTCTAATTTATCGATGGGAGGGCATAGATTTTTGCTATACCAAGTGGCAATGGTTGATTGAGCTATTCCAGAAACTTTTGCCAGATGATAGACAGACCAGCCTCTGGAGGTCCGTAACTCATTTATTCGGTCTAAAGTATTAAACAATCCAAGTTCCTCCCAATATATCAATCTAACGATATGATAATTTGAAATTACGCTTGACAATAGTTGGATAATGCCGATATAATACATCGTAAATACGATATATATGTATATAAATATATATATATCAGATGAAAAGGAGGAAGACTATGGCGGGAAAAAGATGTCCAAATTGCGGAGAGAGAACTTTTTATGAAACAGGCACCGGAAGAGAATGCACGAGGTGTGGTTATAAGATGATCGTTCCGGCGAATGAAGGGAAAGGAGGAAAAGGCGATAAGTGCGCTAATTGTGGTAGATATACAGTCTATGATGGGAAGTGCCGAAATTGCGGAGCAATTTATTTTTAATTAATTATGTTATTACAAAGAGGAACTAATTATGGCAACAAAAAGAGATGCGGAAGAAGCACAGGATCTGTTATTTAAAGCTATAGGAACGATTGCCAAAGGTATTTTCGGAATGGTTGGTTCTATGGTCACAAAAAAGAATTCATTTACGGATGAATATTATAAGATGACAGAAAATGCACAGGATGTAGAAGCCGAAATAGAAGAGTATAAAGCTCGCTTGGCTGATGACTATAATGAGGGTTATGAAAGCGCAAAAGGAATGTCAGATACTCAGTTAAGAACAGAAATACAAAAGGCTGCAAAAGCTGGGATGCATTCTAGAGCAAAAGGAATGAAAGCACAGTATGACGAACGACATGAATAAGACAGGTAATGATTAACTTGTTCAATGTTGAATAAAAGAAAGATTATCTGTTAATTAATGTGAGGAGATAAGATGAAGAAAATAGTTAGTTTAGATACAATTATATCAAAAGTTGCGGCATTGGGTGTACCGGGACTGATTTTAGTCGTAGCAATTGCTGCGACAGGACTCACGGGAGCTGCAGCAATTACGGCTGCACTCGCTATGCTTGGCCCCGCTGGAATGCTAGGAGGCATAGCTACGTTGGGGGTCGCTGGGCTACTTTCTGAAGGAATAGCTCGTTATGGTGTTGAGGCGATTTTTAAAGGAGTAATTAGAAAATTATATTTTCAGGGAGAAACAAAAGCCAGCATTAAGGCAAAAGTCGACGGGTATCCAATTACAAAGGCTTTAAAAGTTAAGCTGTATGAGATGTTGGATCAGGTACAGGAATAAAAAGAGAAGAAATTTGTCATAGCGTTTTACGGCTCATTGAAAAAAATTATAAGTCTTATCTTTCAGAAAGATATTATACCTATGAATAAAGAAAACGGAGGTATGATATCGATGTTTAAAAAATTGAAACGCTTTCTAAAGGCAGCTTTCTCTATCATCTTATGTCTGGTGGAACTGATAGAGATATTTGCGGACACGCCTGCAAAATCAATTGCCTAGGAAAGCAATCGAGAACCATTCAATTACCCGCAGGGAAAAACTCCCTGCGGGCTTTTTATTGTCAGGAGGTAAGAAATGAGAACACATGGAATCAAACAAATCAGTTTTATGGAAAGACAAGCGCCCTGGTACGGAATCGGAACTGACACCAGGGGAAAGAACTCAGCAGAGGAGATCCTTCAGCAGGCAAGACTTGACTGGAAGGTGATCCAAAGACCAATCAGGACGGATGAGGAAGATGGAATTCCTTTAGGGGGATACTATGCCAATATCCGGGAATCGGACGGAAAACCCCTGGGGATCGTTCGTGATCGGTATCAGGTAGTCCAGAACCGGGAGGCTTTTTCTTTTATTGATTCCCTTGCTGGTGAAGGAGTTACGTTCCTTCAGGCGGGAAGCTTCCAGGGAGGGAAAAAGGTCTGGATCCTGTCCAAGCTTCCGGAAGACTATCCGTTGATGGATAATCAGGTGAGCCCATACATTGTTTTTATCAATTCCCATGATGGAAGCGGAAGCATCAAAGCAGCTATGACGCCGGTACGAGTGGCCTGCCAGAACATGCTGAATCTTGCTTTAAGGAAGGCTGTCCGCTATTGGTCGGCAAATCATACAGGAAATATAGAGGGAAAGCTTACGGATGCCAGGAATACCCTTCTTTACGCAGATCGTTACATGAAGGAGCTGCAGCAGGAATCAGAAGCGCTCCGAAAAATCACCCTTACAGATACCATGGCAGAGGAGCTTGTAGCCAAACTCCTTCCAATGGAAGAGGCGGCATCGGAGATACAGCTTCGGAACCGGAAGGCCCAGAGAGAAGAGCTCTGGTACCGGTATCGGGAAGCGCCGGACCTTCAGGACCTCGGAAGGAACGGATACCGGTTTCTGAATGCGGTGTCAGATTTTGCTACCCATTCGGAACCCTTAAGGAGGAGAGCGAACTATCAGGAAAATCTCTTCCAGAGGGCCGTGGATGGACTGCCCCTGATCGACAGGGCCTATACTCTTCTTAAGGCGGCATAATGGTATAGCAGAAAGTTGGCAGATTTCTGAGATCGCAAAGGACCTTAGAAATCTGCCTTTTTAATGAAAGAGGAGGAGTGAGAGATGGAGGAGAAAAGAGACAAGAAGAGAAACCAAACGGTGTATTTTACGAGTATAAGCCTGGTACGGGAAAAAGAGATCCCCTACGAGGGTGGAGAATTGAACCATGCAGAAAAGGCCTATGCCTTTATAAAAGATTTCCTCGCCGGAAAAGACCGGGAGTGTTTTGTGACGGTGGCTCTTGATTCAAGAAATTGCCCAGCTATGGTGGAGATCAGTGCTGTAGGCGGCTGCAACATCTGCTTCATAGAACCAAGGGAGGTTTTCAAACAGGCCCTTCTGGGGAATGCAAGCAGCATCATCTGCTTTCATAATCATCCTTCAGGAAAAGCGGAGGCGAGCCGAGAGGACCGGATTCTTACGTCACAGCTGCGGAAAGCAGGCAGACTACTGGGGATAAAGCTTCTGGATCATATCGTCATCGGAGACGGCTGCTATTATAGCTTTCGGGAGGAGGGTATTCTGGAATGAAGAAGATACCGACAGAAAAGATGAGCAGGGAAGAGTGGCTCAAACTCCGAAAGACGGGGATTGGAGGATCGGATGCAGGGGCAGTCTGCGGGCTGAATCCCTACCGGAGTCCCTTTGCCGTATACATGGATAAGACCTCCGAAGAAGTATCGGAAGATGATAATGAAGCCTTGCGGCAGGGCCGGGACTTTGAGGACTATGTAGCAAAGCGTTTCACAGAGGAAACAGGCCTTAAGGTACAGCGCTCCAATTATCTTTACCGGAGCGAGGAGTATCCCTTTATGCTGGCAAATATCGACCGTCAGATCATCGGGGAGAACGGGGGACTGGAGTGTAAGACCGCTTCTGCCTATGCTGCAGAGAAATGGAAGGATGGAAAGATCCCGGAAAGCTATGAGCTTCAGTGCCAGCACTACATGGCTGTTATGGGATGGGACCACATGTATATTGCCTGCCTGATCCTGGGAAGGGAGTTTCTGTACCGGAGGATCGAACGGGATGACCAGCTAATCCGGAACCTGATCCGGATCGAAAAGGAATTCTGGGAGGAGCATGTGCTAAAGCATGTCCTTCCGGATCCGGACGGAAGCAGAGACTATAATACGATGCTGGAGGAATACTTTAAACGGGACAGTAGAAAGGATGAGACGATCCCATTGATCGGCTTCGATCAGGATCTTCGAAGGAGACAGGAGATCTCGGAGCTTCTGTCGAGGCTTGAGGAGGAACGGAATGAGATCGATCAGAGGTTAAAACTATACATGAAGGATAAGGAGGTAGCCATGAATCAGGATTACAAGGTGAGCTGGATCTATACGGAGACTACAAGGCTTGATACGAAAAGACTTAAGGAAGAGGAACCGGAGGTATACCGGCGATATGCAAAGATGTCTACGGGAAGAAGGTTTTCCGTAAAGGGAGGAGCGGCGTAAGGCTGCTCCTCTTCCATTTATATAGAAGTAATCAGGAGAGGAGCAGGAAGATGTGGATCATAAGTGATCTGATTTTCAGATATCGGAGGAAAAGAAGGATGGAGGAAATAAGACAGGAACAGCTTTTAAAACGGGTGGAGGCTGAATATGCAGCCTTTCAGCAGGAAATGATGCAGAAGCCAAAGCAGGAGATCTTTGAAGCAGCCTGGGAGATCAGCTTTTATGAGAGGATACTGAACTACTTTCAGGGAGAAGAGCTGCCCACGGAAATGACGGAGGACCTTCTGGAACAGGAACTGCCGATAAGCTTTTTACTCGGAAGCTATCTTAAGACAGAAGGAATCTCCACGGAGACCTTTGAGGATATCTATACCTTGATCTGGCTGGCATTAGAACATAGCAGCCAGGCAGCATGAAATTACAGCTTATCAAAGATGGTGAGCAGAAACTGACAAAAGAAAGGAAGAATAACCATGAACGGAACATTGAATGAGAAACTGAGCCGCAAAGCAGAGGAAACAGCCGTAACCGTAGGAAAGAAGGAACAGCCGGTACGGCTTACCAGAAACATGTCCATAGCGGATATGATCCGGGCATTGGAGCCGGAGATCAAAAGGGCCCTGCCATCGGTCATTACCCCGGAACGCTTTACCAGGATGGCTTTATCAGCCATCAACAACACCCCGAAGCTTTCGGAGTGTACCCCTATGAGCTTTATCGCTGCCATGATGAATGCGGCACAGCTGGGACTGGAACCGAACACACCCCTGGGACAGGCTTATCTGATCCCCTATAAGAATCACGGGACCCTGGAGTGCCAGTTCCAGCTTGGGTATAAGGGGCTTATTGACCTGGCGTACCGGAACGAACGGATGCAGTCCATCGAGGCCCACACGATCCATGAGAATGATGAGTTCTACTATGAACTGGGTCTGGAACCGAAGCTCAGGCATGTACCGTCCTGGGAGGATCGGGGAGAAATAAAAGGTTTTTATGCGGTGTTCCGGCTGGACAATGGAGGCTATCGGTTTGAGGTGATGAGCAGGGAGGATGTGGATAGCTTTGCGGCAGCCTATTCCAGGGCCTTTGCTTCAGAGAAGGGAAGCCCCTGGAAGACGAATTATGAGGAGATGGCAAAGAAGACGGTGATCAAGAAGCTTTTAAAGTATGCACCTATCAAGTCAGACTTCCGGAAGGCCATGAGCCTGGACGAGACCATCAAGACAGAGCTTTCCGTGGATATGTCCGAGGTCAGAAATAATGATATGGAGTATCCGGAGGTTGTGGAGGGTGATTACAGTGAAACGGAGGTAGAAGGGTGATGTTTACAAGCCATAGGATTCCCGATTCGGAGACCCAGAACAGAAGCAAAGGAAGGCTTTGTAGCGTAAGGAATGATACTTTTCATTGAAGAATATCCTTTTAGCCTATATAATAAGTGCAGAGTAGTGAGAGGTAAATGAAGATGTCCGAAAACAGCAACTTCAAATTTATAGAAAATGATATAGAACTGCGAAGGGATGTCCAGGCTGAACTGGCTGAGTGGAAGGAAAAACGGCATCATAAGGTGCTGCAGGTAGAGGGTCCCCGGCAGGTCGGCAAGACCCATGAAGTCAGAAAGTTCGCTTATCACAATTATCAGCGAGTCATCTATGTGAATCTTGTAAGGGATGAGTATGGCTTTGAAGACTGCTTATCAGAAAGGGACCTGATGGGAGCTTATTGCAGGAATGCAGGAATAGAAGAGTTCAAAGATGATCCGGGCACTATCCTCATCATAGATGAGATTCAGGAAAAGGCGACGGTCTATAACGCCATACGGGATATCCGGGAAAGGCTGAACTGTGACATTATCGTAAGCGGAAGTTATCTTGCAAGGACTGTCAACTCAAAAGATTTCTTCCTTCCTGCGGGTATCTCCTATCTTCGAATGTTTCCGCTGTCCTTCAGAGAGTTCTGCAGGGCTCTTTCATTGGAAGATACATATGTGACTTTAGACCTCTATGGAGGTTCCTCGCCTGAAGAATACCAGGCATTGGAAGAAGCCTATGAGGTATATAAGACCATCGGAGGCTACCCTGAAGTCGTTACCACGTATATCCGGAGCAAGAGTACAAATGACTGCAAGGATGTGCTTGCTGATCTCATGCGTACGTTTACCAACGAGTCTGCCCGCTTTTTCTCGAACAGCACCGCGCTGTCCATCTTTAATGAGGTATATCGGGCTGTCTTCGTGGAGATGTCCAATGAGAAAAAGGGTACAGGAAGCAACTTCATAGAGCTGGTTACAGATTTTGTGAAGGATTCGATCAAACAACCTGTCAGTCGGAATGAGGTAAGGCAGGCAGCTTCCTGGCTACTCTATTCCGGGATCATCGGATACTGCGACCTCTATAACAATGGAGACGTGAATGATGTTGTCAGTGACCGAAGGGCTTATTTCGCAGACTGCGGGATAGCATCATATATATCGAGTCTGGTAAATGTTCCACAGGATGCAGCTACAGGATTCCTTACAGAAACATTTGCCTATGAGGAACTTTCAAGATACTACTTCTGCCCGCCTTCCAGGAAAAAGATAAGGGGGGATAAGCCCTGCTTTTCTGTCTGTGGGAATTATGAACTGGATTTCCTGGTAGTCGATAATGACCATATCAGAACCGGTGTTGAGGTAAAGTCTGGAGATAACAAGGCAAGGTCCCTTGAGTTCTTCAGGGAGAAGGGGCTTATAGACCGGGCTTTAAAAGCGATCCCGTCGCATGGGGGCAGAGGAGAGAGATTCGATACCATACCGATATATATGATCGGAAGGGCTATCGAATAAGAGAGATAAAGATAAGTTATATATATGGGGCCGTTGCCATGATTGGCAGCGGCTTCTTTTTATGGAGAAAAGTATGGAAAACAGAATCATGGGCTATGCAAGAGTCAGTTCAAAGGAACAGAACCTTGATCGACAGATCATAGCCTTAAAGCAGTATGTTCCGGAAGAGAACATCGTGATAGACAAGGCCAGCGGGAAGGATCTGCAGAGGCCGGGGTATCAGGCTCTAAAAGGAGCTTTAGGGTTAAGAGCTGGCGATACCTTATACATAAAGTCTCTTGACCGGCTCAGCAGAAACAAGGCTGATATGAAGAAAGAACTTCAGTGGTTCAAAGACAATGGGATTATTCTCAAGGTTATAGACATTCCCACCACCATGATTGAGATTGGTGACGGTCAGGAGTGGATCCGGGATATGATCAATAACATCCTGACCGAGGTGCTATCCAGCATTGCCGAGGAAGAACGCAGAACTATCAGGCAGAGACAGAAGGAAGGAATAGATGCCGCAAAAAACAGAGGCATTAAATTTGGCCGCAGGGATAAAGGATTCCCCGAAGGCTGGGAACTCTTCTATCCACGTTATAAGACAGGTGAGATCCGAAGGTCATACGTTATGGAGCAGCTGGGAATAGGGGCAGACCGTTTCGACTATTTAAAAAGAAAGTATGAACAAACCCGTGAAAAAGCCTAGGTAGAGATTTCACGGTTTTGCCGTACAGCTATGGAACTTATCACGGCTTTCAGCAGTCTGTTCTGGAAGCCGTGACAAGGTATACTTTTCCCCTCCGAATTTGTATATCGTTATAATATCCACCCCGACTTTTTTCAAAACAGTCTTGTTTTTCCCGCAAAAGCTGGGTATTCGATGCTTTTTGCTTTATTTTTTGTAGTTATCCGGGGCGAATCCTAAGGCAACAACAGTCTAGTGCCAACTCTCCAGAATAATTGCTTTTTTTTGTTTATAATCCCTCTATCGTTAACGATGCCTGGCATAAGGTCAGGTCAAAAAATAAGAAGCTAGGGGGCAAGGAAATGTACGACATTTCGTATGGCATGGGACTGGGGCATCAGGATCCGTGGAGAAATCAAAAGCTGATGGAATCCGCTATAAGAGTAGAGGAACACAGTCGAAAAGCGGAAATCGACATCGGAAAGGCTGCGACGTTGCTGGAGGTATCCACAAACATCAAAGTCGATATTCAAACTCAAAGGATGAAGGTCCATTTTGATGAGGACAAAAAAAGCTTCTACGTTATGATACCGCATGTACGAGTATCAACAACAGGCGATGATTACAGGCTAAGGAAGCTTTTCGAGGCCGAAGGTTTTGTGTCAGAGAGCTGGACGCGGGAAGAAAGAATTGTAAAGCTTCGGATTTCCTTTATCAGTTTACCTTCAGGACGATCAGTTAATCTTATTCTTGATGAAAATGAATGCTCTGGAAAGGGCCTTCGAAAGGCGTTTCGAAAAGAAGGTCTTGTGATGCAGATCTCGCAGCAGTATGAAGCAGGCCTATTCGAGGATGTCTTGTACTGCCTGATAGCCCATGCGTCTGAAAAGCATGTAATATTCCCTCATCTTGGTTGGAACAAGGTTGAAGGAAAATGGTTTTTTTCATCAAAGACCTGTGAGGAGATTCATCTAGAAAACGCTCCTGACATGTTCCAAATGGCGAAATTAGGTATACCGAAAACCTATAGGGGCAATGTAAAACAGCTTTTTTTTGAAGCTTTGCTGGGCTATATTCTTAACCAGGAGATATTGAAAGAGATGGGATTAAGGCTACAAAGGCCTCTCGCCGTGATAGTTGACACGGATCAGACAGCTGAAGAAGTCAAGCGTTTTCACTCAACGTTTGTTCCAGTCAAGGAAGCAGATTCTTATTTAACGCCAAAAAGGCTAAGTAAAATGATGGAAATAGCCCATTCTGAGCCTATCTTCTACGCATCTGGAGTTGGAAGATACAACGAGGAAAACCTGAATTTGCTTATTAGTTGTGCTAGATCCGGACAACTGCATGGGAAAATAACAGATGGATTCCCAATACTATTTTTCCTAGGGTGGATCCCGGATCAATGGAGAGATAAAGTGCTTGCAGTAAACATCTGTGAAGAGGACATGTATTTTTCTACATTTGGTTATGCAGAGAAGGCCTGGATCAAGGCACTAAGCAGCTTTCCACCTTATCTTGTTGGGCAGGCGTGCGAAAATGCAAGAGACATATGTAGAGAGATAGGCGGTAACCTGAAAGTGTTGCTTTCAGCATATTATATTATGACATACGTCTTTAGGGAACCGATAGAGGCGGAATTATTAAACACCGAAGATGCCATTTGTAGGATACTTAAGGACGCCGAAGAAGGGGCGGTGAGTGATATTCTGGAAGTGTTTTTGAACAGTCTATATGAATGGATTGCGTTCACGCAGTTTTCTGATTGCTTCCAAAGGTGTAGGAATTTAGTTGTAAAAAATTTAAACCACAGCATGTTATATGATGAAAGCTACCTGTATCTTCCTGAGAATATATTCAATCAGATTATTCGGCCAATAAAAGCTCAGGTTTCAAGCCTTGAAATAAAGATAGCTTTAAAACAGGAAGGAGTTCTGGTATGTCAGAATAGTGAGGGGTACACAATAAATTTGCTGTTGAGTTTATCGACCGGATTTGTTAAGCATCGCTTTTATCGTCTGGACAGGCAGGCAATAAAAAAGCCGGGCGAGCTTGAAATAGTTGAGCTTTGTGAGCTTTATAAGAACAGTTAAGGAGGACAAATAGATGTTGCAACTAGGGATGACTAACGGGATCAAAGTATATCTCGGAGAAAAGGAAGGTATGAATAAACACCTTACCATCTGGGGGAAATCCGGATCTGGTAAATCAGTGGCGATGCAGATAATTACATCGAGAATTATAGAAAATGGAGGCACTGTTCTTGCCTTTGACCTCCATGGAACCCTGAGTGAGAAGAACATATATGCTCCTCTGCGAGATAAGTTTGCTGGAGCCACAAATAATGTCGAAGCATATACGGAAGGCATCCCAGCGAATCTTTTTGCCCCGGCTATTTTTGAAGACGGAGGAGTGGAGAGACCGGAAGATACGGTATCTGCATTTTGCGATATTATCGAGAAAACGGTCAGCCTTGGCGTGAGGCAAAGAGCGGCTCTTCAGCGGGCAGCAAAATATGTTCTTGAGGAGAATCTGTATGCCCAAAAAGGGCTATCAGCCCTTGAAGATGGCCTAAAACTTCAGAAGACTGATGTAGCGGCCAACGTTGCTGACAAGTTGCAGTTTCTCCTGGGAAGAAATATTTTTAAAGATGCTGATAGCGATATGCTTATCGAGCATGGGAAGCTTAATATCATTCGCCTGAGCAAATTTGATGACAAAACGCAGGCCCTTGTCTCTGAACTGCTTCTTGCCCATATCTGGCGTAGGGTCCTATCTGGAGAGATTAAAGACCTCTACATCATGATCGATGAGTTTCAGAATATCTCGCTCAAGAAAGGCTCCGCATTGGAAAAATTTCTTGTGGAGGGCCGCAAATATGGAATTGGTCTCATCCTTGCGACCCAGGCTCTGGGAATTAATTTTACCAATTCCCAGCAGAAATTACTCCTGCAGTCGGGTATCCAACTCTACTTCAAGCCAGCAGAGAATGAAATCAGGGATGTAGCCAAGATACTGGGTGGAACGGAGATTGCGGCATACTCAATGCTCCTGAGCCGACTGGATATCGGAGAGTGTGTTGCATTGGGGCCGATACAGATTGGGGAGACGGGGACTTTGGTAAGTTCGAGTCCCACAAAGCTTAAAATAACAGTATAGAAAATCGGAAATATTCCCCAGCCTTCAGTTCGTGGCTGGGGAAAGACTCGTATAAAGATTGAGAAGTATACAGATTGTCATTGACTCGAGGGATATATCCCACTATGCTGTAATTAAAAAGGTATTACATGTTTGAAATAGAAACGTATGTAAAAGAAAAAGAGATACATCGCCGCAACGCTCCTTTCTATATTTGCTTGAATACACTTTGAATACACACGGGATTTTGAGAGTGGAGAACCGCATAAAATAAGGGTTTCAGAGACATCGAATAGTTCGATCCCCGTCTCGCGCTCTTTTTATTTGTCAGCAGATTATGATCTGAAAGAGGCCTATCAGGCGCTGGAAAAGATTAAATAAACGACACCCTGACCGTAGAACACAGAAAACTGTGATGAACGGTCAGGGTGCTTTTGTTATGTTTAAAATCAACCGATAAAAAGCTCGCAGGATTTTTTTTCAGAGGCTGCCTGGGAGAGCATGGCGTTTACTTTGGCAGGAACCGGGCCGCCTTTTCCGCCTTCCTTAGATTATGATACTTATGTTTTATTGTAGGACTGACAGTTTTCAAAGTCAATCCAGCCAGTTCTTTTGAAAAATAAATTTATAAAAGCACTAAAAACAACTTTTTTATGAACCTTTTTTGCCTTTAGAGACTCTTATATAACAGATGCATCGAAAAAACCGGCGTGAGGGACGGAAACAGATATGACGGACAAAGAAAAAAACACCATAGAGGCGATGATAGCGGGAGATGACGGAGCCTTTGCGGCGGTGTACGGCGCCTTTTATCAGAAGCTTTACCGGACGGCGTATCTGATGTCCGGCAATCGGGCCGACAGCGAAGATATTTTACAGGAAACCTTTGTGACGGTGTATCTTCACAGAGGAGAACTGAAAAATCCCATGGGCATTGAGAAATGGATCAGAAAGATCTTAGTCAGAAAAGCGGTAAAGCTGCTTAAGCGGAAGAAACGGGAAAGCTCGCTGGAGGCGCTTCTGGAGGACGAAGAAACGGCTTCGAAGGAAAGACTTCTGGAGGACCTGCAGGGGGTATCCCCTCAGGAGAGGGCTATTCAGGGAGAACAGCAAAGGCAAATGATGAAGCTCATTGCCGGGCTTCCGGTGAAACTGAGGACGGTAGTGATCCTTTATTATTACGAGGACTGCTCCATCAGGGAGATCGCAGAGGCTACAGGAAGCCTTGCGGGCACTGTGAAGTCGCGGCTCTACCAGGCAAGAAAACTGATCAGGGAGGGATTGGAATGAAGGAATTAAAGGATGAGGAGATCAGGAAAACGATCCAGGCGTTTGGAGACAGCATTTTCCTGGGGGAAGACGACAGCGAAAGGATCTTTCAGAAAATCCGCTTAAGGACAGAGGAAAGGAGAACAGTTATGAGAATATCAAGGGGAAAGAAACTGGCGCTGGCCCTGGCGGCTGTGCTGGTGATCGGAAGCGTTTCGGCGATCGCAGCAGGGCGGGTAGCATCCCTGTCCAGCTCGACAGATCTGAAGGAGGCCATTCAGTCGGCGGAGGAAACCGCCAGGGAGGCAGGCAGCATTTTCGGGATAACGCCTGACTATGCGGAAGCTTTTGAAAATGGTTATCAATTTGACAGAGGATTTGTAACGGCTGTGGAGATGGCGGATGAAAATGGCGTCAGCATGGGGGCTTATCCGGAAGTTCAGTTCGATTACCGGAACCCGGAGCAGGCGGCTGAGGAAGTATTCCTCAATGTGGCCAATCCTCCGGAAGCCTTACGGGCCCAGTGGGATGCGGAGGGCGTGCAGAAAGGAAAGAAAGAGACACACTGTGGAGATATAACGCTTTATACCTCCGAGGATCAATACCTGTTCCTGCCGCCGGATGAAACCCCTACGGAGGAGGAAACTGCTCTGGAACAGGAAGGAAAACTCTTTATCAGCTACGGCACAGAAACCAGGGAGGAGCGGGTTTTCCGGTCTGTTTCCTGGGAAAAGAATGGACTCCACTATCTTCTGTCAAGCTATGACAGCGGACTTGCGGTTTCCGATCTGGTGGAGATGGCGGAGGCGATCATAAAATAATCCCTTCATAAAAGAAAGAAGAAGGACAGACCTGAACAGGCACCTGCTTCGGAGAATGTTTTCTCCTGCAGGGGCCTTTTTGAACGCTTTCTGAAAGCAAATCTTAACATCTTATAAAACTCCATTACCTTTAGCTTAAATCGATCCCCGGGCCGTTGACTTCCGAAAGGTTTTAGCGGATGATAGCGTATACAGTTTGCAAACGAAAAAAAACACAGAAAAGGAATGAAAAAGATGAAAAAAAGATTTGATAAAGCAATGATCCTGACGATGGCGGCGGTGCTTTCCGCAAGCGCCCTTTCCGCCTGCGGCACTGGCGCAGCGGAGACCAAAGCAGCTCAGACCACGGCGGCCCGGCCGGAAACCGTTTCCGGGGAGACCGGGGAAGAAACAAAGGCGGAAGAGGCGGAAACCTACGTCGAGCTGCAGCCTGTGTCAAAGTGGGGCTATATCGCCGATGTGGACGAAGCATCTGGGGATATCACCTTCAACAGCAATGAGCTTTTGGTGGATGAAAACGGGGAATACAAGGATACCACCAGCGAGATCATCCTGAAGACTACCGCCAATACGCCGGTACTGGATGGAACGACCCTTGCGCCGGTGGCCATGTCGGAGATCGAAACCGCCCAGCCTGTATATGTCTGGACCGCTCAGGCCATGACCATGAGCATTCCGCCCCAGACTGCAGCGCAGATCCTGATCGTTAACGTACCGCAGGATGCCTCTGCGCCTATGTATGTGGTGGCCCAGCAGGTAGAGACCAAAGAGGATGGCAGCATCGTGATCATGGATCAGGACGGCGTCACCTGGAGGGCTGACGCAGGTACGGAGGTGATGCCCTATCTTACCAGGAACATCGTGACCCTGGAGGATATTCATGAGGGGACCCGCCTTGTGGTCAGCCAGGAATCTGATACCAGCAGCTCCGGAAGCCCCGAGGCAGGAGAGGCGGACGCCTATGCGGCAAAGCTCCTGGTGTTTGCGGAGTAAAGTTTTTTCCTGATTTCGGGCAAAAGCTATTTCCGGCGGTTGGGATTGACTTGAGGGATATATCCCACTATTCTATTAAAAGGGATATTTCGTGTTTGAAATAGAAACTTATGTAAAGAAGAGGAAGTCACAATGTCAGGAACAACTGTCATCAACTACGGAAATGACATCTATGCCTTTGACCAGGGGATAGTAAGGGCCTTTCTCATCTGCGGAAAGGAACGGGCCCTGCTTTTTGATACGGGGGTGGAGAAGACCTGCCTCACGGAAGGAATCCAAAGGGGAGAACTGTCCGGCACCGCTACACCCATGAAGGATCATGAGGGCCGCAGGGTGCTGGAATACCGGGAGGGAAGCTCCGGTATCTATCATATCTGATCAGAGGGCTACAGGGAGGAGACAACATTTCATCAGCCATGCAGAACTACAGATTTCTCATAGAATACGACGGCACCCGCTATAACGGCTGGCAGAGGCTCAAGGGAAACGATAACACCATCCAGGGGAAGCTGGAGACGGTGCTCTCCCGCATGACCGGGCAGGAGGTACAGCTCACAGGGGCGGGTCGTACGGATGCAGGTGTCCATGCCAGGGGCCAGGTGGCCAATGCCTTTCTGGAGACGGACCTGTCCGGGGATGAGATCCGGGCCTATATGAACCACTATCTTCCGGAGGATATCCGGATCCTTTCCCTAGAGCAGGCAGGGGAACGGTTCCACAGCAGGTTCTGTGCCAGGGGGAAGCTTTACTGCTACTACATCAGCACAGGAGAAAAGGCGCCGGTCTTTGAACGGAAATTCCTGTACCACGTAGAGGAAAAGCCGGATCCTGAAAAAATGCGGCAGGCGGCAGCCTTCCTTACAGGAAGCCATGACTTCAGATCCTTCTGCGGCAACCGGCATATGAAAAAATCCACCGTAAGAAGGGTGGATTCCATCGATATCAGTTTTGATGAAGAACGGGAGATCCTTAAGCTGAGCTATCAGGGAGACGGCTTCCTCCAGTATATGATCAGGATCATGACAGGAACGCTCCTGGAGGTGGGCTATGGAAGAAGGAACCCGGAGGACATCCCGGGGATCCTTGAGGCCCTGGACAGGGAGGCGGCGGGTTATACGGCGCCGCCCCAGGGCTTGTTTCTGGAAAAGGTGTATTTCTAGATAAGCTTCAGGATCTGCTGATCCGATCGAGCACTTCCTCCAGGCTCATCCCCTGCTCCCTGGCGATGCGGGCCAGATCCTCGTATTCGTATTTGGAGCGGCTGATGCCGTAGCCCCGGGAGGTCTTAAGCTGCACCGGCCCGAACTCCGTCTCCAGGGTCTTAAGCTGGCGGTCCAGCACGTAGCGCCGGGTAGAGGTCTCCCGGATCCCGATGGTGGAGGTGTATCGGAACATGGCCCTTACCAGGGCCTCTTTATCTTCTTCCCGGCAGATCACCCGGATCAGGGTGCCTGGCCGGGACTTTTTCATGCCGATGGGGAGGGTATAGGCCTCCAGGGCACCGGCGTCAAAGAAACGCTCCAGGGCGAAGCCGATCTGCTCGGCGGTCATGTCGTCCACGTTGCAGCTGAGCTCGGGAACCGTCTCCTGCCGGTCCTCCGTCTCCCCCAGAAAAGCCCGCAGGCAGTTGGCTGCCGGAAAATCCTTCTTCCCCATGCCATAGCCGATGGCCTCTGTCTTCATAACGGGCATGCTGCCAAAGCCGGTGGCAAAGTGCTTCAGAAGGGCAGCTCCAGTAGGGGTGCAGAGCTCTCCCTCGATCCGGCCGCCGTAAATGGGAACGTCTTTCAGGATGTACGCCGTGGCGGGAGCAGGAACCGGCAGGATGCCGTGGGCGCAGTGGACATGGCCGCTGCCCACATGCACCGGGGATGCGATCACCTGATCCGGCGCAAGGCGCTCCATAAGCATGCAGACGGCGGTGATATCCGCCACTGCATCCAGGGTCCCCACCTCATGGAAATGGATCTCGCTGACGGGCACTCCGTGGGCGTGGCTTTCTGCCTCGGCGATCAGTCCGTAGACCGCCATGACGTCCTCCTTTATCTTCTGGGAGACCTGGAGATGCCCCATAACGATGTGCCCGATATCATGGAGGCTGCTGTGGTGGTGATGGCCATGTTCATGCCCATGCTCATGATCGTGTCCCTGTTCCTCATGATGTTCATGAGAGTGCCCGTGATGAGGCAAGTCATGGTGTCCGTGGTCATGGCAGTGGGCCTCTTCATGATGATGGGCGTGAAGATGGACGTCCAGGATTTCTTCTTCCTCGCCATTTACCGTGACCCCCATATGGGTGCCGGTGATGCCGCATTTTTCCATGGGCTCCGGCTGAAAGCGGACACCGGGTATCCCTGCGGCCTCAAGGTCCCTAAGGAAGGCCTCCCGGTCAGGCAGGAGTTCAAAAAGTGCAGCCGCCAGCATATCTCCGGCAGCACCCATTCCACAGTCAAGATATAAGGTCTTCATTATTTTGCCTCCTTTGCAGTCATATGATTGATCATACTGGCCAGGTATCCGGCGCCGAAGCCGTTGTCGATATTGACCACGGAGACTCCGCTGGCACAGGAATTGAGCATGGAGAGAAGGGCCGTGAGGCCTCCGAAGGCAGCGCCGTAGCCGACGCTGGTGGGAACGGCGATGACCGGGCAGTCCGCAAGGCCCCCCAGGACGCTGGCCAGGGCCCCCTCCATACCGGCGATGGCGATGATCACATTGGCGGACATGATATCGTCCAGGTGGGAGAGGGTGCGGTGCAGGCCGGCCACCCCCACGTCATAAAGCCGTTTTACATCATTCCCCATGACCTCTGCAGTCAGGGCTGCTTCCTCCGCCACGGGGATGTCGCTGGTGCCCCCGGTGGCCACTACGATGCGGCCCATGCCGTCAGGCTCCGGAATGCTCCCCAGGATCCCGATCCTGGCCTCCGGATGATAGTTAAGGGGCAGGTCCCGGGAAATGAATTCCGCCGCCTCCGGGGACATCCTTGTGATCAGGATCCGTTTCTGTCCCGCCTCCTCCATGACCTGAAGGATCCCCCGGATCTGCTCCGGCGTCTTTCCCGCGCCGTAGATCACCTCTGCGGCGCCCTGGCGGACTTTCCGGTGCAGGTCCACCTTGGCATAGCCGATGTCCTTAAAGGGCTCTTCCTTGATCTGAAGCAGGGCCTCATCCACGTCCATGGTCCCTTCCTTTACCTGCTCCAGTATCCGTCTGATCTCACTGTTCATTGCGCACCTCCAGATCCAAAAACACTGCGTCATAATCCTTATTCAGTTCCTGAAGGATCTCCCGTCGATTCTCCATGAGTCTTGGAAGATCCTCTTCCCGAAGCTGCAGCCTGGCGAAGCCGGAAAAAAGTCTGATCCGAAAATCGGAAAAGCCCAGGCTCTTCAGGAATTCCTCCGCCCGTTCCGTCCGCTGAAGGCTCTCCTCGCTTATGGACTGCCCGGAAGGGATCCGGGTGGCAAGGCAGGCATAAGCCGGCTTATTCCAGGTAAAGAGGTCTGCCTCTTTTGAAAGCCTGCGGATCTCTGCCTTTGTGAGGCCGCAGATCCGAAGGGGCGAGAGAACGGAAAGCTCCTGAAGGGCCCGCATTCCGGGTCGGTCTCCTGCATCGTCGGAGGCGTTGGTGCCGTCCAGAAGGAGCTCATAGCCATCCGCTCCGGCAGCCTCCGCCATGGCGGAAAAGATCCGCCTTTTGCAGTAATAGCATCTGTCAGCGGGGTTGCTGCGGATCACAGGATCTGCAAGGACATCCAGGGAAATGATCTTAAGCCGGGCCCCAAGCTCTGCGGCAAGCTTTCTGGCATCCTCCAGCTCAAAGGCGGGCTGGAAGGCGGTCTTTACATAGTAGGCGGTCACATCCGCCCCGGCCTTCTGGGCTGCATAAAGGAGATAGGCGGAATCCACCCCGCCGGAGAAGGCCAGGGCTGCCTTCGGGTGCTCATTAAAAAAATCCTTCAGTTCCATATATCGTATCCTCCTTAAAAGAGTTCAGGGAAAAAGCTTTCCGCCATGTGCTCCACGGCATAGGCCATCCGGTCTCCGGGCAGCACGCTTTCCAGAGTGATGGAGGCAAAGCGCTCCTCCTTTACGCAGTCCAGCTGCGCCAGGGTTGGATCGCTTTTGATCTCCGCGATCTTTTCCTCCAGGGACGGAGAATCATAGTCGTGGATCAGGATCAGATCCGGATCCCTGGCCAGGACCTCCTCGTAGCTTACGGTGACCCACTGCTGATCCGTAAGATCCCCGAAGATGTTCTGCCCTCCGGCAAGTTCGATCAGAAGGGACTCAAAATTACTGCCGGAGCAGGTGAATACCCCGTTGTTTCCGCTGTCATAGACCAGGACCTTCAGTGGCTCCCGGTTCTTCAGGGTATCCTGGACGGCGGATATCCGCTCCTGCTGGTTCCGGATAAATGCTTCCGCAGAGGCCTCTGCGCCGAAGATCCGCCCCAGGTCCCGGATCTCCTGATATTGCTCCTCCAGAGTGGAAGCGGAGTTGACATAAACATTCATGCCATAGCTTTCCGCCTCCTGGATATTGCAGCCCGTATCGCTGATCTCCCAGTCGATGGCATAGACGAAGTCCGCTCCGCTGGAGAGGATGGCCTCTCTGGTGGCGGAGCTGTGGTTGAGCTCCGGGATCCGGTTGACGGCTTCCGCATATTCCGGCAGAGGCCCTCTGCTGTGGTTGACCAGGGAACGGCCCGCCACCAGGTCCGAAAGCCCAAGGGCGGCAAAAAGCTCCGTACAGTTGGGCCCAAGGGTCAGGACCCGTTCAGGCCTTTTGGTAACGGTGATCTCCCGGCCATAGTTTTCCAGATGAATGGGGTAAGCGGTCTCGGAGGAGCCATCCTCCGGCCTGGAGACAGGCCCTTCCCCTGCGGAGGAGGTCCCTTCCACAGGGGAATCGGAGCCGCAGGCTGCAAGGGAAAGGGCAGCCATTGCTGCACATATTATAACACAGATCTTTCTTTTCATTTGATCCTCCAGGGCCTTCAGGCGCTGACGCCCTCCGGCAGAAACGTGATGGAAGTCTTTCCCGTAAGCCGGTGTATCTCCACGGAGCTTTGGACTCCGTAGATCCGGTAGATATTCTGGGCGGTCAGGACCTCCTCGGGAGTGCCCTCCATGATGACACGGCCCTCCTTCATGACATAGAGGCGGTCGCAGTAGAGGGAGGCCAGATTCAGGTCGTGGATGGCAGCCAGGACCGTGACTCCAAGACCCTTGATGAGATCGAATATCTGGAGCTGATAACTGATGTCCAGGTGATTCGTGGGCTCGTCCAGAACGAAAAAGCCGCTTTCCTGGGCAATGGCCCTGGCGATGAGGACCCGCTGTTTTTCCCCGCCGGAAAGCTGCAGATAGCTTCGTTTCGCAAGGCCTTCCATGCCGAGGCACTCCAGGGCATGGCGGACGATGTCCCTGTCCTTTTTGGTGTCGATGTCAAAGAGCCTCTTATGGGGGGCCCGTCCCATGGCTACTACTTCCTCCACGGAGAAATCAAAGGGGATCTCATGTTCCTGCCCCACCACCGCCATCTGAAGGGCAGAGCGCTTATAGGGCATACGAAGCAGATCCTCCCCCTCCAGGGTGATGCTGCCCCTGTCCGGGACAAGGCCCCGGTAGACGGCCTTCAGCAGGGTGGATTTTCCGCTGCCGTTGGGACCGATGATCCCCACGAATTCGCCGCGGTCCACCTGAATGGAGGCCTGTTCCACAGCCTCCGTTTCACCGTAGGAATATCTCAGATCCTTTACCTGTAAAAACATGTGAAAACCTCCTTAACTCTTTTCTCCGGACGACCGCTTCAGCATCCAGATGAAGACCGGACCGCCTATGACTGCGGTGAGGATCCCCACGGGAAGCTCCTCCGGGGCAATGATCATTCTGGCGGCCACATCTACCCACACCACCAGGATTCCTCCCAGAAGGGCGGAGACGGGAAGGACCTTCTTGTGGTCCCCGCCTACCAGAAGCCTGGTGAAATGGGGCACCATCAGGCCTACAAAACCGATGGATCCGCTGACGGCTATGGTGACCCCTGCCATGAGGGAGGCCAGGAGCACCAGAAGCTTCTGGAGCTGCCGTACATTGACTCCCAGGGCGGCGGCGCTTTCATCTCCCAGAAGCAGGAGATTGAGCCCCCTGTAATTGATCATCAGCACCGCCATGCACAGAAGGAGCACTGCAAGGGGAAGGGTCAGATAGGCCCATCTGGCACTGGCCAGACTTCCGGACATCCAGAATTCCGCATTGTGCAGTCCCAGGGCATTGGGGGCGCTGAGGGTGATGATGCTGGTGACTCCGTCCATGATCATGGAGACCGCCACGCCGGATAAAAGCAGCTGGGTGATGTTGATCCGGCCCTTGACCCGGGAGATCCCGTAGACAAAGAGAATGGTGACGGCAGAGCCGATAAAGGCACTGATGGAAAGGGAGTAGATCCCGAGAAAGGAAAAGGCTCCAAAGAGCATCCCCAGGGTGGCAAAGGCGGAAGCACCGCTGGAGACCCCGAGGATAAAAGGATCTGCCAGACTGTTCCGTACCAGGGCCTGCATGCATACGCCGCAAACGGAAAGGGAGGCCCCCACCACCATGCCGAGGCAGACTCTAGGAAGCCGGAGGCCCAGGACGATGTTCTGATCCAGCTGCTCCCAGTCAGGGATAATGCTGCTTCCGATCCCGGGGATCCGGCTCATAAGGATCCTTGCGGTGGTCTCCGGGGAAACGGAAACGGGCCCAAGCCCGGTGGCAAGGACCAGGGTCACAAGAGAAAAAAGAAGCAGCAAAAGCAGGATTAGCCTCATATCCGGAGCTTTCTCAAAAAAGTGTTTTCCAAGGTGCATATCTTCCTCCAAAAGCATAAAAAAGCATACACCCCTTCTTCTGAAGAGATGTATGCTTCCTGCATACCTTAATAAACATATCAAAAAAATATTAGAGCACAGCTGCAGGCTGCTTCCCGGATATATTCAGGAGCTTCGGCTCCCGTTCCCCGCTTCCTGCGGGCGCTGCGATCCTGGGGGATTGCTGCAGGAATATCTGACCGGTCTATAATAGCACGTTTTCCTCTTTCTGTCATCTGAAATCGGGAGCCGTGAAGGGCTCCAGGAGGGCCTTCAGGAAGAGCCCTGGCCGATGATCCGGTATTCCTCCGGGATCTCCGGAAAAGAGTCCCCAAGGGAACTGAAGGGACTGTGGTCCAGGCTGCGGACATAGCCATCCTCCGTAAAATATCCGTCCTCATCCAGGGCCAGATCCCGGCCCAGGCTCTCACAGTCGATGTAGGAAGCCATGGGACAGTTCCCGCAGGGGGAACAGGTCCACTGCTCCTGCAGATAGAGGTGCCCCAGGTCCGATTCCTCCCGGATATCCTCCAGTAGTTCATAACAGTCCAGGTTCAGGATCAGCTGGATCAGTTCATTCAGAGAATGGACGCTATGACAGCCGGAGCCCATGATGGCGCCAAGCTTTTTCCGGTCCGATTCCGGAAGGCCCTCCAGCAGTGCGGCAAAATAGTTCAGCCGGTTCAGATCCTCATATTCCCCCAGAAGCTCATAAAGACCGGAAAAGGGACATTCATAATCCGTGATAAACCATTCCTCATAGCAGTGACCGAGCTCATTTACGGAGCCGATGCCGATACGGAAAAAGGACTGCGAAAGCTCCTCTCTGGAAACAGGCAGCCGCAGCCATTCCCCCACAAGCTCCCCTTCGTTGTATTTTCCCAGATTGGTGAGAAAGATCTCAAAAGAAGTAAAAACAGACATGAAAAGTCTCCTTTCAGGATGAAGTGAATTTTAAGAAGTGTATTGATTTCTGGCAGATGGTGTCAGTATAGCATGGGCCTGAAGACGCCGTACAGGTCTTTATCTTGATATCCTCCGAGTGAAATAATCTTCTTTATTTATAAAAGATGGTGATATGAGAAAACCCTTTTATAAAGAAACAAAATAAGCACTGCATGGACTTTTTTTCTTGTATAGGGTATAGTTTTTGTACAAAAAAAATAATTTTCATATAGTGATATTGATTTCCTGCCAGTTGGGCAGGAAATAGGATATAACAATTTATCAAATGATACAGGAGGAATGTATTATGAAGAAAAGAATCGCTGCGCTTTTGGGCACAGCCCTTCTGGCGGGAATGATGACCGCCTGCGGAGGAGGAAGCGGAGAGACAACAGCGGAAACCACCGCTGCTGCAGCTGGCGGAGCTACAGAAGCCGCTGCGGAAACCGAGGCAGCTCCGGAGGAAACAAGCTACAAGAGCGAACTGAATGTGGCGGTGGCAGCAAATCCACCTTCCATGGATCCCCACGGGATCAATTCCAACATTGTAGGAAGCATCGGCATGCATATCTATGAGCCCCTGTTCTCCCTCAATGAAAATTATGAGGCAGTACCGGTCCTGGCTGAGGGATACACAGTCAGCGATGACGGACTGGAATATACCATCACTCTGCGTCAGGGCGTAAAGTTCCACAACGGACAGGAGATGAAAGCAGACGATGTCGTGGCATCCATGAACCTGTGGCTGGAGCGCTGCTCAAAGGCAGAGCTCATCAAGGGCTCCACATTTGAAAAGGTGGATGATTATACAGTAAAGATGACGGTGCCGGAGGCCTCCTCCGATATCATCATGGTACTGGCTGCACCCATCCAGTTTGCGGCTATCTATCCCCAGTCAGTGGCAGAAGCAGCAGGACCGGACGGTATCAGCGAGTATATCGGAACCGGCCCTTATGAGCTGGCTGAGTGGAAGCAGGATCAGTACGTGAAGCTCACACGGTTTGCAGATTATCAGTCCCCCGAGGGAGAATCCAGCGGACTGGTAGGCGCGAAGCCCGCATCCACGGAGACCATCTATTTCCGTGTGGTTACGGATAACTCCACCCGTATCGCCGGACTTCAGACCGGACAGTACGACATCATCGAAGATCTGCCCCTTGAGTATTATGAGCAGCTTTCTTCCGATCCCAGTCTGACCATGGACGTGGAGACCGGCGGTACCCTGAACCTGTTCTTCAATACCACCCAGGGCCCCCTTGCAAACCAGACACTGCGCCAGGCAGTGATGGCAGCACTGAACTGTGACGACATTATGCTGGCAGCTTACGGTGATCCGAACCTGTACATGCTGGATGCCGGATGGTGTCCGCCGGACGACGCAGTATGGGGCAGTGATGCCGGAAGCGAGTATTACAGCCAGAATGATCCGGAAAAGGCAAAGGAACTGATGGAAGAAGCAGGCTACAACGGAGAGCCTATCGTTCTGGTCACTACCCCGGACTACAGCGAGATGTATAATGCTACCCTGGTAGTACAGGAAGAGCTGAAGCAGGCAGGCTTCAATGCAGAGGTAGAGCAGTATGATTTCAGTACCTTCATGGAGCATCGTGCAGATCCTGCTCAGTTTGACCTTTTCATTACCAGTAACTCCTACAATCCCCTTCCGGTACAGCTGTCTGTCCTGAGCCAGGCTTGGGCCGGACTGGACGCTCCTGAGGTGGCCGAGGGGATCGCAGCCATCCGCGGTGCCGCAACCACAGAAGAAGCATCCGCTGCTTGGGACGAGCTTCAGGGCTTCCTGTATGAGTATGGTGCAGCCTCCGTTTTAGGCCACTACACCGGAGTATACGGACTTCGGACCGGAGTGGAAGGCTTTGATTACCTGCGCTATCCGATCTACTGGAATGTAAAGGTTCCGGAATAATCTTTCCATTATTGCCCGGACACGCCTTTCGGGCGTGCCCGGGTTTTTATTATTTTATGTTCAAAGGGGTAACAATATATGCTTTCTTATATCCTTAAGCGTATTCTCTCCCTGCTTCCGGTGCTGTTTGTGGTATCGGTGGTTATCTTCCTTGTCGTCTATCTGATCCCGGGAGGACCGGCCACTGCCATGCTGGGACTGGAGGCCAGTGCAGAGCAGATTGCAGAGCTCAATGCACAGCTGGGCTTTGACAGGCCCTTCCTGGTGCAGTATGTGGACTGGCTGGCAGGGGTATTTCACGGTGACTGGGGGCAGTCCTATTTCCTGGATATGCCGGTGCTTACCGCCATTGCCGAATACTTCGGACCAACCCTGAGTCTGGCCATCTTGGCCCAGGTCCTTTCCCTGATCTTTGCCATCCCCATGGGCATGCTGGCGGCTTATAAGCGGGGGACAGCCGTGGATCTGGCAACCGTATCCATCTCCCTCCTGGGAACGGCGGTGCCCGGATTCCTTCTGAGTATGTTCCTGATGCTTTTCTTCGGCGTGTATCTGCGCTGGCTGCCGGTGGCGGGCTATGCGCCCCTGGAGCAGGGACTCTGGGAGCATCTGCGGTATCTGATCCTGCCGGCCCTGTCCCTCGGTATCGTACAGGCAGCCTATATCACCAGGATGACCCGTTCTGCCCTGCTGGAGGTCCTCTATAAGAATTACATCCGGACCGCCAGGGCCAAGGGCCTGCGGGAGAGCGCCATCATGTTCGGACAGGCTTTGAAAAATGCGGCACCCACCATCCTTACGGTAGTAGGCCAGTCTTTTGGAAGCCTGGTAACGGGAACCATCGTCACAGAGGTCATCTTCAACATTCCCGGCCTCGGAATGCTTACCATGAGCTCCATCAATCAGCGGGATGTTTTCGTGATCCAGGGTGTGGTGCTTTTTATTACGGTGATCTATGTTCTTGTAAATCTGGTAGTGGATATCCTGTATGGATTGGTGGATCCGCGGATCCAGCTTGGCCGGAAGTAAGGAGGAAGATATGTCGAAAAACAAGCTTGCTCCCGCCGTGGGAGCTGCCATTGTCCGGGAGCAGAGGATGCTGCGCCGGGAACGGATTCTGGAGAATCCGGGTCTTATTATAGGAGCCTGCGTGTTTCTCATCATCGTTCTGGCAGCCATCATCATTCCGGCAGTCAGTCCGGTGGATCCCAATGCCATGGAGGTTTCCCAGCGTCTGAAGCCTCCCAGTGCCGAGCACATCTTCGGGACGGATGAGTTCGGAAGAGACCTCTTTATCCGGGTACTTTACGGGGCCCGCTCTTCCTTGGTGGTAGGCGGAGCAGTAGCGGTCCTGTCCTGTATTTTTGGTACCATCATTGGAATTTATGCCAGCTATTTCAAGATCCTGGATCATATCCTCATGCGGATCTGTGACGGCCTGATTGCGATCCCGGGCATATTGCTTGCCATTGCACTGATGGCAGCCCTGGGAGCCAGCAATCTGAATGTCATACTGGCGCTGACCATTGTATATACGCCCAGCGTGGCCCGGATCGTCCGCTCCAGCGCGCTGGTAACGAAAAACCAGACCTTTGTGGAGGCAGCCAGGGTCCAGGGTGCCAGCAATGGCCGGATCCTGTGGAAGCTGATCCTGCCCAGCGTAATTTCGCCCCTGACGGTGCAGGCATCCTTCATCTTTGCCCAGGCGATCCTTTCCGAGGCATCCCTGAGCTTCCTGGGTGCCGGTATTCCTGCTCCGGCGGCCAGCTGGGGCAATATCCTTCAGGCCAGCAAGCAGGTACTTCAGAAGGCGGCCTGGACCGTGATCTTCCCGGGTGGAGCGCTGATCTTATGTGTGCTCAGCCTCAGCCTGCTGGGTGACGGTCTGCGGGATTATCTGGATCCCCGCACTGCAGGAAGGAGGAAAAAATAATGGAACAGAGCGGAACGAAAAAAGAACCCTTACTGGAGATCAAAGGCTTCCGCGTCCTCTTTCCGGGAAGAAAGGGGCCCATGGCTGCAGTAGACGGAGTGGACCTTAAGATCTACCCTGGAGAGATCGTGGGTGTCGTGGGCGAATCCGGTTCCGGAAAGAGCGTCATGTCCCAGTCGATCCTCAGACTGCGGGAGTATGAGTCGGACCTGAGCTATGAAGGCAGCATCCGCTTTGAAGGGCAGGATCTGCTTCAGCTGCCTCTGTCCGCTTTAAGGAGTATCCGTGGAAACCGGATCTCCGTGATCTTCCAGGATCCCCTTACCTCCCTGAGCCCGGTCCATACCGTTGCAAAGCAGATGGGAGAGGTGCTGCGGCTTCATAAGGGTATGAACCGGAAGCAGGCCATGGAACGGAGCCAGGAGCTTCTGAGCCTTGTGGGTATCCCGGATCCGGCCCGCTGCCTGCATCAGTATCCCTATGAGCTTTCAGGAGGAATGCAGCAGAGGGTGATGATCGCCATGGCCCTGGCCTGTGAGCCGGCCCTGCTGATCGCAGACGAGCCGACCACAGCCCTGGACGTAACGATCCAGGAGCAGATCCTGGATCTGATCGCAAGGCTGAACAAGACCCTGGGTATGTCCGTATTGTTTATTACCCATGACCTGAGTGCCATGGCGCAGCTGTGTCACAGTGTACGGGTCATGTATCTGGGGCAGATCGTGGAGGAGGCGGAAACAGAGGAGCTGTTCACCCACCCCATGCACCCCTATACCAGAGGACTTCTGGCGTGCATCCCCAATCTGGATGTCCAGAGAGGAAAGCCTCTTCCGGTGATCGAAGGCATGGTGCCGCCGCTGTCTGCAGTGCCGGAGGGCTGCCATTTCTGTACCCGCTGCCCTTATGCCACGGAGCATTGCCGCAAATGTGATCCTCCTGCAATAGAGGTGTCCCCGGGACACCGGGTAAAATGCTGGAATTATGCCTCCTCTGAGGATGCAGGAAAGGAGGAAAAGGAATGAATACCCCAATGGTTGAAGTAAAGGGTCTGCGGAAACGGTATCCCATCTATGGGCCCCTGGGGAAGCTGTTCCCCCCAAAGACACACATGAATGCGGTATCCGGTCTGTCTCTGCAGATCTATGAGGGAGAGACCTACGGACTTGTGGGAGAGTCCGGCTGCGGAAAGACCACCACCGGCCGTTCCATCCTTGGCCTGACAAAACCGGAGGAAGGAGAGATCTGGTACCAGGGGAAAGACCTGGTACGGCTTTCGGAAAAGGAGTTCCGCCCCCTGCGGCGGGATATCCAGATGGTCTTCCAGGATCCCCTGTCTTCCTTAAGTCCCTGGCAGCGTATCGGAACCATCCTGGAGGAGCCTCTGATCGTTCAGGGGGAGCAGGACGCAGAAAAGAGAAGGGATATGGTCCTTTCCATCCTGGAAAAAGTTGGCCTTTCCCCGGAGCACTATTTCCGCTTTCCCCATGAGCTTTCCGGCGGACAGGTGCAGCGTCTGGGCATTGCCCGGGCCCTGATCATAAAGCCGAAGCTGATAGTCTGTGATGAGCCGGTATCGGCTCTGGACGTGTCCATTCAGGCACAGATTCTGAACATGCTGACGGAGCTGCAGAAGGAGATGGGACTGACGCTGCTGTTCATCTCCCATGATATGGGAGTGGTGAGATATCTGTCCGACCGGATCGGTGTCATGTATCTGGGATCCCTGGTAGAGGAAGCACCTACGGAGGAACTCTTTGCCAATCCCATGCATCCCTACACGAAGGCTCTGTTTGCCTCGATCCCGGATATTTCCAAGAAAGGAAAATCCAGGGAGATGCTGAAGGGAGAACTTCCCGTCCGCACGGATGAATTCCATGGCTGCGTATTCCATACACGCTGCCCGTCCGCAGACGAGTGCTGCTGCAGGGAAGAGCCGGTACTCAGGGAGGTATCCCCGGGACATAGGGTAGCCTGTTATAAGGCGATGGAACAGTAAAGAGACACAGTATATAAAAAGGCCTGTCATATCACCCTCTGGATGATGTGACAGGTCCTTTTTTCAATCAATATGATCAAATGATAGTGGGACAGAGAGCTTTATCTTTCGTAAACGAAGCGCCCGTCCACGATGGTGGCCTCCACCTTTGTCTGAATGATCTCGTCTGCAGGGATGGTGAAGATATCCTGGCTCAGGACCACCATATCCGCATAATAGCCGGGCTTTAAGCGGCCCTTGACCCCTTCCTCAAAGCTGACATAGGCGGATTCATAGGTGTAGGCATCCACGGCGTCATAAATGTCCATGCACTCCTCCGGATGGAAGCCCTCTGCAGGCTCTCCGGAAAGGTTCTTTCTGGTAACGGCGCAGTAGAGGTTGTTGATGGCATTCATATCCTCTACGGGGCTGTCGGTACCGAAGCTCTCATGGACTCCAAGGCGGCGGAGGGTCTCAAAGGCGTAGCTGGTGGAAGCCAGCTCCTTTCCTACCCGGTCTTCTACTACAGTCATATCATAATGAAGGAAGATGGGCTGGACCAGGGCCAGGATGTCGTTTGCCCGGAACCGCTCCAGCATGGGCCGGTCCGTGATCTGGCAGTGGACGATGCCATGGCGCAGGGGATTCTTTCCGTCCTTCAGGATCTTCTCATAAGAGGAAAGGACCATATGGATAGCACCGTCGCCGATGGCGTGGACAACGCAGCTGCAGTCATGCTCCGTGGCGATCTCCACCATCTCATCCAGGGTCTCCTGGGTCAGGGTGGCCATGCCCTGGGTGGAGGGATCGTCATGATAGGGGGACCGCATCAGGGCTGTCCGGGCACCCAGGCTGCCGTCGGCAAACATCTTGAGAGGACCGATCTTCAGGAAGGGATCCCCCATTCCCGTATGGAAGCCCTCGGAAAGGAACTGCCGGAATTCCACCGGCTCCATGAAGTTCACCTGCTGGTAGACCCGGACGGTGGGATCCTTTGCCTGTACCCGCTGGTAGGCAGCCCAGGTCTCCCGCCATTTTCCGGGGCGCATGTCCATGGACTGAACGGAGGTCACGCCGCATTCTGCTGCGTGGGCCATGGCAAGGCGCAGCTGGGCATCCAGAGTCTCCTCCGTGGCAGGAGGGATAATGCGAAGCACCTGGGAGCAGGCATTTTCCCGGATGACGCCGGTGGGCTCTCCCTGCTCATCCAGATCGATGGCGCCGCCTTCCGCGGGCACGGTGGAACCGGTGATCCCAGCCAGGGCCAAGGCAGGACTGTTGGCAGTAAGGATATGGCCGCAGGCCCGCTCCAGGATCAGGGGATAGTCCGGAGCCATCTCATCCAGGTCCTCCTTAAGGAGCAGCCGGTGCTCATCCTTGAAATAATCCTGATTCCAGCCCATTCCGTGGAGTACGGTGCCGGGAGCCGGATGATTTTTCTCAATGAATTCCCGGACCCTGCGCTTTACCTCTCCGATGCTGTCGGCTCCCAGAAGCTGGATGTTGGAGAGGATCTCCCCCACGCTCTGCATGTGCTGGTGGGAGTCGTTGAAGCCGGGGACCACGGTCCTGCCGGCGGCGTCATAACGCCGGGCGTCGGCGGGGGCCTGGGAGAGGATCTCCTCATTGGATCCGACGGAGCGGATCACGCCCTCCGCCGCAAGAAGGGCCTCCTCAAAATGTCCTTTTTCCACATATATTTTTGCGTTATAGATCACGAGTGATGACATAGCTTTCTCCTGTTCTGCTTGATAAAATGCTGTGATTTCATATTCCCTACGGGGTTCCATCAGATATTTCCGTCAGCTTCCTGACAGAGCTCTCCGGAGACCTCCCGCTGCCTTTTGAAGACCAGCTCATAAAGGAGGAGACCGGCAGCGGGAACCGCAAGACCGATGGCGGAGGTCATGGGATCCTCGATAAAGGTGTTGATGGCAAGGCCCGCCATAATGGCGATGATCACATAGATCAGGGCCGGATAGAACCATACCTTATAGGGTCTGTGCATCTCCGGATATTTTTTCCGGAAGACCTTTACGGCGTAGAACACCAGGCTGTTGAAGAGCATGCCGCAGAAGGCCACCAGGCTCGTGAGCTGGCTTAGGTTCCGGGTGCAGATCAGCAGGATGGAGACCAGGGCGGAAGCCACCAGGGCATTGGCCGGGGTCCGGTATACCGGATGCAGGTGACCGAGGCTCTGGAAGAAGGCCTTATCCTTTGCCATGGCGTAATAGGTGCGGGGGAAGACCATGACACAGCCGTTCAGGGAATTGAAGATGGCCAGGACCATGGCGATGGCAACGATAATGCCTCCCGCATTGCCGAAGAGGACGCCTGCGGCCTCTGTGCCCAGGTAGTCATTCCCTGAACCGATCATGGTAAGGATGGTGCTGTAGGGAAGGACCCGGTAAACCGCAAAATTGAAAAGTACATACAGGGCCGTGACCCCGATGATGGAGAAGATGATGGCAAGGGGAATGTTTTTGGAAGGCTTCTTGATCTCCTCGGCGATGCCGTTTAGGTTCATCCACCCCTCATAGGCCCACATGGTAGCCACAACGCCGTAGGCCATCATGCCGAGAAGGGCTGGAATGCTTACATCTCCCTGGGGCATGAGGGACAGATCGGGATTCTCCGTTCCCATAAACAGGCCGCAGATCAGGATCAGGGCGATGGGGAGCATCTTCAGGATCATGAAGATGTTCTGGACCGTGCTTCCCAGCTTGATACCGAAGATGTTGATGGCCGTTAGGATCAGCACCATGAGGATGCCGAAGCCCTTCTGAAGCAGGGTGTTTTCTGCAAACAGGCTGCCGGGCATAAGGCTTGCGATGGCAGAGGAAAATGCCACTGCCAGGGCAGCAATGGAGCCGGAGGAGCCCAGGATAAAGTTGGAAAAGCCGCTCATAAAGGCGATGCGTTCTCCATAGGCCTCCCTCAGGTAAACATAGCCGCCGCCGGCCTTTGGCATCATGGCTCCGAGCTCCGCATAGCAGATTCCGCTCATAAGGGTCACAAGGCCCCCCAGGATCCATACCAGGAGGGCAAGCCCAAGGCTCATGCCGCAGCGGAGCAGCACGATCCCTCCAATGTAAAAGATGCCGGAACCGATCATGATCCCCGCCAGTACGGAGATGCCGCCAAAGAGGCCCACCTCCCGTCGGAATTCCGTTTTTTCCGAGCTTAAAAGCTCTTCCTGCTGCATTCTGGTCTCCTTTGAATAACCGTCCATTATAAAGTCTCCTTTCAAAACAATGATTGAAAGCTGACTCCAACTGGTCCGGTCTCCGGGATCCATTCCTGAAACAAAAAACACGGAGTGTTTTTTGAAACACTCCGTGGAATAAACCCTTTTTCTGCACTTCGGCATCCGCTGCTTAAACCTTGATAGCGCTTCACTGAGACGTGACAGTCCACAGCATCTTATTACTGTGGCCCGGCCTGTATGGGCGGCAGATCCGATACAGCCTCGGCGGATGTCTCCTTTCGCCGTGACAGCCTCTGTCAGCCTGTACGCCACGGGTACTGATAGCATTCCGCTCCTCTATCCTTCCTGTTATCCTGCATGAAGGTGCAGGAGACAGCTTTATTTTGTTTGAGCAATTTTATAGCACAGTTGATTTAGCCTGTCAATAAAAAATTTTGATTTTCAAAGGACTTTCTTGCGAAAGCAGTTGGTTTTTGGAGGGCAAGATGCTATGCTGTAAAGGACAGACCGGAGGCGCAGGGTCCAGGAGGGAACTTTGGGCCTGCCCTCTGGAAACAGCAGAAAAAAGGAGCAGAAAAAGCATGTCATTTCAGATGCCAGTATATCGGGCACCGGAGTTTGAGGAACCTGTTTTCCGGGAGGCGCCGGATGCGGCCCTGATCCCCGCAGAGGCAGACGGGGTCGCCCCGGAGGGCTTTCACAGCACCTCCATGTATCCGGAATACTTTAAGATCGGGGGTCAGTGGAAGCTGATCGCAAAAAGCCGCATGGATTCCAGCGTGGTGATCCGCAATGGGGAGCCCTTTGCTGTGGAAAACCGGAATCTCCGGAAGGGGGATCTGGTGGTGATCGGCCGCAGTGAGGACGCCTCTGAAGGGATTTATGTCCATACGGAGGGATTTTCCGGGGCGGAGGAGGCAGCCGGAGACAAGTTTGTGTTCCGCCAGGGACGCAGCCGGGAGACCTCCTATTCCAGGGACTATGACCGCCTGCAGGAGCTTCTGCGTCATGAAAGGGAGCAGGGCTTTATCCTCTGGGTCATGGGACCGGCCTTTGCCTTTGACAGCGGCGCCAGGACCGCCATGGAGAAAATGGTGGAAGCCGGCTATGTCCACGGCCTGATGGCGGGAAATGCCCTGGCTACCCACGATCTGGAGGGAGCCCTGCTGCACACGGCCCTGGGACAGGATATCTATACCCAGGCCTCCGTGCCCAACGGACATTATAACCACCTGGATGTGATCAACAAGGTAAGACGGTCAGGCTCTATCCAGAGCTTCATCCGGGAATACGGCATCGATAACGGGATCATGTACAGCATCGAGAAGAACCGGATCCCCTATGTGCTGACAGGCTCCATCCGGGACGACGGCCCCCTGCCGGAGGTCATCGGGGATGTCTATGAGGGACAGAGCCGGATGAGGGCCCTTACGGAACAGGCCACCACGGTGATCTGCCTCGCCACCATGCTCCACACCATAGCCACAGGGAACATGACCCCCTCCTATCATGTGGACGCAGATGGCAGCATCCGCCCCGTTTTCCTGTACACGGTGGATGCGGACGAATTCGTTGTGAATAAACTTTTGGATCGGGGAAGCCTCAGTGCAAAGACCATGGTGACCAATGTGCAGGACTTTATCCGGCACGTGGCGGCAGGCCTTGGGGTGCTGTAAAAGGGGACCGAAAGAGACAAAGATATGGACAGATACGGTGAAAAAGAAAAATTTTCCCTTATTACGAGACTTGGGGAAATGATCATAAAAAACGGCGGAGAGATCTTCCGGGCAGACGGAGCCATGCGCTATGCGGCAAAGGCCTATGGCCTTGAGGATTTCCATTCCTATGTGGTTTCCAACGGGATCTTCTCCTCCTATCGCTCGGCAAAAGGGATCTATTCCGCAAAGATCATCTGTGTGCCCTTTTCCCCCACCCTGCTGAACCGCCTGGAGGCACTGAATGCCCTGTCCCGGAGGATCTCGGAGGGACAGTGTCCGCCGGAGGAAGCGGACCGGGAGCTGGCCCGCATCGAGAAGGTCTCCGGGGCACACCGAAGACTCCAGGTCCTGGCGGCGGCCCTGGGTGCAGGAAGCTTTTCCATCCTGTTCCATGGAAGTCTGGAGGACGGGATCGGTGCCTTTGCGGCAGGCCTTCTTCTGGAGCTTTTCCTTCTTTATGGGGCTCCGAAGCTGAGACTGGCTAAGATCATGGTAAACATCCTGGGAGCAGCGGTAGGCGCCATGGTCTGCTGTCTGCTGTATACCCTGGGGTTTGGAGACAATCTGGACCTGATGATCATAGGCCCCGTATTTGTTCTGACCCCGGGAGTCCCCATTACAAATTCCATCCGGAACTTCATTGAGAACGACTATCTGTCAGGGCTCCTCCGGATGATGGACGCTCTTCTGGTGGCGGGCTCCATCGCAGTGGGCGTGGGTGTCTCCATGCAGCTGTGGCACTATGTGACGGGAGGTATCCTGTGATGATGGATGTACTGATACAGATCCTGGCGGCCTTTACAGGGACCACCGCCTTTTCCGTCCTTTTCAGCGTGGACGCCTCCCACCGGATCCGCTGCGGCCTGATCGGAGCCATGGGGTGGAGCATTTATCTTCTGATCGATCATCTTTCGGGGATGCCCCTCTTTGCCACCTTTGTGTCGGCCCTGATGCTGACGGTATTGTCCCGCCGGATGGCCGTCAGCCAGAAGACCCCTACCATCGTATTCCTGATCCCGGGGATCTTTACCCTGGTGCCGGGAGCCGGGATCTTCTATACCGCATACTATCTCTTTTTCAATCAGCCCCAGCAGGCCATGATCGAGGGCTTCGGTACCCTGAAGGCAGCCATTGCCATCGCCCTTGGAATCGCTGCCTCCTATTCGGTCCCGGCCTCCGTTTACGGGTGGAAGCGGGATTCCGAGACCTGGTACGAGTCGGATAAGCGGAAGTCCTGATGAAGTTTCGATACAGAAAATCAAAGGAAAAAAGCGACAAAAACAAAAGGACCTGGCAGAAGGAAAAATCAACCTTGCTGCCGGGTCTTTTACAATTCAGTTTATTTTATGATCCTTATGAGGGAGAGAGAACACCCTCCAGAGCCTGTCTGAGACCGATAGAAAGCTGGTCGGTGCAGGAGGTGGACTTAGGACCGCAGGTATTTCCCGCCAGGAGCTCAGCGATCTCCTTAGCCGGTTTTCCTTCACAGAGTCTGCCGATAGCCTTGAGATTGCCGTTACAGCCTTTTTCAAACTTCAGGTTATGGATGACGCCATCCTCCAGGTCAAAGGAGATCTTCTTGGCACAGACGCCGGTGGGGATAAAATCGTAATGCATGGTATGCCTCCGGTAAAATAAATAAAATTCCAAACGTTTACTATACTGGGGGCAAAGGCCTTTGTCAATGCAGAAGAGGGCAGGTGGGTCATAAAAAGATGTAATAAAAGGATCTGATCTTATAAGGGCGTAGATATCAGCTCTTAAACGGCTGAGTATGCCCCATCCCATACGATCCGGCGGTAGTTTTCCCGGTCCGTATCACCTTCAGTACTGATGCAAAGAACGACGGAATCCCTGCCAAGGCCAAGGGCCTTCCGGAGGCCTGCCAGAGACAGTCTTGACATCAGCTCATAGATCAGTCCGGCGGTGGAGGCCCCGCTTTCTCCCGAGATGATCCGGGGGTCGCCTTCCATAGGATTCCCCAGGACCCGCATACCGCAGGCAGCAGTCTCATCTTCGCAGGCAAAGAAATATCCGGCATGGTGCTCAAGGATATCCCAGGCAAGGGTGCAGGGCTCCCCACAGCAAAGTCCCGCCATGATGGAGCGCATGGGACCTTCCGCATTGTGAAGACAGCCGTCATTCGCTTTCGCAGTCCGATAAAAGCAGTCGGCGCTTTCCGGCTCCATAATGATGATCTTCGGCGCCTGACCGGCGTACTGCTGGCAGAAAAAGGAGGCTATGGCAGCAGCCATGGAACCCACGCCCGCCTGCAGGAAGATATGAGTCGGGACCGTGCCCTGCAGCTGATGAACAGCCTCCATGCCCATGGTCAGATAACCCTGCATGATGAGAAGCGGTATCTCCTCGTATCCTGGCCATGCAGTGTCCTGCACCAGGATCCAGCCGTTTTTCTCAGCCTGACTTTTAGCGAAGCGGACCGTATCATCATAGTAGAACTCTGTAATCTCAGCATGTGCCCCCTGGGCACGGATATTTTCCAACCGTTCCTGGGCGGAACCTGCAGGCATGTAGACCACAGCATTTTGGGACAGCTGCCGGGCAGCCCATGCAACGCCCCGTCCGTGATTGCCGTCTGTGGCAGTCACGAAGGTATAGGTGCCGGCTGGGATCGAGTGAAGTCCGGAAACCGGCGATCCGGTTTTCCGGGACAGGACCTGGGCCAGAGCGTAGCTGCCCCCAAGGCCCTTGAAGGCGTTGAGGCCGAAACGGAAGCTCTCATCCTTGACATACAGCCCTCCAAGGCCCAGGCGGGAAGCCAATCCTTTCAGACATGAAAGGGGAGTTGGAGCATACGCCGGAAGGGTGCGGTGAAAATCCATGACGGACTCTGCCATTTCCGTGGAGAAATATTGATCGTAACGACTGCCCCCGCTAAGGGGAGAAAATTGAACCATATCCATAAGAAAACCTCTCTCACAGGGCCCCGGGAAAGCTGCCGGAGGCCTTTTTCTCATTGATAACATTCTTTTCGGAATAGGTCAAGATAGGATCAGGGAGAAGCTTAAGATTTGTAAAGCTTCTCCCTATTTGATTGTCTTCCGTCCCCGCCTGTGATACTCTGACAAAAGAAGGAGAGAGCCGTCATCACAGAATATGGAGACGGATCATGGACGGGAATGTGAATCGCATCCGAGAGGAGCGGACCTTTGCCTGCCGGAATTGCGGAGCCATTATCTTCATCGAAGCAGGCGGCAGACACGAGAATCGGAAACTGGACAAGCGCAGCGTTTTTTGCTGCGAAAAGTGCCGAAGGCAGTTTTGGAGGAAGACGAAGCATGTGCGCCAGCTCAGGCAGGACCGGGCCCGGCAGATCGAGGCACAGCTGAAGGGCTGATGGGACTCCATCAGAAAAACTGCACAGACACAGAAGAAACGGAGCAACCGGATAGAAACGGGGCTCCGTTTTTTTTCGGAAAAGACTTTCCCAGGGCCATGGGGGGGTGTAAAATAAAAAGAAACATTTTTGAGAAAAGAGGGGGAAGGATCATGAAGATCAGACGGGCACAGGAAAAGGACATGAAGGATCTGGACAGACTTCTGTTCCAGGTAAACATGGTACACCATAAGGGACGTCCGGATCTCTTTAAGGCGGGACAGCGAAAATATACGGATGACCAGCTTCTGGAGATCATTCAGGATGACAGGAGACCGGTTTTTGTGGCAGAAAACGAAGAGGGGAATGTAGTGGGCTATGCCTTCTGCATCTTTCAGCAGCGGCTGAACGACAACATTCTGACGGATATCAAAAGCCTCTATATCGACGATCTCTGTGTGGACGAGGCCTGCCGTGGACAGCACGTGGGCAGCGCCCTCTATGAGTATGTGAAGGACTTTGCCAGGGAGCAGGGCTGTTATAACCTGACCCTGAATGTCTGGGCCCTGAACGAAGGCGCCCGGAGATTTTATGAAAAATGCGGCCTCAGACCCCAGAAGATCGGCATGGAGACGATCCTCCGGGAAGGAGCCTCTTCATGAAGGATCTGCGATACATCCTGCATTACATGAAGCCCTGCCGCAGGGACCTTCTGGTAGCCATGCTGCTGATCTTTGCAGAATGTGTCTGTGAGATGCTGATCCCCATGCTGATGACCGGGATCATCGACCGGGGCGTACCGGACCGGGACTTTCCCTACCTCTTTTTGCAGGGCGGAAAGATGGTCCTCTGCGCAGGGGCTGCCCTGGTGACGGGCCTTCTGTATGCCCGTTTTGCTGCTAGGGCCTCCAACGGCTTCGGAGCGGAGCTCCGTCTGGCGGAATACAGCCGGATGCAGGGCTATGATTTTGCCAATCTGGACCGGTTTTCCAGCTCATCCCTGGTGACCCGCATGACCACGGACGTCACTGTGATGCAGAATGCGGTAAACTCCGGCTTAAGGCCCCTGGTGCGAAGCCCCATCATGCTGTTTATGGGGATCGGAATGGCTTTATTTTTAAACCGGGAGCTGGCGTTGGTATTCATAATCGCGGCACCGGTGCTGGGGATCCTGCTGGCCCTTATCGTCCATCGGGTCAGTCCCCTTTATAACCGGCAGCAGGGAGCAGTGGATCACGTGAACGGAATAGTCCAGGAGGACCTGACGGCCATCCGGGCCATCAAGGCCTTTGTACGGGAGGACTACGAGGAAGGACAGTTCGGTAGGGTCAATGACGAGCTGGCGGATGCAAGCCTGGATACCTTCCGGTTTGCGGTGCTGAACCTGCCGGCCTTTCAGGTGATCATGTATACGGCGGTGATCTGCATCATGTGGTACGGAGGCGGCTTCATCCTGACCGGCTCCATGAGCGTGGGGGAGCTGACGGCCTTCCTTAGCTATGTGCTGCAGGTCATGAACTCCGTCATGATGATATCCAATATCTTTCTGATGCTGACCCGTTCCCTGACCAGCGCCCGGAGGATCCGGGAGGTTCTGGAGGAAAAAACGGAGCTTGCGGACCCTGCAGATCCCATCCGGGAGATCCCAAACGGAGAAGTGGAGTTCCGGAACGTATCCTTCCGCTATGCTGAAGGGACAGGAAAAGCGGCTTTATCCCACGTGGATCTGAAGATCCCCGGAGGGTCCACGGTGGGGATCCTTGGAGGCACGGGAGCCTCCAAAAGTACCCTGGTACAGCTGATCCCAAGGCTTTACGATGCCTCGGAGGGCAGCGTGCTGGTAGGGGGCCACGATGTCCGGGAATATGAAATTTCCGCCCTCAGGGACGCCGTGGGGATCGTGCTTCAGAAAAATGTGCTGTTTTCCGGGACCATCCGGGACAATCTGCTGTGGGGAAATAAGGAAGCGGATGAGGAGACCATCCTGGAGGCCTGCAGAGCAGCCTGTGCAGATGAATTCATTCAGAGGATGCCGGAGGGCCTTGATACGGATCTGGGCCAGGGAGGCGTCAATGTCTCCGGAGGCCAGAAGCAGAGGCTCTGCATTGCCAGGACCCTGCTGAAAAAGCCGAAGGTCCTGATCTTTGACGATTCCACCAGTGCGGTGGATACAGCCACGGAGGGCCGGATCCGCCAGGCCCTGTCCCAGCTTCGGGATGTGACCAAGATCATCATTGCCCAGCGGATCACCTCCGTTATGGAGGCGGATCTCATCGTGATCCTGGAGGACGGAAGGGTCCACGCTGTGGGGACCCATGAGGAGCTTCTGGCAGGAGATCCCATTTATCAGGAGCTCTATGCCTCCCAGATGGGCGGAGAGCAGGAAGGAGGAGACCATGGCACGGATCTTTAACGGAAAAAGGCCGGAAAATCTCCGGCAGACGGTGCGGGACCTTCTCCGCTATCTGGGACAGCACCGCATCCTGCTGCTCCTGGTGGGGATCCTGGCTGCCGTCAGTGCCTCAGCGAACCTTCTGGGCACCTACATGATAAAGCCCATCGTAAACCGGATCCTGGAGGGGGAGGGGATGGAAGGACTCCTTCGCGGTGTGGCCCTGGCAGCCCTGATCTACGGCATCGGAGCCCTGTCTACCCTGTGCTATACCCAGATCATGGTGCGGGCGGCCCAGGAGATCTTAAGGGACATCCGCAGGGATCTCTTTGCCAGGCTGCAGAAGCTTCCCCTGTCCTTCTTTGACAGTCAGAAAAAGGGCGACCTCATGAGTATGTTCACCAACGATGTGGACACGGTGTCCGACGCCCTGAACAACAGCTTTGCCACCATCATCCAGAGCTTTATCCAGGTGGCGGGGACCCTGTGCCTGCTTTTTGTGCTGAATTACAGGCTGTCCTTTCTGGTGTTCCTGGGATACGGAGCCATGTTCCTCTATATCCGCTACAGCACGAACCGGAGTAAATTTTATTTTTTGCGGCAGCAGGAGGCTCTGGGAGATCTGGACGGATATATTGAGGAAATGACCGCCGGCCAGAAGGTGGTAAAGGTATTCAATCACGAGGCGGAAAACCTGGAGGGCTTCCGGAAGCGGAACGAACGTCTCCGGGAAGCGGGCACCAGCGCCCAGAGCTATGCAGCCACCATGATCCCTGCAGTCGTAAGCATTTCCTTTGTAAACTATGCCCTGATCGCTGTGATCGGAGGGATCATGGTGATCGCAGGCCTGTCGGATGTGGGAAGCCTGGCCAGCTATCTGGTGTTTGTCCGGCAGTCTGCCATGCCCATCAACCAGCTGACCCAACAGGGAAATTTCCTGCTGGCCTCCCTGGCCGGTGCAGAGCGGATCTTCCGTACCATGGAGGAGGTTCCGGAGACCGATGAGGGGACTGTGGAGCTGGTGAATGTCCGGAGGACGGATGAGGGGGATCTGGTGCCCTGCAATGAAAAAACAGGCTCCTGGGCATGGAGGGACGGCAGCCTGCCGGAGGCGCCTCTGGTACCTCTGAGGGGAGATGTGCGCTTTGACCGGGTGAGCTTCTCCTATGAGCCTGGCCAGGACATCCTTCATGAGATCTCCCTCTACGCAAAGCCCGGCCAGAAGGTGGCCTTTGTGGGCTCCACCGGAGCGGGCAAGACGACGATCACGAACCTGATCAACCGGTTCTATGAGATCCGGAGCGGAAGCATCACCTACGACGGCATCGACGTCCGGCGGATTCGGAAGGCGGATCTGCGGCGAAGCCTTGGCGTGGTGCTCCAGGATACCCATCTGTTTACGGGGACCGTGGCAGATAATATCCGCTTCGGAAAGCTGGATGCCACGGATGAGGAGATCCGGCAGGCGGCCAGGATCGCAAATGCGGATTCCTTTATCCGGCGGCTGCCGGAGGGCTACGACACCATGGTGACAGGGGACGGCGCGAACCTGAGCCAGGGCCAGAGACAGCTCCTTGCCATCGCAAGGGCAGCGGCGGCGGACCCGCCGGTACTGATCCTGGATGAGGCCACCTCCTCCATCGATACCAGAACGGAGGCCCTGATCGAAAGGGGAATGGACCAGCTTATGAAGGGACGCACCGTATTCGTCATTGCCCACCGGCTGTCAACGGTACGGAACGCGGACGTCATCATCGTACTGGAACACGGACAGATCATCGAACGGGGAAGCCATAGGGAGCTCCTTGCCATGAAGGGAGAGTATTACAGGCTTTACCACGGAATGTTCGAGCTGTCCTGAGAAGGGGAGAAAAGTCTGTTTTGAAAACGGCGGCCCCATGCTATAATGAAAGAAACTGCAGGAGACAGCAGCCAAGAGACACGGAGGAAATACTGCAATGAAATTCAAGGACATGCCCTATGAGCGTACGGATTTTGAAGGGGCAAAGGAAACGTTAAAAAAGATCATGGAGGACTTTTCCGCAGCGAAGAGTCCGGAGGAGCAGTTCGAGGTGCATAAGCGCTATTACGAGCTGATGGGACATATCAGGACTCAGGCCACCCTGGCGGAGATCCGTCACAGCATCGACACCTCCGATGCATTCTACGAGGCGGAAAAGGCCTATTATGACCGGGAGATGCCTGCCTTTTCCAATCTGGAGGTGGCATACAAGAATATGCTCTATGCATCTCCCTTCCGGCAGCAGCTGGAGCAGATCATCGGCGGGCCTGCCTTTAAGAACATGGAGCTTGCGGCGAAGTCCGTCAGTGATGCGGTGATCCCCCTGATGCAGGAGGAAAACGCCTTGGTAACGGAATATGAAAAGCTCCTGGCAGGGGCAAAGATCGACTGGGAGGGGAAGACCTGCAACCTTTCCATGATGACCCCCTACCTGAACGACCAGGACCGTAAGGTGCGGGAAAAGGCGGCAGAAAAGGTAAACGCCTATTTTGAGAGCGTGGCGGAGAAGCTGGATGAGCTTTATGATCAGCTGGTGAAGAACAGGACGGAGCAGGCCAGGAAGCTGGGCTTTGAAAACTATACGGAGCTTGGCTACTGCCGCATGAACCGGAACAGCTACTGGAGAGAGGATGTGGAGCGCTTCCGGAAGCAGATCCGGGAGAACTGGGTCCCCTTTGCAGAGGAGATCTGGGAGAACCGCAGGCAGCGCCTGGGCCTTGAAAAGCTGTATAACATCGACGAGGGCGTAAGTTTCCCGGAAGGAACGCCGAAGCCTGTGGGAACGCCGGAGGAGATCTTAAAGAGCGGCCAGGAGATGTATGAGGAGCTGTCTCCGGAGACGAAGGAATTCTTCGACTTTATGATGGAGGGAGACCTCTTTGACGTATTTGCAAGGCCCCATAAGCAGGTGGGAGGATACATGACCTATCTGCCGGACTACAAGGCACCCTTTATTTTTGCCAACTTCAACGGTACCGCAGGAGACGTGGACGTGGTGACCCACGAATGCGGCCACGCCTTCCAGGGCTACATTTCCGGCAAGGACCCCATCATGGAGCATGGGGACATCACCATGGAGACGGCGGAGACCCATTCCATGTCCATGGAATTCTTCACGAATCCCTGGATGGAGAAGTTCTTCGGGGACAGGACCGGAGACTTCCTGACATACCAGCTGGAGGATGCCATCACCTTTGTGCCCTACGGCTGCATGGTGGATGAGTTCCAGCACATCGTTTACGACCATCCGGAAATGAGCCCCGCAGAGCGGAAGGAAGCCTGGAAGGGTCTGGAGCGGGCCTACAAGCCCCATCTGGCCTATGCGCCAGAGTCAGCCTTCTTTGAAAAAGGCGGCTTCTGGCAGAAGCAGCACCATATCTACAGCTATCCCTTCTATTATATCGACTATGTGATCGCCCAGACGGATGCCTTCCAGTACCGCCTCATGATGGAAAAGGATTATCACAAGGCCTGGGAGAGCTACCTGGAGCTTTGCCGGGAGTCGGCTTCCGACTTCTTTACGAACATGATCCAAAGGGCTGGACTCCAGTCCCCCTTTGAGGAAGGCACCATCGGAAGGATCGCCGGGGAGCTCAGGGAGATCTACCGGAAGCTCTTGGCAGACTGTCAGAAATGATCATTCAGGCCCAGGGGCCTGCAGGAGGTAAGGATATGAGAAAAATGATCGTAGCGGTGACCGCCATCGCGGCCATCGCAGGAATCGCCATTACGATGATCTGCGTTCCCGGCAGAGACCTGTAATGAAGCAGAGATCCGGACCGTTCAATGAAGAACGGTCCGGATCTTTTTCTTTACACAAACTTTACAAAGAAGGAAGAAACTTTACAATCATTTTACTGAAATCCCCCTTCTGATTTTACAAAGCTCCTTTATCATTAGGCACGAAGTTCAGAAAAGAAACCAAATAACAGTCATAAGACGGTTCATTTAGGAGGAGAATAATTATGAAAAAGAGAATTGGCACTATGGTAGTACTTGGACTTGCAGCAATGTCCCTGGCAGCCTGCGGCAGCAGCGCAGAGGAGACCACCGCAGCAGCAACCACTGCAGCAGAAACCAAGGCAGAGACCGAAGCAGAGGCAGAGGACACCACTGCAGCAGAAACCGAGACTGAGGCAGCAGCAGAGGAGCTTTCCGGAGCCGTTTCCACTGACGGATCCACCTCCATGGAGTCCGTAATCGGTATCCTGGGCGAGTCCTTCATGCAGCTTCATCCGGATGTAAGCTTCACATATAACCCCACCGGTTCCGGATCCGGTATCACCGCCGTTCAGGAAGGCCGCTGCGACATCGGACTTTCCAGCCGTGCCCTGAAGGACGAGGAGACCGCATCAGGCCTTAAGGGTGAGACCGTTGCCCTGGACGGTATCGCAATGATCGTAAACAACGAGAACCCCATCGCAGACCTCAGCCTGGACCAGATCGCAAAGATCTACACCGGCGAGATCACCAACTGGAGCGAGGTTGGCGGCAATGACGCAGAGATCGTACTCATCGGACGTGAGGCCGGTTCAGGTACCAGAGACGGATTCGAGTCCATCACCGGAACTGAGGATGCCTGCCAGTACCGTCAGGAGCTTACCTCCACAGGCGATGTGATCACCACCGTATCCCAGAACCCTGCAGCCATCGGATATGCATCTCTCTCATCCGTATCCGATAAGGTAAAGGCCATCACCGTTGAGGGTGTTGAGGCTACCGAGGATACCGTAAGAGACGGCAGCTACAAGATCCAGAGACCCTTCGTACTGGTAACCAAGGACGGCGAGGCCCTTTCCACCCAGGCTCAGGCCTTCTATGACTACGCAATGTCTTCTGAAGTAGCAGACCTCATCGCACAGGCAGGAGCAGTAGCCATCCACTAAGAAAAAGCATAAACTATGAAAACTATGAACAGGCACAAAGTTGAAACGATCGTACACGGCATCTTCCTGATCATGGGACTGGTGACCATCGCCTGCGTACTGATGATCACGGTATACCTCATCATAGCAGGTATACCGGCCATAAAGGAGATCGGACTCATCGATTTCCTTTTCGGTAAGGAATGGGCATCCACTGCGGCAGAACCCCAGTTCGGAATCCTTCCCTTTATCCTCACCAGTATCTACGGTACGGCAGGAGCCATGGTCATCGGAGTACCGGTAGGATTCATGACCGCAGTATTTACCGCAAAGGTAGCGCCGTTCAGAGTAAGGACCATCATCGAGGAGGCTGTCAGTCTCCTCGCTGGCATTCCTTCCGTTGTTTACGGCCTTGTGGGCATGCTGATCCTGGTACCGGGCATCAGAAAGATTTTTGACATACCGGACGGTGCGAGCCTTCTGGCGGCCATTATCGTCCTTGCCATCATGACCCTGCCTTCCATTGTAAGCGTATCCCTGACCGCCCTGGAGGCGGTGCCCAAGGAGTACGAGGAAGCCTCCCTGGCCCTTGGAGCCACGGAGATCGAGACCTATTTCAAGGTCTCCGTACCGGCAGCAAAGAGCGGCATCGCAGCTGCGGTGGTACTGGGTGTGGGCCGTGCCATCGGCGAGGCCATGGCAGTTATGATGGTATCCGGAAATGCTCCCAATATGCCGGACTCCATTTTCCAGAGTGTAAGATTCCTGACTACGGCAGTAGCAAGTGAGATGTCCTATTCATCAGGACTCCAGAGGCAGGCCCTTTTTTCCATCGCACTGGTCCTCTTCCTGTTTATCATGATGATCAATGCGGCATTGAACTTCCTTATGAAGCACGACAAGGAGAATTGATATGACTGCTGCAGACGAAAAGAATACAAAAGGGGCCGGGGCCATCAAAAAGCCTCTGTCCTTCAAGCGTAAAGCCTATATCACCACCCTGTCTACCCTGATGTGGCTCTGCTCCATCATCACCTGCGGACTGGTGGTATTTATACTGGCATACGTCCTGATAAAGGGCATTCCGAATATTTCCTGGAACTTCCTTTCCACGGCGCCCAGCTACATGACGGAGAATATCGGTATCCTGCCGGATATCCTGAATACGGTCTACATCGTTCTGGCATCTCTTGTCATCGTACTGCCACTTGGAGTGGGTGCTGCGGTTTATCTGACGGAGTACGCTACGAACAAAAAGCTGTCAGGCATTATCGAGTATGCGGCGGAGACTCTGTCAGGCATTCCTTCTATTATCTACGGCCTTGTGGGCATGCTGTTCTTCTGTCAGTTTATGGGACTTCAGACCTCCCTCCTTGCAGGTGCCCTGACTCTGGTGATCATGAACCTGCCCACCATCATGCGGACGGCTCAGGAGAGCCTTAAGACCGTGCCCCAGAGCTACAGAGAGGGTGCCTTCGGCCTTGGAGCAGGAAAGTGGAGAGTTATCCGTACCGTGGTGCTTCCCAACTGTATCGACGGTATCATCACAGGCTGCATCCTGGCCACGGGACGTATCCTGGGAGAGTCGGCAGCCCTTTTGTTCACCGCAGGCTTTGCCCATGTCGTAAACGGTGTCATCAAGGGCCTGCAGAGCGCAGGCGCCACCCTTACGGTAGCCCTTTATGTATATGCCAAGGAGCAGGGAGAATTCGAGGTAGCCTTCGGCATCGCTGCCATCCTGGTAGCCCTTACCCTGATCCTGAATGTGGCAGCCCGCCTTGTGGGTGCTTATTTTAAGAAGAAGAGAGCTTAAGATGGAAAATAACAATATCATTTCAGTAAAGGATATGTGCCTGTGGTACGGACAGACCCAGGCCCTTAAGAATATCAACATCGACATTCCAGAGCATGGGATCACTGCCCTGATTGGACCCTCCGGATGCGGAAAATCCACATTCTTAAAGTCCCTCAACCGCATGAACGACCTGATCCCCAACGTAAAGATCACGGGAAGCCTGCAGTACAGAGGAACGGAGATCTACGATCCTTCTACGGATGTAAACGAGCTGCGCCATCAGATCGGTATGGTGTTCCAGAAGCCCAATCCCTTCCCCATGAGCATTTACGACAACATCGCTTACGGCCCCAGGGTCCACGGTATCAAGAGCAAGGCAAAGCTGGATGATATTGTGGAAAAGAGCCTTCGGGGTGCCGCCCTCTGGGATGAGATCCATGACCGCCTGAAGAAGTCCGCCCTGGGTCTTTCCGGCGGACAGCAGCAGCGTCTCTGCATTGCAAGAGCTCTTGCAGTAGAACCGGAGATCCTGCTGATGGACGAGCCCACCTCTGCCCTGGACCCCATCTCCACCACGAAGATCGAGGACCTGGCAGCGGAGCTGAAGGAAAAATATACCATCATCATCGTGACGCATAACATGCAGCAGGCTGCGCGTATTTCCGACAAGACCGCTTTCTTCCTTCTGGGAGAAATGGTAGAATATGGGGATACGGAGCAGATCTTCTCCAATCCGAAGGATAAGAAGACCGAGGATTATATCTCCGGAAGATTCGGCTAATTCCGGCGGAAAACTAAGGCAAGGAAGGAAAGCGTTTAGATATGAGAAATCAGTATGAAGAACAGCTCCGTCAGCTGAATGAGAGCCTGACGGAGATGGGAGACCTTTGTGAGGCCGCCATCGGCAAGGTGAATGAGGCCCTGAAGGGGGGCCAGAAGGTCATCGGGGAGATCTACGATCTGGAGACCTCCATCGATACAAAGGAACGGGAGATCGAAAGCCTCTGCCTGAAGCTGATCCTGCAGCAGCAGCCGGTGGCAAGGGATCTGAGACAGATCTCCTCCGCCCTCAAGATGATCTCCGATATGGAACGGATCGGAGACCAGTGTTCCGATATCACGGACATCATTAAGTTCCTGGAAAAGCATGGAGAGATGGAGCTGGAGACCCATGTGCATATGGAAGCAATGGCCAATGCGGCCAGAGCCATGGTAACGAAGGCTGTGTCCGCTTACGTCAATCAGGACCTGGATATGGCCAGAGAAGTCATGGCCTCCGACGACACGGTGGACGGACTTTTTGACGAGATAAAGAACGAGCTCATCGGCCTCATCGCCCAGCATCCGGACGAGGGAGAGGCCTGCCTGGATCTTCTGATGGTGGCAAAGTATCTGGAGCGGATCGGCGATCACACCACCAACATCGCGGAGTGGGTGGAGTTTTCCATCACCGGCGTAAGACCGGAATCAAACGACTGATCCTGCAGCGGATTTCATCATAACATTACATCTTCTCAAATATGGTATCAAAAGCTTCGGGCACGGACGTGTCCCGGAGCTTTTTTTGCAGCAGAAAGTGATGAAAATCACTTCTTCCAAAGGGGCCTTTGTCGTATAATAAAAAGAAAGAGATCCCCCATGGGATATCAGTATGCCGCAAAAGGCAAGAAGCGGAAAGGAGTATCAAAACATGGCAAACAGAATCGTACTCAACACAATTTCCTATCATGGAAAGGGAGCGATCAAGGAGATCGTGAACGAGGCAAAGGCAAGGGGCTTCCAGCACATTTTCCTGTGCACGGATCCGGACCTTCTGAAGTTCGGCGTAACAAAGAAGGTGACGGACCTTCTGGATGAGGCCGGCCTGGTTTACACCGTTTATTCCCAGATCAAGGCCAATCCCACTATCCAGAACGTAACGGACGGCGTAGCAGCCTTCAAGGCCTGCGGCGCTGACTCCATCGTTACCGTTGGCGGCGGTTCTGCCATGGATACCGCAAAGGCCATCGGTATCATCATCGCAAATCCGGAATTTGAGGATGTCCGTTCCCTGGAGGGTGTGGCACCCACAAAGAATCATGCAGTTCCCACCATCGCAGTTCCCACCACGGCAGGTACGGCTGCAGAGGTCACCATCAACTACGTGATCACGGATGTGGAAAAGGAACGGAAGTTCGTCTGTGTGGACACTCACGATATTCCGGAAGTGGCAGTGGTTGACCCGGATATGATGTCCACCATGCCAAAGAGCCTGACGGCTGCTACGGGAATGGACGCCCTGACCCATGCCATCGAAGGCTATACCACAAAGGCTGCCTGGGAGCTTACGGATATGTTCCATCTGGAGGCTATCCGCCTGATCTCAAAGAACCTGAGAGGCGCTGTGGAGAATACCCCTGAGGGCAGGGAGGGCATGGCCATGGCCCAGTACATCGCCGGCATGGGCTTCTCCAATGTGGGACTGGGTATCGCCCATTCCATCGCCCACACCCTGGGCGCCCACTATGACACGCCCCACGGCGTTGCCTGCGCCATGATGCTTCCTATCGTTATGGAATACAATGCAGAGTATACGGGAGAACGCTACAGAGAGATCGCCAGAGCCATGGGCGTGGAAGGCGTGGACCAGATGAGCCAGGCAGAGTACCGCAAGGCTGCCATCGACGCAGTAAAGCAGCTTTCCAAGGATGTGGGAATCCCGGAGAATCTGGCAGGAAAGATCAAGGAGGAGGATCTGGATCAGCTGGCAAAGGATGCTTTTGCAGATGCCTGCTGCCCGGGCAACCCCAGAGATACCAACGTAGAGGAGCTCAAGGAGCTCTACAGAAAGATCATGTAAATGCAGAAAGACATTCATGAGATCCACGATCAGGTGAGAGATGACTACCGGCAGATCCTGCTGCATCCGGAGGATTCTGTTCTGAGCGGCGAAGCGGCTCCGGATACGGTATCCGCCTCCGTGGGCTACACCCTGGAGGAGCTGGCCTCAGTGCCTCCTGAGGCGAACCTGGGCCTTGGCTGCGGAAATCCCCTGCGGGCAGCAGGGCTTCAGCCGGGGGAGGTGGTGATCGACCTTGGCAGCGGACCGGGCCTGGACTGCTTCCTGGCAGGACTTCAGGTGGGGCCCAGGGGCCGGGTGATCGGTGTGGACATGACGCCGGAAATGCTCAGCACCGCCAGGCAGACAGCAAAAAAGCACCGGATCCGGAACGTGGAGTTCCGTCTGGGGGAGATCGAAAACCTGCCGGCGGCAGACAATTCTGCCGACGTCTGCATTTCCAACTGCGTCATCAACATGTCTCCGGTAAAGGGACGGGTCTACCGGGAGATCCTTCGGGTCTTAAAGCCCGGAGGCAGGATCTCCATCTGTGACATCGTCATCATGAAGGCGCTTCCGAAGGAGATGCAGGATGACCCGAGCCTCCATTCCTGCTGAGTCAGCGGCGCCTCTTCAGTTGAAGAACTGGCCCGGCTGATCGAAAACGCGGGATTTGAAGAAGTCTCCGTTCAGGAAAAGCCCGTTTCCAGAGAATATGAGGAAAAATGGGGCAGGAGCCTTTCCGTGGGAAACTACATCATGTCCTCCGTGATAACGGCAAGAAAACCGAATAGATCTTGAACCGAAAATGTCCGGCCTGTCCGAAGGGATGGGCCGGATTTTTTGCTCTTTTTTTCTGTACTTGGAAAAGTACAAAATACTAAAAAAAATATTTACTAAAATTAAACAAACCTGTTGCAAACGGAAGAAATATATGTATAATGTGATTGTTTGATTTATTATATCAGAAGTTTAGTAACACGAAACACCCTGACAAGGGGGAGGCGAAGATATGGATCTGGGAAAAAAACTGAAGGAACTGCGGCTTTGCAATGATCTTACCCTGGAGGAGCTGGCTTCCAGAAGCGAGCTGACGAAGGGCTTCCTGTCCCAGGTGGAACGGAACCTGACCAGCCCCAGCATCTCCACCCTGGAGGATATCCTGGAGGCCCTTGGGAGCAGCCTGTCGGAGTTCTTCAAGGAGGATCAGGAGGAGAAGATCGTTTTTCAGACGCAGGATTTTTTTGTGGATGAAAAGGAAGGCTACACCATCGAATGGATCATACCCAATGCCCAGAAGAATGAGATGGAGCCCATCCTTCTGACCCTGCACCCGCAGCAGAAGAGCCGGGTGATGGAGAGCCATAACGGCGAGGAATTCGGCTATGTGCTGAAGGGTACGGTGGTGCTTAACAGAGGGAACCGGAAGTACCGGATAAAGGCGAAGGAGACCTTTTACATCAGCGGAAAAAGCAGCCACTATCTTTACAATCCGGGAAATACGGACGCAAAGATCCTCTGGGTGACCACACCCCCGATGTTTTAAAACAGAGCTGAAAAATAAAGCAGACCTCCCGCGGGAGGAAGAGATCAAGGAAAGGGAATGGGAATGGAAGAAAAGAAGAAGCTTATCGAATTCCGGAACATCGTAAAGGAATTCGACGGACAGATCGTACTGAAAGGTATCAACCTGGATATTTATGAAAATGAATTTGTGACCCTGCTGGGCCCTTCAGGCTGCGGAAAGACGACCCTTCTTCGGATCCTGGGCGGCTTCATCGACTGCACCGAGGGAACGGTGACCTTTGACGGAGAGGACATCAGCAAGGTGCCCCCCTATAAGCGGGAGCTGAACACCGTATTCCAGAAGTACGCGCTCTTTCCCCATATGAACGTATACCAGAACATCGCCTACGGACTGAAGATCAAGAAGATGAGTAAGGATGTCATCGAGCAGAAGGTCATGAAGATGCTGAAGCTCATCGGTCTGGAGGGCTATGAGAACAAGAACGTGACCCTTCTTTCCGGCGGACAGCAGCAGAGAGTGGCCATTGCCAGAGCCCTGGTAAACGAGCCCCAGGTGCTGCTTCTGGACGAGCCCCTGGGAGCCCTGGACCTGAAGCTCCGGAAGGAGATGCAGTATGAGCTGAAGCGGATCCAGCAGGAGGTGGGCATCACCTTCATCTTCGTTACCCACGACCAGGAGGAGGCCCTGACCATGTCCGACAAGATCGTGGTCATGAAGGAGGGAGAGATCCAGCAGGTGGGCAGTCCGGAGGACATCTACAACGAGCCTGCAAACCGCTATGTGGCCAACTTCATCGGAGAAAGCAACATCATTCCCGGCCGGATGCTGGAGGATTACAAGGTCCACTTTGATGACAAGACCTTTGACTGCGTGGACTTCGGCTTCAAGCCGGACCAGCCGGTGGACGTGGTGATCCGTCCTGAGGATCTGGACATCGTTCCCGTATCTCAGGGTAAGCTGACAGGCACCGTGGAAAGCGTGCTGTTCAAGGGAGTCCACTACGAGCTCATGGTGGAGACGGTACCCGGCACCAGCGTAACGGTGAACATGCGGGTGATCAAAAACAACGAGGCCACCTCGGAAAACGGCAAGGAAAAGATCAGTGCCAACGACTTCTTCGTGGACATTGAAGATATGAAGGATCTGGACGACAAGGAGATCATTGCCCGGGCCGACGCTCAGGCCTGGAATCCGGAGACGGACGAATATATCTCCATCAGCCGGATCCAGTACGACTTAAAGCCGGAGGTCGGACAGTATCCCGTGACCTTCCAGACGGCGGCGGGAACGGAGATCCAGAGGACGATCTTCGTGGTAAATCAGCCCTTCGTAAAGAACGAGCGGGCGAACGAGGCCGTCAGTGCCTTCAACTTCTTCAAGACCGCAGACGAGATCGAGGAGTCCGTGGCTCTTGATACGGACCTGAAGACCTGGGCCAACGCTCAGGGCTGGAAGCTGTCCAACGAGGACGAGTCCGTGGACATCAGCGTTGACTATGATTTTGACCCGGAAGAGGTGAAGGCCGGAGGGGTTTATCAGATCACCTTCTCCACCACGGGCCGGGAGTTCAAGGTAAAGACCACGGATTATATTGAAGAGGGCCAGGAGGTAGGACTGACCTTTGAACCGGAAGATATTCATGTGATGGAAAAGATGGTGTTCTAAATGAAGAGATTTCCACAGCTTGCCATCCCCTATATCGTCTGGAGTGCGATCATGCTGCTCCTGCCCATGCTTCTGATCGCCATCTACTCCGTGACGAACCAGGGAAACAGTATCGTTTCCTTTACCTTTACCCTGGAACACTTCCACAAGTTCTTTACGGATCCGGATTTCCTCCTGATCCTGTGGCGCTCCATCGGTATCGCCCTGAAAACCACCGTCATCTGTGTCCTGCTGGGGTATCCGGTGGCCTACTTCATTGCCAACAGCAGTGAGCGGATGCAGAACATCCTGATCCTTGCCATCACGGTACCCACCTGGATCAATATGCTGGTGCGGACCTATGCCTGGATTGGCCTTTTATCCGACGGCGGTATCTTCCAGAGCCTTCTGAAGCTCCTGGGCTTCGGAGAGGTGGAGCTGATGTATACAGAGGGAGCAGTCATGCTGGGTATGGTATACAATTTCATTCCCTTCATGATCCTGCAGATCAACACCTCCCTGAGCAAGATGGACAAGTCCCTGCTGGAGGCCAGTGCCGACCTGGGCGCAGACCGGGTACAGACTTTCCTGCGGGTGATCCTGCCCCTGTCCCTTCCGGGAGTGGTGAGCGGTATCACACTGGTGTTCCTGCCGGCGGTAAGCTCCTTCTTCATTCCGAAGCTTCTGGGAGGCGGACAGTTCTTCCTTATCGGAAACGTGATCGAAAACCAGTTCATTACCGTTGGAGAATGGAACTTCGGCAGTGCCATCTCCATGATCATGGCAGTTATCATGATGCTGAGCATGTACCTTGTCCGGAAGCTTGACCGGGACGAGGGAGCAGAAAGGAGGGTAACAGGCGTATGAAAAAGAACAGACGGCTCTTCGGGAAGATCCTGATGGGACTTTTGATCGTATTCTTCTACCTGCCCATCCTTTTTATGATCGTGTTCTCCTTTAATGAGAGCAAGTCCCTGACCCACTTTACGGGCTTCAGCCTCCAGTGGTATGAGAGGATGTTCCGGAACCGGGAGATGATGGATTCCCTGTACACCACGATCCTGGTGGCCTGTATCGCAACGGTGGTATCTACCATTCTGGGGACCATCAGCGCCATCGGCCTGTCAAAGTCCCGGCGCATCGTCCACGATGTGGTCATGCAGGTGAATGATTTCCCCCTGATGAATCCGGAGATCGTAACGGCCATCGGCCTGATGCTCCTTTTCATCACCTTCCATATCGAGCGGGGCTTCATGACCATGCTGCTGGCCCATATCGCTTTTTGTACGCCCTATGTGATCCTGAGCGTCATGCCGAAGATCCGGTCCCTGGATCCGAACCTGGCGGATGCGGCCATGGACCTTGGGGCCACCCCCTGGAAGGCACTGACTTCCGTCATCGTGCCCCAGATCATGCCGGGGATCTTCTCCGGCGCCCTGATCGCCTTCACCATGTCCTTTGACGACTTCATCATTTCCTATTTCGTCACGGGACGGGGCGTCAAGAACCTGAGTATCATGGTCTATACCATGAGCAAGCGTGTTAACCCCAGTATCAACGCCATTTCCACTCTGGTGGTGGTACTGATCACCCTGGTCCTGGTGGTAGTGAACGTGGTGCCGCTGATCCGGGAAAAACATAAAAAGGCCGCTGCCCTGAAGGCAGCTGGAACCATAGAAGAAAGATAAGATTTTAGGAGGAAGATTATGAAAAAGATGATGAGGACTGCGGCTATTGCGGCAGTGATGGCAGCAGGGGCCCTTGCCCTTGCAGGATGTGGAAAGGAAGCGGAGGGCCCCTATGCAGGCCAGACCCTTCACATTTACAACTGGGGAGAGTATACGGGCGAAAACCAGATCGCTGATTTTGAAGCTCTTACGGGAGCAAGGGTGATCATGGACAACTTCGAGTCCAACGAGCAGATGTATATCAAGGTGGCAAACGGAGATGCCTTCGATATTCTGGTACCCAGCGATTATATGATCGAGCGCCTGATCCAGGAGGATCTGATCCAGAAGCTGGACCAGAGCAAGCTGAACTGCCTGGACCTGCTGACGGAGGGCGTAAAGGGACTTCCCTATGATCCCAATAACGAGTATTCCGTACCCTATTTCTGGGGGACCGTGGGTATCGTATACGATAAGACCAAGGTCAGCGAGGAGGACCTGGAGCAGGAAGGATTCAACATCTTCCTGGATGAGAAATATAAGGGAGACATTTACCTTTACGATTCAGAGAGAGACTCCTTCATGATGGCCCTCAAGGCCCTGGGCTATTCCATGAACACCAAGGACGAGGCGGAGCTGAACGAGGCCTATGAGTGGCTGGTACAGTGTGTAGAGACCATGGAGCCGGAGATCGTGACCGACGAGATCATCGACAACATGGCTCAGGGAAGAAAGGCCCTGGGACTCATCTACTCCGGCGACGCAGCCTATGTTATGTCTGAAAATGAGGATATGGGCTTCTTCATGCCTGAGAGCGGTACCAATCTCTGGTCCGATGCAATGGTTATTCCGAAGAATGCGGAGAACCCGGATCTGGCCCATGAATTCATCAATTATGTTTCCAGCTATGAAGGCGCCCTGGACAATTCCGTAACAGTGGGCTATACTTCTCCTAATCAGGAAGTTATGGATGAGCTTTCCTCCGAAGGGGGAGATTACTATGGCATCAATGCCTATATCCCCAGGACCGGAAACGAAAAGGATGAGGTCTTTGTTTACGACGAGGCCACCAGAAAGATCATTTCCGAGCTCTGGAGCAAGGTAAAGGTGGCAGCATCCAACGCCTGATGGGGACCTGTCATAGGGATCCATATCAAGAGAAAGGAGCGGCTTGACCGTGAACATCAACCAGAGACTGCTTGAATTTATCAGAAAAAGTCCCTGCTGCTTCCAGGCAGCGGAGACCCTGCGGGAAAGACTGCTTTCAGAGGGCTTCCGGGAGCTCTCCGAAAAGGAAAGATGGAATTTAAAGCCCGGTAACTATTTTGTATTACGTAACCATTCAGCCCTGATCGCCTTCTCCATTCCGGAGAAGGCGGGAAAGGGCTTTCATATCGCCGCCAGCCATTCCGACTCCCCTTCCTTCAAGATCAAGGAGAATCCGGAGATGCTGGTGGAGGGCCATTATGTGACCCTGAATGTGGAAAAATACGGCGGCATGCTCTGCGCCCCCTGGTTCGACCGGCCCCTGTCCGCAGCAGGAAGGATCTTCCTGCAGGGAGAAGCGGGCCCGGTGGAACGCCTGGTGGACCTGGACAGGGACGCTCTGCTGATCCCCAACGTGGCGATCCATATGAACCGGAAGGCCAATGAGGGCTATGCCTATAATCCTCAGGTGGATATGATCCCCCTCTTCGGCCTGGAGGAGGCAAAGGGGGGCTTTATGAAGCTTGTGGCGGAAGCCGCGGGGGTAAAGCCGGAGGACATCCTGAGCTATGACCTCTTCCTGTACAACAGGACCCCGGGCACTATCTGGGGAAGCCGGGAGGAATTCGTATCCGCTCCCAGACTTGACGACCTTCAGTGTGCCTTCGCCACCATGGAGGGCTTCCTTACAGGAAGCAGGCAGGAGCATATCAGCCTCTGCTGCGTCCTGGACAACGAGGAGGTGGGCAGCGATACCCGCCAGGGGGCAGGATCCACCTTCCTTTATGACACCCTGCAGCGCATTGCCGGGGCCCTGGGGATGGACTATGAGGATTATCTGGTGGCTCTGGCCCAGAGCTTCATGGTGTCTGCGGACAACGCCCATGCGGTCCACCCGAACCATAAGGAACTGACGGATCCTACGAACCGGCCTTATATCGGCGGCGGCATCGTGGTCAAGTTCAACGCCCAGCAGAAGTACTGCACCGACGGTTATTCCGCAGCCTTCTTCCGGGAGCTGTGCAGGCGGGCAGGAGTCCCCTGCCAGAGCTTCGCCAACCGTTCCGACATGGCGGGAGGCTCTACCCTGGGGAATATTTCCAACACGAAGGTGGCAGTCAGCAGCGTGGATATCGGTCTGTCCCAGCTGGCCATGCACTCGCCCTACGAGACCGCCGGCACAAAGGATACGGAGGCCCTGGTAAAGGCCATGGAGGTATTCTTTGAATAAGGAGGAAGCCTTAGGGAAGCTTCCGGAGCTTCTGGTCCCCTGGTTTGAGACCCATAAGCGAAGCCTCCCCTGGCGGGACACCGGGGATCCTTACGACGTATGGCTGTCGGAGATCATGCTGCAGCAGACCCGGGTGGAGGCGGTAAAGGGATATTTCCTGCGGTTCCGAAAGGCCCTTCCGGACATCCGTAGCCTTGCCGCCTGTCCCGACGATGAGCTTATGAAGCTCTGGGAGGGACTGGGCTACTACAGCAGAGCCCGGAACCTGAAAAAATGCGGGGGGATCCTGGTGGACCGGTACGGGGCTAGGCTGCCGGCAGACCATAAGGCATTGCTGGCTCTTCCCGGAATCGGTCCCTATACGGCGGGGGCCATTGCCTCCATTGCCTTCGGGATCCCGGTCCCGGCAGTGGACGGGAACGTGCTCAGGGTCTGGGCCAGGATCACGGGGGATCCGTCGGACATCGCCCTGCCGGAGACCAAAAAGCAGGTGGAGAAGGAATTTTCCGGAGTGATCCGGGACTATGCCGGGGAGGGGGGATCCCCGGGGACCTTCAATCAGGCCCTGATGGAGCTGGGGGCCATCGTCTGCGTTCCCAATGGGGCACCCCTTTGCAGGGAGTGTCCGGCAGCAGGGATCTGTGCAGCTCTCCGCCAGGACCGGATCGGAAGCCTTCCCGTAAAAAGCGGAAAAAAACCAAGACGTATCGAGGAGAAGACCGTCCTGATCCTTCAGGATGGCGAGCGGTTCCTGATCCAGAAGCGGCCGGAAAAGGGGCTTCTGGCAGGCCTTTATGAATTTCCCTCCCTGCCGGGCTTCCTTACGGCGGCGGAGGTCCTGGCAAAGATCGAGGCCCTGGGCCTGGAGCCGGTACGGATCACACCCCTGCCCTCGGCAAAGCACATTTTTACCCATGTGGAGTGGCGGATGCAGGGCTGGCTTGTGAAGCTGGCGGCGGAAAGCCGGGTGGAGGAGACCCTCCTTCAGCAGACCGGCAGGGACAGCTGGATCCGGCCCCATCGTTTTGTAACCAGGGAGGAGACGGAGAGTGCCTATGCGCTGCCCTCCGCCTTTTCTGCCTATGCCAGAGTGCTTCAGCTGCGGCAGGGGGGACAGAAACAGGACAGCTGAGTTATTATCAGAACAGGATCATTTGATCAGAAAAGAAGAGGAACGTATGGAAAGCTTTTTTAAACTGAAAGAACACGGCACCGATGTAAAGACTGAAGTCATTGCGGGCATAACCACCTTTATGACCATGGCCTATATCCTTGCCGTAAACCCCAACATGCTCAGCGCAACGGGAATGGATGCGGGAGCAGTATTTACAGCTACGGCCCTGTCATCGGCCATCGCATCATTCATCATGGCCTTTGCGGCGAACCTGCCCTTTGTGCTTTCTGCAGGCATGGGCCTGAACGCTTATTTCGCCTACACGGTATGTATCGGCATGGGCCTCAGCTGGGAGATCGCCCTTACGGCGGTATTTGTGGAAGGTATCATATTCATCATCCTGTCCCTTACCAATGTCAGAGAGGCCATCTTTAACGCCATACCGTCCACCCTTAAGATCGCGGTATCCGTGGGCATCGGCCTGTTCATCTGCTTTATCGGCCTTCAGAACGCACATCTTGTGGTGCTGAACGAGTCCACCAAGGTGGCTGTATTTTCCCTTTCAGGAAGCCTGAAGGGCGGAAGCTTCAGTTCCGAGGGAATTACGGTCCTGCTGGCCTTCATCGGTGTACTGATCACCGCAGTGCTGGTGATCAGGCAGGTAAAGGGAAATATCCTGATCGGCATCCTGATCACCTGGATCCTGGGGATCCTGTGCCAGCTTGCAGGCATCTATGTGCCGGATCCCGAAGCCGGATTCTATGACCTTTATCCCACGGCGATCTTTTCCATGCCTGCCAGCGTCATGCCCACCTTCATGAAGCTGGACTTCGGCTATATTGCCCAGAATTTCCTGAATTTTATCGTCATCATGTTTGCCTTCCTCTTCGTGGATGTTTTCGACACCCTGGGGACCCTGATCGGCTGTGCTTCAAAGGCGGATATGCTGGATAAGGAGGGAAAGCTTCCGGGCATCAAGGGTGCGCTTTTTGCGGACGCCATCGGAACCACCGTAGGCGCATGCCTGGGAACCTCCACCATTACCACCTTTGTGGAGTCCTCCTCCGGTATCGCAGAGGGCGGAAGGACAGGCCTTACCTCCGTGGTATCCGGCGGCCTGTTCCTGGTGGCCCTGTTCTTCTCACCGGTATTCCTGGCCATCCCCTCCTATGCCACTGCACCCGCCCTTGTGATCGTGGGCTTCCTGATGATGCAGCAGGTGACAAAGATCGACTTTACGGATCTTACGGAGGCGATCCCGGCCTATATCGCAATCTTCGCAATGCCCTTTATGTACAGCATTTCCGAGGGCATCGCCCTGAGCATCATCTCCTATGTGGTGATCCATGTGGCCACGGGCAAGGGAAAGAAGATCACACCGCTGATGTATGTGCTGGCCTTCCTGTTTATCCTGAAATATATCTTCATTTAAAACAGGCGTTTACAGGATAAAAGAATAAATGAAAAAAGACGGGGCGAACCGTCTTTTTTGCTGCAAAGCCGAAGCCAGGAACAGGGCTTCGGTTTTTGATTATTCATTTAAGGGAAACAGGGGCAGCTTCTCCAGGAAGATGATGTCCTTCCGATCAGCTGCGTCTCCTTCCGCCAGGATCGCCGCCTTGGCAACGATGGTGGCTCCGGCCTTTTCCACCAGGCGTTCGATGGCTTGGAGGGATTCACCGGTGGAGATCACGTCGTCCACGATGGCTACCCGCTTTCCGGTAAGGAGCATGGCGTCCTTTCCGTCCAGACACAGGGTCTGCTTCTTCTGGGTGGTGATGGAGACTACCTCATCCGTAAGGGGCTTTTCCATGTAGGGCTTGATGCTCTTTCTGGCTACGATATAGTAGGGAAGACCCATAAGACGGCTGAGCTCATGGACCAGAGGGATGCCCTTTGCCTCGGCAGTTACGATGTAATCCACCTGGGGAAGCCTCTCCGCAAGGAGGGGAGCTGCCTTTGTTACGAGCTCGCAGTCTCCGAGGATGACGAAGCTGGCAATGGCCAGATCGTTGGAGATCCGGATGATGGGAAGGTTACGGGTCACGCCGGCAACCTCAAGGGTGTAATAATTTTCCATAATGATACCTCACAATTGAATTTGGTTCGGTGCCTGAAGGCAGGCACCTGAAAGCATTTGTCTGAAAGAAACCGGCGAAACCAGTTTAAAGGGCGAGGCCCATGGCAGCAAGGACCAGCTTCAGCAGGATTCCTGCCAGCATGCCGAAGAAGGGGTCCAGAACAGCGGTAACGGCCATGGTAACGGCGGCAACGATGGTTCCGTTGGGCTCTCCGGTGGTAAAGGCGGTGGCACCGTCTCCGGGGATGGTGACAAAGGCCCCGAGGATGAAAAGAAAGCCTGCGATGGACTGGCCCGGTACGAACTTACCGATCTTCGGAAGAAAGCCGAAGAAGAGGATGATGGCCATGATGCTCATCATGATGACGCCGGAAAGGACCGGATGGGGAGCTGCTCCGGTGGCGGAGATGATGGCCTCCACAGGGCCGCCGCCAAAGAGGGAGCTTACTGCGTCCGCCAGGCCGGAGTATACGGTCAGGTGGTCCACATTCAGGTTTCCGCTGCCCATACCGCTGGTGATGTTGCCGAAGGCGATGTTGGCGCCGATGGTAAGGCAGGCCAGGGAGAGGGCTCCCCGGATAACAGCCGGATTCACCACGGGCTTTTCCATGCGGATCAGACACATCTTCTCAGGCTTTGTGTCCTTCCCCAGCTCCTGACCTGCAAGCTTTGCAGCAAGGCTGGAGATGATCAGGGAGCCAACGATGGTGTAGACCAGTGCATTGGCCGGATCCACCAGATTGGAGATCAGATAGATCACCACGGCAGAGGCCATGGAGACCCAGCCGGCCAGCGGGTTCTCATTGATCATGCCGAAGGCCGTCTTGACCAGTACGAAGCCGACGCCAGCCATCATGGCATGAACGATGGCGTCCCCGGCGAAGGCGGTGATGGCGGAAAGGGAACCGGTAAGGCCCAGTACCACCATGATGAGACCGCCGAACATGACCATGGAAAGGCGTTCACTGCGATTCTTTCCCATGCTTCCTGCCATGACGATGGTCTCCGCCTGGAAGGAAATGGGTGCTACGGAGTTGAGGGCCCCGCAGGCCACGGCACCGATGGCAAAGCCGATGGCGGTGGGTACGGAAGCAAATCCGTAGGTGAGAGCCAGCAGACCCTGGGGGATGCCGTTTAAGACAACGCCGATGGCTGCCAGAATGTCCTGAATGAATTCCACAATAAAAAACCTCCTGAGCTTAGTATTTGAGTATGGGTCTAATTATAGAGGATATTCAGAGAAATACAACCGAAACCGCCTCCCTTTTGCAGAGACTTGACGAAAACTTGACAGAAACTATACAGAATCTGCAGATCAGTTTTTACATTTCGAACCTATCATGAGTCTATCAGAAAAATTCTGAAAAAGCGGGAAACCGCAGGAAATGGAAATGCGCCGAAGGACGCAGGAGAGGAGAGCTTATGAAAAAGAAAAGAGCAGTATCATGTCTTCTGGTAGGAGCACTGCTTCTTGGTGCTCAGCAGGTATGGGCTGCAACCGTTCACTACAACGATTCCAGCGTAACAGGAAATGCTGAGGAGTGGAATGCATGGAAGGAAAACTGGAACAATGTGGCAAACGATTATACCTATGTTTCACTGACCCCCGGCGCAGCCGCAACAGAGATCAATTTTGCATGGTATAACGAGGGAACGGAGGGATCTCCCATCGTGTACTTCGGTACGGACAGAAACAATCTGACAGAGTATCATGGCGCCTCCAACAACGTGGATGCAAGCCTTACGGGGGGAAAGAACTACTGCTACAACTACGTAACGGTACCGGGACTTACCCCTAATACTACCTATTACTATGCTGTCAGCAAGAGCGGTGTGATGTCACCCATCGAAACCTATAAGACTGGCAGCTTCGACAATGTCAACATCCTTTACTTCGGCGATCCTCAGGTAGGCGCTTCCAAGGGACAGCCCCAGGGTGAGGGCGCTCTGGCAGAGGGCACCGGCGCAGCCAATACGGCAGCCAGGAACGATGGCTTTGCCTGGGATCGTACCCTGGACATCGCCATGGAGCAGAACCCCAACATCAACTTTGCCATCTCCGCAGGAGACCAGGTAAACAATACCGGCAAGGCCAAGGAAGAGGAGTATGCAGCATATCTTTCCGCAAGTGCTTTAAAGAGCCTTCCGGTGGCCACCACCATCGGAAACCACGATTCCCTGAATGCGGATTATTCCTATCATTTCAATAACCCGAATCCCACCAATCTGGGCATGACCCAGGCAGGGGGCGACTATTACTACAGCTACGGTCCGGGCCTCTTCATCGTACTCAACACCAATAACTACAATGTGGCTGAGCACGAGCAGAGCATCAAGCAGGCAGTGGAGTCCAACCCCAATGCCACATGGCGCGTGGTCACCATCCACCAGGATATCTACGGTTCCGGCCTTGATCACTCCGATACGGACGGTATGATCCTCAGGACCCAGCTGACCCCCATCTTCGACAAGTATGACATCGATGTGGTGCTGCAGGGACATGACCATACCTATAGCCGCTCCAAGATCCTCTACGGAGACGGACAGACCCATAACTCCTATGAGTTCAGACTGAACGAGGCAGGAGACGATTACGACTGGGACAATGCTTACAATACCGCCACCGGCGAGAAGATCGGCCTCTACCCGGCAGAAGGGGATGCGGCAGCTCAGGCAGCCCTTGACCGCTTCGCCCAGGATAACCACTGCTACACCATCGAGGAGAGCGGTTCCATGAGCGCTACCGATCCGGAGGGAACGCTGTACATGACGGCAAACTCCGCTTCCGGTTCCAAATATTATGAGCTGATCAACACCCAGCAGGATTACATCGCAAACAGAAGCCAGAACTGGCTGCCCAGCTACTCCGTGATCAACATGTCCTCTAATGCTTTCAGGATCACCACCTATCAGATCACGGATGCAGGAAATGTGGAGACCATCGACGATACCTTCACCATCTACAAGACGGCGGGAAGGAATTAAGGAAAGCGGACTGACAAGGTCGAAACGGCCAATCACCCCAGGCCTTTCGAACAGGTGCTCCCGTGCTCTGCGCCGGGGGCATCTGTATATTTTTGGAAAAATCATCAGAAAGAGTTTCAATAGAGCGTTATGAAGAAGATCTTAGAAGAACTGAAAGCACACAGCATCAAATATCTGGTCCTGGCAGTGATCCTCCTGTTCTGTACGGCAGGGGTGATCCGCCTCAATCAGGTGACCAAAACGGAGATCGTGAACCGGTCCGGACAGACCTTTGAAACAGGAGTCGTGACCGGGATCCTCCAGGATAACATCCAGGAGGACGGCACCCGGGTAGGGCAGCAGACGGTGGTTGTGGAGATGACCAGCGGCGTGAAGAAGGGTCAGGAGCTGACCACCACCAGCAGTGCAGGCTTCCTCTTCGGAGCCCCCTGTACCGTGGGCATGCGGGTCATTGTCATGCAGAGCGTTGCCGGAGATACGGTGGTGACCAGCGTCTATTCCATGGACAGAGGCATGATCATCGTGGGCTTTGCGGTGCTGTATATCCTGGCTCTCTGTCTGGTAGGAGGTATGAAGGGAGTCCGGGGAGCAGCAGGACTGATCTTTACCTTCGTAGCGATTATCTTTGTATATCTGCCCCTTGTGTACCGGGGATATTCTCCCTTCTGGGTATCCGTGTTCATCTGTGCCGTCACCACCCTTGTGACCATGTACTTCATCGGGGGTGCCACGAGAAAGACCCTCTGCGCCACCCTGGGGACCCTGGCAGGAGTGGTGATCGCAGGGATCACTGCTACCGTGTTTTCCGAGCTCTCCGGGATCAGCGGCTGGAACGTATCGGATATCGAGAGCCTCATGACCCTTAACCAGATCAATGGCATTCAGGTGGGAGGCCTTCTGTTCTCCGGCCTTCTGATCAGTGCCCTAGGGGCAGTTATGGACGTGGCCATGTCCATATCCAGCGCCATGCAGGAATTCTGCGACCAGAATCCGAAGATCAGCAGACTGGAGTTGATGAGGGCCGGCATGCGGGTCGGCAGGGATATGATGGGAACGGATTCCAATACCCTGATCCTGGCCTTTGCAGGGACCAGCCTCTCCATGCTGGTGCTGGACTACGCCTATGATCTTCCCTTCCTGCAGATCATAAACTCCAACAACATCGGCATCGCGGTGATGCAGGGACTTTCCGGAAGCTTCGGCATCGTTCTGAGCGTGCCGGCCACGGTGGTCATGGCAGCTTATATCTATAAGGCGGAGCTTCGCAGACAGACCGAGGAGAAGAAGGAGACCTCCGTCAGGGAAGAACTGCTGACGGAAGGAGAAACCGTGAAGGCAGTGGAGGGTGTCTGAAAATTTACGTAGAAACAGGAAAAGCAAAAGGTGCCCTGGAAGGGATCATGGACAGCAGATATGATCCCATCCAGGGTATTTTTGTTTGACGTTCCGTATTTTTATGCAGGGAAACTTGACATTCACGTCCCGGGGGATTATAACAAAAACGTTGATAAAGTTACATAGGTTACATTTGACGATTTTTATCGTGGATGGATAAGCCTCATGTGTCACTTGTTTTAAGAAAGGGGCGAAGAGATATGAAAGAGAAGGAAAAGGCCATCCGTGGTCTGCTGCTGCGGGATACGGCAGTTCTGATCCTGTTTCTGGCGGCCTTTCTGGGGATCGGCGGCATTGCCTTTTCCCAGGCATTGCCTTTGGCGGAAGGAAGCACCAGGCTGATCCTGACAGGGGCGTTTCTCCTGGCACTGGTGGTGCTGACGGGGGCCATGCTGTGGGTCCTCAGATATCTGCATCAGGATCAACAGGAGATCTATGAGGAAGAGCTTCAGAGCCAGGAGCTGATCCGTAAAAGGAAGGAGGCAGGAAGATGAAAAAGAGAAACTGGAAGGAAGTGTTCATGACTGCCTTCGATGTGCTTTTTGTACTGATCCTTTGCTTTGTGATCCTTCTGACCACCATGCTGGTAACAAAGGGGGATGGGGGCGAGGCCTTTACGGGCTACAGTCTGAACCTGCCCCTCTTATGTGCTGTGGTGCTTGCCCTGGCAGTTTACCTGGGATTTATGCTGAAGGTAAGCATCGGGATGCTGCGGAAGCTGATCCGGCATTATTTTGCGGAGAAGGGTGAGCCTGGAAAGGAGGCGGAGTGATGGCTATGATCATAAATGCTGCCGCCTGGGTCCTTTGCCTGGTGGTAGGTGTGCTTTTATTCGGAGATTTTATCCATACGGAACAGTCCCTCAGGAAGGGACAGAAGGAAGAGGAGGGAGGCAGCCATGACGGAAATGAAGAATAAAACGGCGGAAGCTCCCCTTCACAAGGTCCTGGGACCGATCCATGTCTGGGCTCTGGGAGTTGGCATCGTGCTGGTGGGAGACTTCATGGGCTGGAACCTGGGTATCCAGCAGGGCGGTTCCCTGGGAGCCCTGATCGGCCTCTGGATCATGGGAAGCATGTATGCGGGACAGGTCATGATGGTGTCGGAAATGGGAACGGTCATGCCGGAGGCCGGAGGCCAGTATACCATGGCAAAGTACTTTCTGGGCCCTCTGGCGGCCTTTAATGTGGGGCTCATGCAGGTGTTCGAATATACCATGCTGGCAGCCGGAGACGTGATCGTGGTGGGCCAGCTTCTGAACTCTGTCCTGCCGGGGGTACAGGTACTGCCCTTTACCATCCTGACCCTGCTGGTGCTGGCCTTCATCAATTACCGGGGAGCCAAGGCTACCCTGACCCTTAACTTCTTTATTACGGCAGTGGCCTTCATCAGTATCATCATGCTGCTCTTTGCCACGAATTTCTGGGATCCGGAGGCAAGCCTGATCCAGCTGAAGGAGCTGACCAACGGTCTGCCCTACGGGACACTGGGACTTATGGCGGCTATAGGTTATTCCTGCTGGTTCTGCCTGGGAATCGAGGGAACGGCTATGGCTGCAGAGGAATGCCGCAGCGCCAACCGGTCCATTCCCCTGGGAGCCATGGTGGGACTTGCTACCCTTCTGATCAGCGGAACCGTTACCTGGTTCGTGTGCTCCGGCCTGATCCCTGCAGGAGAGCTGGGGGATTCGGTCTACCCCCTTTATGAGGCGGCCCTTGCCACAGGAAAGCTTTATGTGTTCGTAGCCCTGTTCGTGGGCACCATCCTTTCCTGCCTGGCCAGTGCCAACGGATGTATCAACGACTCTGCAGAGGCCTGGTCAGCCCTGTCCAGAGACACGCTGCTGCCCCATCTTTTTGCCCAGCAGCATCCGAAGTACCGGTCCAATTACCGGTCCATCATCTTCCTGCTGCCCATTGCCCTGGCCTTTGCTATGACGGGACTTCTGGATCAGGTGGTGACCTTCTCCATCTTTTCCGCGCTGATGGTCTATCTCATGACCTGCCTGATGATGTACCGCTTCCGGAAGATGTACCCTGTGGGAAAGATCAAGCGCAGCTTCATAGCACCCCTTGTGCCCCTGCTTCCTGCAGTGGTGGCGGTGATCGTAGTCTGCGGCCTCTTTGGCCTGCATCTGAACTACGGGATCAACCTGATCTCCGGAGCAGTGTTCTATTTCCTGGCCTCCCTCTGGTTCCTGAAGCGGCGGGCCAGGTTCATAGATCAGGAGCACCTCCTGGAGCCCGGCCTTAAGCGGTGGGGCAAGCCGGAGTGGATGTAAAGCCAGGGATATAAGGATCAAACAAAAAGACTTGCCATATCATTGATCAAAAGATATGGCAGGTCTTTTATTACGTGGGAAATAGTGAATCATGATTTAGTAAATCGTACTTTAGTAAATCATGATTGACTAAAAAAGATGGAATGAAGAAAAGCGCCTAACAAAGCGCTTTTTCATTTTCCTCAAAAAGATGATCATTGATCTCATTTAAAGAAGCGTGATGGACGATCCCGTGGTAGATCACGGCCTCCCGCCGGATCCTGGGATAGAGCTCCGCATAAGCGGAGTTCCGCAGTACCCGTTGGGTTTCCTCGATGCTTAATTCCATGCCGATGCACAGGCACAGAAGCTTATCCCTGGAGGGGTTTCGCCTGCCGGAAAACAGCTGATGCAGGTATACCTCGCTCATGCCGGAGCGGCGGGCAAGCTCTGCCTTTGACATTTTTCTGCCGTCATAAAGCTCCATCAGCAGCTCGCTGATCCTGCAATCCATGAAGCTGGGCCGGTTTTCTTTGATATAGGAATTGATGTCCGGATCAGACATAAGTTCCTGCTTCAGATTATCCGTGTTTTTTGACTCCATCATACATCTCCCCCTACCCGATCCATTGTACTATTTTGCCGGACCGGATCTCAAGGCTTTTCTTGATTTTTAGGCCCTGAACTGATATGTTAATATAGTACGAAATTTTATCCGGCAATACAATATGCTGACTGCATAGTGCTTTTATAAATCGGCCGTATATGGAGGTGAGTTCCATTTTTTATACATGGTTATCTGATTCCCTGGAGGAATTGTTTGAGACGATGGAGGTGATGAAGGAGAGCGACAGAGGAACGGTAAAGCTGATCCGGCACCGCTCCACCGGAAAAAGATTCGTTCTCCGGTCCTTTCAGGGAAACGGGGAGGTTTACCGGGAGCTTCTTGCCTACCGATCTTCCCGGCTGCCCATGATCTATGAGGTGGCTTCAGAGGAGGATCGGAACCTTGTGCTGGAGGAATATATCGAGGGAGACAATATGGGAACCCTGCTTAAGGAGTCCCTGTTCACACCGAAGGAGACCCGGAAGATCGTCCGGGACCTGTGCCTGGCCCTGTGGGTCCTTCATTCCATGGGGGCAGTCCACCGGGACGTAAAACCGGAAAATGTAATGCTGCGGGGCGGAGAGGCCGTACTGATCGACTTTGATGCCGCCCGGTTCTACAAGGAGGAATCCGACAGCGATACCAGGATCCTTGGAACGACAGGTTTTGCGGCTCCGGAGCAGTACGGTCTGTCCCAGTCGGATACAGGAGCGGATATCTATGCCCTGGGAGTCCTGATCAACATCATGCTTACAGGCTCCCACCCTTCCCAGAAGCTTGCCCCGGACAAGTGGGGCCGGATCGTGACCCGCTGTACCCAGGTAAATCCTGCAAAACGTTATAAAGATGTGCTCCACCTTCTGGGGGAGCTTTAAAGAGAGGAAGAGATTATGAAAAAATGTCCTGACTGCGGGGCATCCATTCCGGAGGAAGCCTCCTTCTGTCCGGTCTGTGCAAGCAGTATCAATCAGAGAAGGGAACCGGAGCCGCCCCGCAGGTACCTTTCCAGAAAAACAGTGTGGATGGCAGCGATCCTGCTTCTGGCAGCCCTGATTGGAGCCGGGATCTACGCCTTTAACCGTCCGAAGGTATATGAAGGGGCAGGAGAAGTATTCTACAGCGACTCCGAGGGCAGCTACCAGCTTCTGACTAACTATACGCTGGACCGCCATGAGCCGATGGAGCTTCTGGACACCGCGGCGGGAGCGGAAGAACGTTACCGCTTTCCATCCTACCTGTATATCAACTATGCAGACAGCGGGATCGATGCGACGGATATCTTCATGGAGAAGGTGAGCTCCGCAGACTTTGAGATCCTGCAGCCGGAGGACAGCAAAACCCCCATCAAGTGGTCCGATCCGGAGCCCATGGACATCAATCAGGAGGCGGCCCTTATCAGCCTTGTGGACTTTACCCGGGAGAGCAAAACGCCTGCTCAGCTTGTATGGACGCTGCACATGGATAACGGGGATACGGTAAAGCTCAGCATGGATCTTGCCATCACGCCTACAACGATCTATGACTACAATTCGGAAAATGCAGATCTTTCCGATACGGCGGCACTGCAGGCCCTGATGGAGCGGGCGGCAGAAGAAGCCGGTGAACGGGATACCATCAATATTTATCTTCCCCCTGTCACCTACACGGAACAGCTGGTGGTTCCGGATCACGCCTTCAATCTGATCGGATCGGAGGAGGACGGAAAGCGGACCACCTTTACGGAGGGGATCCGGATGGGGGTTCCCGGAAAGGGCTACTGGATCAGCTATTTTACGGGGATCGATTTCCGGGGAGACGGAAACGGCATAGGACTCTCCACAGCGGGACGCGCCTGGGCAAAGGAATGCCGCTTCTATAACTGGAAGACGGCAGTCCTGGGCTACGGTTCCGTCTGGACCAATGTGACGGACTGCGTGTTTGAAGATAACGGCATCGGATTCCACTTTAACGCCCGGGATTCCGCATATGTTGCCAGTGACACCCATTTTACCGGGAACGAATTCACCGGAAACGATACGGCTGTCTTTCTGGAGGCAGTCCCCACCGATGTGAAGATGGACTTCGGCCAGTGCGTATTTACGGATAACGGAGCAGACATCGACAATCCCGATCAGCAGCCCATCGATATTACCCAGGCGATCTTTCAGTAAGTGAAGAACAGGGAAAGACGGATCAGCGCCATCATGAAAGGTATTGCAGGATGATCAAAGAAATCGAAAACAGGCTTTTTGAATTACAAGATCTGAAATTCCGCGCATTCCATGCCGGGCTTATGCCAACGGTGGAAAAGGAAACCGTGATCGGCGTCCGGACGCCGGAGCTGAGAAAATGTGCAAAGGAGCTGGTGAAGCAGGAGGATGTGGAGGGATTTTTGCAGGCGCTTCCTCACAGGTACTTTGAAGAAAACCAGCTTCAGGCAATTATCATTTCGGAAATGAAAGACTTTGACCGATGCGTCGGAGAAGTGTGCCGGTTTCTGCCCTTTGTGGATAATTGGGCGACCTGTGACATAATGTCGCCGAAGGCATTCAAAAAGCATAGGCCGGAGCTGTTATCCTATATCAGGGACTGGATCGCATCCGATGAAACCTATACGGTCAGATTTGGGATCGGCATGCTGATGACGCATTTCCTGGATGAGGACTTTCAATTGCAGTATCCGGAGATGGTGGCAGATGTCAGGTCAGAGGAATATTATGTCAATATGATGATCGCCTGGTACTTTGCTACGGCACTGGCAAAGCAGTACGACAGGGTCCTTCCCTTTATCGAAAACCGCAGACTGGATCCCTGGACCCATAACAAGACGATCCAGAAGGCGGTGGAGAGCTACCGGATCACAGATGATCAGAAGGCATATTTAAGGAATCTGAAGGTTTCCGGGAAATGAGATGAGATAGATATTTTCAGCGGAATGATAGAGCACTTTGCATGATGCAGGGTGCTTTTTTCATGAAAAGATTGAAGAAACGGTACTAATTGCAGGATTGAACTTTGCAGGAATATTTTGGTGAACATAGTTGCGATAACTCGCAAAAATTTTCATTAGAAGTTGTAAAATTAATTTGAACAGAGTATAATGCCAATGAACGATTTTTGCGATAGTTCGCAAAAATTTTCGGCAGAAAGTGGGATTATAATATGGAAATTAAAAGAGACATCTATTTGAATAAGCTAATAAATAAAAAGCATAATGGACTTATCAAAGTGATAACCGGTATCCGTCGCTGCGGAAAGTCCTATTTGTTGTTTAATCTATTCAAAGATCATTTGCTGGCAGAAGGAGTGGATGCACAGCACATTATAGAAATTGCGTTTGACTCCTTTGAGAACAGGCGTTTTCGTGATCCGGAGGTTCTGTATCCCTGTCTGAAAGAACAGATTAAAAATGAGGGAATGTACTATGTGCTGTTGGACGAGGTACAGCTTTTGGGAGAGTTTGAATCCGTGTTAAATAGCCTGATTCGTATGAAAAATGTCGATGTGTATGTGACAGGAAGTAATGCCCGTTTTTTATCGAGAGATGTGATTACCGAATTTCGGGGACGAGGAGATGAAGTTCATATGCATCCTCTCAGCTTTGCTGAATTCATGTCTGTTTATCCTGGGACGAAACAGGATGGATGGAATGAGTATATACTTTACGGTGGACTGCCGCCTGTCATGAATATTTCAAGTCCAGAAGAAAAGATCAGTTTTCTGAAGTTACTGTTCGAGGAGACCTATATTTCAGATATCATAGGAAGACATCATGTACGCAATCGGGCTGAATTGGAGGAGCTCTTGAATATTCTTTCATCTGCTGTCGGATCGCTTACAAATCCAACAAAACTGTCTGCCACCTTCAAAAGTGTCAAGCAGAAAACCATCAGCAACACAACCATCAAAAGGTATATCGATTATCTTTGTGACTCCTTCCTGCTTGACAGTGCAATCCGATATGATATTAAGGGAAAGAAGTATATCGACACACCGGTCAAATATTATTTTACCGATCTGGGATTGCGCAATGCCCGTCTCAATTTCCGCCAATTGGAAGGAACTCATGCTATGGAAAATATAATCTTCAATGAACTGAAGATACGGGGCTTTAATGTGGATGTGGGCGTGATTACATTAAATAAAACCAATGAAAAAGGCCATGGAATCCGCAGGCAGTTGGAAATTGATTTTGTCTGCAACAAAGGCTCTAAGCGTTATTATATCCAGTCAGCCTATGCGATTCCAGACCAGGCAAAGATGGAACAGGAGCAGCGGTCGCTGATGTTGACTGGCGATTTCTTTAAGAAGATTATCATCACCAAAGATGCGCCGGCACCGTATTATAATGACGATGGGATTCTGGTTATGAGTGTGTATGATTTCTTGTTGAATGAAGATAGTCTGGATAATTGATTTTACGACTACTTTTGCATTTACAATCCAAAAATCCTGCAACCTATGATAGAATAAGTGAAAGTGCGCCAAAGTTCACTAATTACGGGGAAAACAAGACATTATATTGCCTTGCGAAAGGAGCTTTTACATGTTTAGAGTGCTATTCGTCTGCCACGGCAACATCTGCCGTTCCACCATGGCGGAATTTTTATTCCGGGACCTGGCAGAACGCAGAGGCTATGGCGACAGGTTCCATATCGAGTCCGCTGCTACCAGCAGAGAGGAGATCGGAAATCCGGTCCACCACGGGACCCGGCGGGTACTGGACCGTCTGGGGATCGACTGCTCCGGAAAGCGGGCCCGGCAGATGACCCGGGAGGACTACGACCGTTTTGACCTCCTCATTGGAATGGACCATGCCAATATCCGGAACATGAACCGTATCGCAGGCGGGGATCCGGAAGGGAAGATCAGCCTGATGCTGGATCATGGAGGAAGGCCCGGCCAGGAGGTGGCGGACCCCTGGTATACCGGGGACTTTGAGACCACCTATCGGGACATCATGGCAGGCTGTGAGGGCCTGCTTTCGGAGCTTACAGAGCAGACAGAAGAGCATGACTGAAACAAAAAGACCTGAAAAAAGAGAAGAGGAAACCAAAAGGCCTCTGGTCTCCATCATCGTACCGGTCTATAACCGGGGAGAGACCGTGGCCAGGTGCCTGGACAGCATCCTGGAGCAGACCTGGAGACAGATCGAGGTGATCCTCATAAACGACGGCAGTACGGATGATACCTGGTCCGTGCTTCAGCGCTACGGAGAGCAGGATGAGCGGATCGTTCTGATCAACAAGCCGAATTCCGGCGTGTCCGACAGCCGGAACTTCGGAATAGAATCCGCCCACGGAGAATACATTCAGTTCGTAGATTCCGACGACTGGATCCCGGAGAATGCCACGGAGGAATATGTCCGGGCCATAGAGGACTCCGGAAGCGATCTTGTGATCGCGGACTATTACCGGATCCGGGGAAAGCAGATCCATCAGAGCGGAGACATCCGGGAAGGAGGGACCTATACCAGGACCCGCTTTGCGGAGTTCATGATGGAGAACGCCGGGGACTTTTACTACGGTGTGGTGTGGAACAAGCTGTTCCGCAGGAGGCTGATAGAGGACCACAGGCTGAGCTTTGACGACAAGCTGGCCTGGTGTGAGGATTTCCTCTTTAATCTGGAATACCTGCGGTACGCAAAGACCATCACCGTGCTGAAAAAGCCCCTGTATTTCTACGTCAAGACCAAGGGAAGCCTGGTGAACACCATGACCACGCCGGCCAACGTGATCCGTACCAAGCTGACCTTGTTTGAATATTATAAGGACCTCTATCAGAGCCTGGATCTCTATGAGAAGAACCGTCTGAAGATCCAGCTGTTCCTGATACAGGCGGCGGGGGATAAAAAACGCCCCGTTGACAGGGAGACTTACGGAGAAGTAGCGGAAAAATATCTGAAGGAGAAGGGAACACGAAAAAAGAGAAAGAAGGAATAGAGGACAAAAGATGCAATCAACGATCATTGGAATACTGATACCGTTTCTGGGAACCAGCCTTGGAGCTGCCTGCGTTTATTTCATGAAGGGGGAGATGAAGCCCGGCCTGCAGAAGGCCCTCCTGGGCTTTGCTTCCGGAGTGATGATAGCGGCCTCCGTATGGTCCCTTCTGATTCCTGCCATGGATATGGCGGTGGGCCTTGGAAATCTTGCTTTTATCCCGGCAGCGGTGGGATTCCTGCTGGGGATCTTCTTTCTTCTGCTGCTGGACCATGTGATCCCCCACATGCACATTGACAGGCAGGAGGAAGGACCCCGTGCGAATCTGAAGAAAAACACCATGCTGGTGCTGGCGGTAACGCTCCATAACATTCCCGAGGGAATGGCGGTGGGAGTGGTATTTGCCGGCTGGCTTTCCGGCAGTACGGAGATGTCCATGGCAGGGGCCTTTGCCCTGGCTCTGGGTATCGCCATCCAGAACTTTCCGGAGGGGGCCATCATATCCATGCCCCTGTTGTCGGAGGGACACTCGAAGCACAGGGCCTTTGGCCTGGGGCTTCTTTCGGGGATCGTGGAGCCTGTGGGAGCGGTGCTTACCATCCTGCTGTCAGGCCTGATCCTGCCGGTGCTGCCCTACCTGCTGGCCTTTGCCGCAGGGGCCATGTGCTACGTGGTGGTGGAGGAGCTGATCCCGGAGTCAAATGAAGGCCCTCACAGCAATATCGGTACCATCGGCTTCGCCCTGGGCTTTGTGCTGATGATGATACTGGATGTGGCTCTGGGGTAAAAAGCGCAGTAAAAAAGCCGGCCCGCAAGGACCGGCTTTCTTTGTTAATTCTTAAATCACGGTGCTTCGATTGCTCCTGTCGGACAGGTAGACTCGCAGGTTCCGCAGTCAACGCAAGCATCAGCGTCGATAACGTACTTTCCGTCACCCTCGGAGATTGCTCCAACCGGGCAAGCGTCTGCACAGCTTCCGCACATTACACATGCATCAGTAATCTTGTATGCCATCGTATTTCCCTCCTTCATATAGTTTCATTACACTAATGATGCCTTTATATTACACCATCGTCAAAAAATAATCAAGCTTGTACGAGGATAAGTGCACGGGAAGGAAGAGGTTCCGGAAATCAGGGAAGCTTATTGAAAAAAAGGGGAATATGATATAAAGTAAATGGAAAATACCACATCGCTTTTTGCAGAAAGGACGGGAAACAGATATGAGTAAGGTACTGATCGTGATCGACATGCAGAACGACTTTGTCACAGGAAGCCTTGGCACCAGAGAAGCGGAAGCCATCGTGGAAAAGGTGAAGGAAAAATGTGAGAAGGCCCGGGCCGCAGGGGAGGAGATCATCTTCACCCAGGACACCCACGGGGAGGACTATCTGGAGACCCAGGAGGGGAAAAAGCTTCCGGTAGTCCATTGCGTAGAAAACACGGAGGGTTGGGAGATCTGCAGTGAGCTGCTTCCCTATGCCGAGCTTTGCGTGGAAAAGCCCACCTTCGGCTCCGTGATGCTTCCCGCCATGTGTGAGGACTATGACGAGATCGAGCTGGTGGGACTTTGTACGGATATCTGTGTGATCTCCAATGCCATGCTGCTGAAGGCTTATTACCCGGAGAAGAAGATCAGCGTGGATGCCTCCTGCTGCGCAGGAGTAACGCCGGAGAGCCATGAGAACGCGCTGAAGGCCATGAAGATGTGTCAGATTGATGTGGAGGGATGATTATGCTGAATACGAATTTGATCCAGGAAATGAATGAACTGCCGGAGCTTCGGAAGATCGGCTTTATCGGCACCGGTATCATGGGAGCCGCCATGGCAGCCCATCTGATGGAGGCCGGCTTTGAGGTGTCGGTCTATAACAGGACAAAGGAAAAGGCGGAGGAGCTTCTGCGCAGGGGCGCCGCATGGTGCGACAGCCCCGCAGCCTGCGCTGAGGGAAAGGACGCGGTGATCACCATCGTGGGCTACCCGAAGGACGTGGAGGAAGTTTATTTCGGAGAAAAGGGGATCCTGGAACATGCCCGGAAGGGGGCATATCTCATCGATATGACCACCTCCTCCCCGGAGCTTGCGGTACGGATCCATGAAGCAGCCGCGGAAAGAGGACTTCATGCCCTGGATGCGCCCGTGACCGGCGGGGACACAGGGGCAAAGGCCGGAACCCTTACGATCCTCTGCGGCGGAGAGGAAAAGGATTTTTATGCGGTCCGCCCCCTCTTTGAGGCCATGGGGAAGACCATCGCCTATACTGGAAAGGCGGGAAACGGCCAGCATACCAAGATGTGCAACCAGATCGCCATTGCGGGAGCTCTTTCCGGCGCCTGCGAGGCCATTGCCTACGCGAAGGCGGCAGGTCTTGATACGGAAAAGATGCTGGAGACCATCGCCACCGGCGCTGCAGGAAGCTTCCAGCTCTCCAATGTGGCAAAAAAGGGCATGGAGGGGGATTTTGCTCCCGGCTTTATGATGAAACACTTCGTAAAGGACATGAACCTGGCAGACGAGGCGGCAAAGGAAAATGGCCTCAGGCTGGAGATCCTGGAGCACGTCCGGGATATCTGCAGCGGCCTGGAGGCAGAGGGAAAGGGCCAGGAAGGCACCCAGTCCCTGCTGAAGCATTACGGGGAGGTATAAACTATGATCCGAATGGGATTTATCGGCGCGGGAGGAATCGCCCGGGAAATGGCAGCAACAGTCAAGGGCATGATCGCAGCTGGAAACCGGGAGATCTGTCTTTCCGCTGTGGCCGCCAGGGATCCGGAGCGGGCCCGGGCCTTCGCAGGGACCTATGGATTTCAGGAAAGCTACGGTTCCTATGAGGAGATGCTCTCCCAGGGAGCGGTGGACCTGATTTATATCGCCACGCCCCATTCCCACCATTACGAACATATTAAGCTCTGCCTGAAGTACGGAAAGCACGTGCTCTGCGAAAAGGCCTTTACCGCCAACGCAGTTATGGCGGAGGAGGTCCTGTCCCTGGCAGAGGAAAAGGGCCTTCTGCTGACGGAGGCCATCTGGACCAGATATATGCCCTCCCGGGAACTGATCTGCCAAAAGCTTGAAGAAGGAAGGATCGGAAAGCCCGTGTGCCTTACGGCGAACCTGTCCTATCTGATCCAGCAGAACCAGCGGATCACGGACCCGGCCCTCTGCGGCGGCGCCCTTCTGGACGTGGGGATCTATCCGCTGAATTTTGCGGACATGGTCTTCGGGGATGACATTCTGAAGATGGACAGCAGCGTCATGTTCTTTCCTACGGGAGTGGACAAGAAGGAAAGCATCACCATCCATTACCGGGACGGACGTATGGCGGTGCTCCAGGCGGGAACCGACGGGATCAGTGACCGGCAGGGGATCATCTATGGGGAAAGGGGATATCTGGTGGTGGAAAACATCAATAATCCCCAGTCCCTGACCCTGTATGGAGAGGGATCCGAGTTTCTGGAGAAAATACCGGTGCCAAAGCAGATCACGGGCTACGAATATGAGGTGGAGTCCTGTATCCGGGCTATCCGGGAAGGAAAAACAGAGTGCCCGGAGATGCCCCACAGGGATACCCTGCGGATGCTCCGGCAGATGGACCGGCTGCGGCAGGACTGGGGACTCAGGTATCCTATGGAATAATGAAATAAAAGAAGCAGAAGGGAGAACGATCATGGCAAAGGTATATGCATTTTTGGCAGACGGCTCAGAAGAGGTGGAATGCCTGGCAGCGGTGGATGTCCTCAGACGGGCAGGCATCGATACAAAACTTGTTTCTATTAAGGAAGGAAAGGAGATCAGCGGGTCCCACGGCGTCCGTATCACCTGTGACGAGACCATCGGGGAGGCTGACCTTTCCGACGCCGACGTGCTGTTCCTTCCGGGAGGAATGCCCGGCACCATTCATCTTTCAGAGTGCGGAAAGCTTATGGAGGCCGTAAAGGCTCAGAACGCAGCGGGCAAGCGTCTGGCGGCCATCTGCGCGGCACCCTCCATCTTCGGAATGCTGGGGCTTCTTGAGGGAAAGAAGGCCACCTGCTTCCCGGGCTTTGAGGACAAGCTCTCCGGTGCGGAATATACCAGAACAGGTGTGGTGACCGACGGCAACATCACCACTGCAAGAGGACTGGGCTATGCCCTGGATCTGGGTCTGGAGCTTACGGGACTTCTGATCTCCAGGGAAAAGGCGGCAGAGCTTAAGGCTCAGATCCAGTATGACCAGTTCTGATGGTCCGGAAAGGGAAAGTATGATAAAGGTAACGGATGCAAAGGTATATCTGACCAAGGGAAAGGGCAGGACCCTGAAGGCCGGAGGCATGTGGGTCTATGACAATGAGATCCAACGGATCGAGGGAACATTTGAAAACGGAGATATCCTGGAGATCCACGATTTTGACGACTACTTCATGGGCTACGGCTTCATCAACCTGAATTCCAAGATCCGGGTGCGCCTTCTTGCCCGCTGGCGGGAAGACAGACCGGATGAGGCCCTCCTGGAAAAACGGGTCCGGAAGGCCTGGGAATACAGGAAAAATGTGGTGGACACGGAAGCCTGCCGGATCATCTTCGGAGAGGCGGACTGGCTGCCGGGTCTTGTGGTGGACAAGTTTGCGGATGTGCTGGTGGTGGAGTCCCTGGCCCTTGGCATCGACCGGATGAAGGAGGAGATCCTGGAGATCCTCCGGAAAGTGCTTCTGGAGGATGGGATCCGGATCCGGGGCATTTATGAGCGAAGCGACGCAAGGGTGCGGCTTAAGGAGGGCATGGAGCCCAGGAAGGGCTTCATTGGAGAAGCCTTCGATACCAATGTGGAGATCCAGGAGAACGGAGTCCGGTACCTGGTGGACGTGGCGGACGGTCAGAAGACGGGATTCTTCCTGGACCAGAAATACAACCGCCAGGCGATCCGCAGGCTCTGCCCGGGGAAGCGGGTACTGGACTGCTTTACCCACACCGGCACCTTCGCCCTGAACGCAGCCCAGGCAGGGGCTGCGGAGGTAACGGCGGTGGATATCTCCGGGACCGCCATTGAGCAGGCAAAGAAGAACGCGGAGCTGAACGGACTTTCCTCCGTGATGAAGTTTTGCTGTGAGGATGTGTTCGAACTTCTGCCGAAGCTGGAGGCAGCCGGAGAAAAGTTTGATGTGGTGATCCTGGATCCCCCGGCCTTCACAAAGTCCAGGGAGACGGTGAAGCAGGCGGTAAAGGGCTATCGGGACATCAATATGCGGGGACTGCGGCTGGTGAAGGACGGAGGTTTTCTGGCCACCTGCTCCTGCTCCCATTTCCTGACGCCGGAGCTTATGGCGAAGACCATCCGGGAGGCGGCCAACGGCGCCGGGCACCGGAGGCTGCGGCAGGTGGAATTCCGGCAGCAGGCGCCGGATCATCCCATTCTCTGGGCAGCGGATGAATCCTATTATCTGAAATTCTACATCTTCCAGGTCTGCGACGAGCTGTAAGAAAGAAACACAAGGGGTGAACATACGATGAGTGAAATGGAAAAGCGGGAGCTGCCGGCAAATATGTACTTCAGCCGGGGCTCCCTGGAGGATCTGGAGGAGATCAACGAGATCGAACATATCTGCTTCCCTCCCAATGAGGCCTGTGCCAGGGAGCACTTTATAAAGCGTCTGACCATGGCGCCGGACCATTTCCTGCTTCTGCGGGAGAGGGGAGAGGATGGGAAGGACACCATCGTGGGCTTTGTGAACGACATCGCCACGGACCGGGAGACCATCACCGATGAGATGTTTACGGATATCGTGGAGCATAAGCCGGATGGAGCCTACCTGATGATCCTGGGACTGGACGTCCGTCCCCAGTACCGCCATAGAGGCTATGCGGGAATGCTCCTCAGAAGGCTGATCGAAAATGCCCGCAGGGAAGGGCGCAGGGGCGTGGGCCTTACCTGCCACGACTTCCTGATTCCCTACTACAGCAGCTTCGGCTTCCGGAACCTGGGAGTCTCCGCCTCCGTATGGGGCGGTGAGACCTGGTATGACATGAGGATCGATTTTTAAGGAGCTGATGCGGATATGAGGGGAATGACCACAAAGCTTGACAGCGACAATATCCGTGGCCTGGTGCTGGGACTGGCCCTCCCAAGCATGGTGGCCCAGTTTGTAAGCGTCCTGTACAGTATTGTGGACAGGATGTATATCGGAAATATTCCGGAGATCGGGGAGATGGCCCTGGCAGGAGTAGGGATCTGCGGCCCCATCGTCACCATGATTTCCGCCTTTGCCTCCATGGTGGGCATCGGGGGCGGCCCCCTGGTGAGCATCCGCCTGGGGGCGAAGCGGGAAAAGGAAGCGGAGCAGATCCTGTCCAACTGCTTTCTGTTCCTTACGGCCATTGCCCTGGTGGTGATGGCGGTGTCCTATCTGCTGAAGGACCGGCTGCTGTGGTGGTTCGGAGCCTCCGAGGCCACCTTCTCCTATGCGGATGAGTACATGACCTTCTACCTGGCGGGGACCGTATTCGCCCTTCTTTCCACGGGCATGAATCAGTTCATTATCTGCCAGGGCTATTCCAGGACAGCCATGCAGTCGGTGCTCCTGGGAGCGGCGTTGAACATCATACTGGATCCCATCTTTATTTTTTTGCTGAATATGAATGTGGCGGGGGCAGCCATCGCCACGGTCCTGTCCCAGCTGGCAAGCTGTATCTATGTGCTGGGCTTCCTCTTCAGTAAAAAACCGGCGCTGCGGATCCGAAGGACCAGACTGGATCCGAAGATCATCCGGAATGTATTCATGGTGGGCCTTACTCCTTTTCTGATCATTGCCTTTGACAATGTGATGCTGATCTCCCTGAATGCCATGATCACAAAATACGGAGCAGGGGGCATGGGAGACATGCTTCTTACCTGCAACACCATCCTGCAGTCCTTCATGCTGATCATCACCATGCCCCTTGGGGGCATCACCGGTGGGACCCAGACGATCCTGGGCTATAACTACGGCGCCCGGCGGCCGGACAAGATCCTGAAGGCCCAGAAATGGATCCTGGTGCTGAGCTTCTGTTTCTGCATGGTGATGTTCCTCCTGGCCCAGACCATTCCCCAGTATTTCATCTATATCTTTACCAGAGATCCGGAATACGTGGAGATGACTGCCAGGATCATCCGGCTTTACACCCTGGGAGTTCCCCTGCTGGCGGTTCAGTATGTCATTGTAGACGGATTTACGGGAATGGGCATCTACAAATATGCCTTTGCCCTGTCCGCCTGGCGGAAGCTGATCTACTTCAGCTGCGTTTTCCTTCTGCCGGCCCTTTTCGGCGTGGGAAGGATCTTCTACTGCGAGCCCGCCTCGGACATCCTGGGACCCTGCCTGTCCGTGGTGCTCTATTTTACCGCAGGACGGCGGCTCCTCCGGCGTCTGTAGATCTTTACGGAGAAAAAGAACAGGAAATGAAAAAAAACTCCTGGCCTGGGATGCGCAAAAGCATCATGGGGCCGGGAGTTTTTTTGATAAAACCCCAGGTTATGAATGGGAAAAAGAGGCAAAAAAGGGGAATATATGAAGAAACTCTGAAAAGAGAATAAAAAAAATGTTAAACGAATAACATTTTGTGAAAAAAAAATCATGGGCAGAACTTTTGTGCAAAAGAACGGGAATAACAGGAAGGGTGCCAGGAAGGGCCTGGGCTTTCCAGGGACAGCCGCTGCCCCGGAAGAAGGCAGAAGGTGAAAAATTTCATAATTGATAAAAAAATATCAAAAATGACAGGGGAAATTGTGATCTTGATTAGATTAAAGGAAGAAGGGGAGGAAAAGGCCGAGGGGGATGGAACGACGAAAAAGCCCGGGAAAGATTCTCCAAAATTAGAGAAATTGACCAGCCCCGAGGCCTTGCGAAATATATTGCACGTTGAAAAATACATAAAAAACCGATATAATGTTTTTTACCAACACTGTATAGGGGAGGTTAAATATGGCAAAAGAAATCATCGATGCGATCAAGGAAGCCGAGACCGCAGGCCAGCAGGCACTTGATGAAGCCAAAGGTCAGGCCGACCAGCTTGTAAAAGAAGCGAAGGCTGCGGCTCAGGCTGCTTACAAGCGCGGCGTAGACGAAGCACTTTCAGTAGCAAAAGGAAAAGCTTCCGAGGCCGAGGAGAAGGCGAAGCAGATCGTTGAAAAAGCTGAAGCTTCAGCCGGAGATGAGGTCGAGGCCCTTAAGGCGTCTGTTGCTTCCAAAGCAGGGGAAGCGGTAGACGCTGTTCTTAAGTCGCTTCTGAACTGATCTCGCAGACAGCGCGGGGAGGCTTTGCCCCTTCCCGTTATCCAGATTTCACAAAATTATGAAAGGAGAGGAGGAAACTGGTATGTCTAAAGTACCTATGAAGCGTGTCTTTATCTGCGGACTCCGCAAGGACAGAAAGCGGATGCTGGAGACGCTTCAAAGGACGGGTGTAGTTGAAATCAGTGTTGAGAAGCCGGAGGACGATTACCTTGAGACCATGGATGTGATCCCCCAGAAGGCTGCCTTCGATAAGAATGCAAACCTGGCTGAGGCGGCCATCAACGTTCTGGATGAATATGCACCTGACACCGAAGGCGGTTTTCTGAAGTCGCTGGAGGGACCAAAGGACATGGACCTGGACACTTACTACGCAGAATCCGTTAACAGCGGTGCGTATATGGAAGCGGTCAGCCGGATTCTGGCACTGCAGAAGCAGATCGCCGAAGACAAGGCTGCAATTCCGAAGTGTGAGACCCGTATCGAGTCTCTGAAGCCATGGATGAACTTTGACCTTCCGCTGGATTTCCAGGGAACGAAGGATGCGGCAGCCTTTGTCGGATCTCTGCCGAAACAGGTAAGTCTTGAGGAAATCTATCAGGGCTTCGCCGAGTTTGCGCCTTCTGTGGACAACATCGATGCAAGCGTCATCAGCACTTCTGATGAGATGACCTGTATCTTCGCCGTATGTCTGAAACAGGACGCCGAGGCTGTGGAAAACGCGCTGAAGCAGATGAACTTCGCAAAAGCGCAGCTTTGCAGCATGGTGCCCAGAGAGCAGGTTGCGGAGCTGGAACAGGAGATCAGAGACGCCAACGCCGACATCGAAAAATGCGCTGAGGAGATCAGAGGATTTGCCAATATGCGCGAAAAAATCAAGTTTGCCGCAGACTTTTTCACAATGCGTGCAGACAAATATGAGGTTCTCTCACATCTTGAGCAGACGAGGAAGACCTTCTTTATCAATGGTTTTGTTCCGAGCCGTTATGCAGGAGAACTGGAGAAGAAGATCACGGAGAATTTTGACGCAGTGGTGGAGATCACCGAGCCTGCGGAAACGGATGACGTGCCTGTGGCACTGTCAAACGGCGTTCTCTCTGATCCCATGGAGACGGTAGTAGAAAGCTATTCCCTTCCGGGCAAGGGGGAGATCGATCCCTCCCGGATCGTGGCATGCTTCTATTATATATTCTTCGGTATGATGCTTTCAGATGCAGGCTACGGACTGCTTCTGTGCCTGGGCTGCGGCTATGTCCTTCTGAAGGTCAAGAACCTGAAGCCCGGCATGAAGAAGATGATGAAGCTGTTCTTCTACAGCGGTATCTCCACCATCTTCTGGGGTCTGATGTTCGGAAGCTTCTTCGGAGATGCGGTGAACGTTATTGCAACCACCTTCCTGCATCGCCCGGATATCAAGATGACGCCTCTGTGGTTTGAGCCGGTCAGCGAGCCCATGCGGCTTCTGGTATTCGCCTTCGGATTCGGTATCGTCCATATCTTCACGGGTCTCTTCATCAAGCTGTATCAGCTGCTGAAGGCCGGACAGGTAAAGGATGCCATCTATGATGTGGTATTCTGGATCATGTTCGTAGGCGGAGCCATCGTATATGCCCTGACCATGCCCATGATCACCGGTATGCTGAACCTGAGCTTCACCCTGGGATCCACAGTGGCTACTGCTTCCGCAGTGATCGCCATCGTGGGAGCCATCGGAGTCGTGCTGACGGGAGGCCGGGAATCCAAGAACTGGATCAAGCGTCTTATGAAGGGTGCCTACAGCGCCTACGGCGTGACCAGCTACCTGTCAGATATCCTGTCTTATTCAAGACTGCTGGCACTTGGCCTTGCAACCGGTGTTATCGCCCAGGTATTCAACAAGATGGGAAGTATGCTGGGAGCTACCTGGTACGGCCTGCTGATTTTCCTGGCCGTATTCATCGTTGGCCACATCCTGAACCTTGGCATCAACGTGCTGGGTTCCTATGTGCATACGAACCGTCTTCAGTTCGTAGAGTTCTTTGGAAAGTTTTATGACGGCGGAGGAAGACCCTTCGAGCCGTTCACAGAAAATACGAAATATTACAAAGTCAAGGAGGACAAATAGTTATGGAAAACTTAGGATTATTTTTTGCGCTTCTGGGAGCCGCTTTATCAGCAGGTCTCGCCGGTTCAGGATCCGCAATCGGTGTTGGTATTGCAGGTCGTGCAGCATCAGGTGTTGTTACTCAGGAACCGAACATGTTCTCTAAGGTTCTGGTTCTTCAGCTTCTTCCCGGTACCCAGGGTATCTACGGCCTTCTGATCGCCTTCATCACCCTGACCCAGATCGGTATCATGGGCGGTGACCCGAACATCTCCCTTGCAAAGGGTCTTCTTTACTTCGCAGCCTGCCTTCCCATGGCAATCGGCGGCCTGATCTCCGCTATCGCTCAGGGACAGTGTTCTGTAGCAGCTATCGGCCTTGTTGCAAAGCGCCCGGATCAGTTCGGTAAGGCAATGATCTTCCCGGCCATGGTTGAGACCTACGCTATCCTTGCACTCCTTGTTTCCATCCTTTCCATCTTCGGTATCGTAAACGTACCGTTCTAAGCGGCGGCTTGTAAATACTGAATAAAAAGGAAGGAAGGAGAAAAAGATGAGCGGACTTGATAAAATCATCGGTCACATCAGGTCAGAAGCGGAAACAGAAGTAAAAGCGGTAGCCGACGCTGCAAAGGCAGAGGCGGAGACCCTTAAGGCTGATATGGAAGCAAAGACCAAAGCAGAGTGCGATCGTATTGCAAAAAAATCAGAAACGGAAGTCCAGAACATCCTTGAGAGAGGCGAATCCTCTGCAGCATTAAGGAAAAAGCAGATCCTCCTTCAGAAAAAGCAGGAACTGATCAATGAGATCATCGCACAGGCCAGAGAGAAGCTTCTCGGCCTGGACGATGCGGCTTACTTTGATGTCCTGAAGCAGCTCTTTGCAAAGAATATGCTGGGAAGAGACGGCGAGATCGCCTTCAACGAGAAGGACCTTGCAAGACTTCCCCAGAACTTCGTAAGCGAGCTTTCCAAGCTTGCAGGCGAGAAGGGCGGAAGCATTGCCCTTGCCAAGACGGCTGCACCCATTGACGGCGGATTTGTCCTGAATTACGGCGGCATTGAGGAAAACTGTTCATTTCAGGCTCTGATTGACGACAGTATTGAGGTTTTACAGGATCAGGTACAGAAAGTATTGTTCGCGTAAAACCAGAAGGAGTGAGTAAATGACAGGAGCTTATATAGATAAAAACTATGTATATGCCGTAGCGCGGATCCGCGGAGCGGAGCTTAAGCTTCTGAACCAGTCGGTGATGGATCAGCTGATCGCAGCAAAGGATGTGGCGGAATGCGTCCAGATCCTTTCGGAGAAAGGCTGGGGAGATGAAAATTCCAGTGCGGCCGCGCCGGAGGAAATGCTGGCGAAGGAACGCGAGAAGATGTGGGAGCTGATCGACGAGCTTGTCCCGGAGAAGACCATATTCGATGTATTCCGGCTTTCTGCAGATTATAACAATCTGAAGGCTGCCATCAAGGAATCCACCATGGAGTATGACTACCCGGGCATCTACATCAGCGAATCCACCATCGACCCGGAGGGGATCCGGAAGGCCATCAGGGAGCGCAGCTACGGAGATCTGCCTGACAGCATGAAGGAACCGGCCCAGGCGGCCCACGAGGCCTTCCTGCATACGGGAGACGGACAGCTGTGTGATATCATTATCGACCGTGCCTGCCTTGAGGCAGTCAGGGAAGCAGGCAGAAAGAGCGGAGATGAATTTCTCGACATGTATGCGGAGCTGACCGTTGCCAGCGCGGACATCAAGATCGCGGTGCGGGCGGCAGCCACCGGCAAGGACAGGGAGTTCTTACAGAAGGCCCTCTGCCCCTGCGACACGGTAGAGATCAACGCTCTGACCAACGCGGCACTGCAGGGAGAGGAAGCGATCTGCTCCTATCTCTCCACCACAGACTATGTGGATGCCGTGGAGGAAGTCAAGAAATCTCCGGCAGCCTTTGAACGCTGGGGAGACAACCTGGTGATCAGACGTATGAAGCCGCAGCTTTACAATGCCTTCGGTCTTGGACCGATCGCGGCATATATACTGGCAAGAGAAAACGAGATCAAATCCGTAAGGATCATCCTTTTGGCAAAGGAAAACGGTTTTCCGGAGGATGTGATCAGGGAAAGGGTGCGTGAGACATATGTATAAGATAGCAGTGATGGGCGACCGTGACAGCATATATGGCTTCGCAGCAGTGGGACTTGAGCCCTTCCCGATCACGGACGCCGATGCGGCCTCCGCAAAGCTGAAGGAGCTGGTGGAAGGGAACTACGCAGTGGTCTATATCACTGAGGCCCTTGCAGCAAAGCTGGAAAAGGAAATCAACTATTATTCTGAAAGAAGGCTTCCGGCCATTATCCTGATACCGGGTATTTCCGGCAACACGGGCAGAGGCATACAGGCGGTCAAGCGGTCTGTAGAGCAGGCAGTCGGTTCAGATATCATATTTGGCAACGAGTAACGAAAGAGATCCGAGCCGCCAAGGCGGCCCGTTGCTCGGACTTCTTAAAGGAGATCAAACAGAAATGAGTAAAGGTGTTATAAAGAAGGTAGCCGGACCCCTGGTTATTGCCAAGGGAATGCGCGACGCCAACATGTTCGACGTTGTGCGCGTTTCGGACAAGCATCTGATCGGTGAGATCATTGAGATGCACGGGGATCTTGCTTCCGTTCAGGTATACGAGGAGACCTCCGGACTTGGTCCCGGAGAGCCGGTCGTATCCACTGGCGTTCCCATGTCCGTAGAGCTGGGACCCGGACTGATCAGCAGTATCTATGATGGTATCCAGAGACCTCTGGAGAAGATCAGAGAGAAGACCAACTCCAACCTGCTTCAGAGAGGCGTTGAGGTTGAATCTCTGGACAGAGAGAAGAAGTGGCACTTCGTTCCCACTGTTGCCGAGGGCGCAGAGGTAGAAGGCGGAGACATCATCGGTACTGTACAGGAAACTGAAGTAGTCCTTCACAAGATCATGGTACCCAACGGATTGAAGGGAACCATCACAGGTCTTAAGGAAGGCGACTATACCGTAACAGAGGACATCGCCTCCATCAACGGTGAGAAGGGCGAGACGAAGATCCAGCTGATGCAGAAGTGGCCGGTACGTACCGGAAGACCCTATGCAAGAAAGCTTTCTCCGGATATGCCTCTGATCACGGGACAGAGAGTTATCGATACCTTCTTCCCCATCGCAAAGGGCGGTACCGCAGCAGTACCCGGACCCTTCGGTTCCGGTAAGACTGTCGTTCAGCATCAGCTTGCAAAGTGGGCAGATGCAGACATCGTGGTATACATCGGCTGCGGCGAGCGTGGAAACGAGATGACGGACGTTCTGAACGAGTTCCCGGAGCTGAAGGATCCCCGGACAGGCAAGTCCCTGATGGAGAGAACCGTTCTGATCGCAAATACCTCCGATATGCCTGTTGCGGCTCGAGAGGCATCTATCTATACAGGAATCACCATTGCAGAGTACTTCCGTGACATGGGTTACTCCGTAGCACTTATGGCAGACTCCACCTCCCGTTGGGCAGAGGCCCTTCGTGAGATGTCCGGACGTCTGGAGGAGATGCCCGGTGAGGAAGGATACCCCGCATACCTGGGATCCCGTCTGGCACAGTTCTATGAGAGAGCCGGCCGCGTGATCTCCCTTGGTAAGGAAGGCAGAGAAGGAGCCCTTTCCGTTATCGGAGCCGTTTCTCCCGCCGGCGGTGATATTTCAGAGCCCGTAACCCAGGCAACCCTGCGTATCGTTAAGGTATTCTGGTCCCTGGATTCCTCTCTGGCATACAAGAGACACTTCCCCGCCATCAACTGGCTGAGCTCCTACTCCCTGTATCTTGACAACATGGAGAAGTGGTTCAACGACAACACCGCGGAAGACTGGACACAGCTTCGTACGGAGATGATGGGACTTCTGCAGGAAGAGTCAGAGCTGAATGAGATCGTACAGCTGGTAGGTATGGATGCACTTTCCGCACCTGACCGTCTGAAGCTGGAGGCAGCCCGCTCCATCCGTGAGGACTATCTGCATCAGAACGCATTCAATGACGTGGATACCTACACCTCCATGCCGAAGCAGCACCTGATGATGCAGCTGATCCTGGACTACTACCGGGAGGCAAAGGCTGCACTTTCTGAGGGCGCAAAGGTAGATGATCTGGTAGCACTTCCCTGCCGTGAGGCCATCGGTCGTTTCAAATACGTGGAAGAGGCCGGCATCAACGCAGAGTACGATAGGATCATTGCAGAGCTTAAGAAGGAATGCGCAGAAGCGGTTGCAAGAAAGGAGGACTTCTAAATGCCTAAGGAGTATAGGACAATACAGGAGGTTGCAGGTCCTCTGATGCTTGTAAGAGGCGTTGAAGGCGTAACCTATGATGAGCTTGGTGAGATCGAGCTTGCCAACGGCGACAGACGCCGCTGCAAGGTCCTGGAAATAGATGAGGGAAATGCCCTGGTACAGCTCTTCGAGGCTTCCACCGGTATCAACCTCGATTCATCCAAGGTAAGATTCTTCGGAAGAAGCATGGAGCTCGGTGTATCTGAGGATATGCTGGGACGTATCTTCGACGGACTGGGACGTCCCATCGACGGCGGTCCGGAGATCCTTCCTGAAAAGCGTATGGATATCAACGGCCTGCCCATCAACCCGGCAGCCAGAAACTATCCGGAGGAGTTCATCCAGACCGGTGTTTCCGCCATTGACGGTCTGAACACCCTGGTTCGTGGACAGAAGCTCCCCATCTTCTCCTGCTCCGGTCTGCCCCATGCCAACCTGGCAGCGCAGATCGCAAGACAGGCAAAGGTTCGCGGTACCTCAGAGCCCTTCGCCGTTGTATTCGCGGCCATGGGTATCACCTTCGAGGAAGCAAACTTCTTCATGAATTCCTTCCGTGAGACCGGCGCTATCGACCGTGCGGTCATGTTCCTGAACCTGGCAAACGACCCGGCAGTAGAACGTGTATCCACCCCGAAGATGGCTCTGACCGCTGCGGAATATCTTGCATTCGAAAAGGGCATGCACGTCCTTGTCATCCTTACGGATATCACCAACTATGCAGACTCTCTCCGTGAGATCTCTGCAGCACGTAAGGAAGTTCCGGGACGTCGTGGTTACCCGGGATACATGTACACCGACCTGGCTACCATGTATGAGCGTGCAGGACGTCAGATCGGAAAGAACGGTTCCATCACCATGATGCCGATCCTGACCATGCCTGAGGACGATAAGACCCACCCGATCCCGGACCTTACGGGATATATCACCGAGGGTCAGATCATCCTGTCCCGTGAGCTTTACAGAAAGGCCATTGCACCGCCTATCGACGTTCTTCCGTCCCTGTCCCGTCTGAAGGATAAGGGTATCGGTGTCGGCAAGACCCGTGAGGATCATGCAGATACCATGAACCAGCTCTTCGCAGCTTACTCCCGTGGTAAGGACGCAAAGGAGCTGATGGTAGTGCTTGGTGAGGCAGCTCTTACGGATATGGATAAGCTCTATGCGAAGTTCGCAGACGAGTTCGAAAAGCAGTATGTATCTCAGGGCTACACCACCAACCGTGATATCGAAGAGACCCTGGACCTTGGCTGGAAGCTTCTGGGCATCCTGCCGAAGTCAGAGCTGAAGCGTATCAAGGACACCTTCATCGAGAAGTACTACAAGCCTTACGAGGAGTAATGCGAATGGCGGGATAGATTCCCGCAGGGATTCCGGGGACCCGGAAAGGGGTTTCCGGTCTGAAAGGGAGAAGAAATGGCACAGACACAGGTCAATCCTACGAGAATGGAGCTTACGAAGCAGAAGAACAAGCTCAGAACCGCCCTTCGCGGCCACAAGCTGCTGAAGGATAAGCGGGACGAGCTGATGCGTCAGTTCCTGATCCTCGTCAGGGAAAACAAAGCCCTTCGCGAAAAGGTGGAAGCAAGCATCAAGGACTGCAACCGCAACTTCGTACTGGCAAGAGCCGGTATGAATGCGGAAAGCCTGAACGTTGCCCTGATGGCACCGAAGCAGGAAGTATACCTTGAGGCCTCCCAGAAGAACGTGATGTCCGTGGAAGTTCCTCAGTTTTCCTATAAAACCAGGACCTCCGACAGCAACGACATCTATTCTTACGGACTTGCCTTTACCTCCTCAGATCTGGACGGAGCTGTCAAGAGCATTGCAGACATCCTTCCGGACATGCTGAAGCTTGCTGAGTGCGAGAAATCCTGCCAGCTGATGGCTTCCGAGATCGAGAAGACCCGGCGGCGTGTAAACGCACTGGAGCACGTAATGATACCCCAGGCCCAAGAAAACATCCGGTATATCACCATGAAGCTGGACGAGGCGGAGAGAAGCTCCCAGGCAAGACTCATGAAGGTCAAGGACATGATGCTGGAAGAAGCCCACAAGTATTCCGAAAAAGAGGATACACTGGCAGAGCACCATGTGGAGATCGAAAGAGAGGAGCCGGCGAAGACGGCAGAATAAAAACATATCCCCCAAAAGGGGTTCAGAAAAGCAGGCGGCAGCGCCTGCTTTTTTGCTTGCCCAAACATAGCGCAGAGCTTATAATAAGAGCATATGAAAATGCGGCAGGGCCTTTTGGGTCCTGCCGGTATCGGAGGAAAAAAACATGAAGGAAACAGCACTGGTCATCATGGCGGCAGGCATCGGCTCCCGCTATGGTGCAGGCATCAAGCAGCTGGCCAAGGTAGGCCCCGGCGGAGAGATCATCATGGATTACAGCATCCATGATGCCCTGGAGGCCGGATTCAACAAGGTGATCTTCATCATCCGCAAGGACATCGAGGAGGAATTCCGGGAGGTTATCGGCAGCCGCATCGAGAAGGTGGCGAAGGTAGCCTATGCCTATCAGGACCTGCAGGATCTGCCGGAGGGCTACAGCCTGCCGGAGGGCAGGACGAAGCCCTGGGGAACTGCCCAGGCGGTCCTTGCAGCCAGGGATCTCATCGACTGCCCCTTTATCGTGATCAACGCAGACGACTTTTACGGAGCAGACGGCTTCCGGAAGGTCCACGATTACCTGGTAAATGACATGAAGGAGCAGGGGGACAAGCTGGACCTTTGCATGGCGGGATTTATCCTTGGAAATACCCTGTCGGAGAACGGCACCGTTGCCCGGGGTGTCTGCAAGGTGGATGAGGATGAAAACCTCATTTCCGTTACGGAGACCTACGAGGTAGGAAAGAAGGACGGAGTTGTCACAGGCAAGGCCGGCGGAAAGGACGTGACCCTTTCCGAAGAGGATGTGGTCTCCATGAACATGTGGGGCCTGCCCGCTTCCATAATAAAGGTCTTAAAGGACCGCTTCCCCGCATTCCTGGATCAGGTACAGGAGGGAGACCTGAAGGCAGAGTACCTGCTTCCCATGGTGATCGATGATCTGGTAAAGGAAGGAAAGGCCACCGTAAGGGTGCTGCCCACCCATGACCGCTGGTACGGCATGACCTACCAGGAAGACCGGGCCCATGTGGAAGAAGCCATCAGGGATATGATCAGAAGAGGAATCTATAAGGAGAAACTTTTTGGCTAACAGCAATATAACCCGGGAAACACAGAAAAACAGACTGAAGCGGCAGCTGGTCCCTGCAGGGGATGACTTCGTACCGGAGCGGAAGCCCCTTCCCAAGGCCTTCCTGCCGGCCCTGCTGCTGGTCCTGTTCCTCTGTGCCATCGGTGGATATTTATATTTTACAAACAGACACTATGACAGCCTGACGGTGATCTGGGACCGGAGCACCCAGTCGGAGTCCGGGAAGGCGGAGACCTTCCGGGGCTACGAGCCCTTTGCCAAGGGAGTCCTCCAGTATTCCAAGGACGGGGCCTCCTACGTGGACGGGGACGGCAAGACCATCTGGGAGCGAAGCTACCAGATGCAGAACCCCATCGTGGCGGTCCAGGGGGACTATGCGGTGATCGCGGACCGGGGAGCCCAGAGTATCTATATCTTCAACGCCAGTGCCAACACGGGGCTGGCCTCTACGGTGCTTCCCGTAAGCCGGGTGGCGGTCTCCGGAAACGGAGTGGTCTATGCGGTACTGAAGGATGAAAGCGCCGACTATATTACGGCCTTCAAGGCCGACGGCAGCGGCATCGACTTAAGCGTCAAGTCCATCATCACGGGGGACGGATATCCCATCGATATCGCCGTGTCACCGGACGGAACGGAGCTCATCACTTCCTATGTCAGCATCGAGAACAGCCAGACCGTCCCCAAGGTGATCTTCCGGAACTTCGATGAGGTGGGACAGGCTGCGGACGCAAGGCGTGTGGTGGGAGGCTTCACGGATGAGTTCGCCGGACACCTGGTGGGTAAGGTGAACTTCTCCAACAACGAATACTCCCAGGCCTTCTATGACGGAGGCATTGCCTTCTTCTCCACGAAGGTCCTCACAAGTCCGGAGCTTCTGGCCAACGTGACCTTTGAGGAGGAGATCAATTCCATCGCCTATTCCAAGGACTATGCGGCGGTGGTATTGAATACCAACACCGGAGAGATGCCCTACAAGCTGGTGGTGTTCAAGGCAAACGGAACAAAGCTCTCGGAGACGGAGTTCAATTTCCCCTACACCAGCTTTGAGATCAACGGAGACTATATCCTTCTTTATAATGAGACCGCCTGCCGGGTCTACAACACCCGGGGCCACGAGCTTCTGGCAGCGGACCTTCCCGCCCAGACCTCCTTTATGGTAAAGACCGGGTTTATGGGAGAGTTCCTCATCGGCGGCAGCGGTCAGATGATGAAGGTAAAAATGAATTAAGGAACGGCACAGACATGAAATATTGCATTGGAATCGACGTGGGAGGAACCACGGTAAAGATGGGCATCTTCGAAGCGGAGGGGCGCCTCATCAGAAAATGGGAGATCCCGACCCGGAAGGGAGAGGGAGGAAAGCAGTTCATCGGAGATGCTGCGGAGAGCATCCGGAAGGCCCTTTCGGAGCTTCAGATCAGCATGGAGGACGTGCTGGGAGCAGGCATGGGAGTGCCTGGCCCGGTGGTGGCAAACGGCTACGTGGACGTGTGCGTCAACCTGGGGCTTCACAAGTGCTATCCCGGAGATGACCTGTCGAAGGCTCTGGGGGGAGTGAAAGTATGCCTTGGAAACGACGCCAACGTGGCTGCCCTGGGCGAGATGTGGCAGGGCGCAGGTAAGGGACACAATTCCATCTGCATGGTGACCCTTGGCACCGGCGTAGGCGGCGGCCTTGTGAACGAAGGCCGCATGATCTCCGGCGTACACGGATTGGCCGGGGAGATCGGCCACATGCATGTCCAGGACGAGGAGCCGGAGGTCTGCAACTGCGGCGGCCACGGCTGCCTGGAGCAGTATGCCTCCGCCACGGGGATCGTCCGGGTGGCAAAGCGGAACCTGGCCAGGACCAGGAGAGCCTCCGCCATGCGGGACTTCGGAGAGGCCCTTTCCGCAAAGGACGTCTGCGACTGCGCAAAGGCAGGGGACCAGGTGGCGCTGGAATCCATCCGCTACTCCATGCGGAAGCTGGCAATCGTGATGTCCCACATCGCCATGGGAACGGACCCGAAGCTCTTTGTGATCGGCGGCGGGGTATCCAGGGCAGGCAGCTTCCTGACGGATATGATCGGGGAATATCTGAGGGACTACACCCCCATGATCGGAGACGATCCCGACGAGGTGGTGCTGGCAGAGCTTGGAAACGACGCCGGTATCTACGGCGCGGCAAAGCTGGTGCTGGAGGATTAGAGACAGGAACATAAGAAACCCATTTTGGGCACAAAAAAACGGCTGGCCATCAGAGGTCAGCCGTTTCTTCCGTTGGAAGGGCCTTTGCAGGGGGCAGGGAGAAGGTGAACTCGCTGCCAACGGTCTCCGTGGAGACCACGTCGATGTTTTCCCCGTGGGCCTGAATGATCTCCCGGACGATGGCCAGGCCAAGGCCCGTGCCCTTTTTGTCCCGGCCCCGGGAGGTGTCGGTCTTATAGAAGCGGTCCCAGATCTTCTTCAGGCTCTCCTTGGGGATGCCGCAGCCCGTGTCCTTGACGGAGACGAAGACCTTCTTCTGCCGGGGAGCGGTGCGGATATAGATGGTGGAATCCGGATCGGAAAACTTAATGGCGTTATCGATGAGGTTGTAAAGGACCTGCTGGATCTTTCCGTAATCCGCAAAGACCATCTCCGTCTCATCCGCAAAGGTAAGCTCGAAGTTGATGTTTTTCTCCTGGCAGATCCCCTCATTGGCGGAGCAGACCTCCTTGACCATGCGGTTGATGTCAAAATTGGTCCGGTTGAGGAAGCCCTTGGAGTCCAGGGTGTTAAGGGTCAGCATCCCCTCCGTCAGCTTCGTCAGCCGCTCCGTCTCGGAGATCACCCGGTGGAGGTACTTGTCGTACATCTCCGGGGGAATGGTGCCGTCCAGGATCGCCTCCAGGTATCCCTTGATGGAGGTCAGGGGAGAACGGAAGTCATGGGACACATTGGCAATGAAGCTCTTCTGATAGTCCTCCAGCTTGGAGAGCTCCCCGGACATGTAGTTCAGGGTGTTGGCCAGATAGCCCATTTCGTCCTGCACATTGTCGATGGGGATCCGGTAGTCCAGATTCCCGTCTGCGTACTCCATGGCTCCCCGGGTGATCTTCTTTAAGGGAAGATACACGGTAACGGTAAAGACCAGGAGGATGATGAGGGACAGGATGAAGATGATGGCACAGGTGATGTAGACGATGTTCAGGATCTCATTGGTGGAGGCCGTCACCTCCTCCAGGGGCATGTGGATGGCGATATAGCCTGCGGTGCGGTAATCCTGATTCAGGGGCGCCAGCACGCTGAGCATCTCCTCATCAAAGGAGCCGTAAAAATCCCCGATGGAATAGGTATCGGTGGAGCTTGCGGGGGAAAAGCCTTCAATGACCCGGCTCTGAAAATGATTGCCGTCGCTGTCCAGAAGCACACGACCCTCCCGGTCCAGGATCCAGATATCCGAGGACAGGAAATGGGACATGAGCCGGATCTGGGGATAAACGCTGGCCTCCACGTCATTTTTGGAGTTGAAGCTGTCGGTGTAGGAATCCGCCATGAGGACAGCCTCGTCGTAGAGGGTGTCGGCGCTCTGCCGCAGCAGATAGTCATAGGTCATCCGGGAAGAAAGCAGGGCCACGGTGATAAAGCCGATGAGGCCGAAGATCAGGTAGCCGAAAATGAATTTCAGGTAGAGGGACTTTCTCATTTCTTCACACTTTGTTTACTTTTTCCTTTTATAGTAGAGAAAAACGGGTTTTTATAATATAATAATATATTCCAGTATATTCTAATATATTCATGGAAATAAGACAATGGACGAAAAGCAGGAAAACAAAAGAAAAAAGTTCATCAGCGAAAAGATCGTAGGAAGAGAGCTGAGCCTTCGGCACGCCCTGAAGTACCTGGCTCTGGCGGTGGCCTGCGGCCTTATGTTCGGCGCCTGCAGCGGCGCGGCCTTCCTTGTGGTAAGGACCCTGGGGGGAGAAAAGGCGGAGGCGGAAAGAGAGCAGGAGAGCACCGGGACACCGGCACCCTCCGAAGATGAGACAGAGACAGAAGGAGCGGGAAACCAGCCCCAGGCAGAGGAACAGGTACCCTCCCGGGAGGAGTCGGAAAGCACCGGAGCAGGTACCGGCAGCGGCACGGACACCGGTAATGGAGAGCCCGGAGCAGCGGCGGAACCTGCGGCTCATGAGGCGGATATCCGGGGTCTTGTAAGAGAGGAGCTTGGAAGCTACAGGCCGGATATGGAGGACTTCAAGGCGGTCCTTCAGGACCTGCGGCAGCAGACCGGGGAGGCCAGCACCCATGTGGTTTCGGTACAGGCCGTGGAGCAGGAAACGGGCTGGTTTGACGACACCATCGAGCGGGCCTACGATGCGGCAGGGGTGATCCTGTCCACGGAGGACCCGGAGATCCGGATCCTCACCACGGCGGCAGCGGTGAAGGAGGCGGACAAGCTGAATGTGACCTTCCCTGACGGCACCGTGGCGGAGGCCTTCCTGAAGCAGTCCTCGGCATTGGACGGAGCCGCCGTACTGTCGGTACCGAAGACGGGTCTTGGAACGGAATTTTTATCCAGCATCTCCCCCATCCCTGTGGGAAATGCAAACGCCCTGGAGACAGGCGAGATGATCCTGGCCGTGGGAGCTCCCCTGGGGGTGACCCATTCCATGGACGCGGGCTTCCTGGGATACCGCATGGACAATGAGCCCGTGGCGGACGGGACCGCCGACGTGTTCTACGGGGATATTGCGGCAGATGCGGAAAAGGGAACCTTCATCCTGAATCTGGACGGAGAACTGGTGGGCATGGTACGGCCCTCCGGGGACAGCTCCGGCAGGAAAACGGAGATCCTCAGCATGACCTATCTCAGGGACATCCTGCGGCTCCTTTCGGAGAACAAGGCGGTGCCCTATCTAGGTGTGGAAGGCCGGACCGTTTCTCCGGAGATGAACCTTGAAAGCATGCCCGCAGGAGTCTACGTGACGGATGTGGCTCAGGACAGCCCGGCTTATGCCGCAGGACTGAAGCGGGGCGACATCATTACGGGACTGAACGACGTGGTGATATCGGATCTGACGGGGTATGAAGCTGCGGTCCGGAAAGCCGGAGCAGGCAGCAGCGTAAAGCTTAAGGCTATGCGGGGCACCACCGGAGGGGAGTACCAGGAACTGGAGTTCCGGATGACGGCGGGCTCCCGTTAAATCTTAAAAAAAGAATGGAGAAAGAATGAAATATATCGACAGCCTGAAGGACGGAATGCATGTGAAGGAGGTCTATCTCTGCAAGACAAAGACCATCGCCCTTACAAAGACAGGAAAGGAATACGGAAACATTATCCTGCAGGATAAGACCGGACAGCTGGAGGCAAAGATCTGGGACCTGAACAACCCGGGGATCGGAGACTTCTCCGCCATGGACTATGTCTATGTGGAGGGAAATGTAACGGTGTTCAACAACGCAAACCAGCTGAACATCTCCAGGGTGCGGAAGGCCTCGGAGGGAGAGTATGCCCCTTCGGATTATTTCCCTATGACCGCAAAGGACATCGGGGAGATGTACCAGGAGCTGAAGAAGCTGATCCAGAGCATGCAGAACCCTTACCTGCAGAAGCTCTGCCGGTCCTTCTTCGTGGATGACCCGGCCTTTGCCAAGGCCTTCTGCCGTCACAGCGCGGCAAAGTCCGTCCACCACGGCTTCATCGGAGGCCTGCTGGAGCACACCCTAAGCGTCACGCAGCTCTGCGACCTCTGCGCAGCCCACTATCCCTACCTGAACCGGGATCTGCTGCTGACGGGGGCCATGCTCCATGACATCGGAAAGACCAGGGAGCTTTCAGCCTTCCCGACGAATGACTATACCGACGCGGGACAGCTCCTGGGTCACATCATCATCGGTGCCCAGATGGCGGAGGACCGGATCCGGAACATCGAGGGATTCCCGGAGAAGCTCCATACGGAGGTGATCCACCTGATCCTGTCCCATCACGGAGAGCTGGAATTCGGCTCCCCCAAGAAGCCGGCCCTGATGGAGGCCTTGACCTTAAGCTTTGCGGACAACATGGATGCAAAGCTGGAGACCATGTACGAGGCCCTGTCCACCAAGGCGCCCCAGAACCAGGACGGCTGGGTGGGCTTTAACAGGCTGCTGGATTCCAACATCCGGAAGACCAGCTGCTAAGGAAATTACGGAAAACAGCACGCCGCGGCCTGAATGAATGGAGGCTGCGGCGTGAGTTGATTTTAGAAGCAGCAGCGGAGGAAGTATGAAAAAGAATGACCAGTTTGAACTGGATATTACGGATATCAGCGACGAGGGAGCGGGCATCGGCAAGAAAGCGGGCTTTGTCTGGTTCGTAAAGGATGCCCTGCCGGGGGACCGGGTGCGGGCAGCCGCCACGAAGCTTAAGAAAAACTACGGCTTCGCCCGGCTCCTGGAGGTGCTTTCCCCATCTGAGGACCGGAGGGAGGCCCCCTGCCCCGTGGCCAGACAATGCGGCGGCTGTCAGCTTCAGGCCATGAGCTATGAAGCCCAGCTTCGCTTTAAGGAGCGGAAGGTGCTGAACAACCTAAAGCGGATCGGAGGCTTTGAGGGGGTGGAGGCCCTTTTAGAGCCCATTATCGGCATGGAGGATCCCTTCCGTTATCGGAACAAGGCCCAGTTTCCTGTGGGAAGGGACCGGGACGGCAGGATCATTGCGGGCTTCTATGCAGGCAGGACCCACCACATCGTGGAGTGCAGGGACTGTCTTCTGGGACCGGAGGAAAATCAGCGGATCCTTCAGCAGGTAACGGACTGGATGGAGGCATACGGGATCCCGGCCTACGATGAGACCCAGGGGAAGGGCCTTATGCGGCATGTGCTGATCCGGAAGGGATACAGAAGCGGCCAGATCATGGTCTGCCTTGTGATCAACGGGGAAAAGCTGCCCCATAGCCAGGAGCTGGTGGAGGCCCTCCGGAGCCTGCCCCTTCCGGAGGGGGAGGCGGTTGCTTCCATTTCCTACAGCATCAATCGGGCAAATACCAATGTGATCATGGGAGATCGGATCGTGGATCTCTTTGGCCCCGGCTATATCGAGGACAGCATCCGGGGTCTGGAGGCGGAGAGCCGGGCGGTGACCTTTCGGATCTCTCCCCTTTCCTTCTATCAGGTAAATCCGGTGCAGATGGAGCGGCTCTACAGCACGGCCCTGGAGTATGCGGGCCTTACGGGAAAGGAGACGGTGTGGGACCTGTACTGCGGCATCGGGACCATTTCCCTGTTCCTGGCCCAGAAGGCAAAGAAGGTCTACGGGGTGGAGATCATTCCCCAGGCCATCCAGAATGCCCGGGAGAACGCAGAGCTGAACGGCATCCAAAACGCAGAATTCTACGTGGGAAAGGCAGAGGAGGTGCTGCCCCGCTGGTACGAGGAGCAGCAAGAAAAGGCGAAAAAGGAAGGCTTCCCCGAGGCGGCGGAACGGATCGATGTGATCGTGGTGGATCCCCCCAGGAAGGGCTGCGACGAGAAGTGCCTGGAGACCATCCTGAAGCTTCAGCCGGAGCGGGTGGTGTACGTCTCCTGTGATTCCGCCACCCTGGCCCGGGACCTTAAGTACCTCTGCGCAAATGGCTACAAGCTTACGCGGGTGCGGCCCTGTGACATGTTCCCGGAAACCGTGCATTGTGAATGTGTAGTGAGGTTGGAGAGGAGAATATGGCTTGACAGAAGGACATGATATGCTATAATTTAATTACCTGATGAGTAATTTAAGCCGGAGCGAAATGTGTGAAGATTAATTACGCAAGTACTAAAGTAGAGCTGCAATGTACAAGCCTGAAGGTAGCGAAAAAGTTGTTTGGTGGAGATAAAAATCTGGCAATCAGCTTGTTGGCAAGAATAAATGCAATAGAGAGAGCGGATGTTATAAAGGATATCATTGCCACACCCTCTTTTCATTTTCATAACCTTCATGGAAAATGGGAAGGCTTTTTTGCTATTGATGTTAAAACGAGAAGGGATAAATGGCGTATTATTTTACAGCCACTGGATGAGGATGAGCAACCGTTCGATCCATGCCATATAGATGAGATTGCTGTTTTTGTTAGAATTGTTGAGATAAGAGAGGTGAGTGCACATTATGAGTAATTATATTGAATATAACAATACGGTGGCATTTCATCCGGGGTATTATCTTAAAGAGATTGTTGACGACAGCGGCCTTACACAGGAAGATTTTGCAAAACGACTAGGAACAACTCCTAAAAACTTAAGCATTCTGTTAAAGGGGGATCAAAGCCTTTCCATTGATATCGCATCAAAGCTTTCGAGAATGTTGGGTACAACAACCGCTTATTGGTTAAATCTGCAGCAGGCATATGATGAAAAACTGGCAGAAATACAATCGGATGAAGAGCTGAAGAGAGAAAGGGAAATCTTCAAACTGATTGATTATAAGTATTTTCGCGATTACTTCAAACTGCCGGATATTCCAAGGCAGGTGGATGAGCAGATTAAATGCTTAAGAGAATTCTTGTCAGTTTCTTCACTTACCGTGTTGGAGAGAGCGAACCTGGCAGTTAAATTCAGAAGCTATTCACAGGATTTGAGTAAATCCAATACTGTCAATGCAAATGCAATGGTACAGATTGCCGTGAATCAGACGTTGAAAGCTGATACGCCCAAATACAATAAAACGAAATTTGAAAAGGCAGTTTTATTTGCATTGACGCAAACAGAAAATCACTTAGGATTTTACCCTGCTGTTAAAGATGCGTTTGGAGAAGCGGGGGTTGTGCTCGTAGCTTTACCAAATCTTAAAAACTCTGGTGTAAACGGTGCATCTAAGAAGGTGGATGGAAAGGTAATGCTTATGGTTAATGACCGAAGGCATTATGCTGATACATTCTGGTTTACCATGTTTCATGAAATTGGACATATCTTGAATGGGGATTTAGGCATTTCTTTCAAAGATGAGAAAGAGGACGAGGCAGATCTGTATGCGCAGAGGAGTCTGATTCCGCAGGAAGCATATGAATCGTTCACGAGCCAGCATCAGTACTATGACGAGAAGACTATCAGAAAATTTGCAAAGTCTATTGATCGGGATCCCGGAATTGTGTTAGGCAGGCTGATGAAGGATAAAATAGTTCCACATACGGACACGTCTCTTTCAAAGCGATTGAGATACAGATATAATGTTGTAGTTGAGTAGAGGGTTGTAAGGCACTGAAGAGATCCATCTTGAAACGACCGTAAAAACCGAGGCAAAATGGGCTGATTATCCATTTTTGACCTCGATTTTTATTATAGGACCAGATAGGCCCGTGTCGAGCACGCGAAAGTGTGGGAGATATAAGTCACCAGCTATGCAGGTGCGCGACAAAAGTTATACAAAAATCACCTTTCCGATGCTATACTGAAGGTGTTTAGGCCACAGTACAGAAAAAGGAAAGGTAAATGACATAGAAAAATAGCAAAAAAGCTTTCCGCCAAGGCCGAAGTCTGTCTTTCGGGAATCTTTGTAGACGAGGGGGAATATGTCGCATGGGAAAAGAATTATTTGATAACATTCCGAGCAAGGTCGGAGATCTGCTCAGTGATGTAAAGAACGGAAAGGTTGGCCTTCCGGATCTTCAGAGACCATTTGTTTGGACGGATAGCAAGGCACGAGATCTGTTGGATTCAATGCTGAAGGGATATCCGATAGGTTACATTATGCTTTGGCAGTCCCCCGATGGGTATGAAACCATAAACCATATCGGTACCAACGACAAGATATACATCCAGCCGGATTATCTGGTGATCGATGGCCAGCAGCGTCTGACCGCTCTTTTGGCTGCTATATCCGGGATTAAGGTTAAGGACAAGAATTATTCTGAACGACAGATTCGCATCGCTTTCAATCCCCTTACCCGTGAGTTTGCGGTTTGGACAGAAGCCTACGAGCGCAATCCAGAATGGATCAGTGGAATCAGTGCCGTGTTTGAAGCCGATGCAAACCATGATGTTCCGAAGTTTCGGAGACAATTTATCAAGGATTGTAATGCCGGTAGACAAAAAAATGGAAAAGACCTCCTGACCGATGAAGAAGAGGAAGCAATCGAAACAAATCTGAATGACCTGCTCAATCTGTCTATATATACATTACCGACGCTCCGCATTAATGCAAAAGCAACTGAAGAGGATGTGGCAGAGATCTTTGTGCGTGTTAATTCAGGAGGACAGAAACTGACGGAAAAGAACTTCATAGAAACGCTGCTCGCTGTGTATGACAATGATGTACATGACAAGATTGATAAGTTCTGCGCCGAGTCACGTATCCCCAAAGATGGTACTTCCTATAACTTTATCTTGAAGGCAGACCCTTCTCATCTGATACGTATGGCGGTCGCAGTAGGTTTCCGTCGTGCGCGGCTTCGTTATGCTTATATGCTCATGAGAGGCAAAAATCTCGAAACCGGTGTTGTAACAAAAGAAGAGATGGATGCTAATCTTACAAAATTCAAGAACGCACTGGATGAGGTTACAAACCTGAATAACTGGCATGCATTCATGGGAATGTTTGCTGATGCAGGATATGTGAATGGAAGTATTGTTGCATCTACAAATGCAGTTGTATTCTGCTATGTCCTTTATCTGATAGGAAAATACGATTATAAGGTTCAGCCAATTGCGCTTCAGAAGGTTATCAAGAAGTGGATATTCATGTCGACAATAACATATTTCTATACCGGTTCTACAGAGTCTGAGGTTGAAAAGCAGTTTGCTGATTTGAGAAATGTTCATACGGCGGATGAGTTTGTTTCTTATCTGGACGGAGTAATTTCCACAAGATTTTCCGATGATTATTTCAACCTTACACTTCCTGCCGACCTCATGAGTGCAGCAGCAACATCACCTGCATGGTTTGGGTACATTGCTGCTCTTAATGTTTTGGGAACTCCTATGCTGTTCAGCACTACAACACTTGCAGCAAAACTTGTGCCGGGAGCAAGTGGAGATAAAAAGGCTATAGATAAACACCATATCTTCCCGAAAAATTATCTGACGAAGATTGGTTATACTAGCGACCGCGACCGAAACCAGATAGCGAACTTTACATATTTGGATTACAATACGAACATCGATATTTCTGATGATCCGCCAGCTGAGTATGTTGACAGATATCGTCAAAAACTTGGCGAGGAAGGGTATAAAAAGACCTGCACTGAAAATGCATTGCCTGTCGATTTTGAGAAGATGTCATATTCGGATTTTCTTGAACAGCGTAGAAAGCTGATGGCCGGTATTGTAAAGAAAGCCTATCAGAAACTCTGTGAGTGATCAGTGATAGGAAGCGGTCGGCGATTATTGGGGAGCATTTCGATATAATAATCATAAAAATTGTTCCCCAAAGAAGGATGACCAATGGCGGTACAATACAACGAGATACAAGAATTGCTCAGAAATCGCGCTGACCTTCGTGCATGACTAACAACTTGCTGCTGCAGGATATTTTGAAGACGAATCATAGAAAAGCAGCCAGTTTAGTTTATCTGCCAAGGTGGCAGAGTAAATGGCATAGAAAGATCAATCCTAAGAATTTGAGGAGAACTTTAATGGCGAATTTATTGAATAAAAAAGTAAGACATTTTGGAAGATATGGAGTAGGAACGGTTATAGAGCAGAATGATACAAGTATTACAGTTGAATTTTCCGAAAAGACTTGTAAGTTCCAGTATCCAGCAGCCTTTGAAAAGTTCCTGACTGCGGAAGATAAAAATATAGCAGATGATATTGATAAGGAATTAATAGCATTGAAAGAAGCGGAGGAAGCTGCCAAAGCTGAAAAAGCTGCCTCAAAAGCGGCTGAGGAAAAAGCAAAGCTTGAAGAACTAAAAGCAAAGGCTTCTGTATCAGGAAAGAAAACAAGTGTTGATAAAGTATACAAACCGGTACAGCGTACTGAGGGTAAAGCATTAACCTATCTTGTTTTTCAGGGTGATACATATGATGAAGAGAAGCGCGGCGAATTCATATGGGCTCCGAAATATAGTAAAGATGGAAGAACAATGCACCACTGGGATCGCCTTATGGATGTAAGAAAAGGAGATGTGATTTTTCACTGCTCTAATGGATTCATCCAGGCGATAAGCAGGGCAAAAGGTTGTTGTAAAGAATGCTCAAGACCTGGGCAGAATACTGGTGAATGGTTAAACTGGGAAAATGACGGACGAAAAGTTGAATGTGATTATTATGTTTTGAAAGTTCCGCTGAAACATGGCGATTATAAAGACAAGATTCTTGAATATTGCAATGTGAAATACGCTCCTTTTGATAAGGACGGGAATGGAAACATGGGCTATTTGTATGATCTTAATCAGGATCTTGCCGCTTTCTTTATTCAGGAAATCGCAAAGAAAAACCCAGAGGTGCTTGAGTATGATTTCTTAAAGTTTCTTCTGGTTAAATGAGGTTTAGATGAAAACAGTCAAGGTTGTCGCGGCAGTGATATGTGATTCGATTCGAGAGAAGAAATCAATATTTGCTACGGCCAGAGGTTATGGTGCATTTAAAGGTCAGTGGGAGTTTCCTGGTGGCAAGGTTGAAGAGGACGAAACATCTCAGCAGGCACTTGTAAGAGAAATACAGGAAGAGCTTGATACGAAGGTCTTGGTTGGAGATTTGATTGAAACTATTGAATATGACTATCCGACATTTCACCTTTCGATGGAGTGTTTCTGGTGCGAGGTAGTCGACGGAGAGCTGAAACTCTTGGAGGCAGAAGACGCCAGATGGTTGTCAAAAGATACCCTGTATAGTGTTCAGTGGCTTCCGGCAGATATGAATCTCATCGAAAAGATTAAAAAGCAGATGATTTGACGGAGGAGGACAAGTGGCGTCGAGGCAGAGAGGAATGGAATACATCCTCTTCTGGCCTCGGCTTTTGTCTGTGAAAAATTATTGTGATATTACCGGAAACATTTACTACAGGGAGTACGACCTGTACTAATGGCATCCTGGAGAGACATTTCAATCGGATCCTTCATAGTGCCACAAGTTCTGTCCCGGTGATATTTTGAACCGGTCCGGGATACAAAAACAGTATTCCCTACAGGCAATTGACTTTGTGTCTGTGCAGAACTGGAACTCCTTGTTTCATAAGACTGAGGCGTGCTGGATTCGGTTTGAGAACTGGTGTCCTGAGCAGGCTGCGAAATGGAATCGTTTGCGACTTCAGGGATATTTGACATAGATGTCTGAGTCTGTACTACACCATCAATGGTCCAGGCGCCGTTAGCATCTAACACATATCCATCAGGTGTGGTCGTGTTTACAAGAATATATCCGTTACGATCAAAGAAGTAGCACTCAGATATACCATCATTATTTCCATCTACCCATTTCCATGAGCTCACGGGATAACTGCCATCATCGTTTTGCCACCACCAGCCAATGGAATCTTGCTGCCATTGGCCCGCCATGGCAGGAAAAGTTAAAAGGCAGAAGAATACAGCTATTGTTACGAGAGAAAAGATTTTTTTCATAAGCACCTCCTGACAGAGAATCCTGTGTATGTAAGGATCTTTATAAAAATATTATACCACATTTCTCTTTTTTTGCTGTGTAAAAGTGGCCATCTATAGCTTTTTTCCAATAAATAATATATGCTAGGGGATAAGCAAAGTGGGAGGAACCAGATTTTGAACGGGACAGAGCTGCTTCTTATAAATGGACAGGATAAAACGGATAATGTTGCAAGTTTTCATTTCGTAGGAGATACGTGTGAAGTAACCTATTGCGGATCTGGTAAGGTGTACCGTTATCGGCATGATCATGTACAGAATTTGAAATTACAGAATACGATCGATCCTTCGGAACAATTCGTTCATGTAAACGGAGTAACTATTTCAGACGTAAGTCAAATTCAGGATTTTGGAACACATTATCGCATTATTTGCAAAGAAAAGAAACCGATCTGCTGTAGAAGGGAAGAGGTCGAACTTTTGCATAACTGCTTGTCGGAGCCGGGATCCAAGAAACTCTTTAACTATTTTCAACAGACGGCAGCGGCAGTTAGTCTGGTGGCGGAAAATGGACATAACATTCTGGATGCGCAGTATAGACATATCCAGAGAGTTGGAGAAGATACTGTTCTGGCTACTTACTTAAATCCAAAACAAAAGCCAAAGGTGTATCCACTTCCGGACACGGTGATATACCCCTTTGGTTTGAATCAAAGCCAGAAGCAGGCAGTGGAAAACGCGCTGTCTAATCAGATCAGTATCATCCAGGGACCACCGGGGACAGGTAAAACACAGACGATCCTGAATATTATTTCTAATGCTGTAAAGAATGGAAAAACAGTAGCAGTGGTTTCAAATAATAACTCTGCCACCCTTAATGTAGCCGAGAAACTGGAGAAGAAGGGGCTTTCTTTTTTGACGGCATTCCTTGGCAGTAAAGAAAATAAAGAAAAGTTTTTGATTTCTCAAAGCGGCAAATATCCAAACATGGAAAGCTGGCATTTGGATATGGAAAAAATGCAGCAGCTACAACAGGAAATCAAAGATCTTTCAAAAGAACTGACAGAACGGCTAAGTGATAAAAATCGCATCGCAGAGATAGAACAAGAGCTGTTGGAATTAGAACCGGAACAACATTATTTTCTTGAATATTATGCGACTTATGGCAAGATGCCAGAGTTTAAAATTGATGGACTGAATTCCAAAAAGATACTAGCGCTTTGGCTGGAGTATGAGCAGCATGCAGAGACAGAAAGTAAAGTAGGAATAATCAAAAAGATTTTTATCCTGTTCCGCTTCAGCATAAATGGACTAAGACTCTTTTTACAGGAACCGGAGGTGGTGATTCCATATCTACAGAGGCAATTTTATATTGCTCGAAAAAAGGAGTTGAGCGAAGAGAGAGATGAACTGGAGAAGCGGTTACAGAATTATTCGTTTGATGAAAAGATGGACGAACTGACGGAAAAATCGCTTTGCCTATTTTACGGAGAATTGAATAGACGCTTTCATTGGAACAATGATCGAAAAAAATTTGAGATGAGAGATTTTCGACATTGTGCGACGGCGTTTAATGAAGAGTATCCGGTAATTCTGAGCACGACCTATTCCATCAAGAGTACCTTGGATGCAGGATATATTTATGACTATCTCATTATAGATGAGGCTTCACAGGTGGATCTAGCGACAGGGGTCCTGGCCTTCTCCTGTGCAAGGAATATAGTGATCGTTGGAGATACACAGCAATTACCAAATGTTTTGGATCAGGAAAATATAAAGATCAGCGAAAAGATCTGGTCTCAATATGCGCTGCCGGAAATGTATCATTTTTCAACACATAGTTTACTTTCCTCTGCATTGGAGGTATGGAAGGAGGAAGCACCATCCACCCTATTGAGAGAACATTATCGTTGTCATCCCAAAATCATCAATTTTTGTAATCAGAAGTTTTACGGTGGCAAATTGATCGTTATGACGACGGACCACCAGGAACAAAATGTTTTGACCATGTACAAAACCAGGCCCGGAAGCCATGCCAGAGGCCACTTGAATCAGAGACAGATCGATGTGATCAAAGAAGAGGCATTGCCACGGTTACAGAAAAGTGGGTATGAAAATATAGGAATCATCACTCCATACAGGCAGCAGGTGTCGGCTATTGCAGGGCAACTGGGGAACCGGATTGAAGTTGCAACCGTCCACAAGTTCCAAGGGCGAGAAAAAGACGCGATCATACTGACATCAGTAGATAATGTGATTACAGATTTCGTAGACGACCCCAGGATGCTCAATGTGGCTGTCTCCAGAGCAGTTAAGTCATTGACAGTTATCACTTCCAATGACCCGGCTAATGACAGAACCAATTATGGCGATCTGGCCAGATATATTGAATATAACAACTGCGAGGTACTAGAAAGTAAAGTATATTCAGTTTTTGATCTGCTTTATAAAGAATATGCAAGAGAACGGATGGAATTCTTGCAGAAACACAAAAAAGTTTCGGATTATGATTCTGAAAACTTGCTTTATGCCGTAATTGAAGAAGTCCTTGGTAAAGAGGAATTTTCCTTTGTGGATTGCGCCGTTCATGTGGAGCTAAGAAATATATTAAAGGATTACACATCTTTGAGTCCGGAAGAGGAATATTATGCGAAGAATCCGTTGACTCACGTGGACTTCCTTCTGTTCCGAAGAATGGACAAATCTCCGCTTTTAGCAATAGAAGTAGATGGCACGATGTTCCATACAAGTGGGAAGCAGGTCGAGAGAGATCAGAAGAAAAATGCAATATTTGAAAAGTATGAGATCCCGCTTTTACGACTTCGAACCGACGGCAGCAACGAGGAAAGTCGGGTGGAAGAGGCATTGAGAGGGGCAATAGGTACTCCACGCACAGATCTGCCCGTATAAGTAAACTGACATCCCCCATGCAATGTGCTATAATGTACAAACAACCTCCGGATCGACCGGAGAAGACTACGAGGCACCCCATGCAAAAGACTCTGAATGAATCCCTCATCTACCAGATCCTGTCCGCTGTCAGTGAGATCCCGGAGGGCCGGGTGGCCACCTACGGCCAGATCGCAGCCCTCATCGGCAGGGACCGGAACGCCCGGCTGGTGGGCCGGGTCCTGAGCAGGGCCCAGTTCTACGGGGACTACCCTTGCTATCGGGTGGTGAACCACGGGGGACGGACCGCCCCGGGCTGGCGGGAGCAGCGCTTCCTCCTGGAGCAGGAGGGAGTAGAGTTCCGGGAAAATGGCTGCGTGGACATGAAACGCTTCCAGTGGGAGGTATAGAGATGGAAGAAAAACAGCATAAGCGCAGGGTACGTTACTCCGGCGCTTATCCGAAGAAATACAGTGAAAAATACAAGGAGCTGCAACCGGAAAAATACGCCGACACGGTGGCCCATGTCATTGAAAAGGGCGGCACTCCGGCAGGCATGCACATCTCCATCTGCGTAAAGGAGATCCTGGATTTCCTGCAGATCAAACCGGGACAGGTGGGCCTGGACGCGACCCTGGGCTATGGCGGCCATAGCCGGGAGATGTTAAAGTGCCTCCAGGGCCAGGGGCATCTCTACGCCCTGGACATTGACCCCATCGAGTCGGAGAAGACCTGGGCAAGGCTTCAGGAAGCAGGCTTCGGGCCGGAGATCCTGACGGTCCGCCTGCAGAACTATTCGGAGATCGACCAGGTGGCGGCGGAGGCAGGCAAATTTGACTTCGTTCTGGCGGACCTGGGGGTCTCCTCCATGCAGATCGATAACCCGGAGCGGGGCTTTACCTTTAAGGCGGACGGCCCTCTGGACCTGCGGATGAACCCCTACCAGGGCATCAGTGCCGCGGAGCGCCTTCGGACCATCGGCCTGGACGAGCTCTGGGGCATGCTGGAGGAAAATGCAGACGAGCCCTATGCGGAGAAGATCGCAAAAACCATTCTCCGGAAGCGGAAAAAGAAGGAACCCATAGAGACCACCTTCCAGCTGAAGGCCGCCGTTGAGGAAGCCCTCAGCTTCCTGCCGGAGGCAGAGCAGAAGGAAGCGGTGAAAAAATCCTGCCAGCGGACCTTCCAGGCCCTGCGGATCGACGTGAACCATGAATTTGAATCCCTCTATGCCTTCCTGGACAAGCTTCCGGAATGCTTAAAGCCCGGAGGACGGGTGGCGATCCTGACCTTCCACTCCGGGGAGGACCGGCTGGTGAAGAAGTCCTTCAAGGCCTTCCACCGGGAAGGGATCTACAGCGAGATCGCAGAGGACGTGATACGGCCCTCCGCAGAGGAATGCGTCCGGAACAGTAGAGCCCGGTCCACCAAGATGCGTTGGGCCATCCGGGCTTAAGAGGAAAGACGAGGACAAGAAGATGGAACCATTGGAAACCTGTAAAACAGCAAAAAAATGCGGCGGCTGCCGTTATCAGGGCATCCCCTATGAGGAGCAGCTGAAGCAGAAGGAAAAGCAGGTGGGAAAGCTTCTTTCCAAGTATGGGAAGATCAGCCCCATCATTGGCATGGAATACCCCTATTACTATAGAAACAAAGTCCACGCGATCCTGGGCAGGGACCGGAAGGGAAATGTGATCTCCGGCATCTACGAGGCCAACACCCACCGCATCGTGCCGGTGGAGGAGTGCCAGATCGAGGACAAAAAGAGCCAGGCCATCATCCATACCATCCGGGACATGCTGAAGTCCTTCAAGATCAAGACCTACGACGAGGACTCCGACTACGGCCTTCTGCGCCATGTGCTGGTGCGGAGGGGCTTTCACTCCGGGGAGATCATGGTGGTGCTGGTGGCAGTATCCCCCATTTTCCCCTCTAAAAATAACTTCGTAAAGGCCCTTCGGAAGGAACATCCGGAGATCACCACCATCGTTCTCAATGTCAATGACAAGCGTACCAGCATGGTGCTGGGAGAGCGGAACATCACCCTTTACGGGCCGGGCTTCATCAAGGATACCCTCTGCGGGAAGCGATTCCGGATCTCCCCCAACTCCTTTTACCAGGTAAATCCGGTGCAGACGGAGCGCCTCTACCGTACAGCTATCCGCTTTGCGGAGCTCAGCGGAAAGGAAACAGTCATCGACGCCTACTGCGGCATTGGCACCATCGGCATTGCGGCATCGGAGTCTGCAGGGACCGTTACCGGCATCGAGCTGAACCGGGAGGCGGTGCGGGACGCCATTCTGAATGCAAAGGAAAATCAGATCAAAAACGTCCGTTTCCATCAGGGGGATGCAGGAGAATTCATGGAAGAGATGGCGGCAGCGGGAGAGCATGCGGACGTGGTATTCATGGATCCGCCCCGGGCGGGCAGCGACGAGAAGTTCCTGTCCTCCCTGGTAAAGCTTCAGCCGGAGCGGGTGGTCTACATCTCCTGCAATCCGGAGACCCAGGCCAGGGACCTTCAGTTCCTCACCAGAAAGGGCTATGGCGTAAGGCAGATCCAGCCTGTGGACATGTTCCCCTGGACCGATAGTATAGAGTGCTGCGTGGCATTGCAGCGAGTGGATCAGTAGATCCGAAGGAGGACCCATGCCCAATAAAACCAAGGAAGCCCTGGAGGCCTCCCTGAAGAAAGTTATGCTGAAAAAGCCCCTGGACAAGATCACCATTCAGGACATCACAACGGACTGCGGCATCAGCCGCATGGCATTTTATTATCATTTCAAGGATATCTACGACCTGGTGGAGTGGGCCTGCCTGGCGGATGCGGCCAGGGCCCTGTCCGGGAAGAAGACCTATGACACCTGGCAGGAGGGAATCCTCCAGATCTTTGAGGCGGTGCTGGAGAACAAGCCCTTTATCCTGAATGCCTACCGGAGCCTGAACCGGGAGCGGATGGAGCGGTACCTGTACCGGCTCACCTATCGGCTGATCCGGGATGTGGTGGAGGAGCAGGCCAAGGGACTTACCGTTTCCGAGGAGGATAAGGCCTTCATCGCGGATTTTTACAAATACAGCTTCGTAGGGATCATGCTGGACTGGATCGGAGCGGGCATGAAGGAGGACTGCCAGGACCTGGTGGAGAAGATCGCCACCCTGATGCAGGGAAATGTGGGAAACGCCCTGCGGAATTTCCAGGAAAGGGCAGCGGCAAAAAAATAAAACTTTACAATGTGGAGTGGATGATAAAAAACTTATCATCCGCTCCTTTTTGTAAATGGAAAACAGTCCCGGAAAGAAGTAGGATAAGACCAGAGAACAGAAAAACCATTGACCATCAGAAAGGCGGTACAGATATGGGAAGAAATCTGAGAAAATTCGGAACAGCGGCAGCGGGACTGGCAGGAGCAGGGGCAGCGGCCCTTCTGGCAAAGAAGGCCGCGGACACAAAAAAGCAGGAGGAGACCCTGCGGGCAGCAGAGCTTAAGGACTACCGGAATACGGAGCGTGGCATGCACGAAAAGAACAGCAAGGGAATCTACTACAGTAACGGAAACTACGAGGCCTTTGCCCGGCCGGAGAAGCCGGAGGGCGTGGAGAAGAAGAACGCCTACATCGTGGGCAGCGGCCTTGCCTCTCTGGCGGCAGCCTGCTTCCTGGTAAGGGACGGACAGATGACCGGTTCCCACATCCACATCCTGGAGGCCATGGACATTGCAGGAGGCGCCTGCGACGGCATCAACGATCCCAACCGGGGCTATATCATGCGGGGCGGCCGGGAGATGGAGAACCATTTCGAATGCCTCTGGGACCTCTTCCGCAGCATCCCCTCCCTGGAGAAGCCGGGAGCTTCCGTGCTGGATGAATTTTACTGGCTCAATAAGCACGACCCCAACTACTCCCTCTGCAGGGCCACGGAGAAACGGGGCAAGGACGCCCACACCGACGGCAAATTCGGCCTTAGCCAGAAGGGCTGCATGGAGATCATGAAGCTCTTCATGACCCGGGACGAGGATCTCTATGACAAGACCATTGAGGATGTCTTCGATGAGGAGGTGTTCAACTCCAACTTCTGGCTCTACTGGCGCACCATGTTCGCCTTTGAGAACTGGCACAGCGCCCTGGAGATGAAGCTCTATTTCCAGCGCTTCATCCATCATATTGCGGGACTTCCGGACTTCAGCGCCTTGAAATTCACCCGCTACAACCAGTATGAATCCCTGATCCTTCCCATGATGAAATACCTGGAGGAGGCCGGGGTGGACTTCCGCTACAACACGGAGGTCACCAACGTGCTCTTTGAGATCAAGGAGGGCAAGAAGACCGCCACCGCCATCGAGTGCAAGACCAATGGAGTGGAGAGCGGCATCCTCCTTACGGAAAACGACCTGGTATTCGTGACCAACGGAAGCTGCACGGAGGGGACCATCTACGGGGATCAGAACCATGCCCCCAACGGAGATGCGGAGGTCCGCACCAGCGGCTGCTGGAACCTCTGGAAGAACATCGCAAAGCAGGATCCCTCCTTCGGTCATCCGGAAAAATTCTGCTCCGACGTCCAGAAGACCAACTGGGAGTCCGCCACCATCACCACCCTGGATGATAAGATCCTGCCCTACATCACCAACATCTGCAAGCGGGATCCCAGAAGCGGCGGCGTGGTCACCGGCGGTATCGTAAGCTGCAGGGACTCCAAATGGCTCATGAGCTGGACCATCAACCGTCAGGGGCAGTTCAAGGAGCAGGACCCGGAGAAGGTCTGCATCTGGGTATACGGACTCTTTACCGACGTGCCGGGAGACTATGTGAAGAAGCCCATGCGGGACTGCACGGGAAAGGAAATCACCGAGGAGTGGCTGTACCACATCGGCGTGCCGGTGGAGCTGATCCCGGAATATGCGGAGCACAGCGCCGTCTGCGTACCCACCATGCTGCCCTACATCACAGCCTTCTTCATGCCCAGAAGAAAGGGGGATCGGCCGGACGTGATCCCCGACGGCTGCGTGAACTTCGCCTTCCTGGGTCAGTTCGCCGAGACTCCCAGAGACACCATCTTCACCACGGAGTATTCCGTCCGCACTGCCATGGAGGCAGTCTACGGTCTGTTGGGAGTAGACCGGGGCGTGCCGGAGGTCTGGGGCAGCGTCTATGACATCCGGGACCTGCTGGAGAGCACCGTCCGCCTCATGGACGGCAAGTCTCCCCTGGAGATGGAGCTTCCGGGCCCCCTGAACCTGCTGAAGAAGCCTGCCCTTCGGGCCATCAAGGGAACCGTAGTGGAGAAGCTGCTGCGGGACCACGGTGTGATCCGGGAGGGGATGATGTAAGGGGAGAGCCTTATATCTGGAAAATATAGATAGGAAGATATGTAGAATGAATGACCCCACCCATGGGCTGCGGAAGCGGCTTGTGGGTGGGGTTTTGTCTCAAAGATATCCGTCCCCCATTTTCTTTTCGAGGGAGTGCTTTGAAATGCTAATCCAGAAAAATACAGCATGAAATCGTAAGCGAAAATGATGCTCTCTTGCTTATATAAGGCTCTTGCGTTGTAAATAATTTTATGTCATAATGTTCTATGTTATATAACATAGAACAAACAAAAGGAGGTGACGAATTGCCAAACAAGGTGGCTATAGATCAACGAACCAAAAGGATGATTGCCGAACTTGGCTTATTGATTCGTGATCGCCGTGGAACGCTTAGTCAATCTCAATTAGCTAAAAGGGTCGGTCTGCCTCGTTCCAACATGAAATACATAGAAGACGGTGTTAACGCTCCAACAGCGGAGGTCTATGACAAGCTGATTAAGGAACTAAAGCCGGATTTACAGACGCGCCGGCGAATGGATCACCTGTATATGGCAATTCGGAAAGTGCCTCCACCGGATATTTGCCGAACTATCACACAAAATAAGGATTTAGTCGATGCAATGCGAAAGCTGGAAGGCTGTAATCTGACCTCCGATCAGATAAAAATTGTTACCGACCTGTTTGCGTCTTTCCAAGAGAATAGAGTAGGAGAAACCCTGAAATGAAAGATAAGTATTTTTACGAAGTTATGTTTGATGATACGTCCATTGACGTAAGCAAGGAAGTCGGGTTGGTCTGGTCCATTGCCAACTCTCTCCGTGGTGCTTATACCTCGGATAAATATAAGGACGTTATTATCCCCATGGTCGTCATCCGCCGATTTGAGTGCGCCTTGGAGGCTACCAAAGATGCAGTTGTGGCAAAGCACAAGCAGAACCCTAACCTCCCGGCTGCGCTCCTTTGCCAGATTTCCAAGTACCCATTTTACAACACCAGCGAGTTTACTCTTAAACGCCTTCTGGATGACAGCGACAGCATTGCGTCCAATCTCAAGTCTTACATTGAAGGCTTTTCCGCCAACATCCAGCTGATTCTGGAAAAGCTGCTGAAATTCAGCACCCAGATCGACAAAATGGATAAGAGCAACCGCCTTTACAGCGTGGTTAAAAAGTTCTCGGAT
>CALWES010000005.1 GCA_944377405.1 uncultured Lachnospiraceae bacterium | reverse complement strand
ATATCTCCATGAGAGAGGTCTACGGACTGGATCCTAGGGAGGCTCAATGATCTGAGTGCTGCTGTTTTTGCCGGACTAGCGCTGTCCGCTTTACCGGACTCGCGCCTCCGGCGCAGCGGAATATTCAATTACTTATCGGTAGTAAACTAAGCCTCGTAAAAACAAGAAAAGTCTCTAAAAACAGGGACGAAAAATTTAAAGGAGAGTGCATTTATTATGAGAAAGCAGACAAAATTAGTTGCAGTTCTTTCTGCAGCAGCTTTACTCGCCATCGGTGCATCCATGACCTCCTTCGCAGCTCAGGGCTGGCAGGAAGAGAACGGTCAGTGGTACTACTACGATAATAATGGCGACTATGTATATGGCGAGTGGAAGAAGTCCGGAAATAACTGGTTCTACCTTGGCGATGACGGCGCTATGATGACCGACAGTCTTATCGAGGATGGTTCCAAGACTTACTACGTAAACGCTAACGGTGCAATGGTTACCAACTCTTGGGTAGCTGTAGAGCCGGGCGAGGATGCAGACGCTGATGCTCCTGCTCACTACTGGTACTATTTCGGTGCTAACGGCCAGGCTGTAAAGCAGACCGGTTCCACCATCAAGAAGAAAACCCTGAATGGTAAGACCTATGCATTCGATTCTGACGGCAAGATGCTCTATGGCTTCGTAGATGAGGATGGCGAGCGTCTTAACAGCGATGATGATCCGTACGAGAATGCTCTGTACTACTTCGGAACCGAGGACGACGGTGCTATGCACACTGACTGGCTCCTCTACACCGATGGATCTTCTGATGAAGCATACGATGACTACGATGAGATGTGGTTCTACTTCAAGCCGTCAACCGGTAAGAAGGTTTCTGATGATGAGACCACTATCAGAGGCAATAAGTACCTCTTCGATGATAAGGGCGTTATGATGTATGACTGGCAGAACACTGAGTCCTCTACTTCTACCCCGAACAAGTACTTCTCTGATCAGTACGATGGACACCTTCGCAAGAAGACCTGGATCTGGGCTGTTCCGGACGAGGATATGGGCGATGGATCTGACTACAATGATGATACCAGCAGATGGTTCTATGTAGGCAGCAACGGTAAGGTATACCAGAACCTGAGAACTGTAAATGGTAAGAAGTACCTCTTCGATGAGGATGGTGTAATGAAGGCTGGTCTTCAGGTAGTATCTGACGGTAAGGCAGTAGGTAATGCTGACATTAAGGATGGCAACGGTGATGTTACAGGTGAAGAGATCCGTACCGCTGACCTTGGCGATGGAACTTACCTCTACTACTTCGGTGACGAGGAGACAGATGGATCCATGAAGACCGGTAAGAACATCAAGATCGAGCTGGATGACGGCGAGACCTACACCTTTGGTTTCGAGAAGTCCGGTAAGGCTATGGACGGCTTCGAGGACAAGAACACTAAGTTCTATGCAAATGGTCTTCTGTTCGAGGCATCTGATGACTACCGTTATCAGGCATTCGAGGTTGAAAAGGCAAAGGATGCAAATGGCGGTCTGATTGATCCTGCTGATATCGAAACCACTAACATGACTGTAACCGGTGGAACGATCGAAGTTAAAGCACTTGGATCTACTCATCGTGTTGTATCCAACAGTGGTACTATTGTAAAGGATAAGAAGTACGTTAAGGATGCTGATGGCAACTACTATGCTGTAAATGCTGACGGCGAAGTAATGTTTGTAAGCTCCGATAACGAGTATGCTTCCAAGATCGCTTCTTGCTGGTCAAAGGATGGCGTAACCGGTAACTTCAAGACCAACGACGACGGCGATCCGACTGGCTGGACCTGCGACTAATCTTAATGGATTAAATAGCAAAAAAACGGATGGGATAAAACCCATCCGTTTTTTACGTGTTATAAGCGATTACTTGCAGGTATAACCAGTTACTTCGCCGTCGTTGTTGGTCTTCTCAACAGCAGTCTTATTCTGAGATGCGCAACGAGCGAGGTCCTTAGCGTAGTCGTCAGAACCGTGGTTCTCTACAACACCTTCAGTATCAACAGACCACCAGTTGTCGTCTGCATCCTTCACATACTTCTTGGTGCCAACGATGGTTCCGGAAGTACCTACAAGGTACTGAGCCTTCATGCCTTCTACGTTCGGAGTCTCAACGAGCTTATACTTCTCGTCGATTCCAGCCTTCTGAAGGATACCGTTGATGTAGATCTTCTTATCCTCAAGGCCGTCATTTCTGTAGTCGTATGCCTTACCATTGGTCTTGAAGCCGAAGGTGAAGGTATCGTCATCCAGCTCGATCTTGATGTTCTTACCGGTCTTCATGGAGCCGTCGGTATCTCCATTGTCAGAGAAGTAGTAAAGAGCCTCATTAGCATCATTCTCATGCTCAATGATCTGAGTGGACTCATCAGTATCATCATCTGTGATATTAGCAACATCGGTGCTGGTCTTTGCATCAGCAAGAGTTACCCACTGAAGTCCGGACTCCATCTCACCAACTTCGTTGAAGAGATACTTCTTACCGTTGATCTTCTTGATTACGTTCTTGTAGGTCTCACCCTGTGCGTTGCTGTAGAACCATCTGGAGGTATCATCCTCGTAATCAGTGTTGCCGGTAGCATCATCCATCTCCTGAGTCGGAACTGCATAGATCCATGAGTTCTTCTTCAGATGACCATCGGTCTGATCAGAGAAGTACTTGATGCCTGACTTGGTAGCGGAAGACTCAGTTGAAGTCTCGTTCCACTCGTATACCATTACACCGTTCTCATCAAAGCCGTACTTGTTGCCGCGAACGGTCTGGGTCTTCAGGTTAGCACCAGCCTCGGTCTTAACCATCTTGCCGTTTGAAGGCTTGAAGTAGAACCACATCTCGTCCATGTCTGCGTAGTCCTTGTCTACAACAGTAGAGCTGAGGTCAGAACCGTCCATGTACTGAAGCCAGTCAGTGTGCATAGCACCGTCATCGGAATCTCCGAAGTAGTACATTGCGTCTACGAACGGGTTCTCGTCCTGGTTCTTCTGTCCATCCTCGGTTACGAAGCCGTATACCATCTTGGAATCGCTATCGAAACCATACTTCTTACCATTGATGGTCTTGATGGAAAGTCCGCTGTCACCAGCCTTGTATGCCTTACCATTGGAACCGAAGTAGTACCAGTAGTGATCCGGAGCGTTGTCCTCGTAGTCATCATCGCCCGGCTCTACAGCTACCCATGAATTGGTAACCATTGCGCCGTTTGCGTTTACATAGTACATATAGTTGCCGTCCTCTACCAGGGTGTCGGTAAGCATAGCACCGTCATCACCAAGGTAGAACCAGTTGTTTCCGGACTTCTTCCACTCATTGGTTACATAATCGTCATCATTGCTGTAGTAGTACCAGGATCCGTTCTCTTCCTGCCAGCCTCTTGCTGCGAAGGAGGTCATGGATGCACCGATGGCGAGTAAAGCTGCTGCAGAAAGAACTGCAACTAATTTTGTCTGCTTTCTCATAATAAATGCACTCTCCTTTAAATTTTTGTCTCCATTTTTAGAGACTTTTCTTGTTTTTACGAGGCTTAGTTTACTACCGATAAGTAATTTTATCAACACTTTTCTGAGAAAAAAGTAGTTTTTTCTCAGAAATGTAGGAGAAATTACCCTGGAAGCTACTTTGCCTCACCTACAATCCGCATTATATACCTCTTTATGTGGGAATGTGTTACTTTTATCTTCCCGATTTCTTACGTTTTTCTTACAAAAGGAATATGAAAATGCGAAAGATTGCCTCATTATACCTCAAACATCAGGTCACCGTAGCTGGGCATGGGCCAATAGCTGCGGTCCACGATCATTTCCAGCTTGTCTGCCGGGGCCCTGAGGGCGTCCATGGCAGGAACTACCTTGGCATGCATCTGCACAGCCCGCTCCCGCAGGTCCTCGATGCTCCTTACCTCCGCCCGGATGATCTCCAGCTTCTCCAGGGCGTCCTGCATCTCGTTCAGCAGGGATACGCAGTCCCTAAGACGCTTTACCTCTGCCTTATCGGAGAAGTCCTCCGGCTCTCCCAGGAGCTTCATGACGCCGTGCATATGCTCCACGGTGGCTGACAGGTCTCCGATGTATTTCATCACTGCAGGGATCAGATCCTTTCCTGCGATGTCCAGCATGGCCTTGGCCTCGATGTTCACCGCCTTGGCGTAGGTCTCGTACTCAACCTCAGCCCGGGACTCCAGCTCCTTCTTCGTAAGAACATTGAAGCGTCCGAAGAGCTCCACTGCCTTGTCGGAGGTGAGGGCCGGTACTGCATCCACCATGCAGCTGATGTTGGGCAGGCCGCGGCGTGCCGCTTCCTCCACCCACTCCGGGGAATAGCCGTTTCCGTTGAACACGATGCGCTTATGCTTCTGCAGCAGCTCCTTGATCAGGTCATGAACCATAAGGTCGAACTCTTCCTTGTTCTTTGCCTGCTCCAGACGGTCGCAGGCATCTGCCAGAGCCTCTGCCATGATGGTGTTCAGGATCACATTGGGTGAAGAGGTGGAATCGGAGGAGCCCACCATACGGAACTCGAACTTGTTTCCGGTAAATGCGAAGGGTGAGGTCCTGTTTCTGTCTGCTGTGTCCATCTCGAAGTCCGGCAGGGTCTTTACGCTGGTGTGGAGCCGCTCTCCCTTGTTTGCCAGGGTGCCTGCATTTCCCGTCTCCGTCAGGTGCTCCAGCACATCCTCCAGCTGCTGGCCGATGTAAACGGAGATGATGGCCGGCGGTGCCTCGTAGCCTCCCAGACGCTGATCGTTGCCCACGTCTGCAGCAGAGTACCGCAGCAGGTCCGCGTGCTTGTCCACGGCGCTGAGCATGCAGGCCAGCACCAGCAGGAAACGGATGTTCTCCTCCGGGCTGTCTCCCTGGCTCATGAGGTTGATGCCGTCATCCGTTGACAGGGACCAGTTTACATGCTTTCCTGATCCGTTGACCCCCTTGAAGGGCTTCTCATGGAGCAGGCACTTCATGTTGTGGCGGTTTGCCACCTTCTTTAAGGTGTCCATGACGATCTGGTTCTGATCCACCGCCAGGTTTACCTGGGTATAGATGGGAGCCAGCTCGTGCTGTGCCGGAGCTGCCTCGTTGTGCTGAGTGGTGGCTGTAACTCCCAGCTTCCACAGCTCAATGTTCACCTCATTCATAAAGGAACCGATCCGCTCCAGGATGGAGCCGTAGTAATGGTCGTCCATCTCCTGGCCCTTGGGGGGCATGGCCCCGAAGAGGGTCCGTCCCGTGTAGATCAGGTCCTTTCTCTTCAGATATTTGGCCTTGTCCACCAGGAAATATTCCTGCTCCGGTCCCACCTGAGGGATCACCCGCTTGGAGGTGGTGTTTCCGAAGAGCCTCAGGAAACGGAGTCCCTGCTCATTGATTGCCTCCATGGAGCGAAGCAGGGGGGTCTTCTTGTCCAGGGCCTCTCCCGTGTAGGAGCAGAAGGCCGTGGGGATGCAGAGGGTCACGCCGATGGCGTCCTCCCGCAGGAAGGCCGGAGAGGTGCAGTCCCAGGTGGTGTAGCCTCTGGCCTCGAAGGTGGCCCTCAGTCCGCCTGAGGGGAAGGAGGAGGCGTCCGCCTCGCCCTTGATCAGCTCTTTTCCTGAGAAATGCAGGATGGCATGTCCGTCTGATTCCACGCCGGATATGAAGGAGTCATGCTTCTCGGCGGTAATGCCCGTAAGGGGCTGGAACCAGTGGGTAAAGTGGGTAGCTCCATGCTCAAGTGCCCAGTTCTTCATGGCATTTGCCACCACGTCTGCAATGCTCCGGTCCAGCTCGGTACCGTCCTCGATGGTTTTCTTCAGCTTCCGGTAAACATCCTTCGGCAGCCGTTCCTTCATCACTTCATCGGAAAACAGATTTTTTCCGAAATTCTCACTGATGCTGTTGCTTTTCAGATTTTCCATGACTCTCTCCTCTCCTAGATCCGCAGTTCACACTTTGAATGAGCCTATTATAATGACATTTCTTCTAATTGAAAAGGGGGTTTTTCCCTTCCCCATGGAAAAATCCCCGAAGAGATCTCCGGGGATTTTGTATGAAACCACTATTTTCTGTTTTTACATCGGCGGTCCGCTGGTCAGTCCCGGACGAAGGTTTCCGTACTGATCATAGGCGCTGCCGCCGGAGGTGGAAGTGCTTCCGCCAGGGGTGATCACATTGCCGCTGGTGCTGCTTCCCGGGCCTGCCCCTGTGGTGGTGCCGCCGGTGCTTCCGCCGCTTCCGATGACGATGTTACTGCTGCCTCCCGGGCCGGAGGTGGAAGTTCCGCTGCTGCCGCCGGGTCCCACGTTGGTGGTGCCGGAGCTGCTGCCGGGGCCTCCGCTGGTGGTACCGCTGGTGCTTCCGCCAGGGGTAATGACGTTACCGCTGGTGCTGCTTCCCGGCGCATTGCTGGTAGTGCCGCTTCCTGAGGTTCCGGTGTAGGCGCCGCTTGAATTGAAGCTGTAGTTGATGCCGCCGATATTCAGGGTGGTATTGGCTGCCATCACACCGTTGGACTGGAGATAATAGTAAACGCCGTTGATCTGGATCCAGTTGTTGGCGATCATCTGTCCGTTGGTGGAGAAGTAATACCACTGTCCGTCGATCTGCTTCCATCCCGTAGCCATGATGCCTGTGGAGGGATCGCAGTAGTACTTCACGTTGTTGGTGTTATCGGAAAGCCAGCCCGTGAGCATGTTTCCGTTGGTGGTATCCAGGTAGTAGTAAACGCCGTTCTGCTGATGCCAGCCCGTTATCATCTTTCCGTCGGTGCCGAAGCAGTACCAGAGGTTATTGACTCTGGCCCACTGGTTGATCACCGCCGTACCGTCATCCAGGAAATAGTACCAGGCTCCGCCGATCTGGCGCCAGCCCTTTACCATGGCGCCGCTTTCCTTCAGATAGTAGTACTTTGTGGTGCCGTTCTCATTGACGTTGAGCCAGCCGGTTGCCATCTGTCCGTTGGACTGCAGGTAGTACCACTCTCCGTTTACCTGCTTCCAGCCCGTGGCCATGGTACCGTTCTCATTAAAATAGTACCAGACATTGTTGATCTTGACCCAGCCGGTCTCCATATATCCGTCCTGGCCGATATAGTAGTAGACATAGCTTCCGTCCGTATTGGTCATCCGGAGCCAGTTGTTGTATACCACCTGGCCATTGTTTACATAATAATAGCCGTTTGCGTTCTGCATCCACTCTGCCTGGACCGTAGTCGCCGCGCATGCAGCGATCCCGAGTCCCAGACACATGCCGAGTATCCGGGCTTTTCCTCTCATTGTTACGCCTCCCTGCCGTTTTCGCTCCGTCCTCCGGAGCAGGGCTTGTCAAATGCTTACTAAATCAGAGTATAGCATACTCTTTTAGGAAATGTATATATTTTTCCTTACGATTTCGGCTACATTCTGTATAATTTCTCAATTTTCCTGCAGTAATCCTTACAATACCGGTACATCTTGATGGTATAGTCCGAAAACTGCACACCCAGCTTTTCCTTGTAAACGCCCCACAGGGACCAGAGCAGGCCTCCAAGGGCCATATAGGCGTAGAACACCTCCCGTTCCTCCGCCTTCGGTTCTCCTTCCAGATACATCCGGAGGAGTCCGTCTGCCTGCTCCTCGTTCATGAAGGAATAGATGGCACACATGGATACGTCGATGAGGGGATCGCACATGCCGCAGTATTCCCAGTCGATGAGGCGGATCTTCTCCGGGTCCCGCTCTGTCTCTGAGATCTCCGCTCCCGGAAGGAGGATGAAGTTATCCGGTACGGAATCGATGTGTGCGATGGTCTTTGGCCGGTCCAGGGCCGAAAGCCGTCTCCAGAGCTCCTCTGCCCCGGCCTTTACCTCAGCATAGTCCGCAAAGGGGATCTCCCCTCCGCAAAGTCCCTCATAATAGTTGATCCGCTCCCAGATATCAAAGTCATGGCCTACCCGGATGCCGGAGCCGTGGAGCTTCCGGAGCTTCCCCATGCAGGCCTCCATATCGGCCTGATCTCTGGCGTCCGCATTCCGGGAGTCCTCATAGAAGGCGGATATCTTATAGCCGCTGTCTGCGTCGAAGTACACCAGCTCGTCGGTGATATCCAGGGGCCTTACCGCCTCGTAGGCCTCCTTTTCCTCCCGCCGGTTGATGAGCTTTTCCGTTCCCTCTCCGGGGATCCGGCAGATATAGTGCTTTCCCTTCACGGAAAAGAGCCAGGAGTTGTTGGTCATGCCCGCCTTCAGGCAGCGGATCTCCCGGATCTCGGATTCCGGTACGGAGAACACCCTGCTTACAAGCTCCATGGCCTCTGAGCCGGAGTGGTGGTTATAGCGGTCGTCGAACTGCCGGAGGGCCTCCACGTTCTCAAACTCGTAGATCACGTCCTTCTCCTGGCAGTTGACGCACATATTGATATGCTTCCACTCCTCCATCCCCCTGATTCTGCCGAAATAGGCGGTGCAGCGGCGCTTTGCCTGGCCGTTCAGCATCTCCATCAGCACATGCTCCCAGTAGTACTGTTCCGTACCGGGCATCTCATAGTAAAGCTTCAGCACCGGCAGGAACTGCTCTGAAAACTCCCTGGAAAAATAGGCGGGGCCGTACATATACCAGCAGTCCCGGCCCCCGGGGAAGGTCTCGGTGATCCGGCGGCTCTTCTTGTCAAACTGGAACTGCCACTCCGCCGTATCCCCCTCCGAATAGGCCGCAGCATACCAGGCGTCCCCCTCGTAGCCGTGATACAGGTTCTCCCGAAGCCAGTTGTCGGAATTCAGGATGTAGCAGTTCTTCCCGGCAAGCACAGGAATGGCATGGTACATGGTGGACAGGGTGTTCTTCGTGGCATATTCCGGGTTGTAAAGGAGCTTCACCCCGTACTTGTCCGTCAGGTACTCGAACTTTTCCTTCATGTAGCCCACCATGATGGTGATGTCCCGGATCCCCGCCTCATGGAGCTGACGGATCTGCCGCTCCACCATGGGCTCCCCGTATACCTCCACCAGGCCCTTTGGAGTCTCATAGGTGATGGGCACGAAGCGGGAGCCAAAGCCTGCTGCAAAGATCAGGGCCCGGTCCACCTTATAGGGGGCCAGGAACTCCATTCCCTTTTCCGTCACCTGCTTTTCCGCCAGATACCCTGCCTCCGTACACTCCCGGATCAGGGCATTGGTGGTGCCCAGGGAGGTCTTCAGGAGCTCCGAGAGCTCCCGCTGGGTGATCTTCGGGTCCTCCAGAAAGCTTCTGCATATCAATACCTGTCTGTTCATTCTATCCTTCCTGCCTCCTCTGTCCTTTCCTCGCGGCTCTTTTGTTCATTTTCGCTATACTATACCACGTTTTTGAACAAAAGAAAAGCATGCATTCATGTTTCCATGTCTGCATGCCTTTTTCTTTCTGAAATGACGGGGTCTGTAGAGACCTTATTTTGCAGCGGAGCCCTCGAAGCCGAAGATCTCAGCCTTCTCCTTAACGGTCTCCATGATAGCGTCGGTACCGGGCTTCAGAAGCTTACGGGGATCAAAGCCCTTGCCCTCTCTGTCCTTGCCTGCCTCGATGTACTCTCTGGTAGCCTTTGCGAAGGCAAGCTGGCACTCGGTGTTGACGTTGATCTTGGAAACGCCCAGGGAGATGGCCTTCTTGATCTGGTCTGCCGGGATGCCGGTACCGCCGTGCAGTACCAGGGGCAGATCGCCGATCTTCTCCTTTACCTTTGCCAGGGTCTCAAAGGAAAGTCCCGGCCAGTTTGCCGGATATACGCCGTGGATGTTGCCGATGCCTGCTGCCAGGAAGTCAACTCCAAGGTCTGCGATCTTTTTGCACTCCTCCGGATCTGCACACTCTCCCATACCTACGACGCCGTCTTCCTCGCCGCCGATGGAGCCTACCTCAGCCTCGATGGAGATGCCCTTCTCGTGAGCCAGCTGTACCAGCTCTCTGGTCTTTGCGATGTTCTCCTCAAAGGGAAGGTGGGAACCGTCGAACATGATGGAGGAGAAGCCTGCCTCGATGCACTTTAAGCATCCCTCATAGCTGCCGTGGTCCAGATGCAGAGCCACGGGAACGGTGATGTTCAGGGTCTCCATCATATTTTCCACCATGGCTGCCACGGTGTTGAAGCCGCACATATACTTTCCTGCACCCTCGGATACGCCCAGGATCACTGCAGCGTTCAGGGCCTGGCACTCCGTCAGGATGGCCTTGGTCCACTCCAGGTTGTTGATGTTGAACTGAGCGATGGCATATTTGCCCTCCAGGGCCTTTTTCAGCATTTCCGTTGCCGGAACTAATCTTGACATTTTATTTTACCTCCGAATCATCATTTCGTTAATTATATCACAAACAGGCCGCTTTGGGACCTGTTTTTTCTCTTTCTTTACAGACGGCTCTGAAGCTCCTTGGAAAGTTCCTCATATCCCGGCTTTCCCAGAAGGGCGAACATGTTCTTCTTGTAGCTCTCCACGCCGGGCTGGTTGAAGGGGTTGACCCCAAGGATGTATCCGCTTACGCCGCAGGCAAACTCGAAGAAGTAGAAGAGCTGTCCCAGGTAGTAGGCGTTCTGCTCCGGGATATCGATCTTCATGCAGGGCACGTTTCCGTCGGTATGGGCCAGAAGGGTGCCGTTCATGGCGGACTTGTTGACAAAGTCAACGGTCTTGCCCTTCAGGTAGTTCATGCCGTCGGTATCCACCTTCTCTTCCTTCAGAAGGATCTCCGCCGGGCTCTCCTCGATGTTGAGCACCGTCTCCATCATGATCCGGGAGCCGTCCTGGATGAACTGGCCCATGGAGTGCAGGTCTGTGGTAAGGTCCACGGCTGCCGGGAAGATACCTCTCTGGTCCTTGCCCTCGGACTCGCCGTAGAGCTGCTTCCACCACTCGGAAACATAATGGCAGGAGGGCTCGTAGTTGGCCACGATCTCCACGGTCTTGCCCTTTCTGTGGAGGATATTCCGGACTGCCGCATAGCGCATGGAATCGTTCTGCTCATAGGGGGTCTCCAGGCAGAGCTTCCGCATGTCTGCGGCACCCTGCATCAGGCCGTCGATGTCCAGTCCTGCTGCCGCAATGGGAAGGAGGCCCACTGCCGTCAGAACGGAGAAGCGTCCGCCTACCTCATCCGGTACCACGAACTCCTCGTAGCCTTCCTCGTCCGCCAGCTGCTTCAGGGCTCCCTTTGCCTTATCCGTGGTGGCGTAGATCCGGCCTGCCGCCTCTTTCTTTCCGTACTTCGCCTCCAGCTTTTCCTTCAGCACCCGGAAGGCAATGGCCGGCTCCGTGGTGGTTCCGGACTTGGAGATGATGTTGATGGAGAAATCCCTGTCTCCGATGATATCCAGAAGGTCCTTCAGATACTTTGAGCTGATGGAATTGCCAGCAAAGAAGATCTGGGGAGCCTTTCTCTCGTTTTTATTCTGTAAATTATAGAAGGAGTTGGTCAGGAACTCGATGGCTGCCCTGGCTCCCAGATAGGAACCGCCGATGCCTACCACCACCAGGACCTCGGAATCGTTCCGGATCTTCTCCGCCGCCTTCTTGATGCGGGCGAACTCGTCCTGATCATACTGCACCGGAAGATCTACCCAGCCCAGAAAGTCACTGCCTGCTCCGGTACCCTTTACCAGGGTCTCCTTTGCCAGCTCTGCAGTACTTTTCAGGTTTGAAAGCTCCTCCTCCGACACGAATTTCCATGTCTTTGAAATATCTAAAGAGACATTTTTTTCCATTCTTTTCCCTCCAAGTGTATTCTTGACATAATCGCTTTTTGTACCGTGAACAAGTATAACACTTTTTTCACAATCTCGGAACCATATTCATAAAATATTCTTTTTCTTCTGTCAAAACTTTCCCTTTTCCGTTATACTATGGCTGAGACTGAATCTGAGCATATCTGAAAGGAGCATGTATATGTTAGCTTTTATCGGTGCCATGGAGGAAGAGGTGGCGGGGATCCGTTCCGCCCTCTCCGATACCGTTACCAGAGAATATGCTGGCCTTTCCTTTACGGAGGGTAGCTATGAAGGAAACCGCTGCGTCATCGTCCGGGCCGGAGTGGGGAAGGTAAATGCCGCCCTCTGCGCCCAGGCCCTCATCGACCACTATGAGGTAAGCGGCGTCGTAAATACCGGCATTGCCGGAAGCCTGAACCCCCGGATCCATATCGGGGATATCGTCCTTTCCACGGATGCAGTGGAGCACGACATGGACGCAACCGGCTTTGATTATCCCGCAGGCCAGATCCCCCGGATGGATACCTTCTCCTTCCCGGCAGATCCTGCACTCCGCAGCATGGCCAGGGCCGCCGCCGCTTCCCTGCCCCATCAGGTGAGCCTTCATGAGGGCCGGGTCCTTACGGGGGATCAGTTCATCAGCTCCCATGAGAAAAAGGACTTCCTCATCCGTACCTTCTCCGGAGACTGCTGTGAGATGGAGGGGGGCGCCATCGCCCATGTCTGCTGGCTTAACAGGGTCCCCTTCCTCATCGTACGGGCTATTTCCGACAACGCGGATAATTCCGCCGGCACGGACTACGGCACCTTTGAGCGCCAGGCCATCGAAAACTCCATTGCCCTGTCCCTGGCCCTGATCCGGGAGGCAGGCATGTCCTGACCAGCGGGAGCCCCGGGCACTGATCCGGGACCAGAGCTTTACTCCATCAAAAAACAGCGCTGCTGATGTTTCATCAGTGCGCTGTCTTTTTTTATTTTCTGGCGATCCCCTGTCTGCTCTGGTAATGCCTTACCACAAGGCTCAGGGTAAAACAGATCACAAAGTAGCACAGGGCCTGGAAGGCGTACAGCAGCATCATGCCCCGTACATCGTAGATGCTTCCCATGACCACCGAGCAGTTCCGCATGAACTCCGGAATATCCACCATCCGAAGGAAGGAGGTGTCCTTGATCACCGTAATGATCTGGGACAGGAGGGCGGGAATGACCTTCCGGAAGGTCTGGGGCCAGACGATGTACAGGATGGCCTGCACAAAGGAGAAGCCCTGGGACTCCGCCGCCTCGAACTGGCCCTTGGGGATGGAGTTGAGGCCGCCTCTGAATATCTCCGACATGACTGCCGAAGTAAAAAGGGTGATGGCAAAGACCGAGATCAGGATCTTGTTGCCCCGGACCGTGAAGTAGATCCAGAGGATCCAGAGCAGGTTCGGGGTACACCGGAAAAATTCCGTATAGGCGGAAATGATCTTTGCAAAGATCTTTCCTTTTCCGGTGGCATAGGTCCGGATCAGGGCCAGAATGCTTCCGATGAGGGTACTGCACACCACCGCGCCTATGGAGATCATCACCGTCATTCCAAGGCCCTTCAGCATGAAGGTCAGATTGGAGGGCGTGAAGATCTGGGTGAATAAATTAGACATTGATCGAATCCTCCATCATCTGAGTCATGTTGACCTTGGCCACCGGCTGACGCATGGAGCGGATCTCCAGATATCTGGCCAGTCTGGCAAGGGGATAACAGATTATAAAATACATCAGGGCGGAACAGAAGTATGCCTGGGCAAAATAGCCCGTGCTGGAGCCAAAGGAATCCGTGAAATACATCAGATCCATACCTGCCACCATAGCCAGGACCGAGGTGTTCTTCACCAGGTTCAGGGCCTGGTTTGCCAGAGGCGGCATGATGATCCGGATGGTCTGGGGCATAATGATATAGCGCATGGTCTGAAGGTAGGAAAATCCCTGGCTCTTGGCCGCCTCGCTCTGTCCCGGAGGGATGGCTTCGATTCCCGTACGGATGACCTCGGAGATATAGGCTCCGTGGTAGATCCCCACGCCCATAAGTCCCAGGACGAACTTAGGGATACGCATGCCCGTGCCTCCCAGAAGGATGGGCAGGCAGGAATAATAAAACACGACCTGCAGGGCCAGGGGCGTGTTCTGGAAGAACTCCACGTAGACCCTGGATATGGCCTTCAGGACCCTGGACCTTGAGGTGGAGAGCATACCGAAAATGATCCCAAGCAGAAGTGCCAGCAGGAGTCCGCATATCGCTGTCCTGAGGGTCATGAGGAATCCCGGGATGTAGTATTCCGGGATCGCCTCAAGCAGCGCATTCCATCTGTTTGCCTTTAATAAACCGTTTAACACCTTTTTCCCTCTCTCTATCCGTCAGGGCTTTTCTTATTCCACCGTAAGCCCGTTCTGTTCCATCAGAGCCGTCATGGACCCGTCATCCAGCATCTCCTGGACCGTGGTGTTGATCAGCTCGGAAAGCTCCGTGTTTTCCTTGTTGGAGCATACGCCGTATTCCTGCTCGCCGTATCTCACATCCAGGAACTTGTTGGAGTCGTTCTTGTAGCCCTCCAGGATGGCCCTGTCAACGGAGAAGGCGTCGATCTGCTTTGCCGCAAGGGCCTGAGCCAGCTCCGGATAGGTGGCGAATTCCTGGAAGGTGGGCTCTGCCTGGATCCCGTTTTCCGCCTTGTAGTTTTCAAATTCCTGCTTGGAGGTGGAGGACTGGGCCACGCCGATGATCTTGCCATCCAGGTCCTCGATGGTCTCGATACCGGAATCATTGTTCACAAGGATTCCCACAGCGTCCGTGTAATAGGCCGGGGAGAAATTATAGGTCTCCTTCCGCTCCGGGGTGATGGTGAAGGTGGCGATGACATAGTCCACTTCTCCGTTTTCCACAAGAGGTCCTCTGGTCTTTGCGTTGACTGCCTGGAACTCTACCTTCTTCTGGGCCTTGGCCTCCTCTGCGGAGATCCCCAGGATCTTGCCTGCAATGGCGTAGGCCAGATCGTCCTCAAAGCCCTCGTACTCTCCCGTAGCCGTGTTCTGCAGGGAGAACTTGGGCACGTCCGCCTTTACGCCTACCTTTACCACGCCTCTTTCCTTGATGGCATCAAGGCCGCTGCTGCTTCCGCCGCAGGCACTGAGGCTCATTGCCGCAAGGGCCGTAACTGCTGCTGCCACGAAAAATCTCTTCCAGTTTCTTGTCTTCATAAGAGTACCTCCTGTTTGATGGTTTTCTGCTTTATCCGTATTTAATGTAAGATCTTGCTTAAGAATTCCTTTGTCCTCTCGTGCTCCGGATTGGTGAAGAAATGCTCCGGTGTGCCTTCCTCGATGATCTCCCCCCGGTGGACGAAGATCACTCTGTCCGCCACCTGTCTGGCAAAGCCCATCTCATGGGTAACACAGATCATGGTGATCTTTTCCTTTGCCAGCTCCACCATAACATTCAGCACCTCCTGTACCATCTCCGGGTCCAGGGCCGATGTGGGCTCGTCGAAGAGCAGGAGCTTCTGCTTGGTACAGAGGGCCCTGGCGATGGCTACCCGCTGCTGCTGTCCGCCGGAAAGCTGATTGGGGTACACCTTTGCCTTTTCCTCCAGGCCTACCCGCTTTAAGCACCGCATGGCCTCCTCCTCGGCTTCCTTCTTCGGTACGTGCTGAAGCTTCATGGGAGCCAGGGTCAGGTTCTCCATCACCGTCAGGTGGGGATACAGGTTGAACTGCTGGAAGACCATGGCGGAGTATTTCTTTGCCATCTCCCGGTGGTTTTTCCGGGTCACCTCCTGGCCTCCGATGAAGATCTTCCCGCTGGTGGGCTCCTCCAGATAGTTGATACAGCGGATCAGGGTGGACTTTCCGGACCCGGAGGGCCCGATGATAACCAGCTTTTCTCCTTCCCGTACCGTCAGGTTGATATTCTTCAGTGCTTCAAAGTCTCCGAAGTTCTTACAGAGATTTTCCACCTTTACCATATCTGCCATAGCAATCCCTCTCTTTTTTGCTGCTGTTCAAAAATTTTTCTAACAGAAAACGGAGCTTCCCCATTGAAGGGAGCTCCGTTGCTCATTGCCAAAATTTATGCTATTGCATGATACTATAAACTATTTTTATGATTTTGTCAAGTCTTCCGGCGGATCCCGGGTCAGATCACGATGTGGGGGTGCTCCTGAATGCCGAACTTCCGCTTTGCTACATTGACGATCAGGTCCGCGATATCATCCTTTGGAAGCATGGAGGCATTGATCATCAGATCCTGGTAGTGCTCGTCGTTGGCATAGTAGCCCGCATACTTCTTGTGGTAGTTGTTCCTTGCCTTATCCACGGACAGGATCATGTGCTTGGCCTCGTCGGTGGTCATGCCGTGCTCGTTCACCAGCACGTTGAGCCGGTAGGCATAGGGGGCATAGATATAGATGTTCAGGTTGTTCTTCCGGTTCCGCAGAAGGTAATCCGCACAGCGTCCCACGATGATGCAGTTCTCCTCCTCCGCCACCTTCAGGATGATGTCCTTCTGAACGGAAAAGATCATGTCCTGCATATAGCTGTTATCCGTTCCCAGAGGAAATTTATGCATCAGGTAGTTGAGCTTTCCCCCTTCCGCCTTTTCTTCCTCGTCGCTGATGGTGGATACCGGAAGATTCAGGGTCTTGGCCACCTGCTCCACGATATCCCTGTCGTAGAAGCGGATGCCCAGGGTGTCTGCCACCTTCCGGGCGATGGCCCGCCCGTCGGAGCCGAATTCTCTTTGTATCACGATGGTATAATTCTCTGCCATACCCGTCCCTCCTGCTTTCTTTTCCCCTATTTTACCGCGAAATGGGAAAGAATGCCACCGGAATTTCAATCCGTCGCTTCATTGATGAGGGCCACGATCCGGTCCACGCCGTTGGCCTGGGTGCTCTTTTCCATGGCTGCAATGTAGCCCTCCCGTCCCTTCCAGAGCTTTTCCACTGCGGAAAGGAGAGTCTCGTCCCCAAGCTCATCCTCGGGAAGCACTTCGGAAAAGCCCTGTTTCTCAAAGGATCTGGCGTTCAGGATCTGGTCTCCCCGGCTTGCCGCCGATCCCAGGGGGATCAGGAGATTGGGCTTTCTGAGGGCCAGAAGCTCACAGATGGCGTTGGCCCCCGCCCTTGAGATCATGAGGTCCGCCGCCGCAAAGAGGTCCTTAAGGGGCTCCCTCACATACTCATACTGCACATAGCCAGCCCTTCCGGAAAGGCTCTCATCCAAGTTGCCTTTTCCGCAGATATGGATCAGGTCGAACTGCTCCAGAAGCTTCGGCAGCACGGAACGCACTGCCTGGTTCACCTTTACGGAGCCCAGGGAGCCGCCGATCACAAGGAGCACCGGCTTTTTTCCGTCAAAGCCCGCATAAGCAAGGCCCGCCTCCCTTGATCCCTTAAGGATCTCCTCCCGGATGGGGGAGCCTGTCAGGACCGCCTTCTCCTTGGGCAGGTATCTGAGGGTCTCCGGGAAGTTGCAGCAGATCTTCGTGCAGGAGGACATGGATAGTCTGTTGGCAAGGCCCGGGGTCATGTCCGACTCATGGGCGATCACCGGCACATGCTTATGTCTTGCCGCCAGCACCACCGGCACCGCCACAAATCCTCCCTTTGAAAATATCACGTCCGGCCGGTACTTTCCAATGATCCTTCTTGCCTGAAAATAGCCTGCCAGGACCCGGAAGGGATCCGTGAAGTTTTTCAGGTCAAAGTATCTTCTGAGCTTTCCTGAGGAGATCCCCCGGTAGGGGATCCCCTCCTTTTCCACAAGCTCCTTTTCGATCCCCTTTTTGGATCCGATGTAAAGGATCTCGAAGCCTTCTTCCTGAAGCTTCGGTACAAGGGCCAGGTTTGGGGTCACATGCCCTGCCGTACCTCCCCCTGTCAGTATGATCTTTTTCATGATTCTGCAACCGCCTTCTTCAGTTCCTCTGTTTTATCCGTGCGCTCCCAGGGGAGGTCGATGTCCGTCCTTCCGAAGTGGCCATAGGCCGCCGTCTGCTTGTAGATGGGCCTTCTGAGGTCCAGCATCCGGATCATGCCTGCCGGGCGGAAGTCGAATACCTTCCGCAGGGCCTGGGTCAGCTTTGCGTCGCTTACCTTTCCGGTACCGAAGGTGTCCACCATGATGGAGGTGGGGTGGGCTACGCCGATGGCATAGCTCAGCTGGATCTCACAGCGGTCTGCAAGGCCTGCCGCCACGATGTTCTTTGCCGCGTAGCGGGCTGCATAGCAGGCGGTACGGTCCACCTTTGTGGGGTCCTTTCCGGAGAATGCGCCGCCGCCGTGGCGGGCAAATCCGCCGTAGGTATCCACGATGAGCTTCCGGCCTGTCAGTCCGGAATCGCCCTGGGGTCCTCCGATGACGAAGCGGCCTGTGGGGTTGATAAAGAACTTCGTATTTTCGTCGATCATATCCTTCGGCAGAATGGGATCGAATACATATTTCCGGATGTCCTCCTCGATCTGCTCGTGGGTGATCTCCGGGTTATGCTGGGTGGACAGCACCACTGCCTCCAGGCGGATGGGCCTGTCGTTCTCATCGTACTCCACCGTTACCTGGGACTTTCCGTCAGGACGCAGGTACTTCAGGGTACCGTCCTTCCGGACCCTGGACAGCTGTCTGGTGAGCTTGTGGGCCAGCATGATGGGATAGGGCATCAGCTCCGGGGTCTCATTGCAGGCATAGCCGAACATCATGCCCTGGTCGCCGGCGCCGATATCGTCGATCTCCTCCTCGGTCATCTTGTTTTCCTTTGCCTCCAGGGAGTGATCCACTCCCATGGCGATGTCTCCGGACTGTTCATCCAGACTGACGATCACGCCGCAGGTATCACAGTCAAAGCCGTACTTTGCTCTGTCATAACCGATCTCCCGGACCGTCTCCCTTACGATCTTCTGGATATCCGCATAGGCGTGGGTGGTCACCTCTCCCATCACCAGCACGAGTCCCGTGGTGCAGGCGGTCTCGCAGGCCACCCGGCTCATGGGATCCTCTGCCAGAAGGGCGTCCAGGATCGCGTCTGAGATCTGGTCGCAGATCTTGTCGGGATGTCCTTCCGTTACGCTCTCGGATGTAAACAAACGTCTCTCTTTGTTCATAAAGCCTCCTTTTTCATCTGTAACTGCTGTTTCCAGCCCGGAATTCCAAAAAAACGCCGCGTTCCATCGAACACGGCGTTGAATCTTTCTCTTCAACCTTGTTGTTCGAAACATACTGCTTCGCTCAGGCGGGCACCTTCCGCAGGCTGCGGGGTTGCCGTGACTTCACAGGTCCTCTGTACCTCCATCACTCTGAACAAGGAATTCCTATTTGATTGACTGCGGATGGTACTATATCATACCGCATTTGTTTTGGCAAGGGCTTTTCAGGATTTTCTTTCTCTCCGGTTCCCGCCCCGCTTCGGGGTGATGTCCACCACGGACAGAAGGAGCAGGATAAAGGCCAGGGCCAGCTGGGACAGGAGGCTCACGGGTACGAAGAAGCGCACCAGGGCATTTCCCGGGACAAAGGACATCCGCTGGAAGATCTCCGACAGAAGCTCCCCGTAGCCTGTCTGTTCCGCCACCATGCTTCCCACGCAGGCCGCAGGATTCAGAAGGAGCAGGCAGGCAAAATAGTTCCCGCCCGTCCGGAAGAAGGGGCTTAGCAGAAGGCCCAGCACCGGAAAGCCGATACAGAGGGCTGCGGTGAGGCCGTAGGCCCCTGCCGTTGCCCGCACCGTGTTCCGGCTGAGGGAACTGGCAAAAAGGCCGATGCAAAGGAGCACCAGGGCCTCCAGGGCAAAGACCAGGACCAGAGCCGCCACATCCGAAAAACTGATGCCTCCGTAAACCAGGGGCAGAAGCATCACCGGAATGCAGGAGCAGAGAAGGATGCACACGGAAAAGGCGGAAGCGCTGAGCTTTCCCGTCATGATCCTTAAGGGGGACATCTGGGTGGTGAGCATCAGATCCAGGGTCTCCATGGACCGTTCCATGCTGATGCTTCCCGCCGTCAGGGAAGGCGTCACGAAAAGCAGCAGGATAAAGGCCAGGAACACCACGGTCCCGTAAAGCGCCAGGAAGCTGCCGTACTCCCGTTCCGCCAGAAGCTGCATCCGGGACAGGATCCCGAACATGCCCAGAAGGGCCGTCATAAAGAGGAGCAGGTTGATGCCGGACACCAGCATGGGCAGCCTTAAGCTGCGGCTCTGTACCATGATCTCCCGTTTCAGGATCGGGTTAATATTCATCTTCTTCTCCCTCCTCCCAGGACAGGATGGTCCGTTCCTCTCCATGGCCCGTCAGCTGCATGAAGATCGCCTCCAGGGATCCCTTCTCCCTGGAAAAGCTCCGGACCGGAAGCCCCGCCTCCACCAGCATCCGCAGAAGCTCTGCTTCCTTCCTCTGACTTCCGTTATAGTTGATCCGGATATCGTTGCCTCTGATGGACAGGGACCTGACCTGGGGCTGGGCCTTCAGGAGCCGGATGGCCTCCGTGATCCTGGCCGCCATGGTGATGACGATGGGATTCTGCTCCGTTACCATCTTCATGACCTCATTGAGCCTTCCGGACATGACGATGTGTCCCTGGTCAATGATGCCGATATCCGTACAGAGCTCCGAGATATCGCTGAGGATATGGGAGCTGATAAAGATGGTCTTTCCCTGCTCGGAAAGCTCTCCGATGATCTGCTTGAACTCAAAGCGGGTCCCGGGATCAAGTCCCGAGGTGGGCTCGTCCAGGATCAGGATCTTTGGATCGTGGATCAGAGCCCTGGCCAGGGAGAGCTTCTGCTTCATGCCCCGGGACAAAGCGTCCACATAGAAATCCTCCCGGTCCGAAAGGTTCATAAGCCCCAGAAGCTTTGCGATCCGCTTCCGGGCCGTCAGTCCGTTGATCTGATAGCAGGCGGCAAAGAACTCCATGTATTCCGACACCTTCAGGTTGTGATATACCCCGAAGGTATCCGGCACATAGCCGATCCGCCGCTTCAGCCGGCGGTTCTCCGCCCCTGCCTCCATATCGTCTATGGTCACGGTTCCCTCGTCGGGATAAAGGATCCCTGCCATGATCTTGATGGCCGTTGTCTTTCCCGCGCCGTTGGGCCCTACGAAGCCGTAGAGGGCTCCGTCCTCAATGCTCAGGGTAAGGCCGTCCAGAGCACAGACCTGGCCGTAGAATTTTTTTACATTTTCCATCCTGAGCATCAGTTTTCCACCCCCGTAACCATCAATACCGGAAGGAACATCAGGGTATCCTCCGAAGAATTTTCATCCGGGATATACCGTACCGTCACCGTGTTGGAGGGGGACAAATAGGGAAGGATCTCCTCTCCGGAAAGCTCCGTCATGCTGCTGCTTAAGGTGTCATAGGAGCTGGTGGTGTAATTATAGAGGGCCCGGGTGCCCCGGAAGGCCGAAAGCCTGTGTCCTGCCCCATCCGTCCTTCCCTCAAAGGCTTCGGAAAGGCTGTTGAAGCGAAGGGCCGTCACGGAAAGATCGCTGCCAAGGGAATACTCCAGGATCACGGAGGCCGTGCCCCTGGTGGTGTTGTTGCCTGCCTCATATTCCCCGGATACCACTTTAGGCTCCGGAGAAAGGGCACAGCTGTATACCTCCTGCCCCTCCCGGTTGTCCACCGGGAAGTTCTCAATATAGAGGGTCCTGCCGTGGCTCTCAACCCCCTCCGTCAGGACGGAGGGAAGCCGCTCCGACTCTTCCCTGCGGAAAGCCAGGAGTCTGGCTCCGCTGTAGTAGCCGTTCAGGGATTCATCCAGGTAATAGGAAAGGAGCCTGGTCTTTCCCAGGGCTGTCACATAGGCCCTGCCCCTCCGGTCCGTGATGGAGGGAAGCTCCGTGATATACTCCGACAGGAGCTTTCCGGAGCCTGCGGGGCCGTAGTCCACCTGAAGGCCGGAAAGATCCAGGGTCTCCCCCGCCGGGATATCTCCGATGGAGACGATCCGTCCGTACATCAGCAGGGCCGCGTCCGTCAGATCCTCCGTTCCCTCGTTTGTAATGGTGCCGATGAGGGCATCCTCGTAAAAATGGATATCCGCCTTAAGGCCTGAGCCCTGGGCCTCCTGATTCTCCCTGCTGCTGTAGAGCTCAAAGAGCTCCCCGGAGAAGGGCTTTAAGCCAGAGCCTTCGATATAGCGCCCCTCTTCCGTGGAACCAATGAGGATGTTCCGCTCTCCCTGATCTCCCAGCAGGGCCTCCGGTCCCGAAAGGGTCCTGGGCTCCTGGGAGACTGGCTGGACGGAATACTCCGGCGACAGGTCGAGACGCACCGTGGACCGGTCCGTAACGGACAGGCTCAGGATCTCCGTCTCCGAGATCTTCTCTCCGGAGTGCTCCCGGATGGCCGCATACTCGATATAGGGACCATTGAAATTCGTACCAAGTCCCGCAAAGAAGATGATCAGGGCCGTCACTGCCGATACACAGAGCACCGACAGGGGATAGTAGACCGCAAGTCCCCTCTGCCTGAGCAGAAGGTAGGCCCCGGGCCCCACCAGCAGGATATAGATCAGGGCCACTGCAAAATAAAAGCTGATATTCGGCATCCGCTCCGGATCCCAGAGATCCACCAGGGCTTCCCGGATCCCGTATTCCTCCGCAGCCTCTCCCCGCAGGGTGGAAAGCTGCTGCAGCCGGGCGCTGCCCAGAAAGGCCTGGAGCAGGGCGTCCGTATAGCCGATCTGCTCCGTGCAGAACTGCCGGATGTCGCAGAGATCATAGGCCGTGATCCCCAGGATCCCGTTTCCCATGGGCAGGGTCGTCAGGATCGCCAGGTCATCCGACTGCAGGACCTGGGTCCCCTCCGGGGCGTAGACCCGGCTTACGGAAAGCTCGATCACGGCTCCGTCCGGTCCCTCCGTGCTGTACTGGAGTCCCATGTTCACCTGTCTTGTCTCCGGAAGTCCGATCTCCACCTCCGGCAGATATTCCTCCAGGGGGCCCAGTGGATTCAGGCTGTCTCCCGTTCCCATCAGCAGAGCGCCTCCGTCCCGGACCCATTCGCTGATGACCCCTGCCGTCTCTTCCGAGAGCTTCCGCATGCTGTAGTTGCTGATCAGCAGGATATCCAGCTGAGACAGTCCCTCCTTCGTCTCCGGAAAGTCCGCCGGATTCAGGAATACGGTCCTGGTCCGGAGGGGAGAATTGGCGATGCTGACCCCACGGAAATAGGAGAGCTCCTGGGGGCTGTCGCTGAGGATCCCGATGAGGAGCTCGTTCTCACTGCCCTGGATACGGATGGAGGTCTGCTTTTCCGCTAGGACCCTGCCCTCCTCATCCGTGAGGATCAGGTCCGCATTTTCCGCCTCCCTGGAGACGGAGATGGTGCCCCTGATCTCCTGTTCGGAGTTCTCCGGCACGGACACCTCATATTCGTAGCTTACGGTCCCGTTTCCAGGCTCCTCCACGGAAAGGAGGACCCGGCCTTCGATGGCGCTTTCTCTGCCGTTTTGGATGCTGATGGTCACCGGCAGATATCTGCCGGACTTGGCCGTATTCTGATATCCGTAATAGAGGGACAGATCGATATCCGACTCCTCCTCCAGGGTGCCGATCTCCACCTCCGCCTCTGGCCCGGCGGTCTCCTCCGGAGCCCCGGGGGTCCTTAAGGGACAAAGGAGCAGGCAGGTCCACGCCAGTGCCAGACATACTTTCAGTTTTCCCTTTGGGAAAATACCCATGCTTAAGCCCTCACAAAATTTTCCTTGTTTTTGTCAAAATGAATCTTCAGCCGCACCGTAAATACCGTGCCGGACAGGTCCGAGCTGACGGCTATGCTGCCGCCGTGCATCTGAGCGATGTCCTTTGCAATGGCCAGTCCCAGGCCGGTTCCTCCGGTCTGGGTGGAACGGGACTGATCCACCCGGTAGAACTTGTTGAAGATCAGAGGCAGATCCTTCTCCGGGATCACATAGCCGTAATTGATGACCTGGACCTCCACCGCGTCGTTTTCCTCCTCCGCGTTGATCCGCACCGTGACCCGTTTTCCGTCCGCCCCGTACTTGATGGCGTTTCCGATCAGGTTCTCAAAGAGTCGGGCCAGGAGGCTTCCGTCCGCGGCGATCTCCAGGGCCGGCACATTGGACTTCAGCTCGTAGGAAAGCCCCTTCTCCACAAAGCTGGGGTAGGATTCCTCCAGCAGCTGGGACAGAAGCTTTACGATATCCACGTAGCTTACCCGCATGGTGATCTTTCCGTAGCTCAGCTTGGTGAAGCTGAAGAGGTCAGCGATCAGCTGCTCCAGCCTGCGGGACTTGTTATAGGCGATAGCCAGATATTTCTGCTGCATCTCCGGGGAGAGCTGGACCTTGTTCCCGGAAAGGAGTTCCAGATAGCCGATGATGGAGGTAAGGGGGGTCTTCAGATCGTGGGCGATGTTGGTGATCAGATCCGTCTTGGACTGCTCCGCCTCCCGCTCGATGGACAGAAGCTCCCGAAGCTCCACCGTCATCTTGTTGATGTTTTCCGCCATCTCGGAAAATTCATCGTCTCCCCGGACCTCGATCCTGGTCTCCAGGTCCCCGTCTGCGATCCGCCGGATCCCATCTGCGATCTGGCCGATGTACCCCAGGGGACGCCGCTGCATAAGATAAAAGATCAGGACGAAGATGGCCATGCCGCTCAGAAGGTACAGAAGGATGGCTGCGGAGCTGTGGATCAGGGCCGTATCCGCCCCGGTCCCGGTACCCGAAAAAAAGGCAAGAAGCCTGCCCATATTGAATATAAGCAGGCCCTCCATGGCACAGCTGCAGAAAGCAGCCACTATGATACTGACGATAAAGCGGGTGCGGTAGCGCTTTGTTACATCATTTTTCAATTTTATATCCCACTCCCCATACCGTTGATATGATCTTATCCTGTCTCTGGTCCTCCTTCATCTTGCCTCTGAGCCTCCGGATGTGGACCATGACGGTGTTGTTAGCCTCATAGACCTTCTCATTCCATACCCGTTCAAAGATCTCGTCGGTGGAGAATACCTTTCCGGGATTGGAGGCCAGCAGGTACAGAATATCGAACTCGATGGGAGTCAGCTTGATCTCCTCCCCGTCGATGGTGACCTTGTGATTGTCCTTATTGATGCTTAAGCCCCGGATATTGATCTCGTTGGCCTCCCGCTCTCCGCCTCCGTTGTTGTTGGGGTTCAGCTGGGTATAGCGGCGAAGCTGGGACTTTACCCTGGCGGTAAGCTCCAGGGGGTTGAAGGGCTTCGTAACATAGTCGTCTGCCCCCGTGCCAAGGCCCATGATCTTATCCAGATCGGAGCTCTTTGCGGAAAGCATGATGATGGGGATGTTGCTTTTCTCCCGGATGCGCTTGCACATCTGGATCCCGTCCATACCGGGCATCATAATATCCAGAAGCACGAGATGGATCTCCTCCTCCCGCAGGATCCGAAGTCCTTCCTCTGCGTTCTGGGCCTTGAAGACCCGGTAACCGTCGGAAACCAGATAGATCTCCACCAGATCCGCGATCTCCTGCTCGTCATCCACTACAAGTATACTGATATCAGACATCGTTTCCTCCTTCCTTCGCCTCCATGGGGATAAAGGTGCGGGTCAGCTGGGGATCCTTTTCCCGTTCCACGGCTCTGGCTGCTTCCTCTGCCTCCCGCATAAATGTATTCTGGGAAGATATCTTCCGTTTGCCCCGCAGGTCCGGCTTCTGGTAGCTGCCGTCCGGCTGGAGCTCATGGGCGTTCAGGTTGTCTGCCAATTGTACGTCCAGGATATGCTGAACCTTTCGCTGGATGTCCGGAGAAAGCACAGGAAAGACGATCTCCACCCGCTTATCCAGGTTCCTGGGCATCCAGTCGGCGGAGCCCATGTAATAAAGGGGCTCTCCTCCGTTTTCAAAACGGGTGATCCTGGCGTGCTCCAGGTTTCTTCCAACGATGGAGCGGACCCGGATGTTTTCACTGACCCCGGGGATCCCGGTCTTTAAGCAGCAGATGCCCCGGACGATCAGATCGATCTGTACCCCGGCGGCAGATGCCTCATACAGGGCGGCGATGATCTCCTTATCACAGAGGGAGTTCATCTTAGCGATGATGCCTGCGGGTTTTCCCTCCCGGGCATTCTCCGTCTCCCTGCGGATCCTGGTGAGAAGCCGTTTCCGAAGCCACAGAGGCGCACACCAGAGCTCGTTCCAGCCCGCCGGCTCGGAATAGCCGGAAAGCATGTTGAACACCGCAGTGGCGTCCTCTCCGATCCTGGGGTCCGCCGTAAAGATACCGCAGTCCGTATAGAGCTTTGCGGTGGAATCGTTGTAGTTTCCGGTTCCCAGATGCACGTATCTGCGGATCCCGTCCTCCTCGTGGCGCACCACCAGGGTGATCTTGGAGTGGGTCTTCAGTCCCAGCAGTCCGTATATGACATGGCAGCCCGCCTTCTCAAGGCGTTTTGCCCAGATGATATTGTTTTCCTCGTCGAAACGGGCCTTCAGCTCCACCAGCACCGTTACCTGCTTGCCGTTCCCGGCAGCCTCTTCCAGGGCTGCGATAATGGGGGAGGTGGAGCTTACCCGGTAAAGGGTCTGCTTGATGGCCAGTACCTGACTGTCCCTGGCGGCGGTGCGGACGAAGTTTACCACCGGGTCAAAGGTCTCGTAGGGGTGGTGCAGGAAGATGTCCCGCTCCCGGATATTGGTAAAGATATCCTTGTCGTTCATCAGCTCCGGCACCGGCTGGGGCGTATACTTCGGGTCCTTCAGGTGCTCAAAGACCGGAAGGCCGTACATCTTCATCAGGAAGGTCAGGTCCAGGGGGCCGCCGATCTCATAGATATCCTCATTGGATACCTCCAGCTCCTCCTTCAGGATCTTAAGGAGCTTCTTGTCCGGCTTCTCCTCGATCTCCAGACGGATGACCTCACCCCTGCGGCGCTTTTTCAGCTGCTTGCTGATCTCCTCCAGAAGGTCCTGGGCCTCTTCCTCATCCAGGGTAAAATCCGCATTCCGCATGATCCGGAAGGGGGAAGTACAGAGCACGTCATAGTTGGAAAAAAGCTGATGGATGTTCTTTTCGATCACCGTTTCCAGTAAGATCACGGAACGCTCCGTCACCTTGCCCTCTTCCGTCCTGGCAGGCAGCTCGATGATCCTGGAGAGGACCGAGGGTACCTGCACCATGGCAAAGTCCGGTTTGCTTCCCTGCTCCTTCGTGGGCTTTTTGGGCCGCACCAGGGCAGCGATGTTCAGGGTCTTATTCAGTACAAGAGGGAAGGGCCTCGAGGAATCATAGGCCATGGGAGTCAGCACCGGGTATACGTTTTCCTTGAAGTACCGGTCCAGAAACTCCGCCTCTCCCTCCTTCAGCTCGTCATAGGAGGCAATGACCCGAAGGCCGTTGTCCCTAAGCTCCCGCAGCAGGGAGCGCTGGTAGGTGGAATACTGCTGGTTCACCATCTCATGGGTCTTTTTCTGAATGGCCGCAAGCTGCTCCTCCGGGGTCATGCCCGCAATATCCCGTTTTTTATATTCCGCGTGGATCATGTCCTTGATGGAGGCCACCCGTACCATGAAAAACTCGTCCAGGTTGGAGGAGGTGATGCTTAAAAATTTCAGCCGTTCAAACAGCAGATTGCGCTTGTCCCGGGCCTCCTCCAGGATCCGTTGATTAAAATCAAGCCAGGACAGCTCCCTGTTCCAGTAATAAGCGGGATCGTAAAAATCCGTCATGTTCTCCTCTCCTCCTTTTCCTACAGCTTCCTCTTCTGTCTCAGTACAGGCTTCAATCCAAAAATATCCTCAAAGAAATCTCCCCGATCGTCCAGGGAGAGCCGCTCCAGGGTCAGATCTCCTTCGTAGTCCGTGGAGATCACAAGCTCCCCTGTGGCCTCATTGACCTTCACCCGGATGTCCTGGAGCCTTCCCCGATGGCTCCGGTCAAGGGAATTGGCCAGCCTCAGAAGGGCTGTCAGCTTTGCCATCCGTACCGGGCTTCCGCTTTTTTCCGCTTCCTCATAGTCAAAGCCCTGGTTATGGCTCCGGATGGCCCCTGCGATCAGCTTCCGCTCCGCGTGGGAGATCCCGATGAGCTCCGTGGCCATGATCACGTGATAGCTGCAGTCCGCGCTGTTCTTGATGCTGATGAACTTGCCGCAGGTGTGAAGGATGGCCGCGATCTGAAGCAGCAGCCGGTCCCTTTTGTTCAGGCCGCTGATCTTCTTTGTCCCGTCGAAGATGCTTAAGGCGTATTTTTCCACCACGGCGGCATGGTCCGTGTTGCAGCGGTAGCGCTTCGCCATATTCCGCACCTCCGCCACGATATCGTTTTCAAAGTTATGTCTGAGCTTTACAAGCTTCTGTTTCTCTCCGTACTCCGTTGCCACGCCGTCACAGAAACGCGTGCCCGGAAAATAAACATATCTGCAGCCCAGCTGTTCGATGAGGCGCTCATAGACCAGCAGGGTCACAAAGAGAAGCTGGGTGTATTCCCGGCTTCCGGACACCAGCTCCTCCAGGGCGGAAAGACCTCCCTTCCGCAGCTTCCGGCAGGCTGCCAGCACCTCCTCTGCGGCCATGGGCCTTCCGAAGATGTTGATGCCGTTTTCCCCGTGAAGCTCCCGGGGGATATTCTCTCCGATCCCCACCAGGGTCTCCACCTCCCGGTTCTTCAGGTAGAGCTTCCGGTAATTCTCCAGCTCCACATCCGCCACCTCCCGGATATGCTCCTTCATCTGCTCCTCCGTAAAGCGCATGTCCCGGAACATATTGAGGAGCCTGACGGCTCCCAGGGGGATATTCTCCGTGGATACCAGAGCCTCCTTGTCGAAGATGGAGAACTGGACGGAGCCGTAGCCGGAGTCCACGATGACGGTCCCGGTCTTGATGGTCTCGTCAAAGCTGCTGTCCTGGACCGCCAGGGCCTTATAGTTGAGAAAGCGCTGCTCCGAGTTTGAGATCACGTTGATGGTGATGCCGGTCCGTACCCGGATCTGGTCCAGGATCACGGGCATATTGGAGGCGTCCCGCAGAGCCATGGTCCCGTAGGCCTTGTAGGCGTTCACCCGGTAGGCCTTCATGGTATTCTGAAAATCATTCAGCACGCGGCAGATCTCGTCCACCCTGGCATAGGGAATATAGCCCCGTCTGACCGTATCCTGGGCCAGGGGCACCATAACGGAGATCCTGTCGATCAGGCGGACACCCTTTGAGGGGCCGATCTCATAGATACAAAGTTCCTGCTCGACGCTACCAATGCGGATCGCGCCGAATAATTCATATGCCATAGCCTTTTCTCCTTATATTCTGATGTCGGGATATTCCTTCTGCATCTCCATGAGCATCTCTTCGATGCGTGCCTTTGCATAGGCTGCGGGCTTTTTCCGGAATTCCTCCGGAAGCTCCGCTATATAAAAGGGCTTTCCGAAGCGGAGCACCACCCTGGCCGGCCGGATAAAGGGCATATGCTTCTCGAAGATCTCCGCCGTACCCAGCTCCGCCATGGGGACCACGGGGCATTTTGCCTTTTCCGCGATCTTCATGCTGCCCTCCTTATATTCCATCAGAAGCGGGGCCCCGGCGCCGCCCCGGTTCCGGGTCCCCTCGGGATAGATCACCAGAGAGGTCCCTCCCTTGATATCCGCAATGGCCTGGAGGATCGTCTTCAGGCCTTCCTTGATGTCCTGTCTGTTCAGAAAGAGACAACCGATGTTGTGCATCCAGTTCTTCAGCAGAGGGTAACGCTCCATCTCCTTCTTTGCGATGTAGCCCGTCTTCCGCTCCATCACCAGGTAGGTGGTGAGGATATCAAAATAGGAGCGGTGGTTGCCCACAAAGAGCACCGCCCGGTCCTTTGGGATATTCTCCCTGCCTTCCACCACAAGCTTCGTGCCCGAAAGCCACAGGATAAAACGGAACATGCCTCTTACGATGCACTGGCATTGCCGGTCCTTACGCTCCGGGTCCACCTTCCCAAGGATCCACTCGAAAAGGAGCAGGGGGCTTCCCAGCACCAGAAAGCCCAGTAAAACGATGGCCACAAGTAAAAATCTGATCATAAGCTTTCCTTTTTTACAGGCCCTCTCTTAGAGCACGTCCGAAAAATGGGGACGCAGCTTCGTAAAGAGCTTCAGGCCGATATAGAATATCAGAAGGGTCACACCCCAAAAATAAAGGGTGTTCATGGGTCTCTCAAAGAACCAGTTCCCCGTCAGCAGGCTGTCCCTGTATCCCGCCACAATATAATAGAAGGGATTGATCTTGAACACGAAACCGATGAGGGAAGCGTACTGAGGGTACTGCTCCTGGAACATGCCCTCCCAGTACATGATGGGAGCCAGCCACATGCCGAACTGCAGGGCGATGCTGACGATCTGTGCCATATCCTTGAAAAACACGTTCACGGAGGCGGTCAGATATCCGATCCCCATGGACAGCACCATGGCTCCGAAGCTGTAGTAGATCACCTGGATCCAGGTGACCTTCGGCGCATAGCCGGCTATGAAGAAGACCACGAACATGATCACCAGGAAGCAGGCGTGGACGAAGACCGCCGAAATGGCCTTGATCACCGGCAGAAGCTCCACCGGGAACACCACTTTTTTTACCAGGTAGTGATATTCCTGCAGGGTGTTGGTGATCCCCGTCAGGGAGTCCTGAAAAAAGAACCAGGGGATGATGCCCGGCACGAGCCAGAGCACGTAGGGGGTATCCGGCACCGGGGGCGTGGACTTGAAGCCCAGCTGGAAGATGCAGAAGTAGATCAGGATGGTGACGATGGGCTGGACGAACATCCAGACTACGCCAAAATAGGAACCGACAAACCGCTTCCTGAAATCCGCCTTTGCAAGCTCCACGATCATTTTCTTTTTTTCAAAAATCTGTCTGAATAAATTTCGCAGTATATGCATGCCGTATCCTTATCTGTCAAAGCGGAAGGTCTCGGAAAGGCCGCCCCACTTCCGGTCTTTTTCAGACATGATCAGCTCCATTCCCTCCGGGATCGGCCATGCCACACCGATGTCCGGATCGTTGTAGATGAGGCCTCCCTCGTCTCCGGGATGATAAAAGTCCGTACATTTATAGGCGAATTCCGCCACATCCGACAGAACCAGGAAGCCGTGGGCAAAGCCCTCCGGGATGTAGAACTGTTTTTTGTTGTCCTCCGTAAGCTCCACGCCGTACCACATACCATAGGTGTCGCTGTGGACCCGGAGATCCACCGCCACGTCAAAGACGCTGCCCCGTACCGCACGTACGAGCTTCCCCTGGGGATACTGCTTCTGATAATGAAGGCCCCTCAGGACCCCCTTCTGGGAACAGGACTGATTGTCCTGGACAAAGGTCATGGAAAGTCCTGCCTCTGCAAAATCCCTCTGATTATAAGTCTCCATAAAATATCCCCGTTCGTCCCGGAAGACCGCAGGCTCGATCACATAAAGCCCCTCTATGGTCTTTCCGTCCTTTACGCAGGGTGTTACCGTTATTTTTCCCATGTATCATGCCTCTTTTCATGTTGTTGTATGCCTTACAGGCAAAAGCGCGAAAGCACTGTGGTCCACACCGTCAGAGCCAGGGCTGCCGCAAGGATACCCACTATCAAATGATAGCATATATCCGGGACCCTGACAAGTTTTCCTCTGTGAGCCGGCAGGAGATAAAGGGGGTACATCAGGGGGATGAAATACCTGCCCTGGACCCCGGCGATCTCCCGGGCTCCCGGCTCCGTAAAGGCCACGTACATACTGGTCCAGATCAGCACTGCGGAGGCACCCGCCGTAAGCAGGATCCATACCCTCTCCGGAAGGCGGAAGGCCCTTGCGAAGGGGGCTTCCTCCCCCTCTTCCGGCCGGTCCCCTCCCAGAAGGACGACGGCCGCAAGAAGCAGCAGGTAGACCGGCCAGTAGCCCTTGAATTCCGTATATCCGCTCACCAGATGTCCCATAAAGGTGGTGCAGTCCGGCCCGAAGAAGCACTGGGGGATCCAGCGGATCATCTGGCTTATGAGCACCAGGGCATAGTCAACGGGGTTTGACAGGATATAGCCCACCTGGGAGACCTCCGAGGTGGCTCCGCCCCGCAGATCACCGGTCTCCGCCGGAGCCAGCACCGTGGGCAGTATAAAGGTGGCGAGAAGCATGCAGAAGAGCCCTGCCACCGCCAGCCGGTAAAGCAGACTTCCGCCCTTCCTTCTGAAGCCTGCGGCGGGAAGCAGCAGGGCCATGAGCAGAAGGGGAGCATAGACCGCCTTGGGAAGGCAGCCCAGAAAGAATGCGAGAAGCATCAGGCAGACATTCTTCCAGTCGGCTGTCCCCTTCCTGCGGAAGAGCTCCCGTAAAAAGGCGGCGGTTCCCAGGGACAGGCAGCCCGTGATAAAGGGATCATAGGAATAGGTACAGGCCAGAAAGACATTTTCCGGAAACAGAGCGATCAGAAGCAGCAGGTACTTTCCCACGGGAGTCCGCCTTACCGCAAGGAACATGAGGGCCGTGTATAAAAGCAGGTTCCCAAGACGCCCTGCCAGGAACACTGCAGGCCAGGACAGGGACAGGCCCTTTGCCAGCTTCACGAAAAGGGCCATGAAGGCGTAGGCCGGCATGCGGCCCGGCATGGTATAGAAGTCCGGCGTATTCTCCCCGGCCTTGTAGTCACCCGTACCGGAGAGCCAGCTGTCGAAAAGCTCCATCTCCTCCCGGGTCCCGGGCTGATAGTCCGGATCGTTGTATTCCGTTACCATGAGGCTGTTCAGGATCGTGTCGGAGATATGGAGCTCTCCGGGGATCCCGGCCATGTCCATCACCGCCTGCAGATGGGTCTCTTCGTCATTTCCCACCTTGTTCTTCGGAAGGCACACCGCCATGGTAACGCCTATGGTAAGAAGGATCAGAAGGACTCCGTACTCCGGCTTTTGGATCAGGGTCCTGCCGAAGATCAGGATCCCGGAAAAGCAGAGGCTCACCGCCAGCACGAAAAGACAGAGATAGGGATTGAAGTGAAGCTTGTTGATCACCTGAAAGTCCGAGAAGGAGACCCCGGAAAGGTCATAGGCAGGCCATTCCCCGCTTCCTTCCTCCTGAGCCGGAGCCGGACCTGCGCTGTCGTCAAAGTCTCCGGGCTCCACTGCCCGGACCGTCACCGACTCCACCCGCTCCCCAAGGGACAGGTACTGCCGGGTCAGGGCCGCGGGATTCTTATCATATACCACATAGCAGGCCTCTTCCCCTGCAGCCTCCTCCCCGGGACCTGAAACAGGGCAGATCCGCTCCTCAAGATCCAGGGTCCTGCTGCCCACGGGGAAGGCGATCCAGTCTTCCTCCGCCGAGGGCTTTACCCGGATCTCACCGGAGATGGCAAAGGACAGCCGGTCCACATATCCTCCGGAAAGATCGATGCGGGTCCCCTCCTCCGTCACCTGGCCGGACACCTGCCGGATCCCCCGTTCCTCCCCGGGAAGGCCCAGGATCCCCCGGTTATCCAGAAGGAAGGCCAGAAGGCAGAGCAGCACCGAAAAAAGCACCGCCAGGGCGGCCTGCATGCATTTGTTTTCTTTCAGTTCCTTTATTTTCATAAACCCTGTTTTTTCCGTTTCCCTTTTCCGATTTATTTTGCTATTATATAATACGTAACTTAATAAATCCATCTTTCATTCAAAAACGGAGGCATTACCATGGCTGAGAATCGTGTTGCTGAGCTTTTGGATCAGCAGGTCAATAAGGAGTTTTACAGCGCATATCTGTATCTGGATTTTGCGAATTTTTATGAGGAAAAGGGCCTTAAGGGCTATGCCAACTGGTTCCGTATCCAGGCCCAGGAGGAGCGGGATCACGCCCTTCTTTTCATGCAGTACATGCAGCAGAACGACATGAAGGTCACCCTCAGGGCCATCCCGGAGCCAGGCAAGGAGCTTCATGAGATCCTGGATCCCCTGAAGGAGGCACTGGCCCATGAGCAGTATGTTACTTCCCTGATCCACGACATCTATGCCGAGGCCCAGGCTGCAAGGGATTTCCGCTGCATGCAGTTCCTGGACTGGTTCATCAAGGAGCAGGGCGAAGAGGAGGACAACGCCCGTACCAACATCCAGCGTACCCAGCTCTTCGGTTCCGATCCCAAGGGACTTTACATGCTGGACCAGGAGATGCAGGGAAGGGTCTACAGCGCGCCTTCTCTGGTGCTTTAAAAGGGCCGTTCGGCCGGACTCCGGCAGGATCCGAGAACCCCACAGGACAGTTCTTTATGAGGGTGCCGTATCCATGGATGCGGCACCTTCTTTACACAATGTGCACAAAGCTATCGTAGATTTTTACACACAGTATTGAATTTTTAACAAGCAACGTGGAATATCATATATACATTTTATAAAAAATATACTATAATTGCGTCAGAAGGTGATGCTGAATGCACACCGTTTTGTTCTTAAAACAAAGGAGGATGATGTAATTATGAAGAAGAAAATTTTTGCACTGGCTGCAGCTTCTCTTATGGCTGTAAGCCTTGCAGGCTGCTCATCCAATTCAGGTGAGACTTCTGCTGCTACCGAAGCTGCCACTGAGGCTGCCGGCGCTGAAGAGGCTGCTCCTGCTGAGGAAGCTGAAGCCGCTCCCGCTGAAGAGGTTGCCAACAAGGATAAGCCCCTCGTATGGTTCAACCGTCAGCCCTCCAACAGCTCCACCGGTGAGCTTGACATGGCTGCTCTTTCCTTCAACGAGGACACCTACTATGTAGGATTCAACGCTAACCAGGGTGCTGAGCTCCAGGGTCAGATGATCAGAGACTACATCGAGGCCAACATCGACACCATCGACCGTAACGGCGACGGAATCATCGGATACGTTCTGGCAATCGGTGATATCGGACACAACGACTCCATCGCTCGTACCAGAGGCGTTCGTTCCGCTCTCGGAACCGCTGTTGACAACAACGGAAACGTTAACAGTGATCCCATCGGAACCAACACTGACGGTTCTGCAACCGCTGTTCAGGACGGAACCATCGAAGTAAACGGCAAGACCTACACCATCCGTGAGCTTGCTTCTCAGGAGATGAAGAACTCCGCAGGTGCTACATGGGATGCAGCAACCGCTGGTAACGCCATCAACACCTGGTCCGCTTCCTTCGGCGATCAGATCGATGTTATCGCTTCCAACAACGACGGTATGGGAATGTCCATGTTCAACGCATGGTCCAAGGATAACAAGGTTCCCACCTTCGGTTATGACGCAAACGCTGACGCAGTTGCTGCAATCGCAGAGGGCTACGGCGGAACCATCAGCCAGCACGCTGACGTTCAGGCTTACTTGACTCTTCGTGTTCTGCGTAATGCACTTGACGGCGTAGACGTTGATACAGGTATCGGTACTGCTGATGAGGCAGGCAACGTACTTTCTTCCGACGTATACGAGTACAATGCTGACGAGCGTTCCTACTACGCTCTGAACGTTGCAGTTACCGCTGATAACTATCAGGAGTTCACCGACTCCACCAAGGTTTACGAGCCGGTATCCAATCAGCTTGATGCAGCTGAGCATCCCACCAAGAAGGTATGGCTCGACATCTACAATGCAGCTGATAACTTCCTGAGCTCAACCTATCAGCCGCTGCTTCAGAACTACGACGATCTGCTTAACCTTGAGGTTGAGTACATCGGCGGTGACGGACAGACCGAGTCCAACATCACCAACCGTCTGGGCAACCCGAGCCAGTACGATGCTTTCGCAATCAACATGGTTAAGACCGATAACGCAGCATCCTACACTGCACTGCTTAGCCAGTAATGCTCAGGATCAACGGATTGCTTAAAAGTAATATCAAATAAGAAATGATTTGTTATTAGGGAGAAGCAATTCTCCCTAATAGCTTTTCCAAAACACATACAGGAGTAAAAAGAATGGCAGATAAGAAAGATGATATCGTCTTATCGATACGCGGGATGAGTAAATCCTTTGGCCGGAACCGGGTACTGGATCACATCAATCTGGACGTAAAGCGCGGAACTGTCATGGGACTGATGGGCGAGAACGGTGCCGGTAAGTCCACCATGATGAAATGCCTTTTCGGAACCTACCAGAAGGACGAGGGCAAGATCTTCCTGAACGGTAAGGAGATCAGCTTCTCAGGTCCCAAGGATGCTCTGGAAAACGGTATCGCAATGGTCCATCAGGAGCTGAACCAGTGCCTTGAGCGGAACGTGATCGACAACCTGTTTCTGGGTCGTTATCCGGTCAACTCCATGGGCGTTGTCGATGAAGGCAGAATGAAGAAAAAGGCCTCTGAGCTTTTCAGAAAGCTCGGTATGACCGTAAACCTCACCCAGCCCATGCGGAACATGTCCGTTTCCCAGCGGCAGATGTGTGAGATCGCAAAGGCGATCTCCTACAACGCAAAGGTGATCGTTCTGGACGAGCCCACCTCCTCCCTTACGGTCCAGGAGGTAGACAAGCTTTTTGAAATGATGCGTATGCTGAAGGAGCAGGGCATCGCGCTCATCTATATCTCTCATAAGATGGATGAGATTTTCGAGATCTGTGATGAGATCTCTGTACTTCGTGATGGTAAGCTCGTCATGACGAAGGACTCCAAGGATACGAACATGAACGAGCTGATCGCAGCCATGGTAGGACGTTCTCTTGAGAACCGTTTCCCGCCTGTGGACAATACACCGAAGGACGTGATCCTCTCCGTCCAGCATCTGTCCACCAAGTTCGAGCCCCATCTGCAGGATATCACCTTCGATGTCCGGGAGGGCGAGATCTTCGGACTTTACGGACTGGTGGGAGCCGGCCGTACAGAGCTTCTGGAGACCATCTTCGGCGTACGTACCAGAGCTGCCGGCCGTGTTTATTTCAACGGTAAGCTGATGAATTTCGGCAGTGCCAAGGAAGCCATCGAGCACGGGTTTGCCATGATTACGGAGGAACGTAAGGCAAACGGTCTGTTCCTGAAGGGAGACCTGACCTTCAACACCACCATCGCAAACCTGAATCAGTACAAGTCCGGCATCGCTCTTTCTGATGCAAAGATGATAAAGGCCACTGCAAATGAGATCAAGGTCATGCATACCAAATGTATGGGACCTGACGATATGATCTCCAGCCTCTCCGGCGGTAACCAGCAGAAGGTCATCTTCGGTAAATGGCTGGAGCGGAAACCCCAGGTATTCATGATGGATGAGCCTACAAGAGGTATCGACGTCGGTGCGAAGTACGAGATCTACGAGCTGATCATCAACATGGCAAAACAGGGAAAGACCATCATCGTTGTTTCCTCTGAGATGCCGGAGATCCTCGGTATCACGAACCGTATCGGTGTTATGTCAAACGGACGTCTTTCCGGAATTGTTAATACCAAAGAGACAAATCAGGAAGAGCTGTTAAGGCTCAGTGCAAAATATCTTTAATGAGGGAGTATGGATATGGCGAAAGAAACTAATAATATTCTTACGGCCGAACAGGAAGCGAAGCTTCGTCAGCCGATCGAAGAGTATGTCGGAAAGATCCAGAGCAAGATCGACGAGCTCCGGAAAGACGGTACCAACAAGGTTGTGGAGCTCCAGAATGAGATCGACAGCGTTAAGCGGGATCACATCTTCTCCCAGGAGGAAAAGGACACCCGCATCAATCAGCTGAAGGCAGAGCTGGAAAAGGCCAGAGCTGTTGAAAACCAGAACAAGAACGAGGTCTCAAAGCTCATTGCCGACGCAGAGGGCTACCTGAAGGCTCATTTTGACAAGGATTATTTCCAGGCCGTAGCAGCAAGCTGCCAGCAGGAGAGGGTAGCTGCCCAGGCCAATTACCGTGAAAGGATCGCGGAGCTGGAGAAGGAGCATCAGGAGACTGTCTCCAAGATGACTGACCAGCACGAGATCAAGGACGAGAAGTACGTACACAAAAACCGTCTCTTTGACGCAAAGATGCAGCTGGAGAAGGATATCCAGCAGGCAAAGGACCGTCAGCATGCAGCATTTGATTACAGATATCACCTCATCGATATGCTGCGGATGTCAAGGTTCACCTTTGCCGAGAACATGGCACAGCGCTGGGAGAATTACAAGTACACCTTCAACCGCAGGGATTTCTTACTGAAGAATGGTCTTTACATTGCCATTATCATCATCTTCATTTTCCTCTGCGCCCTGACCCCGGCCATCAAGGGGGTGCCGCTGCTTACCTATAACAACGTTCTGAACATCCTGCAGCAGGCTTCCCCGAGAATGTTCCTGGCTCTCGGTGTTGCGGCTCTGATCCTCCTTGCCGGTACCGACCTTTCCATCGGACGTATGGTAGGTATGGGTATGACAACGGCTACCATCATCATGCATCAGGGAATCAATACCGGTTCCGTATTCGGACACATCTTTGACTTTACCGGACTTCCGGTACCTGTCAAGATCGTCTTCGCGCTGATCATGTGTATCCTGCTCTGCACCTTCTTCACTACCATTGCAGGCTGCTTCACCGCGAAGTTCAAGATGCATCCCTTCATCTCCACCATGGCGAACATGCTGATCATCTTCGGTCTGGTAACCTATGCAACGAAGGGTGTATCCTTCGGTGCCATCGAGTCCTCTATTCCGGGTATGATCATCCCGAAGATCAACGGCTTCCCCACCATCATCCTCTGGGCAGCCGCTGCAGTGGCCATCGTATGGTTCATCTGGAACAAGACCACCTTCGGTAAGAACCTGTACGCAGTCGGTGGAAACCCCGAGGCAGCTGCCGTTTCAGGTATCTCCGTATTCAAGGTAACGGTAGGCGCATTCGTACTGGCCGGTATCCTTTACGGATTCGGTTCCTGGCTTGAGTGTATCAGAATGGTGGGCTCCGGTTCTGCAGCTTATGGACAGGGCTGGGAGACTGACGCCATCGCTGCCTGCGTAGTCGGCGGCGTATCCTTCACCGGTGGTATCGGTAAGATCTCAGGCGTGGTTGTCGGTGTTCTGATCTTCACCGCACTGACCTATTCTCTTACCATCCTCGGTATCGATACGAACCTGCAGTTCGTGTTCTCCGGTATCATCATCCTGGTAGCGGTAACCCTGGACTGCCTGAAGTACATCCAGAAGAAGTAATCAGAAAAACAAAAAAATCCCCTGTCGGGGATCGAAAAAGGCGGGTGCCTCCTGGGCGCCCGCCTTCTTTTTAATCGTACATGAACAGGATCTTCTGGTATTCCGGCAGATACATATTGTCCCTGGTCACAAGGGTGGTCTCCGTGTCGATGTGCAGGGCCTCCGGTTCCTTCCCCGACAGGATCTGGCAGGCATTCTCCACCGCCAGATAGCCCATGGCATAGGGGTTCTGAACGATCAGGGCGTCCACCTCTCCCGTCTCCAGCATACCTACGGAAACAACGTTGCTGTCAAAGGCCGTTACCATGATGTCGTCCCTTCTTCCCAGGTCGCTGATGGCCCAGCCCACTCCCAGGCTGGTCCACTCGTTGAAGGTCACGATGGCATTCAGATCCGGATGCTGCTTTAAAAGCTCCTTGGTCCCTCTTCTGGCGTCCTCCGTGGTGGACAGCACATTGATGGTCTCGATGCTTTCCACCCGATCCTCCTCTGCCATCCGGTCCCGGAAGCCCTGCTCCCGTTCCTGTCCGTTGGCCGTGTTCTCATCAAAGTTGACCACGCCGATCCGAAGGGGTCCCTCCGTCTGGGTAAGGACCGCCTCTGCCGCCATACTTCCCGCATCCTCATTGACGGTGCCGATCCGAAGGCTTACCAGGCTGCTGTTCACATCACTGTCTATGATCACGATGGGGAGTCCCTCTTCCGCCGCCTCCGTAATGACCTCCGCGTTGGCATTGTAATCCACGGCGGAAAAGATGATGGCGTCCGCCCCTTCCTCCACGGCGGTCTTTACCAGCCGGTTCTGGGTCTCATAGTCGTCCTCTGTTTCCGGTCCCTCCGTGGTAAGCTCCACATTGTATTCCGTTGCTGCCACGGCCGCCCCGGCGAAGACCGACTTCCAAAAGGCGGAATCCGTGGACTTTACGATCATGGCCACCCGATAGGGATCCCTGGGAGCAGAAGCTCCCTCGGCCTCCCGGTAGATCAGGTACCCGCCTCCCAGAAGGAGGCATCCCAGCAGCAGGCCCCCGAAAAGGAGCTGCTTTTTATGTTTAGCGACTCTCATGGGGTTCCTCCTCCAGCTTCGGCATCCTGATATATACCGTCGTTCCCTCATCGGGCTCGCTTTCGATCCGCATGCCGTATTTTTCACCGAAATAGATCCGGACCCGGTCGTTTACGTTCTTCATTCCGATACCGGTCTCCCGTCCGCTGTCCTCCTTCAGCAGAGCGTCGCACTGCTCCTTCGTCATTCCCACGCCGTTATCCGAGACGGAGAAGATCACATCTCCATCCTCTTCCCAGATGCGGATCCGGATGACGCCCTCTTCGATCATCCGGTTCAGGCCATGGTAGATGGCGTTTTCGATGATGGGCTGAAGGGTGATCTTATTGCAGTAATAGTGGAGGCACTGTTCCTCCACATCGAAAAAATACTCGAACTGATTCTTATAGCGGAATTTCTGGATCTGCAGGTAGCTCTTGGCGTGCTCCACCTCTTTTTCAATGGGGATCAGCTCATGGCCCTTGCTGATGCTGATCCGGAAGAGCCTGGCCAGAGCGTTGACCATATCCACCGCTTCCTTGTTCCGTCCGTCTTCACACATCCAGGCAATGGAATCCAGAGTATTGTACAGGAAATGGGGATTGATCTGGGCCTGAAGGGCCCGAAGCTCCGTTTTCCGGAGGATGATCTCCTCGTTCCTTACCCGGGCCATCAGCTCCTGGATCCGGACCACCATGTGGCCGAAGGAGTCGGAGAGAGCCGTCATCTCCCTGCTGCCCCCTGCCGGCTGAAAGCTGAAGGAGGCTGCGTCCTTCTCAAAGTCCCGCATGGCGCTGATCAGGCGCTTGATGGGCTTTGAGAGCTGGTTGGAAAGGACGATGCTGCAGATCAGGGTGGCGATCAGCACCAGAAGGAGCAGGACCCCCAGGATCAGAAGGCAGTCCCTCAGTCCCTCCGCAATGAGCTCGTCCACATAGCTTACCGCCACGATCCTCCAGTTGTTCTCCTCCTCTGAACGGATCGTATAGATCATGTCCCCTTCCTCCAGGCTGCCATCGGAGGAACTTTCCAGAAGCTCCGTGTTCTCCCCCTTTAACCCTGCAAAGATCAGCTGCTGCTGGGGATGGTACACGATATTGCCCTCCTCATCCATGATAAAGCAGTAACCATGCTTTCCGATTCCCACATTGTCGATGTAGGAGGCGATCTGGGAGAAACGGGTATCCAGCACGATGACCTGCTCCCTTCCCTCCGGGTCCTTTACGATCCCCGAAATGGAGACCACCCAGGGATATTCGTTCACCAGGATGCTCTCCACGTGGGGCTTTGATATAAGCAGTTCGCCTTCCTCCGGAAGCCTTTCCTCGTCGAAGGAAAGGTTCACCAGGATCTGTTCCTTCAGGACATGCTGGCCGGTCCAGGCCTCCAGCAGTGCCCCGCTTTCCCTGTCATATGCCGTTATGGCCGTTACGTCCGGGCGCACCATGGCAATGGAGGACAGGAACTCCTCCCGTTCCTCCGGCGTCATCTGCTCCGTACGGCGGATCTGGTTCATCAGATCCCGGATATCCGCCATGTAGTCTTCCACGATATCCGATACCTGCTCCGTGATCTGACTGCTGGAGGTCCTGACGCTCTGGATCATGGCCCGCTGGTAGATCATCAGAAACACGCCGGTTCCGATCAGCAGGGACACTGCCACCATGCCCACCACCAGAGCGGTGGTCACGGCTGAGAAGGACCATCTTTTCTTTTTCATGCATTTCCCTCCGCCTGCTGTCTGAGCATGTTGGGGGAAACGCCCTCAAACTTCTTGAAGCAGTAGCTGAAATAATGCTGGTCGCTGTAGCCGCAGGCCTCCGATACCTCCCGGATCTTCATGCCCGTTCCCAGAAGGAGGGATCTGGCCTCCTCCATACGCCGGGCGGTCAGATAATCCACAAAGCTCCGGCCGGTCCTTTTTTTGATCAGGGAGCTCAGGTAGTTGGGGCTTGCTCCCACCTTCGTACTGACGGACATCAGGGAAAGGTCCGCCTTCGCATAATTTTTCTCGATATAGTCCAGAGCCCGTTCGCAGATATCCATACTGCTTCTGGCCTTCTGTTCCTCAATGGCGTCCCTGGCCCCCATACAGAAGCTCACAAAGTGCTCCTCCGCCTCAAGCAGGCTGCCATCCAGGAACATCATCTGCTGCATATAGGGGTCCAGGCGCAGAAGGGAGCTGGCAGGCTCCGGAGACACGGAGTAAAGGACCCGGCAGATACCTGAAAAAAGCTCCACCATCAGGAAGTTGGCTCCTTCCCGGGAGCCCTCCTCCCGGAGGTCCGAAAAGACCTTTCTGAGCTCTGCCTCCAGTTCCTCCCGGCTGCCGGTTCGGATATGGGCTTCAATACCCGCTGCCGCCTTCATGGCCTCGTCCATGTCCACTCCGGAAAAGGGTTCCTCATCGGAGATGTAGCGGATCCCGCTTCCGTCGCTCTGCTCCGCATAATGGAGGGCGTTTACGGAATCCCGGTAGGCCTCTGAAAGCCCGGTAAGGGCAGGAGTGATCCGGCCCGCTCCGATGCAGCAGCGCAGCCCCAGGATACGTCCGATGCTCTGGATCACCTCATCGGAAATGATGTGGAGGTACTTATCGAAGGCTGCCGGCGTCGCCGCCAGCACCGCCGTGATCTTGTCCTCCAGAAAAAACTCCGTGGACTTCGTGTATTTTTTCAGGATACTGCTGATGGCATGCAGGTGGTTGTATTCCGTCAGATTCCGGCCTGCCTGGTCCCAGAGGGAAAAGGACATCACCACATATCTGATATTGCTGCTTTCCGGCCCCAGGAGCCGGCAGGCCACCGCCTGTTCCCGCAGCCGTTCCTCCCGTTTCCCGGAGCTGTCGGTCTGGAAGCTGTCCATAAGCAGGGGAAGCAGGAACTCCGACACCGTCACCTGGGCCTTCTGCCGCTCTGCGAACTCCGTAAACAGAATGTCCAGCTTCTCCTTGATCTGCCGCAGGTTCTCCGTCAGCTCCTCCATGGAGATGGGCTTCAGCATATAGCTGATGATATTGTAGCGGATGGCCTCCTGGGCATAGGAAAAATCATCGTAGCCGCTGAGGAAGGCGATCTGGGTGGAGGGACGTACCTCCCGCACCTGCCTTGCCAGCTCCAGCCCCGAGATAAAGGGCATCCGGATATCCGTCAGCAGCAGATCCGGTTCCCTCTCCCCCACAAGCTCCAGGGCTTCGATCCCGTTTTCCGCTTCGCCTACCACCTGAAATCCGATAGCCTCCCAGTCGATCTTCCGGATAATGGCCCGTCTGAGCTCTTCTTCGTCGTCTGCAACTACGATGGTATACATACAATCTGTCTCCCTGTTTTCTTCAATGGTTATTTTTAGCCCTGAAGGACGATCAGGAGGCTTTTCTTTCCTCCCTGGCTATGGCATCCTCCAGATGAGCCAGCATCCGGCTGCGGTCCTCCGGCAGTCTGCCCCTGGTCCGCACCTCAATGTGGTCATGGAAGCCGTCATAGCTCTCTATCGGCACCTGCAGAAGCTGCAGGAGCTTCCGTTCCTCCAGAAGGTTCTCCAGCTCCCCTGAAGGTACGAAGATCCCCGCCTCCACATCCCGGTAAAGGGGGGCGCTTTCATGATGGAAAATGGTGAAATTGATGATCCGCTTCGGTCCCGTCCGGTTGATGAACTCCGCCGTCCGCTCCGCATTCTCCAGGCCCCTGCCCGCTCCGGCAAGTCCCAGCATCAGATGGGCATTGTAAATGAGACCCGCCTGCTTAAGTCTTGCGATCTGCTCATAGGCCTCCTCCACCGTATGGTCCTTCTTCATATAACGCAGAAGCTCGTCCATACCGCTTTCGATGCCGAGATAAAGCTCCTGTATCCCCTCTTCGTGGAGCCTTCTAAGCTCTTCATCACTTTTCTCCGAAATATTCGTAACCGTAGCGTCCATGTTGATCTCCCGGCAGTCCGGAAAATAGCTGTGGATCAGCTTCAGGATGTCCAGAAGATGCTCCGTGGAGAGCCCGAAGGGATTACCATCCCCAAGGAAGATCCGCTTTGGATGGCCTCCCAGGTTTTTCACACGCTGAAGCTCCGCCTCCACGTCGGACATGGGGAGCTCCCGGAATTTCAGATGCTTGAACAATGTACAGAACCGGCAGCGATTGTAGGAGCAGCCCACTTCCACCGGCAGCATAAAGGACGCCCGCTCCATGGGCGGACGACAGATCTGACCTTCGTAATTCATACCTCTCCTCCTTTTCTGACTCTCTGTCTTGCTTTATAAGGCCCCCTGTGCAAGCACGGAGCTCTATAAGGCTCATTATATCATATTTTCCAGGTATGGAAAATAAAATACAGAGAGGCTTTCTCCATAAGAGAAGGTCCTCTCTGTACGTTCTTATCCACTGTCATGTTCCGGGCCAGGATCGCCCGAAGACGATCAGATCACCCTGCGAATGGCCTTGATGGTCTTATAGGAAGCGCTGGATACCTTGATCCCCGTGCTCTCCGTGCTGGCATGGACGATCTGTCCGTTCCCGATATAGATCCCCACATGTCCGCTGTAGCAGATGAGATCCCCCGGCTGTGCGTTGGACAGGCTCCTGCCCACATCCGTTCCCACGTGGGCAAGCTGTGCCGAGCTGTGGGGCAGGGATATACCGAAGTGCTCATAAACGCTCATCACGAAACCGGAGCAGTCCGCTCCATCCGTAAGGCTTGTTCCGCCGTATTCATAGGGGTTGCCCACAAACTGCAGGGCAAAATCCACTACCTGCTGTCCCATGCCGCTGCTCTGCTGTGCAAGCACCGGAGGTGCCTGCAGGACCACTGCGGTCTCCGCTGCTGCAGCCGCTTCCGCTGCCGGTATCGGGGCCTCCGTGATCATGGCTGCTTCCACTGCCAGCTCCTCACCGGCCTGGGCGATATCTCCGCCGATGCAGTAAATGCCGGAGCTCTGGGCCGAAACCGGAGCAGAAACCACGTCCGCTCTGGCCGGCAGGGCATTCCCGCCAAATGTAAGTGTAAAAATACTGATTCCGAATAATAAAGCTTTCTTTCTTCCCTTCAATCTCTTTCTCCCTTATCTTTTCACAACAGAAGAAAGTATACCTTAAAAGAGGGAATAAATTCAAGCCATTTTCCTGACAAACTTATTACGATTTTGTAAAGATGCTGCGGACAGCCGCCTTCCGGGGGTTCTTTTTCTCTGCCAGATCTCCGGGCCAGCAAGGTCAAAAAAGTCCTGCAAAAGCGCCTCTCTCAGAAGATCCTTCCGCAGATCCTTTCCGATAAATATGGCCCTCCGGTCCTCCATGGGCGGACAGCCTGTAATCGAATACTGGCCCTCCACCACGTCAAAGCGAAGCCAGGTCTCCCCTGCCGGGAAATAGCCCTTTGCTCTGGCCACCCTTCCGAAAACGCCGGATACCAGTCCCTCCAGGAACAGCAGAAGTTCCGTTTCTCCGGGAAGTCTGACACCCTGCAGGCCAAAATGCTCCGGCATCTCCTCTTCCCCGGCCTTTGCCTCCGGGATAACCTCTCCGGAAAGAGACAGCTCCAGAAGCCCTTTCCAGAAATCCTCTCCCTGGTCCCTGTAATGGCCCTCCGTAACACGGGCCTTCGGAGCGATCCTGCGGATCTCCTCAAGCAGGGGGCGAAGGGACTCCTCCGCCATGCCCTCGCATTTGGAGAGTGCCACCGTTCCTGCCGCAGAGAGCTGATCACGGCAGATCTCCGGATATTCCCGGAGCATCTCCTGCAGATGCCTGGCGTCTGCCACGGTTACGGGCTGCAGAAGGCTGATCCTGTCATACTGGATCTGCCTCAGGTTATCGATGATCCGGCTCAGCATGCCGACTCCCGTGGGCTCCACCACCAGATATTCCGGGTCCAGGGCATTGGCAATGGTAAGGACGGAGCCTGCGAAATCAGATTTTACGGAGCAGCAGATACAACCCTCCGTCATCTCCCAGATCCGCAGATCCCTTTCTCCCTTCTCCTGTTTCAGAAGGGAGCCATCGATGTCGATGGCTCCGTATTCGTTCTCCAGGATCGCAAAGTCCCTGCCGGTACGCTTTGCCAGTTCCTTTATGAAAGTGGTTTTCCCGGCTCCCAGGAAGCCGGAGATGATGAGGATCTTCATACCTGTTTTCTCCTGCCTTCTTTATTCTCCCGGAGGAAATGCTTAATCTGCGATCTTTACCACGGGCTTGATCAGATCCGCCGGCTTGTCCCGCATCAGGAAGAGGGCCTCCTCCAGATGCTCCCAGCCGTCAAATACATGGGTTGCCAGAGGATGGACATCCAGTCTGCCGGAGGCTACCAGAGCTCCCAGCTTTTCCATTCTAAGGCGTCCGCCGGGCATAAGGCCTCCGTTGATCTGCTTGTGGCCCATGCCTACGCCCCATTCCGTCCTGGGGATGGAGATATAGGTTCCCTTTCCCAGATAGTTGACATTTCCGATCTTTCCGCCGGGCTTTAAGGCCTTGACTGCCGGTTCAAAGGTATCCACGTTTCCGCCGGCGATCACCACCTTGTCCACGCCCTTTCCTCCGGTCATGGCCAGCACCTGCTCCTCGATGGGGCCGTCCTTATAGCTGATGAAATCCGTTGCTCCGTAGCCCTTTGCCGCCTCCACACACTTGGGTCTGGTACCTACTGCAATGATCCTGGAGGCACCTCTTAAGTTTGCCCCTGCCACTGCCATAAGTCCCACGGGACCGATGCCGATCACCAGCACCGTATCGCCGAACTGAACGTCCGCCAGCTCCACGCCATGGAAGCCTGTGGGCACCATATCCGACAGCATGCAGGCGTCCACGGGAGAGATGTTTTCCGGCAGGAGAGCCAGGTTGCCGTCTGCATCATTTACATGGAAATACTCGGAGAATACGCCGTCCTTGAAGTTTGAGAACTTCCAGCCTGCCAGCATACCGCCGGAGTGCATGGCATAGCCTGCCTGAGCCTCCAGGGAATTCCAGTCCGGCGTAATGGCCGGTACCAGGACCCGGTCACCTGGCTTGAAGTCCTTCACCAGCTCTCCTACCTCCACGACCTCGGCACAGCACTCGTGGCCCAGGATCATATTGTGGCGGTCACCGATGGCTCCCTCCCAGAGGGTATGGACATCAGAGGTACAGATGGCCACTGCCAGAGGACGGCAGATGGCGTCCTGGGGCCCGCACTGAGGCCTTTCCTTCTCGATCCATCCGGATTCACCGATCTTCAGCATTGCATAACCCTTCATGTTTTGTCCCTCCATAATCTTATATTTGTCTGTAATTATTTGCTGTTTCTCTGAAGGGACCATGCCCTTCCTTTACCAGCATTATAGGGCAGGGCAGCTCCTGTTGTCCTGTTATATCTAACAAGATATATGCATGCTTTTGTTTATTTTCACAAATACTTCTTGTTCTTCCGGACAGAGTCCTGTACAATGGAGAAAAGCCCCTTCGGCGCTGCAAGATTATAAAAGGAGGTACGGACCATGCCACCTGTATCCTATCCAAAGACCCCTTCTGAAAGGCTCCTTCAGGCAAACTGGGAATTATCCGCAGCCATGGAACGGGGCGGGCTCCGCAGCATCATGGAGACCGCCGGCCGGATCTTTTCCTGTCCCCTGATCCTGGTGGATGAGCATTTCCGGATCATCGATTCCTGTCCCAAGGACCCGGAGGCCATTCCGGAGCTCCGCTGTATGGTGAGAAACTGCTGTCTCAATGAGCGGGTCATCTGGCAGGTCCTTAAGGAACACACCTCCGGAGACAGCGATTTTTATGAGCCCTTCTATACCCGGGAAGGGATCTGCTCCGGGGAACCCCTGATCCTGGGAGAGGTGATCCAGAAGGATACGGTCCGGGGCCACCTTATGGTCTGCCTTGGAAAACAGTCCTGCTGTCCCGAGGACCTCCGGCTGACCTCCCTGGTGATCCGTTTCATCAGCCTGCAGCTGTCCCTTTCCAATTCCGTCCGGGACCTGTGGGGCAGCTCCATGTCCCAGAGGCTGCAGGAGCTTCTGACCTCAGGGACGCCGGAGCACGTGGCCAGAGCCGCTGCCCAGGCCATCTCCGCAGGGATCCCCGGGCGCTACGCCATGCTGGTGGCCCCCGCCGACCACAGGGCAGCCCAGCAGGCTGCCGCCTCCTCCCTGATCACAGAACTGCAGCAGCGGTATCGGAAGGCCGTCTTCCTCTACCACGCCCACGCCTTTGTGGTGCTTATGGGGGAGGTCCGCTATTCCCCCACGGAGCCGGTGCTCCGGCCTGAAAATAACCGGATCTGCCGGGAGCTCTTCGAATTCTTTGAGGCCCAGGGCCTCCGCCCAGGCTTAAGCACCAGCTTCCGGAACCTGCTCCGGCTCCGGGACCATTATCATCAGGCACTGGTCTCTGCCCGTCTGGCCCGGGACATCCATTTTCAGGAGCGGGCGGTGTTCCTGGATCTGATGCCCTACCCTGTCTTCGGCACCCTGCTGAAGGCCCGGCTGGGCTATGCCTTCATCCATCCCGTGATCTTCCAGATCCGGGACCATGACCGGCAGTTCGGCACGGAATATGAGAAGACCCTCTGCACCTACCTGCTGCAGCTTAAGGACAAGGACCGGGCGGCCGCAGCCCTCCATATCCATAAGAACACCCTGCAGTACCGGCTCACCCGGATCCAGGAGCTCTTCTCCGTTCCCATGGAAAATACCCAGGCCATGCTGAATCTTCTCTGCAGCGCCCAGCTCCTTTCCCTGGATCCTTCCCTGGGGGACAGGCCCGGGGAGGCCCGGACCAAACAAAAATAACCCACTCTCCCCCTTTCTCAGGGTTTGAGTGGGTTATCCCCAACAGGTTTTAAACCTTAAAATCTCACCTCATAGGCCTTCTGCTCCGGTACCTCCACCACCGGATGCTGTTCCAGATAGTCGATGATGATCTCTGTCATCTCCCGGTTGATCTCCTGCAGCACCGGAAGGCCCCGGTACATCTCATAGCCGCCGGCTCCGGAGGCCCGGTAATTGTTGATGCAAAGGGTAAAGGTATCCGTATCCCCTATGGGGCGTCCCTCATACTCCAGGGAGACGATCCGCTCTCCCTGGGGCTTTTTTGCGTCGATCACATAATGGATCCCTGCAAAATAGTCGTAGTTATAGTGCTCTACCTTGGGCTTCAGGAAGCTGTCCGCCACCCGGATCCCCCCTTCTGCTTCCGGATCCGGCTGAAAATATTCCGCCGTCCGTTCCAGGGCCTTCCGAAGGGTGGCTCCGTCGATCCTGAGCACCAGAAGGGTGTTGGGATAAGGGTAGGAAGCGATGACGGAGCGGGTGGTCACCTCCCGGTCAAAGCCCCCCAGTTCATTGGCCAGGCCGCAGCAGGCGATCTGGGCCTTGCTGCAGTCCAGCTGGATCTGGTTTACGAAGTCTGCAATGGGCGATCCCTGTACCGCCATGCGGATCTTGGTATCCGGCGGCAGAGGACGGTCCAGCCTTCCCAGAGGCTGATCCAGCCATTCCTGGACCCGGTCCTCCAGAGGCTGCAGCCGGGCTTCCATTTCCCGGTCTGTCAGCACCCCTTCCTCCGATACCTCCGGAGAGATCAGGGCAGCCCTTATGGCGAGCCCGGAGGGCTCCTCCGAACCCGCCTGCTGCCTCCGTTCCCCCTCAGATACCTCTGCCTCAAGGGAAAGGAAGCTCCTGAGCTTGTCCGGGGTCTGGGCAGTATAGGTACCGCTGATCCATTTTCCCGGGAAGGGGATGTGCTGATGTCCCGTCAGCAGGATATCCAGAGGAAGCTCCCTGCAGATCCGATAGCCCACGTCCTCTCCGGTGGTGCTCAGGATCCGGCCTGTGGCAAGGTCCGCCTCATAGCCTCCGTGATAGATACAGACCTTAAGGTCCGCCCGGTCTCCGATCTCGGAAAGGGCCTCCTTCAGTGCCTCAAAGGGATCCGTCACCCGGATCTCCCTCAGGTTCTCCGGCTGCTCCCACACATTCACATAGTCCGTTACGATGCCGATCACGGCGACTCTGAGGCCGTTTTCCAGGGTCACGATCTCATAGGGCCGGATCAGTTCCCGGTCCGCCTCCCGCATAAGCTTCACATTGGCACAGAGGACCTGTGCCCTGAGCTTCCGCAGATAAGCGGTCAGATATTCATAACCGTAGTTGAAATCGTGATTTCCAATGGTGACGAAGTCATAGCCTGCCCGGTTCATGGCCTCCGCCAGGGCAGAAGGGTCCTTTTGGAACTTCTGGCAGTACATGGCAAGGGCCGAGCCCTGCAGCATGTCGCCGCCGTCCAGGATCAGGGTGTTCCCGTCCTTCTTATAGCGGCGCATCCCCGCCAGAAGTCCCAGGGGCGTCCGGCTCTTATCTGCATAGGTCTCAGGATACAGATAGCCGTGGATGTCCGATGTAAAGCAGATCTGCAGTTTTCGTTTCATGTTTATCCTCTTGCAAGTTTTGTTCTGATCTTTGTGGAAAGCACCTCGATGATCAGGATCAGTACGATCAGTCCGCAGAGGATCGCGCCGACCTCATTCCACCGGTAGGAGTTCATGGCGAAGATCAGAGGCGCACCGATACCGCCGGCTCCCACAAGTCCCAGCACCGTAGCGTCTCTCAGGTTGATGTCGAAACGGTAAATGATGGTGGATACGAAATCCGGGAAAAGCTGGGGCAGGATGCCGTAGCGGATCTTCTGGAACAGGTTGCAGCCTGCTGCATCCAGGGACTCCAGGATCCGGGTGTCCATGTCCTCGATATATTCGATATACATCTTGCAGACCATGCCGATGGAACAAAGGGACATGGTCAGAAGTCCCGCGAAGGGTCCCGGGCCCGTTACACGGATGAACATCAGTCCGTATACGAAGGCGGGGATGGTACGTACTGCCATGATGAAGACACGGCCTACCACAGCCACCGGCTTCGGAACGATGTTGGTGGCAGAGATAAAGGCCAGGGGCACTGCCAGGATGGCGCCTACGATGGTGCCGAGAAAGGCGATGCAGACGGTCTCCAGAAGCAGATATCCAACGCCCTGGGTGGTGGGGTCAAAAAGCAGCTCCGTATCCGGATGGAAGATACCATTTACGATACCGGCTGCGATCTTCATGCCGTCCAGTCCCGAGTCCGCGATCTCCATGGTGGAGGAGGACCAGGCCAGAAGCAGTACCACGATAAATGCGATCCCCAGCTTTAAGGCAAAGGTCTTTGGCTCCTTTGCATAGGTTTCTTCTATTTCTTTTGAAATCCTGTCTCTGTTCATTGCCGTTCCTCCTTATGTAAGCTTGCTTCTGATGTAGTGGCTGATGTATTCGATCAGGACTACCGTGAAGAACAGCACGATCAGGATCATGCCCACGGAGCTGTACTCTCTCCAGCCGATCTTCTCGTTCAGGATCAGGCCCAGTCCGCCGGCACCTACGTATCCCAGGATCGCCGCATAACGTACATTTCCCTCAAAGCAGTACAGGGAGGTGCTGAGGTAGGTGGGAAGGACCTGGGGCATCACGGAGCGCCAGAGGGCCTGGGGCTTGGAAAGTCCCATGGCTTCGCAGGCCTCATAGGCTCCCATGTCTACGGTATCGATGATCTCGTAGAGCTGTTTTCCCACATAGGCAAAGGTAAATACGGCGATGGCGGTGGTTCCTGCCAGGGTACCGAGACCGAAGATGTAGGTTGCGATCAGGGCCGTTACCAGTGTGGGCAGGGTACGCATGATGCTCAGGAACACCTTGGTGACAGCCAGCACCAGTTTGTTTTTTACGATGTTGTTGGCTGCCAGTACCGCAAAGGGAACACAGAGAACGGATCCGATGAAGGATCCCAGCAGGGACATCTTGATGGTATCGAAGAGGGGACCCCAGACGCTGTTCAGATAGCTCCACTTGGGCGGAAACATGGCAAACAGGATGGTAAAGAACTCGTGTCCGCGCTTTACCAGGGTCTCAAAGCTGAAGCCCGTGACCTTGACGGAGATCACCGTCATGATCAGAAGCAGGAGAAGGATCAGGGGAGTCCTGGAGGCTCTCTCATAGCTCACCTTCCCGTTGGGCAGCTGATAGGGCTTCGGCTTGAAGATCTTATCAAAAAGGCTCATTTCAGATGTGTTCATCATCAGGCCTCCTTTTCCCCGTTCTCCGGAACCGGAGCAGCTTCCTCCTGTCCGCCCTTATAGATCTCGTCAAGCACCTCCTGGGTCACGGCGGAAGAGGGACCGTCATAGACGATCTTTCCTGCCCGGATACCGATGATGCGGTCTGCGTATTCCAGGGCAAGCTCCACATGATGGATATTGATCAGGATGGAGATGTTCATCTCCCGGTTTACCTTCTTGAAGTCATCCATGACCTGCTTTGCGGTCACGGGATCAAGGGCTGCCACCGGCTCGTCCGCCAGAATGATCTTGGGATTCTGGGCCAGGGTCCTGGCCAGAGCCACACGCTGCTGCTGGCCGCCGGAAAGCTGGTCTGCTCTGGTGTAGGCCTTATCCAGGATCCCCACCTTATCCAGGTTCTCCAGGGCTTCCAGCTTCTCGTCCCTGGTGTATACCCCCAGCAGGGTCCTCCAGAAGGGCATCTCCGGAACCTTTGCGGTCAGTACGTTCTTGATAACCGTGGTACGGTTTACCAGGTTGAAGGACTGGAAGATCATTCCAATGCCCCTGCGGAACTTCCGGAGCTCCTTACCCTTGAGCTCTGATACATTCTTTCCGTTCACCGTCAGGGTGCCCTGGGTGATATCGTGCATCTTGTTGATGGTGCGGATCAGGGTGGACTTACCGGCGCCGGAAAGGCCTATGATCCCTACAAATTCTCCCTGATCGATCTTAAGCGTCACGTCGTCGAGTCCTTTGACTCCATTGGGATATACCTTGGATACGTGATCAAACTCTATCATACTTTACCCTCCAAAATCAAAAAGAAGGGCAGCTGCATGATTTGCCGCAGCTGCCCATTTCTGCCAAAACGATTAGTTAGCGGCCTGCATCTCCTTAATGATGTCCTGAGCCTTCTTCTCGTTCTCGTAGTCTTCAGCCTTTGCTTTCTGATATCCCTGGTGGCTGTAGATCGCAATGACCTGCTTGCCCTCCTCGGTCTGAGCGATATTGATGAATGCATTGGCAATGGCCTCCTTGAGGTCCTCATCCATATCACTTCTTACAGAAACAGTGTCGTTGTAGATTCCGGGAGTTACGCCGATCACGTTAGTCTCGTCCCAGATGCTTGCAGAACGTCCGAACTCGCTGGTCCACTGATCCTCATAGTCTCTTCTGCCGTCTGCATATACGCAGAGGATGTCGATCTGTCCGGATGCAAGTCTTGCAAAGGAAGATCCGTAGGAATCAGACTGCACTGCGTGAGCCAGATCCGTAATGGACTTTCCGTAGTTGTCCTGGAGCCAGATGGTGGGATAGATATATCCTGCAGAGGAGGAAGAGTTCATAACTGCCCAGTTAGCGCTGTTCAGATCATCCCAGGTAAGCTCCTCACCGGCGTTGACCTTGGCGCCAAGCTCCTGACCTTTCTCGGAGGGGCCTGCGATCATAAGGGCACGGTAATAGGTAACCTGATCTGTGGAAGCCTCGGTGGGCTTATTCTCGTTCCATACCTTCGGATCATCGGAATCGATGCTGAGTCCGTCACGGGTTGCAGTCAGGATAACATCTGCGCCGTCCTGATAGAGCACATAGGTGCCGCCCGGGATCAGTCCCACATCCGTGGTACCTGCAGTAAGGGCCTCACCAACTGCCTCGTAGCTGGTGCCGACGGAGATCTCTACTTCTCCCACATCATAGCCCTGGTTCTTCATTTCATCCTTCAGAAGCTGCTTCAGAGGCTCCGTTGCCGTAACGATCTCCTCCGGCTCACGGGAAGGAACGAAGCTGACCATCAGCTTGTCCAGCTTCTTCAGCTCTGCAGTGGTCTCACCTTCAGCAGATGCTTCCGCACCCTCTGCAGCGGTCTCCTCAGCTGACGCTGCCGCAGTGGTAGTTGCTTCCTCGCTGGAGCCGCATGCTGCAAGCATGGATGCAGCTACAGCCGCACAAAGTGCTGTCTGGAATACTTTTCTCATATTTTCCTCCTTCGGGTGTCTGTTCAGGCGTTTTTTCTTTTTCTCCGCCCACACCCGCTTTTAAGTTTAGCACAGGGATTCCCTGATTTCAACGTTAAATTCCTATCAGTTTGCTGACTTTTTGGGGTTTTTTAACCCTTTAACTGGTATTTTTCCACCAGTTCCCGGGCATGATCCGCTCCCTGGACCAGGATCACATCATTATCGATCACAAGACAGGGGATCCCCACCCTGTGCTCCTTCCGTACCTCCTCGAAGGCCGGATCCGTGTCCCGGATGGTCAGAAACTGCTTCAGCTTCCCTACGCTCTCGCAGACGTCCATGTACATGTACTTGATGTTGTTTTCGGAAAGAACCTCTTTCACTGCGGGGCAGCCGCCTCACGTACCGGTACCGTATAAAATGACTTTTCTCATAAGTTTTCACTCCTTTTAAAAAATTAACATTTGTTTTCTCCTCACTGAGGCAATATTATACCATCCCGCAGGAAAAAAGTCATCACAAAACGCCGGGGCAGCTGCCCCGGCGTTCTTTTCCTTCATCCTTTAATGGTCCATTGCCATCAGTCGTAAATGCTCTCTACGTCAAATTCCAGGATCTTACCTGTGGAGGCGTCCATCTCGAACTCGTATTCCATACGGTCGTAATAGAATTTTCCCTCATAAACTGCTCTGCCGTCGTCCCAATCCGACTCGATCATCACAAATTCCACGTCATCTGCAGAAAGCTTTGCATGGTCGAGGATCTTTTTCCGGGCCTCATCCCTTGAGAGCAGATCCTCCTTTGCCACAGAGACAGCTCCCCGGTCCTTCCGGTCCTGCTTCCGATTTCTCTCCCGGTCCCGGTCGCCATAGGCTTCTGCGTCATAGTCATAGCTCAGGACTCTTCCGTCTGCCGCGGCGATCTCATAGTCATATTCCTTTCCTTCCTCCGTCAGGAACTCCACCTCGTAGCTCATCCGTCCGTCATCCCAGTCCTTCTCCACTTTGCTGAAGAGCACCTTTTCCTCTGAGACCTCAGCATGCTGCAGGGCGATCTCCATGGCCCGGTCCCCGCTGATCTCCGCTGCCACTGCCGTCATGGCTGCCGCTGCCGCCAGTGCGCCTGCCACAAGTCCTGTTACGATAAGTCTTTTCTTCATCCCTATTTCCTCCGTTTCTCTGTTTATGATCCTTCCGGATCCTCAGTTCTTTTTCTTATGGCTATATCATAAATGGGGAAAATTAAAGGAACATTAAAGAAAAAAATAAAAAGCAAAAAGCGGTCCAGATCTCTCTGAACCGCTTAAAAACATGCTGATAGAAAGTCGATTACTTAAGGGTAACCTTTGCGCCCTCAGCCTCAAGCTTGGTCTTGATGTCCTCAGCCTCTTCCTTGGAAGCGCCTTCCTTAACGTTCTTCGGAGCGCCCTCAACCAGGTCCTTAGCTTCCTTCAGGCCAAGTCCGGTGATCTCACGAACGACCTTGATAACCTTGATCTTGTTTGCGCCAGCCTCGGTCAGCTCTACGTCAAACTCGGTCTTCTCCTCAGCTGCTGCTGCGCCAGCGCCTGCTGCTGCTACAACTACGCCTGCTGCTGCAGATACGCCGAACTCTTCCTCGCAAGCCTTTACGAGCTCATTCAGCTCAAGTACAGACATTTCCTTGATAGCTTCGATAAACTCAGCTGTTGTCATCTTTGCCATGATAATTTCCTCCGTATTTTTCAGATCTAAACTCTTTTTCTCTGCCGCTATGCGGCCTTTTCCTGTTTACGCCGTCCTTCTTCCGAAGACGATGATTGGGGATGCACCCTCAGGCTTAAGCCTCTGCCGGTGCTTCCTCTGCTGCCGGAGCTGCTTCTGCTGCTGCTCCTTCTCCGCCCTTCTCTGCGATCTGGTTGAGTACACGTGCCAGATTGGTGATGGGTGACTGGAGAGATCCAAGAAGCTTGGAAAGAAGTTCCTCTCTTCCCGGAATGGTAGCGATGGTCTGGATGCCAGCCTGATCGTAGTAGGTTCCCTCAATGACACCGGCCTTTAAGTTCAGGCACTCGATGTCCTTCGCATACTTTGCAATGATGCGGGCCGGTGCAGTTGCATCGGTCTTGGATACTGCAAGTGCGGTGGGTCCAACGAGGTTCGGATCCAGCTGAGCAAAATCGGTTCCTTCTGCTGCTCTCTTGATGAGGGTGTTCTTGAATACCTTGTACTGGACGCCGTTCTCACGAAGCTCTTTACGAAGCTTTGTGTCCTGCTCAACAGTAATGCCAAGATATTCTGCAACGACTGCGGACTGTGCGCCGTCAAGCATTGCCTTGATCTCATCGATGATAGGCTGCTTCAGTTCTACCTTTGCCATGTTTATACCTCCTGTTTTATTATAGAAGTATAACTGCGTTCTAACAAAAGACACCCTCCGGGCCAAAGCACGGAGGGCAGTCATCATCTCTCGTATGAGTTATGTCCTCGGCAGGCGTTTCCACTTACGGCTTACGCCACCTGCTGTCTTCGGCAGTTATAACTTTTATATATTAACATCCCCTGTGGGAAATGTCAACGCAAATTAGTTCGTCAGCTTGGAAACGTTCATGCGAACGCCCGGGCCCATGGTAGAAGTCATGGTAACGCTCTTTAAGTAAGCACCCTTAAGAGCCTGGGGCTTAGCCTTGTTGATGGCGTCCATGATGGCCTGGAAGTTGTCTCCCAGCTGCTCCTCGGTGAAGGAAGCCTTACCGAAGGGAACGTGAACGATGTTTGCCTTGTCGAGTCTGTACTCGATCTTACCGGCTTTGATCTCGTTGATGGCCTTGGTCACATCCATGGTAACCGTTCCGGCCTTCGGGTTCGGCATCAGGCCCTTGGGACCCAGCACCTTACCAAGACGTCCTACAACGCCCATCATGTCCGGAGTTGCAACAACGATATCAAAGTCAAGCCATCCGTCGTTCTGGATCTTCGGGATGAGCTCCTCTGCTCCAACGTGATCTGCACCTGCTGCCAGGGCCTCGTCAGCCTTCGGTCCCTTAGCGAATACCAGGATGCGAACGGTCTTACCGGTTCCGTGGGGGAGAACAACAGCTCCGCGGATCTGCTGGTCTGCACGTCTTCCGTCACAGCCGGTTCTGATGTGAAGCTCCATGGTCTCGTCAAACTTTGCGGTAGCGTTTGCCTTGACGATCTTGATAGCCTCTTCCTTGTCATACTGAGCGGCGCGATCGAACTTCTTCACGTCCTCAAGATATCTTTTTCCTCTTTTCATTCTCAGCTGCCTCCTTACTCTTCAACGGTAACGCCCATGCTTCTGCAGGTTCCGGCGATCATTGACATAGCCGCCTCGACATTTGCTGCGTTAAGATCAGGCATCTTGGTTTCCGCGATCTTCTGAAGGTCAGCCTTGGAAATAGTTGCGACCTTGGTCTTGTTGGGAACTGCGGAACCGCTCTTAAGCTTGCAGGCCTTCTTGATCAGGACTGCTGCCGGCGGGGTCTTTGTGATGAAGCTGAAGCTTCTGTCCGCATAAACGGTGATCACAACCGGGATGATCAGATCTCCCTGGTCCGCGGTCCTTGCGTTGAACTGCTTTGTGAATTCAACGATGTTAACGCCATGCTGTCCGAGAGCCGGACCAACTGGCGGAGCCGGTGTAGCTTTGCCGGCAGGAATCTGTAACTTGATGTATCCTGTAACTTTTTTTGCCATAATAGGCACCTCCTTGTGGTAATAGCGGGGGTTTACACCCTCCCACCTGTATCGTAAAAAGCTGCTTTACAGCTTCTTTACTTCTGCAAATGATAATTCAACAGGTGTTTCACGTCCGAACATCTCCACGTTGATGGTAACGGAATGCTTGGACGGGTTGATAGCCTTGATCACGCCGACCGTATCCTTCCATGCGCCCTGCGTCACAATGACGGTGTCGCCTTCCTCGAAGTTGATAACGATCTCCTGCTCATGGCTTCCCAGCATCTTGATCTCGTCCTCAGACAGGGGCACGGGCTTTGATCCCGGCCCTACGAAGCCGGTAACGCCTCTGGTGTTGCGGACGACATACCAGGTCTCGTCGTTCATAACCATATGAACAAGCACATACCCCGGGAACATCTTCTTATCGACCTTCTTCTCGACGCCGTTCTTCAGTTCCACAGTGGACTGGACCGGTACGGCAACTTCGAGAATCTTGTCCTGAAGGTTTCTGTTCTCAATGGTCTTTTCAAGGTCGACTTTTACTTTATTCTCATAGCCGGAATAGGTATGAGCCACATACCATTTCGCTTCGGAATTAGTATCTGCCATGTTCTAACCTCGTTTCTTATAACACAAATCCCAGTAAGTACTTCATGATGAAATCCAGCACAAAGATCAGCGCTCCGATCAGGAGGCTTACGATCACCACTGCGATCGTCTGCTTCTGCAGGGTCTCTCTGTTGGGGAAAATGATCTTGGAGTACTCCGCCTTCACTCCGTCAAAGAAGTGACCAATTCTTCCAAAGAGCGAAAGCTTCTTTGCATCATCAGCCATTACTTTGTCTCCTTGTGCGGTGTGTGCTTCTTACAGAATCTGCAGTACTTGTTTACTTCCATTCTGTCCGGATGAAGCTTCTTCTCCTTTGTAAGAAAATAGTTACGCTGTTTGCACTCGGTACAAGCCAGAATGATTTTGGTACGCTTTGTAGCCACGGTTATTCACCTCCCAAATATTTCTCTGCGATGATGCGGTCTCCGCTCATCCGATTGATAAAACGTGCACGAAAAAAGGGGGCTCGCCCCTCTCATGCCGTATAAGCATACCATAAGCGGCGGTTCCCGTCAATCGCTTTTTCCGGGAAAATCCCTCTTTTTTTCTGCATTTTCCTTCTTTTTCCCGGAGCGCTCCAAAGGGCTTCTATACATCTGCCCCTGCGCAGACACAAAGTCCGTATACCTGCCGGACCCCGGCCGCAAGGAGTGCCCTGGTACAGGCCTCCATGGTGGCCCCTGTGGTATAGATATCATCCAGAAGGAGCACAGTCTCCACCCCCGAAGCCGCCTCCGTTCCCCGGAAGGCGGACTGGAGGTTCAGAAGCCGCTCCGGCGCAGAGAGCTTTTTCTGGGCCTCGGTGTTCTTTACCCGCAGCAGAAGATCTGTTCTCACCGGAAACTGCCCTTTCCGGCCCTCTCCTTCTGCCCGCCGCCTCTGAAGGCGGTTGATCCGGGCCACCTCCCGGAGCATCTCCTCCGAGAGGCCCATGGCCATAAGAACCGCCCGGTCCTCCGACAGGAAGGCCGACAGGGAACGGCAGATGGCCTCCGTCTGATTGTAGCCCCTCTTTTTCCGGCGTTTCCTGTGGACAGGCACCGGCACCAGGGCCTCCGGCGCCAGGATCCGAAGCTCCGTTCCCAGATACCGCCACAAAAGCCAGGCAATGCCGTCGGCGTACTCCTTTTTCCCATGGTACTTGAGGCCCGCCATCATCTCCGCCGTAACGCCGTCATAATTCAGAAGGCAGAGGTTCACCAGGAAGCTTCTTTCATGCTTCCTGCAGCTTTTACAAAGGGTCTCCTCCTGTTCTGCCAGCTGCTTTCCGCACTTCCTGCAGGCCCTGCCCTTGATATAGGGAATCCCCTCCTCACAGACCCTGCAGATCAGCTCCCCGGCTTTCTCCGGAAGGCCGCCGCACACTGGGCACCTGCGGGGAAACAGGAGCTCCTGAAAGAGGGCCGTCCCCCGGCCCTGCCACAGATCTCTCCTCAGATCCATCCTGGTCCCTTTCCCGGCATCCAGGCTCCGGTCCCTCCTTAGGAACAAAGCCTTCATATACTTCCAGGATCCGCTGGCAAAGTCCTGAATACCGGCGGTTCTCCCTTTCGTTTCCCGCCATTTCTTCAAAGACCGCCGGCTGTCCCACCAGGCAGACACAGCTTTTTGCCCTGGTGACTGCCGTATACAGCAGGTTCCGGTTCATCAGCATGTGAGGTCCCGGGTACATGGGGATGATCACCGCGGGATACTCACTGCCCTGGGATTTATGTACGGTCACCGCATAGGCCGGCTCCAGCTCCGGCAGATGGCGGCCGTCATATTCCACATATCTGTCTTCATCAAAGCGGACCGTAAGGCTGTCCGTATACCGGTTGATCTCCGTGATCACGCCCATATCTCCGTTAAAGACTCCGGTCCCCTTCTCCACCGCGATCCCCCTGCCGTTCCGGACCTCCCAGGGGATCTCGTAGTCATTTTTGATCTGCATGACCTTATCTCCCAGACGGAAGGTAAAGTCTCCGGACTGTTTTTCCGGCTTCTCCGGATTCGGCGGGTTCAGGCAGGCCTGGAGCCTCCGGTTCAGGTTCTCCACCCCAAGGACTCCCTTTCTCGTGGGGGTCAGGACCTGAAGCTCCGATACGGCTGCTCCCACATAATCCGGAAGCTTTTTCACAAGGAGAGTCTCTATGTCCCCTGCGATCCTGTCCGGGTCCTTCTCGCGGATAAACAGGAAGTCCCGGCTGGGCTTCCCCAGGTCCACAGGCTCCCCCTTATGGATCCTGTGGGCGTTCACCACGATATCGGACATGGCCGCCTGGCGGAAGATATGGGTCAGCTCCACCACATTGAAATGGCCGGAGGCGATCATATCCTTCAGCACGTTTCCCGCTCCCACGCTGGGCAGCTGGTTGGCGTCCCCCGCAAGGATCAGCCGGGTGCCCGGAGTCACCGCCTTCAGGAGCGCATGCATCAGCCAGATATCCACCATGGACATCTCGTCGATGATCAGCACATCCGCCTCCAGAGGGTCCGATTCGTTCCGCAGGAAGCGGGGATCCTCGGACCTGCGGTCTCCCTCCTCCTCGGAGGGGGTCCCCGTATATTCCAGGAGCCGGTGAATGGTCTTCGCTTCCCAGCCCGTGGCCTCCGTCATCCGCTTGGCGGCCCGCCCCGTGGGGGCTGCCAGCATGATGCTGCGGCCCTCCTGGGAAAAATACCGGATCAGAGCGTTGATGGTGGTGGTCTTTCCGGTGCCCGGGCCTCCGGTGATGATCAGAACTCCGTTGGACACCGCCTCCCGTACCGCCTCCTGCTGCTTCTCATCCAGCTGTATCCCCGTCTCCTTCTGGAGCTGCCGGAGTCTTCGTTCCACATGGGCTTCCTCCCGCTCTCCCCGGATATTGAGGGCCTTCAGCATCAGGGCCGAGTTCTGCTCCATGTAATAATAGGAGGAAAGGTAGATCTCCTCTCCGTCTCCCAGGATCCGGATCCGGTCCCGGATCTGCAGATCCAGAAGCTGCTCCTCCACCTCCTTCCGGGATAGCTGCAGAAGTTCCGCCGCGGAGTCCAGCAGCATCCTGCGGGGCAGCCAGGTATGGCCCGCTCCGATCCCTGCCATAAGGGTGTATTCGATCCCGCAGCGGATCCGGAACTCCGAATCCCGGGGGATTCCGGAGCGGACGGCGATGCTGTCCGCCAGCCGGAATCCCACCCCCTCGATGTCCTCCGCCAGCTGATAGGGGTTCTGACGGAGCACCGTATAGAGGGCCGGTCCGTAGCGGTCATAGATCCTGGTCCCCAGCTTTCCGCTGATGCCAAGGCCCTGCATGAACATCACTGCGTCCCGCATCCCCCGTTTCGCCTCCATCTGTCCGGCGATGTCCATAGCCATCTTCTCGCTGATGCCCTTGATCTCCGAAAGCCGCTCCGGTTCCTCCTCCATGATCCGGAAGGTATCCTCTCCGAAGCGCTTTACGATACGGGCGGCCAGGGCCGGCCCCACCCCCTTGAGGGAGCCTCCCGCAAGATAGCGTTCCATGGCCCCTGCGTCCTCCGGGGCTGCGATCTGGAAGGAGCTTATGGCAAACTGCCTTCCGTAGGTGGGATGGGTGGTATATTCCCCCTCTGCCTCCAGGGTCTCTCCGGGGCTTATGCCCGGCAGGATCCCTACCGCAGTAAAAACATCACTACCCTGACTCAGTTCGAGTACAGAGTAGTGATTCTGTTCATTGTGATATATGATGTTTTCGACGAATGCCTTAATCCTCATCCTCGCCGTTTGCCAGTTCGATAAACCTTCCCGTGCCGATGGCCACTGCAGAAAGAGGGTCATCTGCCACAACTGTATTGATACCGGTCTTCTCCTCGATCAGCTGATCCAGTCCGTAGATCAGGGAACCGCCGCCGGTCAGGACGATGCCTCTGTCATAAATATCCGCTGCCAGCTCCGGAGGGGTCCGCTCCAGTACGTTGTGGACCGCATTCACGATCTGGGAAGCAGGCTCGGACAGGGCCTCCAGGGTCTCATCGGAGGTCACCTGCACCGTCTTGGGAAGTCCCGTTACCAGGTTCCTTCCCCGGACCTCCATGGTGAGGTTCTCCGGTCTCTTGTATACACAGCCCACACCCACCTTGATATCCTCGGCGGTACGCTCGCCGATGAGCAGGTTGTGCTTCTTTCTCATAAAACGGATGATGGCCTCATCGAAGTCATCCCCCGCCACCTTCACGGATTCCGATACCACAGGGCCTCCCAGGGAGATCACGGCGATATCCGAGGTGCCGCCGCCGATGTCCACCACGATGTTGCCGCAGGCCTTGGAGATATCGATGCCTGCTCCGATGGCCGCTGCCACCGGCTCCTCGATGATGGTCACTTCTCTGGCCCCTGCCTGATAGGTAGCGTCCTCTACGGCCTTCTTCTCCACTTCCGTTGCTCCGGAGGGGATGCAGACTGCGACTCTGGGCTTCCTCAGGGTCTTTCTGCCCACTGCCTTATCGATGAAGTGCTTGAGCATCTTCTCCGTAAGGGTATAATCCGAGATCACGCCCTGCCGGAGGGGTCTTACCGCCAGCAGATTCCCCGGCGTCCTTCCCAGCATCAGCCTTGCGTCTTCCCCATAGGCCACCACATTATTCGTATCCCGGTCGATCGCCACCACGGAGGGCTCCTTCAGCACCACTCCTCTTCCTTTGATATATACAAGGATGCTGGCGGTTCCCAGGTCGATACCTATATCATTCGACATAAGTGAAAACATTGCCATCTATACGATTCCTCCAAACTGAACTAAAGCGGATCTATTATAATACGTTCCGATAAAACACGCAATTTTACCTGTATTATGTTAGCACATATTCATCTGATTTTAAAGAATTTTTTCATTTCCCGAAAATAGTTTATACTTTTTTTAGATTCTTTATCTTTTTTTGAGACGGGAGACATATTCCAGACATATTTCTCCGATACAATAAAGACAGTTATCAAGGAGATAACTTAAAAAGCTTTTTCATACTCATACCGGGTAGCCATCTGGCTGCCCGGCCCCCCTACAAAAGCACAGGACGCCGGAGGGCGTCCTTTTTTGATATCTTTTCTGTTGGAAAATCTGCCGAAGCTTCCCCCAAAAGGTCACACGGCCCCAAGCTTTTTTAAAAGCCGGTCCGGAGCCGTCCGCACATAGTCGAAGCCCCGGTAGATGGTGTCCGAGCCCAGAAGCACCGCAAGGCCTGCGGACAGCAGCACCACCAGAAGCACATTCAGCTTGGAATGGGGATTCACCAGGTCGTAGACCCCGTAATACTGGCAGAGGTCCCGGATGGGCCGATGGAGCATATAGACCTGCAGGCTCCGCTGTCCCAGGTTGGTCAGGATCAGCATCCGGCGGTTCAGCATGATGCCGATGAGGCCCATGGACATGATGAAGGCCACCACGTACCAGATCAGGTTGATGAGCCAGATATAGGGATGAAGGGTAGGGTCATAGCGCCGGTACTCCGCTCCGTACACCACCAGATTATAGCGCATGAACAGGTCATACATCCCCAGGAAGATCAGCACTGCAAGGCCGGCCGCCAGCCAGTCCACCGCCACCCTGGTCCGGGAAGCCAGATAGCTGTCCAGGTTCTCCTGACTGTAAAAATACCCAATATAGAAAAAGGGGGCAAAGGAAAGGACCCGGTCCAGGCTCAGGAAGTCCCCGCAGCTGACACCGTACTTCAGGAAGACCACTCCGAAGAGGATCAGGAAGATGGCAATGGCATTCAGGGGGTATTCCCGGAAGTTCTTGAAGAAGGGCAGGGTCATATACCAGATGGCAAGGGCCAGCAGGTACCAGGGTGCTCCGCTTTCGTGGAAGAAGTCCGGGAACAGGGGGATGTACCCTGCCAGGAGCCCCTCCGTGATGTTCACCACCATCTTATACAGAAAATAAAGCCACAGGAACTGTACGATCTTTCCCCAGCGGAAATATCCGTTTTTATAAACGCTTTTGGCGTAGAAGCCGGAGATCATGATGAAGCAGGGCATATGGAAGGCGTAGATCAGATACAGGAGATTTGTAATGAGACGGGTCTGGTAAAGGGGCAACAGAAAATGCCCGATAACCACAAGGATTATCAGGATCCCTCTTACATTATCCACCCGCAGGTCCCGTTCAAGCTTACCTTTCCAGATATGGGGTATATAGTCCAGGTTGACATTATACCTTCGTTTCCTGGTGGAAGAAACGCCGGCAGCATTTACATAACTGCCGGCGGGTCTCTGTCTTCTGGGTGCCCGTCGCTGTGCGGGCCGCCTGCGGGGCTGATAAAGCTCTTCCTCCTCACGCCCCATAAAACTGTATCCTCATTCCTTAATGAATGATGGCATTCACCTTTTCTTCCAGATCTGCATTCAGCTCCTCTACGAGCCGGTCTGCATCCGCCAGGTCTTTTCCTTTGACGCCGCAGTAGAATTTGATCTTCGGCTCTGTGCCGGAGGGTCTTACGCATACCCAGGCATTGTCATTCAATTCATAATAGAGGACATTTGACTTCGGAAGTCCGGTCTTTCCGGTTTCCCCGGTCTTAAGATCTTCCACCGTGTCTGCCTGATAGTCCCGGATCCTCTGGACCTCATAAGGGCCGAAATGCTTCGGCTGCTCCTTCCGGAAGGTCTCCAGGATCTTCTGGATCTGGGCCAGGCCTTCGATGCCCGCAAGCTCGATGGATTTTGTATATTCCTTATAATAGCCGTATCTCTCGTACATGGACAGCATGGCATCCCAGAGGGTCATGCCCTTGTCCTTGTAGTAGGCAGCCGCCTCGCAGAGGGAAGCCACCGCAGAGATGGCGTCCTTGTCCCTGGCATAGGTGCCGATAAGGCAGCCATAGCTCTCCTCCATACCGAAGAGGTAGTGTCCCTGGCCCCTGGTCTCGTTCTCCAGGATCACACGGCCGATCCACTTGAAGCCCGTCAGCACGGAGATCAGGCTGCAGCCGTAGTGGGCTGCCACTGCATCCAGCAGGTTCGTGGTAACGATGGATTTCACCACCTGGCCGTCCTGCGGGATCTGTCCCGCTGCCTGCTTCTGGCTCAGGACATACTCACAGAGCAGGGCTCCGGACATATTTCCCGTAAGGGGGATGTACTCCCCGGATGCGCTGTCCTTTACATAGACTCCAAGGCGGTCTGCGTCCGGATCCGTGGCCAGTACCAGGTCTGCGTCCTTTTCCTTCGCCAGGGCAAGGCCCAGGGCAAAGGCTGCCGGAGACTCCGGATTGGGATAGGATACGGTGGGGAAGTCCCCGTCGGGAAGGGCCTGCTCCGGCACTTCAAACACGTGGGTAAAGCCCAGCTCCCGCATCACTCTGGTGGCGGGGATGTGTCCCGTACCGTGAAGGGGCGTGTAGACGATGCGGATCTGGTCCTGCATCTTCCGGATGACCTCCTTGTTGACGATGGCATCCTTTACGTGGCCGATGTACTTATCGTCGATCTCCTGACCGATGGTCACGTAGAGGCCTGCCTGCTCCGCCTCCTGCCGGGACATGGTCCTGCAGACGGACATATCCGTAATGGCCAGGACCTCCTCTGTCACTCCCTTGTCATGGGGCGGCGTAAACTGGGCGCCGTCCTCCCAGTATACCTTATAACCGTTGTAGTTGGAGGGGTTGTGGCTGGCGGTGATATTGATGCCCGCGATGCAGCCCAGCTCCCGTACTGCAAAGGAAAGCTCCGGCGTAGGCCTCAGGCTCTCGAAGCGATAGGCTTTGATGCCGTTGGCTGCAAGGCACAGGGCCGCCTCCTCCGAAAACTCGTCGGATCTGTGGCGGGAATCATAGGCGATGGCAACGCCCTTCTGCTCCCCACCCTGCTTTTTGATGTAATTTGCAAGTCCCTGGGTCGCTCTCCGCACCACGTACTTGTTCATACGATTGGTGCCGGCGCCGATGATGCCCCGAAGGCCTGCAGTCCCGAACTCCAGGTCCGTATAGAAACGCTCCCGGATCTCGTTTTCATCACCGGAAACAGACCGGAGCTCCGCCTTTGTCTCTTCGTCAAAGTAGGGGTTTTCCAGCCACTCCCGATAAATTGCCTGATAATCTCTCATGCTCGTCCCTTTCACTTCCTCTGGGGTTTATTTCTCCGCAATGGCCTCGATCTCGCAAAGGAGGTTCTTGGGAAGAGTCTTTACTGCAACACAGCTTCTTGCGGGCTTTCCGGTGAAGTACTTTGCATATACTTCATTGAACTTTGCAAAATCCCCCATGTCCGCAATAAAGCAGGTGGTCTTTACTACCTTGTCCATGCTTACGCCGGCTGCCTCAAGGATGGCCTGTACGTTCTTGCAGGACTGCTCTGCCTGTGCTTCGATGCCTTCCGGAGCGGTGCCGGTGGCGGGATCTACAGGGATCTGTCCGGAGGTGAATACCAGTCCGTTTACCTCATAAGCCTGAGAATAGGGGCCGATGGCCGCAGGTGCATTCTTTGTATCGATTACTTTCATTTTAAAATACCTCCTCAAAATAAAATTTTACATTGTCTAGTATATCTTTTTACCGCCCGGCTTGCAACTCAAACTTCGCTCCCGAGGGCCTATTTCAGGTACTGGGAAAGGAGATAGAGGATGGAGTTATGGACCGGCGTCCGAAGCACATCCTCCAGCATGGCGTTTAAGATCTCCCCGATATGGGGACCCGGCTTGATCCCGGCCCGCACCAGGTCGCCTCCCTTTATGATCAGGTCCGACAGGTAGACAGGATCCTCCCTCCGGAGGATATCCTCAAAGAGCTCCCGAAGGGCCTTCGGATCCTCTCCGAAGCAGCTTAAACCGTAGACCGACGTCCCGGAAAAGGCCAGCTTCATCCACAGAAGCTCCCCCATCAGCTCCGGCGTCATCTGCTGCATCACCTTCTTTAAGGCGTAGCGGTCCGTGGGGATATACCACAGCAGATAGGCGGAAAGGAGCTCCGCCTTTTTGATGGTGTCGTTATCCAGCTTCAAGGAATGGAGCAGCTTCCCCGCCGTCTCCTTCCTGGTGCCGCACAGAAGGGCTCCGTAGCGGAGATATTTCCGGGAAAGGGGGAGCTGCCCGAAGGAAAATCCCGGCTCCGCCTCCCTTCCGGTCTCCCAGGCCTCCCGAAGATATTCCGGATGGACCTCTGAGAAGCCCTCTCCCAGATAGGGATCCATCCCAAGCTCAAAAAGCTTCTCCGCCTGCCCCGGATTGGGGGAGCACAAAAGCTTTGAAAGCTCCGTCTGGATCCGTTCCCGGCTGATAAGCTCCAGGTTCTTCACATGGCTCCGGATGGCCGCCTCCGTGTCCCCGTGGATCCCGAAGCCCAGCTGGGCCGCGAATCTGACTGCCCGCAGAATCCGCAGGGCGTCCTCGGAAAAACGGGCCTCCGGATCCCCTACGCAGCGTACAAGGCCTGCCCGAAGGTCCTCCATCCCATGGAAGCAGTCCACCAGGCCGTCCCGGTCGTTATAGGCCATGGCGTTGATGGTGAAGTCCCTCCTTGCCAGGTCCTCCCGCAGGGAGGGGGTAAAGGAAACGGATTCGGGATGGCGTCCGTCCCGGTAGTCCCCGTCCACCCGATAGGTGGTGACCTCATAGCCCCTGAGGACGGGTTCCTCCCCTTCCTCCTCCTGCCGCAGAAGCACCGTTACGGTGCCATGCTGGATCCCTGTATCCACGGTCTTCCGGAAGATCGCCTTCACCTCCTCCGGATGGGCGGAGGTGGTCACGTCCCAGTCCTCCGGCTCCCTTCCCAGGATGCTGTCCCGGACGCAGCCTCCCACGGCGTAGGCCTCGTGGCCTGCCTGCTCCAGCTTCCGGATGATATACTTCACATTGTCGGGCAAAATGATCTTCATATACAAATTCCTGTCTGTTCTTTCCATTTTCTTTAGCATATTATACAATAAAGATCCCTTTCTGTCACAAATTCTTATTTTTTTCTGAGGCTTTTCCGGATCCCGTTCTCAAACGCCTTCTTTCGTTGTATGATGGAGGCAAAAGAAGGCGAACCATTTTACAAAGAAAGGAGTTTCTATGAAAGACGCCGCCTATCTCAGACTGCTTTCCAGAGAATTTCCCAACCGGCAGTCCGCCATTACGGAGATCATCAATCTCAGCGCGATCCTGGAGCTGCCAAAGGGGACGGAGTATTTTTTCAGTGACATCCACGGAGAAGACAAGGCCTTTATTCATCTGCTCCGCTCCTCCTCCGGTATCATCCGCTCCAAGATCCGGGAGCTGTTTGCCAAGTCCATGACGGAAAAGGAGCAGTCCGAACTGGCCGCCCTTATCTACTACCCCAAGCGGAAGCTGAAAAAGACGGAGCGGGAATTTCTGGAACGGGAGGACCCGGAGGGCTTTGCGGAGTGGCAGAGGCTCTCCATCTACCGGCTTATCTGTCTTTGCCGTTATGTATCCTCCAAATATACCCGCTCCAAGGTCCGCAAGAAGATCCCCAAGTCCTATGTCTACATCATAGAGGAGCTTCTCCAGGTGGATGAGACGGAGGACGACAAGCAGACCTATTACCGTTCCATCGTAAACGCCATCGTAGGGATCGGCTCCGGAAAAAGCCTCATCACGACCCTCTGCGACCTGATCCACAGCCTTTCCATCGATTCCCTCCATATCATCGGAGACATCTTCGACCGGGGTCCCCATCCGGACCTGGTAATGGAGGAGCTGCGGAAATACAAGGACGTGGATGTGGAATGGGGCAATCATGACGTAAGCTGGATCGGAGCCTTCTGCGGCAACCAGGCCTGCGTCTGCAATGTGGTGCGCATCGCCCTGAGCTACAATCACTTCGATCTTCTTGAGGACAGCTACGGCATCAACCTGCGCCCCCTGTCCATGTTTGCCCAGGAGGCCTACGGCACGGATCCCTGCAGCCGCTTCCAGCCCCATCTGCTGGATCAGAATGAATATGACGCCGTGTCTCCGGAGCTGGCAGCCCGCATGCACAAGGCCATCGCCATCATCCAGTTCAAGCTGGAGGGGCAGCTGATCATGCGGCACCCGGAATACGACATGGAGGACCGGCTTTTGCTGCAGCGCATCGACTATACCGCCGGCACCATCTCCATGGGAGGCCGCTGTATCCCTCTTTCGGACCGGAACTTCCCCACGGTGGACCCAAAGGATCCCTACCGTCTGACCCCTGCCGAGGAGAAGCTGGTGGACACCCTCACCTCCTCCTTCCGGCACAGCCAGCTGCTGAAAAAGCATCTGCGCTTCCTCTTTGCCCACGGACAGCTCTACAAGATCGTCAACCGGAACCTCCTGTTCCACGGCTGTATCCCTCTGCGCAGAGACGGCAGCTTCGATGAGATCTACGTCCAGGGAAAAACCTATGCAGGCAGGGCCCTTATGGATTACTTCGACCAGAAGATCCGGGACGCCTATTTCCTCCATGGAGACGATCCGGGGGAGGCGGCAGCCCGGGCAGAGGCGGTGGATCTGCTGTGGTACCTCTGGTGCGGAAAGCGTTCCCCCCTCTTCGGAAAATCCAGGATCACCACCTTCGAGCGGTACTTCACGGATGATCCCCAGCTTAAGCAGGAGGACATGAACCCCTATTATGAGCTCAGCAATCAGCCGGAGATCGTGGAGCAGATCCTTTCGGAATTCGGGATCTCCCCCAAACTGGGGCATATCGTAAACGGCCATGTCCCTGTCCGGGAAAAGGAGGGAGAGCTTCCCTACCGGGCCGGCGGCAGACTCTTTGTCATTGACGGAGGCCTGGCCCGGTCCTATCATCAGAAAACCGGCATTGCGGGCTACACTATGATCTTCAACTCCCGCAGCATCGCCATTGCTTCCCACAAGCCCTTTGCAGAGGGCCATGAGAGTTCCCCCAAGGTAGAGGTGATCGAGCACTTCGAGCCCCGGATCCGGGTGGCGGATACGGATACCGGCGCCCTGCTGAAATCCCAGATCGAGGACCTGCAGGATCTGCTGCAGGCCTACCAGGAGGGCCAGCTTCCTGAAAGCTGATTCCCTGAAAAAAACGCTGTCCGGCAGCTTCGCCGGGCAGCGTTTCTTTTTTATGATACGTTTCTTATGGAAAAGCCCCTTGCGGGAAGGCCTTAATATGCTCTTCCCCAGTAAACCATCTTTGTGGCGGGCTTTCCGCAGTTTACGCACACGTCGGAAATATGCTCCTGCTGAAAGGGCATGCAGCGGGAGGTGGCGCCGGTCTTCTCCTTGATAGCGTCCTCGCACTCCCGGCATCCGCACCACATGGCCTTAACGAATCCCGTCTTCTCGTCCAGGATCTTCTCCATCTCGTCGATGGTGGTGGCTGAGAAGGTATGGGCCTCCAGATGGGCCTTTGCCATGTCGTACATGTTCTTCTGGATGGCCTCCAGGAGCTCTGCCACCTTTTCGGAAAGCTGATCCAGGGATACGGTGATCTTCTCCCGGGTATCACGTCTTACTAGGACTGCCTGGTTGTTTTCAATGTCTCTGGGTCCGATCTCCACCCGAAGGGGGATTCCCCTCATCTCGCAGTCGGCAAACTTCCAGCCCGGGCTCTTGTCGCAGTCGTCCACCTTGACTCTGAAGCCTTTCTCCAGAAGCTCTGCCTTAAGCTCTGCAGCCTTCTCCAGGACACCCTCCTTCTTCTGCTGTACCGGGATGATGATCACCTGGGTAGGTGCGATCCGAGGGGGCAGACGCAGACCGTCGTCATCTCCGTGCACCATAATGATGGCGCCGATGATACGGGTGGATACGCCCCAGGAGGTCTGGTGAACGTACTGCAGCTGGTTGTTCTTATCGCTGTACTGGATATTGAAGGCCTTGGCAAAACCGTCACCGAAGTTGTGGGAGGTTCCTGACTGCAGGGCCTTTCCGTCATGCATCAGGGCCTCGATGGTATAGGTGGCGATGGCTCCGGCAAACTGTTCCTTCTCCGTCTTTCTTCCCCGGACTACCGGAATGGCCAGCACTTCCTCGCAGAAGTCCGCATAGAGGTTCAGCATCTGCTCCGTGCGCTCCCTGGCCTCCTCTGCGGTGGCGTGGGCCGTGTGGCCCTCCTGCCACAGGAACTCTCTGGAACGCAGGAAGGGACGGGTGGTCTTCTCCCAGCGCACAACGGAACACCACTGGTTATAAAGCTTCGGCAGATCCCTGTAGGAGTGGATCGCCCGGCTGTAATAATCGCAGAACAAAGTCTCTGAGGTAGGCCTTACACAGATCTTCTCCGTAAGGGGCTCCATGCCGCCCTCCGTGACCCAGGCTACCTCGGGAGCAAAGCCCTCCACATGGTCCTTTTCCTTCTGCAGAAGGCTCTCCGGAATGAATACGGGCATGTAGCAGTTCTCCACGCCGGTTTCCTTGAAACGGCGGTCCAGTTCTCTCTGGATGTTCTCCCAGAGGGCATAGCCTGCAGGCTGGATCACCATGCAGCCCTTTACACAGCTGTAGTCGGAAAGCTCCGCCTTACGGACGATATCCGTATACCACTGGGCAAAGTCCACCTCCATAGGAGTGATATCTTCCACAAGTTTTTTTGTCTCGTTTGCCATAATCTCACCTTTCCATTCTTCTCAGTACTTATGGACAGCCCCTTCGGGGCATCATCATTAGCTTTTGCGTGCTTATTACTATACAAAAATTCAGCCGATTTTGCAAGTCAAACCCGTACCCCGGCTCCTTCGATGCTGCGGATATCGATAAAGATCAGAAGGGTACCCTGCTCCACGGCCACCCTGGCGGCCTGCCCCGTAAATTCATTGCTGAGGCCCAGGGGAAAGCTGTTTTCCAGGCTCCCATCCGCCACCGTATACTTAAGTCCCTCCTCCAGGACGCCTCCGCTTCTGTCGTTTACGGAAAACACGGAAAGAAAGCCCTCCATGCCCGCCGGAAAGGAGATGCAGCTGTCCGTAATGGCGGTAATGACCTCCCGTTCCCCGAAAAGATAGCCCGTAAGGCCCTCCCTGGACAGGGCGACAAGGTCCTGAAGGCTGGCCATGGTGTGGGCCATGCGGCCTCCGGTACAGCCGTAAAGATAGAACCTCCGGTATCCCCGTTCCCTTCCGATCCTTAAGGCCGCCGCAGAATCGCTCAGATCTTTGATCACCGGGATCCGGATCAGATCCCCCTCCCTCCGGAAGGTCAGGGGGATCCTGCCTCCCGGCTCCGGTCCCTGGGGGTGTTGTTCCTGCTCTTTGGAAAGGGGAGCCTTCCTTTCCGGCTCCTTCGGTCCTTTCGCGCCCCAGTTTCTTCCCTCCTCTTCGCTCAGGGAGTCCAGATCCCCTATGAGGATGTCCGGTCTTAAGCCCAGGGCCTTCAGGTGTCTGAGGCCCCCGTCTGCGGCGATCACAAGATCCCCCGGCCGGGGCCTTGTTTTTAATCCGAAGAACGCGCCTGCTCCGAAGATATAGCAGACGCGCTCCTTCCCCTGCAGGTCAAAGGGGATCTCTTTTAAACGTTCTTTTTCCTGCATTTATTTTTTTACCTCAAATTTGTATCCGATGCCCCAGACCGTGGAGATGGACCAGTGCTCGTTGTTGTCCAGCTTCTCCCGGAGGCGCTTGATGTGTACGTCCACGGTCCTGGTGTCTCCCAGGTACTCATAGCCCCAGATATGGTCCAGGAGCTGTTCCCTGGTAAATACCTGGTTCGGAGAGGATGCCAGGAAATAAAGAAGCTCCAGCTCCTTAGGAGGCATCTCCACCGTGTGCCCCTTATACAGGACGGAATAATTGGTAAGGTTCACGATCAGGTCCGGATACTCCACATAGTCTCCCACCTGGCTTCCCGGATCCTGCCGGGAGCTCTTGCCGTGGTAGCGCCTGAGCACCGCCTTCACCCTGGCCACCAGCTCCTTGGAATCGAAGGGCTTGATCATGTAGTCATCCGCTCCAAGCTCCAGGCCCAGCACCTTGTCGAAGACCTCGCCCTTTGCGGAGAGCATGATCACCGGAGTGTCGGAGAGCATCCGCATCTCCCGGCATACCTGATAGCCGTCCATGCCGGGAAGCATGAGGTCCAGAAGTACCAGATCCGGCTTATACAGGGGGAACTCCCGCAGGGCCTCCTCCCCGTCGCCCACGATCTTGGTATCGTAGCATTCCTTATTCAGATACAGGGCGATAAGCTCCGCAATGGAAGCGTCATCGTCCACGATCAGTATTTTCTGTCGTTCTGCCATGATTTTCTCCGTTCTGCTTTTCGGTTATTTGAAGGTCACGATGGTGACGCCGGTATCTCCCTCGCCGTACTCTCCCAGGCGGAAGTCCTTCACATAGCCCAGCCGCTTCAGGTGGGCGTGGACCGCCTTCTTCAGGGCGCCGGTGCCCCGTCCGTGGACCACCCGCACCTGCTCCAGGTGAGCCAGGTAGGCGTCATCCAGATATTTGTCCATCACGGGGATGGCCTCGTCCGTGGTCATGCCGATGAGGTTGACCTCGGGGCTTACGGAGAAGGACTTGGGTGAAAATGCCGTCCTGCTCCTTCCGGCCTTCTGCTTTGTCTCATAGCCGGGCCCCGTAACGGAGGCTTCCTTCAGAAGCTCGATGTCCCGGACATTGACCTTTGATTTCATGATGCCAAGCTGCACGAAAATATTTCCGTCCCGGTCCGGCAGACTGGATACGGTACCCGTCATGCCTCCCATGGTAAGGACTCTGACTCCGTCCCCCAGCTTCAGCTTCTTGGGAGATACGGGCTGAGCCGGTCCCTTCTGTCTGGAGGCGGTGCCGCTTTCATTCTTCTTCAGCTCCTTCCGGAGCTTCTCCCGCTGAGCCTCGGCCTCCGCATTGATGTTTCCGCCTCCTGCAGCGGAGAGGCGGTTCAGGCTGCGGATGGTGGAATCCGCCGTGTCCTTGGCCTCCTTCAGGATCCGGGCGGCCTCATTCCTTGCCTCCCGCAGGATCTTCTCCCGGCTCTCATCCAGCCGGCTTTCCTTTTTCCGGATCCGCTGCCGCAGCTCGTCGATCTCCTTCTGGTAGCTCTCGGTCTCCCGGCGGCTCTTTTCCGCCTGGACCCGGTCATCGTTCAGCTTCTGGATCAGATCCTCAAAGCTCTCATCCTCTGCCTCGATATGCTTTTTCGCCTCATCGATGATGTACTGGGGAAGTCCCAGCTTCCGGGAGATGGCAAAGGCATTTGACTTTCCCGGGATACCGATCAGAAGCCGGTAGGTGGGACGCAGGGTCTCCAGGTCAAACTCGCAGCAGGCGTTCTCCACCCCCTCCGTCTGAAGGGCATAGACCTTCAGCTCGCTGTAATGGGTGGTGGCGATGGTCCTGGTCTGCATATTGTGTAAAAATCCCAGGATGGCCATGGCAAGGGCCGCACCCTCCGTGGGATCCGTTCCGGCTCCCAGCTCGTCAAAGAGGCAGAGGGAATTGGAATCCGCCTTATCCAGGATGTGAACGATATTCTTCATATGGGCGGAGAAGGTGGAGAGGCTCTGCTCGATGCTCTGCTCATCTCCAATGTCCGCATAGACGTCCTGGAAGATCCCCAGGACGGAGCCCTCCTCTGCGGGGATGTGAAGCCCCGCCTGGCCCATGAGGGTCAGAAGGCCCGCCGTCTTTAAGGAGACCGTCTTTCCGCCGGTGTTGGGTCCGGTGATCACCAGGAGATCAAAGTCCTCCCCCAGCCGCAGATCGATGGGTACCACCCGGTCCTTTGGGATCAGGGGATGTCTGGCCCTGCGGATATTGATGCGGCGGTCCCGGCTGAAGACCGGTTCCGTTCCCTCCATCTCGCCGGAAAAGAGGGCCTTTGCAAAGATCATATCCAGCTTCTTCAGATATCGGATATTTTCGGAGATCTCATAGACATGCTCCGCCAGGGAAGCACTTAAGGCGGAAAGCACCGCCTCGATCTCCTTTTTCTCCTCCACAAGGAGCTCTCTAAGATCGTTGTTCAGCTTCACGATGGCCATGGGCTCGATGAAAAGGGTCAGGCCCGTGGAGGAGGAGTCGTGTACCATGCCCGGGACCCGGGACTTATACTCCGCCTTTACGGGGAGACAGTAGCGGCCGTCCCTCTGGGTGATCACCGCATCCGTCAGGTAATCCCGATAGCTGTTCAGAAGCCCCGCCATGCCGCTGTGGATCTGGTCCGCCGTCTGCTTCATGCGCCGTCTCACCCGGGAAAGTCCCGGAGAGGCATCGTCCGCCACCTCCTCTTCGGAAATAATGCAGCGCCGGATCTCGTTGTTCACCGGAGTCAGGGGCTCCAGAAAGGAAAAATACTCCGACAGGCTGTCCCTGCGCTCCTCTTCCTCCTCGCCTCCCTGGCTGCGGTCGTAGGCCTTCGCCCTGGCGGCCACCGTCAGGACGGAGCTGACTGCCAGAAGCTCCGGAATGGAGAGAGCGGAGCCGATCTCCAGCCGCTTCAGGGAGTCACCGATCTCCTTTACGCCCCGGAAGGACAGGGAGGATCCCTTCAGGCGGATCCGGTCCTTTGCATCCGAGGTGTTCTGCTGCCAGGTGCGGATCCGTTTCGGGTCCGTATCCGGCTTTATCTTCCTGCACAGCCCCCGTCCTGCCTCCGAGGTGGCAAAGGCGGCAAGCTGTTCGATCACTTTATCAAATTCCAGTATTTTTAATGCTTTTTCTTCCATGCCCTACAGTATAACATAAAAGGGACTGCATTTGCAGTCCCTTTCTCTCTTCTTCCACCGGCCCTTAGTGAGCCTCTTCATTCCCGGCAGGAGTCTCCGGTCCGTCTGAAGCAGAAGCTTCCAGCCTGCTGTTAAGCTCCGCCTGCTTCTGGATCTCGTTTTCCTTGCTCTCCAGGATCTGCATGAACTCCTCTCCCGAGATGGTCTCCTTCTCATAGAGATACTTGACGATCTCATGGAGCTTCATGATGTTATCTTCAAGGATCTGGTAGGCCTTCCGATGCTGCTGTTTCACAAGCTCCATCACCGCCTGGTCCACCCTGGTAAGGGTCTCGTCGGAGCAGGCAATGGCTGCGTCTCCGCCCAGATACTGATTGCCTCTGGACTGGAGGGCCACCATGTCGAACTCCCCGCTCATGCCGTATACGGAGATCATGCCCCGGGCCAGCTTCGTGGCCTGTTCGATGTCGTTGGAGGCTCCCGTGGTAATGCTCTTGAAGATCAGCTCCTCCGCTGCCCGTCCGCCGCAGAGGGTGGCGATCTTGTTCTCCAGCTCCTCCTTGCTCATGAGGTAGTGGTTTCCGTCCTCATCCACCTGCATGGTGTATCCCAGAGCCCCGGAGGTCCTGGGGATGATGGTGATCTTATGGACAGGAGCGCTGTTGGTCTGCTTGGCTGCCACCATGGCATGTCCCACCTCATGATAGGCCACGATGAGTTTCTCCTTGTCCGTCAGCACCTTGTTCTTTTTCTTGTAGCCCGCCATGACTACCTCGATGCTTTCCTCAAGATCCTGCTGGTTCACCCGTTCCCTGCCGGCCTTAACCGCCCGGAGGGCCGCCTCGTTGATGATGTTGGCAAGCTCTGCGCCGGAAGCTCCGGGGCAGGCCTTTGCAATGGCTTCAAAGTTGATGTTCCCCGCCATCTTCACATCCTTTGCATGTACCTTCAGGATGTCCACACGGCCCTGCATGTCCGGAAGCTCCACCGGAACTCTCCGGTCAAAACGTCCCGGCCGCAGGAGGGCGGGATCCAGCTCGTCGGGCTGGTTGGTGGCTGCCAGCACGATGATGCCCTTTGTACTGTCAAAGCCGTCCATCTCCGTCAGGAGCTGATTCAGAGTCTGCTCCCGTTCGTCGTTTCCGCCGTAGCCGCCCCGGCCTCTCTTCTTGCCGATGGCGTCGATCTCGTCGATGAAGATGATACAGGGGGCTTTTTTCTCCGCCTCCTTAAAGAGGTCCCTTACCTTGGCGGCACCCATGCCCACGAACATCTCCACGAATTCCGAACCGGAAATGGAGAAGAAGGGTACGTCCGCTTCTCCGGCCACGGCCTTTGCCAGAAGGGTCTTACCGGTTCCCGGAGGGCCCACCAGCAGGGCGCCTCTGGGGATCTTCGCGCCGATGCTCTTATATTTGCCGGGGTTATGCAGGAAGTCCACCATCTCCGTCAGAAGCTCCTTGGCCTCGTCCTCTCCGGCCACGTCCTTGAACTTCACACCGGTGGTGTCCTTCTCATAAAGCTTTGCGTTGGACTTGCCCATGCCCCCGAAAAGGCCTCCGCCTCCCCCGTTCTGCATGGACTGGGTCAGCCGCTTGGAAAGCCTGGATCCGAACCAGAAGATCAGGATCAGGGGCAGCATGTTGATCAGGAGCACCACAAGAGTGGGCACCTCCGTGGGGATGTCCTGGGTAAAGTGGGCTCCCGCCCGGTACATCCGGTCCACCTCGCCGAAGTAGCTGATGCGGCCCGTCTGGTAGACCTTCCCCGGGGTATCCTTCAGGGTGTACTCGATGGTGGTCTGGGACAGATCCACCTGATCCACATTCTTCTCGTCCAGCTCCGTCAGGAATTCGTCATAGCTGGCCTGGACGATACTCATCTTCCCGATGGCGGGAAGCATCAGGGAATTCAGGAGGATCATGACCACAAGGGCCACCACCGCATAGATGATCATGGGGGTGGCAGGCTTCTTGATTGGGGGCTTGCCATTCCCGTGGCTTCCGTCGTATCTGGAATGATCGGGGTCCTCCCGGTAGTCAAAAATGTTTCCTAGATTAGGCATAAAGGTTCTGTTCTCCCTTTTCTGTGATTTGTCATCCCTTTCCTGTAAAAGCTTTTAAAGGGCCGGATGACATCCTGTCATAGATTATAAGACCCGCCGCTTTTTTCCGCAAGCGGCGGGTCCCATTCTTTAGAAAAGTTTTAGAAAGTTCACAGTTTCTCCACGAAGGTCCTTATAAGTCCCCCAGGGAGTCCGAAAGCTCCGGAAATACCCGGACGCTCCGTCTGAGGATGCCCTTCATCATGGCGATGAGGATCCCATAGTTGGTCATGGGTACCTGCTGCCTTGCCGCCTGCGCAAGCCGGTGCTGCATCTCCCGTTCGTTCAGCATGCAGCCTCCGCAGTGGACCACAAGCTTATAGGGGCTTAGATCCTCCGGAAATTCCGTTCCGGAGGTGAAGCAGAACTCCGGTTCCTTCCCGGTATAGGCCCGGATCCAGCCCGGCAGCTTCACGGTACCGATGTCGTTGCACTGTCTGTGATGGGTACAGCCCTCACTGATGAGGATCCGGTCTCCGTCCCGGATCTCCGACAGGGACGCAGCTCCCCGCGCCTGTCCCTCCAGGTCACCCTTATAACGGGCAAAGAGGATAGAGAAGGAGGTGAGGAGCACATCCTCCGGAACCACCTTGGAAACGGACTCGAAGACCTGGCTGTCCGTGATCACAAGGGCCGGTTTTTCCGGAAGCCTCCGAAGGGTCTCTTCCAGCTCCGTATCCCGCACCACAAGGGCCGTGGCCCCGGCCTCCAGGATCCCCCGGATGGTCTGCTGCTGGGGCAGGATCAGCCTGCCCTTGGGGGCTGCCTTGTCGATGGGGATCACCAGCACCACCAGGTCCAGGGGAGCGATCAGGTCTCCCACCAGCTGCCGCTGCCGGTCCTCTGTACGGTAGATCCCTGCCATACGTTCCTTCAGGGCTTCGATGCCGCTCCGGTCCATGGCACTTACGGAAAGGATCCGGTCCTCCGAACGGAGCTTCTGAAACTGCTCATCGGAAAGGCCGAAGCCGCCCTTTTCCAGAAGGTCTGTTCCGCCCCACAGGTCCGCTTTGTTCAGCACCACCAGATAGGGGATCCCCCGCTCCTCGAAACGCTCCAGAAGCCGGAGGTCCTCCTCCTGAAGGCCCTCGCAGCCGTCTGCCACCAGAACTGCGATGTCCGTTTTGTTCAGAACGGAGATACTCTTTCCGACCCGCTGCTGTCCAAGCTCCCCCTCATCGTCGATTCCTGCCGTATCGATCATCATGACAGGACCCAGGGGCAGAAGCTCCATGGACTTATACACCGGATCCGTGGTGGTGCCCTTCACCTCGGAGACCACCGCCAGGCTCTGGCCCGTCACTGCATTCATTACGCTGGACTTTCCCGCATTCCGCCTGCCGAAAAAGCCGATATGTATCCGTTCTCCCGAAGGAGTCTGATTCAATCCCATTTCACACCTCCAATCCACTGCAGGATCTTCCTGTCAGGCCCTGCCCGGGTAGTCACCCCGGTCGCAGACCACCTGGAAACCGATCTCCTGCATTTCCTTTTCCAGCTCCCGAAGGTGCTCTGCCGCCTCCGTGCCTGTGCAAAGCTTGTTGTTATAAAGCTGATACTTGCTCCGGACCGAAACCGGAGACAGGTTCGGCATAATGACATTGGCCCCTGCCAGGATCCCAAGGCTCCTGCCCTTCTGGGAAGCGGTGCCCAGGGCCGTGGTGGCGGGAAGCAGAGTCTTCGGCAGCATGAGGCGGATCAGGCTCAGAAGGTAAAGGGTCTCCTCCGCGCTTCCCGGTGCCTCCTCCCGGAAGGGGGTGTCCCTGTGGGGAAGAAAGGGGCCGATGCCGATCATCTCCGGCTCCAGCTCCCGAAGGAAGAGCAGGTCCTCCACCAGACAGTCCGTCGTCTGCCCCGGGGATCCGATCATCATACCTGCGCCGGTCTGAAATCCCAGTTCCTTTAATGTCCTGAGGCAGTCCATACGGTTTTTCAGAGTCAGCTCCGCAGGGTGCAGCTTCCGGTAATGGTCCTCGTCCGCCGTCTCATGGCGCAGCAGATACCGGTCCGCTCCCGCCTCTCTCAGGGCCTGATAGCTTTCCCGGCTGCGCTCCCCTACGGACAGGGTCAGGGCGCAGTCCGGATAGGCTTCCTTAATGTCCCGGACGATCCGGCACAGCCGCTCGTCCGTAAAACAGCCGTCCTCGCCGCCCTGAAGGACAAAGGTCCGAAAGCCCAGGCGGTAGCCCTCCCTGCAGCACTCCAGGATCTCCTCCTCCCGGAGGCGGTAGCGCTCCGCCTTACAGTTGCTCCTGCGGATCCCGCAGTAATAGCAGTCATTTCTGCAGTAGTTCGTAAATTCGATGAGGCCCCGGATGTAGACCCGGTTCCCGAAGATCCGGTCCCGGACCCCGGAGGCCAGCCTGGCGGCATGGGCCGCCGTCTCAGGGCTTCTTTCCTCCAGCACAAGGCGCCACTCCTCAGGAGAGAGCACAGCCCCTTCCATAAGCCGGTCCAAAAGCGCAAGACAGGCCTGCTGCCGGTCCCCTGAGGGCAGATCCGCTGCAGGCCGGCCTGTTCTTATTTCTCTCATGATTCAGCGTCTGCCCCGCAGGTCTCCTTGGAGTAAAGAGCCTTGGAGCTTACCTGGGGGATGCTGCCCAGCTTGCCGGAGAGAGCGCTGATGGTATCCATGGGAGCATCCATAACAACGCTGATGATGCTCACCTTCTTCTTCCCATAGGGAAGTCCCATCCGGCCGATGATGTACTGGCTGTACTCATGAAGCAGGGCGTTTACCTTCTCCGCCTGCTCCGTGTTCTCCACGATGATCCCGATCACTGCGATGCGTGTTTCCTTGTTTTCCATTCTGATCTCCTTTCCCTGCCTCCGGCCGTCTGCTCCCCGGGCCCCGCCCTTCCGGTCTCCCCGAAAAAAACAAAAAGGCAGGTCAGAAGACCTGCACCTTTTTCAGGATCCCTCTGGATCCGGTGTTTTCGGATAGGGTCTTTCCGTCAGAAGAAACTTTCGGTCAGAAGCATGTTTGCATTTTCTTTATTTTATCTTAGGACCCCATCATACGTCAATCCCTTTGTCCTGTCCCAGCTGCTCCAGATACCTTTTTCCCTCCCGGAAGAAGGAGGCGATGATCAGAAGGATCACGATGGCGATGGGGAAGGCCGCAATGATGGACACGGTCTGAAGGTTATTCATACTGCTCTCGGAAAAGATCAGGGCGATGGGCAGCATGATCAGGAGGATGGCCCAGAACAGCTTCATGGGGGCCGAGGCGTCCTGTCCTCCGTCGATCTTCTTATAGGAATAGGCCGCCGCCACCAGGGTGATGGAGTCAAAGGAGGTGGCATAGAAGGCGATCATGGAGACCGCCAGCAGGATGATCACAAGCTGGGGGGCCGGCAGGGTATTAATGACGGCCAGGATCACCGTATACAGGTCTCCCGTCTCCCCGTAGATCCCCATGACATCCAGCAGGCCGTGCATCTGAAGGCCCAGGGAATAGTTCCCCAGGATGATGAAGGAGATCAGGGTGGAGCTCAGGCCGAAGATATAGGCTCCCAGCACCACCTCCTTAACGGTGCGTCCCCGGGAGATGTTCCCCATGAAGAAGGGGGAGGCCACACACCATACCATCCAGTAGGCCCAGTAGAAGATGGTCCAGTTCTGGGGGAAGGAGGAGGTACGCAGGGCGTCCGTCCAGGTGGAGAGGCCGATGAAGTTCTGCACCAGGTTTCCCACTGCCGTAAGTCCCGTCTCGAAAATGTAGATCCCCTCTCCTCCCAGGAAGAATACATAAGCCAGAAGGGCAAAGAACACGTACATGCAGATCTCCGCCAGGAAGCGGACCCCCTTCATGCCCCGCATGACGGACACCGTGTACACCAGGCAGGTCACCACCAGGATCAGGATGGTGAGTCCCTTCCCGCTTTCCACCCCGAAAAGGACGGAAAGAGCCTCGGACAGAAGGGGCGTTGCCAGGGAAAAGGTGGTGGCGGTGCCTGCCAGCAGGGCGATCACCGCCAGGATGTCAATGAGCTTTCCCAGAGGGCCGTCGGTGCGCTTCCCCAGGATCGGCCGGCAGGCCTCGGAGTATTTCTGCTTGTGGCAGCCCCGTACATGGAGCATGAAGCCAAAGCAGGCCGCAAGGGTGGCATAGAAACTCCAGGGGATCGGTCCCCAGTGGAAGAGGGGAATGGTGGAGGCCCAGTCCTGGACGCTGCCCAGCTCCGCGATATGGGGCTCATTGGCATACAGGATCCACTCGCAGAGGGAATAAAAAAGGATATCCGCCGCAAGGCCGGAGGTGAACATCATGGCGCCCCAGGTGAAGCCGGAATACCGGGGCTTCTCCCCGGGCTTTCCCAGACGGATCTTCCCGTAGCGGGAAAAGGCGATGTACATGGAGGTCAGGAAGACCCCAAGGCCGATGACCAGGTAATAGCTCCCCAGCTCATTTCCCAGGAAGCCCCGGATGGCGGAAAGGGCTGCCCCGGAGCTCTCCGGGATCAGGACAAAGGCCCCGCAGAGACCCAGGATGATCAGAAAGGGGATCACCGTGGTAAAAGGATCGATATTGCTGAATTTTTTCATAAAGACTTCTCCCTTCCGCTGTCTGCATTTCCCTTAAGGAAGACAAAAAAAGTGCTAAGATGTTCAATTTCTTTTTATTTCTCGAAATTTTGAACATATTAGCACTTAACCTTCAGAAAGTCAAGGGAAATACCCCTGGCTTGCCTATTCTGTTTTTGAAACTGCCAGCTTCTTCAGAAGCTCCACCGCCTGGAGGTATTTTTCCAGCTCCACATACTCGTCGGGCTGGTGGGCCATGACCGGATCCCCGGGGCCAAAGAGGAGCACCTGCTTCTCCAGATCCAGAGCCGCAAGGACGGAGGCGTCCGTAAAGAAGTTGATGCCGATGTCCGTGGCCGGGCAGCCTGCCTCCTGCAGAAGCTCCCGCAGCCGCCTTACATGGGGCTCCGTCTCCGGAATGGAGAAGGCCCGCCGGTCGTTGAGCTTTTCAAACTCCGCCGAAAGCTCCGGAGCTTCCTTCCGAAGCTCCTCCAGGATCTCCCGGGCCTTTTCCAGGATCATTTCCGTAGTAAGTCCCGGGGTCATGCGGATATCCAGCACCGCTTCACAGCTGTCCGCCGTCATGTTAGGGGCCACACCTCCCCTGATCTGGTCGATCTGGGCTGTTGAGGTCCCCAGCAGGGGATGGCGGAAGCCGTACACATATCGGATCAGGGCTTCTCCCAGCCGGTATGTATAATGAATGGCATTGACGCCCTTTTCCGGGTAGGCACCGTGGCCTGTCTTTCCCTTCAGGGTGATCTTGAGCCACAGGCAGCCCTTATGGGCCACTCCCAGGCGCAGATCCGTAGGCTCCCCGATGAGGAGGAAATCGTAGTCCGGAAGGTCCTCCTCCTTCAGAAGCTCTGCTGCTCCAAGGCCCTTCTTCTCCTCGTCGCAGGTCCCTGCAAAGAAGATGTTGTGGGCCGGCAGATCCGGCAGGTGGGTCAGTGCATAGACCATGGCCGCGGCACCGCTCTTCATATCAGAAGCGCCTCTGGCGTAGATCCGTCCCTCCCGCTCCACAGGAACCGCCGGATCCGTATGCCACTTTTCCAGGTCTCCGTAGGGCACCGTGTCGATGTGTCCGTTCCAGACCTCTGTCCTGCTCCGGTCCTTTCCGGGAAGGAAGGCTGTCACATTGGCATGGGTCTCATCGATCCTCCGGACCTTGCTTTGGATCTGATGCTTCCGGAAATATTCCGAAAGGTACTCCGCCACAGCCCCCTCATCATCCCTTCCGTTTACGGAGGGGATCTCCAGGATATCCTTCAGCAGCTTTACAGCCTCTTCCATGCTTTACTCCTTTTCCTCAAATACCCGTTCCTTCACCGTCTTCATATCTGGAATGGAGGGGGCCGCCCCCTCTCCTGACACGGTGATGGATGCGGCCCTGGCCGCCAGGTCCATGGAGTCCTCCACACTGCAGCCCGTCAGGATGCCTGCGATAAAATAGCCCGTGAAGGTATCTCCTGCCGCAGTGGTGTCCACCGTCTTCGTCCGGTAGATGGACTGGCGGTACAGCCTGCTGCTGTCGGTATAAACAGAGCCTTCCCCGCCAAGGGTCAGGACGATCTTCGCTCCGGGGAACTTCTCCGCCAGCTGTGCTGCCAGTTCCTCCCCTTCTCCCGCCTTTGCGCCGGGCCTTCCCAGGATCTGCCCCGCCTCGATCTCGTTCAGGATAAAATAATCCACATAGGACAGAGGCATCTCAAATATCTTTCCGTCCATTGGTGAAGGATTCAGGACGATGGTCATGCCCTGTTTATGGGCCTGCTCCATGATATAGGGCATCTCATTGATCTCATTCTGCAGGACGATGCAGTCCCCCGGTCCGAAATGGGAAATGGTCTCCTCCACCTGCTTCCGGGTGATGGACTGGTTGGCTCCGCCATAGAGGATGATGCAGTTGTCTCCGTTTTTGTCCTTCTGAATGATGGCGTTTCCCGTGCGGGTCTCCTCCAGTCTCCTGACGAATTCCGTATTCACGCCGGAGGCCTCCAGAAGATCCAGCAGGAACTGGCCGTCCGGGCCGATGGCTCCCGCATGCCAGGTGCTGATACCGGCTCTTCCCATGGCGATGGACTGGTTCAGCCCCTTGCCGCCGCTGAAGATATTCAGCCGGTCCGAGGAAATGGTCTCACCCTTCTGCACGAAATGGTCCAGGCTGTATACATAGTCGATATTCAGTGATCCAAAATTCAATACTTTCATAATTTTACCGTTTTACCGGCACAGGGCGGCTCCCAAGACCTGAGCCTGCCCCTGGATGCCGGGATGCCTGTCTGCTTTTTATTCTTTTATCAGCCATTTTGCCAGATTCTGGAAGAGCTTGTTGTAGTCCTTCCACTCACAGAACTCCGGCGGAGCCCAGTGGGGTGCACAGTCGGTGGTGAATACGGCGGAACGTCCCTTTCCGTACTCGCCCAGGGCGATGAAGGGATCGCCGCAGACCGTAGCCAGAACCTCTGCCTCCGGCTTTGCAATGGTCTTATTGTATCCAAGGACTCTGGGCCACTCCTTCTCCAGGCCTGCAAGGACCTCATGCTCCTTTACGGTAACGGGGCGCACGCCTTCGCAGTGCTCCATCCTGTCATCCGTTGCCAGTACCTGTACGGGAAGGACTTCCTGCACTGCAGTATCCTGCCATTTTCCCTTGGCATCAACGCCGGAGAAGGTCAGGTAGCCGCCTACCATCAGGAGCGCGCCGCCCTCCAGCACATAGTCCCTGATCAGGTTGCATCTGTTGGGCATGATCTCACTTCTGGTGAAGGTGGCGGTGGGAAGGAGCAGGGTGTTGGCTCCGATGTCGGATAAGATCACCAGGTCATACTGCTTCAGCTCCTCCATGGTAAAGGGGAACTCCTCCGTAGCCAGATGGTTGGGCAGGAAAGTGAACTCGTATCCGCCCTCTTCAAAGGCTGCCTTAATGTACTTTTCTCCCGTTTCATATACGGAGGTATAGAAGGAATCAAATCCCTTCACGTGGGTGGTATAGCTCATCCAGGACTCGCCTGCAAGAAGTACTTTCTTTGCCATAATATTTCTTATTCCTTTCTCGATTCACAATAGATTTTACTGTTTGGAGCTGCCGCAGAAATCCAGGATCAGCTCCGCATAGATCAGGATGGACTGCAGATAGGACTCGATGCTGATCCACTCATCGATCCCGTGGCACTCCGACAGGTTTCCGGGGCCGAACTGGATGGTGGGGCACCCGGCGATGTTCTTCCAGAGTCTGGAATCACAGCCTGCAGGAGAACCTACTACTTTTACGTCCTTTCCCCTGGCGGCCTTATAGGCTCTCTTGAAGCTCTCCACAAAGGGATCCGCTTCTTCCATCTCAAAGCCTCCGCCGGCCTGATAGATGGTCACCTTCGGAGGATGCGCCTCCAGCCAGGGATCCGACTTGGTCACCCGGTGGATCACATCCATGAACTCGCAGACCACCTGGTCGTGGCTCATAAGCCTGGGCAGGTAATGGACGCAGGTCTCAAACATACAGTCGCCTGCCACCGTGGAGCCGGCATTTCCGCCCCGGATCACACCTACGTTCAGGTTCGGTGCCGGAAGCAGGGGATGCTTATAGGTCAGGAGCCATTCGTGTTCCTTTTCATTCAGGGCGTTCATGACCTTGACCGCCTTGTCGATGGCGCTGACGCCGTTTCTCTTTCCGCCGGAATGGCAGGACTTTCCTTCAAACTCTACCCGGAAGAAGATGAAGCCCATATGGGCCAGGATCATCTCGTCGCTGGTGGGCTCACCGACTACGACGCCGTCAGCCCGTTCCCCGCTCATGATGGCCTGCATGGAGCCGTTTCCGCCTCCCTCTTCGTCGCAGACCGAGGTGATCAGCACATCTCCCGGAAGCTCTGCTCCCGCATCCTTCAGAAGCTGTACCGCCATGACGGAGGCCATAAGACCTCCCTTCATGTCCGCGGTGCCGCGGCCGTACATCTTTCCGTCCCGGATCGTGGGCTCAAAGGGCGGATTCGTCCATTCGTCTGTCTCATCTGCGGGCATGACGTCGATATGTCCGTTGAACATGAGGCTCCTGCCCCCTGTCTTACCCGGGAACCGGGCATAAACGTTATACCGGTCCGTCTGGTTATGGCCCAGGTTGCCTTCATTGTATTTGTGGTAGCAGGCCTCGATGTCCCGCTCCTTCATGGGGTCCTTCTTTACCTCGGCGCCCATCTCCTCAAAGAGGCGGATCATATAGTCCTGACCCTCCTTTTCCAGTCCTCCGGCAATGCCGTGGCCCAGGTCATGGGTGTCGATGGCCACCAGGTTCTTCAGCTGCTCAATATATTTGTCTTTGTTCTCTTCCAGTACGTTTTTCAGGTTTTTCATAATAATATCATCAGCTGTAAAGACGCAGCCCCTCCTCGATCATATTCCAGAATTTTTCCACGTCGATATCGATGGCCACATCCGCATTGGGCTCCTTCTTCTGATATCCGAAGTAGTCGCAGTTGGTCCTTCCGTAGGACTGGGTGCTGCGGATGTCGATCTCCGCATGCATCGGCTTTGTGGTAAGAACAGTGGGGTCGATCAGGTAAGCGACTGTAATGGGGTCATGAAGCGGACCGCCCTCCCAGCCGAATACCTCCTTCTGGCTCTTGCAGAAATGCTTCATCAGATCCACAAAAAGCTTTGAGGCCTTATTGCCCACCTTATCCATCCGCTCCACGATGGAAGGATAGCACAGGGCCTTTCTGGTCACGTCCAGGCCCACCATGGTGATGGGGCGGCCTGATGTGAAGCATACGTAAGCGGCATCTGCATCTGCGATGATATTGAACTCCGCTGCAGGAGTCACGTTTCCGTTGGTATAGGCTCCGCCCATGAGAACGATCCGCTGGATCTTCTCTACGATGCGGGGCTCCATCCGGATCGCCATACCCAGATTGGTCATGGGTCCTGTGGTCACCATGGTGATGGGATCATTGGACTCCATCAGGGTCCGGATGATAAAGTTCACTCCGTGCTCCGGCTCCAGCTTTCTGGTAAGGGGCTCGAATACGGGGCCGTCCAGGCCGGTCTTTCCGTGGATGTCTCCTGCGGTCATTTTCTCCCGGATCATGGGCTGTCCGCAGCCTGCATAGACCGGCACATCCAGTCCCAGGCACTGAACCACGTTCAGGGCGTTCCGCTGGGTATTGTCCAGGGTCTGATTTCCCGCAACCACCGTGATACCTAAAAGGTCGATCTTCGGGCTTTTTCCGGCCAGCATGATGGCTACCGCATCGTCATGCCCGGGATCGCAGTCAAGTATAATCTTCGTTCTGTCCATTTTTTCTCCTTTTCAGCCTGTGTATGGATCATCAACCTGTAACAAGGGATGACTGTTTCTTCTTTACGGCTCCCAGCTTGATGGCCATGGAAACTGCCAGTACGATAACGGTCACAAGGTAGGGGGTCATCAGCACGAACTGTGCCGGGAAGCCATAGGCCTGCAGACGGGCACCTACGGAATCGGAGAAACCGAAAAGCAGGCATCCCACCGCTGTAAGCACCGGATTTGCGCCGCCGAAGTACATGGCTGCCACGCCCATGAAGCCACGGTTATTGGTCATGTTCTCAACGAACTGGGTGCTGTATCCCAGAGACAGGTGTGCACCTGCCAGACCGCCGATAAGTCCGGAGATCAGCATGGCCTGATACTTCACGGCATTGACGTTGATTCCGGCTGTCTGGGCTGCCATGGGGAACTGTCCCACTGCCCGGAGCCGAAGGCCCCATACGGTCTTGTAGAACAGGAACTGCAGGATGATGATAAAGATGATCACGAACCACTCCGTGAAGCACCAGTCGTTCAGAAGCTCGTTCAGCACGGGGATATGCTCCAGGAAGGGCAGATGGACCGTGGGGATCGGAACGATGGCGGGATCCGAGAAGGTACCGTTGGTATTGAAGAGGACCTGCATCAGGAACTTCGTGATGGCGATGGCAAAGAGGTTGATACCCATACCGATCGCACAGATCTCGGAATCATATTTGATATGGCCAACTGCCATGATCATGGCGATCACGGCTCCGCCGCCCATGGCTGCCGCAACGCCCAGGATCCAGCTGCCCGTAAAATAGCTTACGGCCACTGCCGTAAAGGCGCCTACCAGCATGATACCCTCGGTACCGATGTTCAGGATGTTGGCCTGCTGGGTGATGGCTGCACAGAGGGCTGCGTAAATGATGGGGGTCGATGCTCTGAAGGTGGCATAGATCAATGAAACATTAAAGATTTTTCCCAGGCTCTCAAAAACTTCCATTATTTACTTCCTCCTTTCCCTTCCGTTCCTGCTGATGAGGGATCCTGCGGGCGCTTTTCCGCAGCTGCCTTCTCTGCTTTTCTTCTGGTTCTCAGGGAAACCACAAAGTTCATGGTTGCAATGATAATAAAGATAGCGGATACCGTATCAACAATGGACTTAGGTACGTCCGTCGCCTGCTGCATGGCCATGGAACCGGCCTTCAGCACTGCAAGGAACAGGGCGATGAAGGGGGTGGTGGTCATGTTGGACTTTACGATCAGGGCTGCCAGCATACCGTTGGTTCCCAGATCCTTTGCGAAGTTGTCCAGATAATAACCGTATACTCCCAGGACTTCGATGCAGCCTGCGATGCCGCCCAGCATACCGGAGAGCAGCATGGTGCTGATGAAGACCTTCTTGGAGCTGATACCCACATAGTCCGCAAAGGCGGGGTTGGTGCCTACTGTACGGATCTTATAGCCCCACTTGGTCTTATAGACGATGAGGATTACCAGAACCACTACTACGATGGCGATGAAGACACCGGCGTTCGCATTGGAGGGCTTCATGATCTTGGGCAGGGTCACCAGCACCGGATCGGACTGAGGTGTTGCCGTACCCGCACTCATGGGTCCACTTACCAGGTAGGAGCCGATGTAAAGGGCCACCGTGTTCATCAGGATGGTAACGCAGACCTCTGATACATTATAGTATGCCTTCAGCACTGCCGGGATAAAGGCCCAGGCTGCCGCCACGGCCATGGCTCCCAGGAAGCAGGCCAGATAAAGAAGGGGTACCGGAAGGAAGCCCCAGTTGACACCGATATAGGCTGCGGTGATACCTCCCAGGATGACCTCACCTTCCACGCCGACGTTGAAGGCACCTCCCTTTGCAGCCACTGCAAAGGCAATGGAGGTCAGCAGAAGAGGCGTGAAGCCGGCGATGGTATTTCCAAGCCCGAGCTTTGTCCCCAGTGCACCCTTCAGCAGGGCACCGTAGGCCGCAATGGGGTTCTCCCCTATGGCCAGAATAAAGATCGCTCCAATGCCCAGGGCCACCACGAGCGTGATCAGAATTTTATAAAAGCCTTTCAGACTGTTACTCATGACGCTTCCTCTCCTTTCTGCTTCGTGTTCTTGGCGCCGCCCATCATCAGGAGACCAAGGTTGTTCTCATTGGCTTCGCTGGCTGCCATTTCACCCGTGATCTCGCCCTCATGGATGACGATGATCCGGTCTGACAGGGAGATGATCTCCTCCAGCTCCGCTGAAACAAGCAGCACGCCGGCTCCCTGCTTCTTTGCCTTTTCCAGGGTGTTACGGATGGATTCAATGGCTCCGATATCCACGCCTCGGGTGGGCTGGGAAGCCACCAGGAGTTTTTTGTTCATGGAAACCTCCCGGGCAACGACTACCTTCTGGGCATTTCCTCCGGAGAGGGATGAGGTAGGCAGCTTGTAGTCTGTGGGTCTGATATCGAACTGGCGCACCATCTCCTCGGAATACTTGTCCTGGGCAGCCGTGTTCATGAAGATTCCCTTGGTATAGGGCTTCTTGTCCAGCTCTACCGCCACCAGGTTCTCCTCGATGGACATGGTACGGTTCAGGCCTCTGGTATTACGATCCTCCGGGATATGGGCAAGGCCCGCTTCCCGGACCTTTCTGGGTGATTTGTTGGTGACGTTCTTTCCGTTCAGGATCACGGCACCCTTCTCCACCTTCCGAAGACCCGTGATAGCCTCGATGAGCTCGGACTGGCCGTTTCCATCGATACCGGCGATACCTACGATCTCACCTGCCCGCACACAGAGGGACATGCCTCTGATCTTGGAGGTTTCCTTCTGGCTGGGGACCCACACATCCTGCACCTCCAGGATCTTCTCTCCGGCCTTGCTGTAGTCCTTCTCGATGTTCAGGAACACCTCACGGCCGATCATCTTCTTGGTCAGATCCAGGGGAGAAGTCTCATCCCGGTTTACGGTTCCCATATAGGTACCCTGACGCATAACGGAGATCCGGTCTGAGATCTCCATGACCTCATTCAGCTTATGGGAGATGAATACCAGGGACTTGCCCTCCGCCTTCAGATTGGCCAGGATCTCGAAGAGCTTTTTGGTCTCCTGGGGCGTCAGCACGGCTGTGGGCTCGTCCAGGATGATGATCTCTGCGCCCCTCATGAGGGTCTTGATGATCTCAACTCGCTGGGCCTCACCTACGGAGATCTGGCTTACCTTCTTGTCCAGCTGAATCTCCATGTTGTACTGGTCGATATAGTGCTGTACGTCCTTTCTGGCCTTGTCAAAATCGATGGTCATCCCCTTCTTGGGCTCAAAGCCCAGAATAACGTTCTCAAGGACCGTCAGCTCATTTACAAGCATGAACTCCTGATGCACCATTCCGATACCGTGACTGATGGCGATCTTGGGGTCCAGCTTCGTCATGTGTTCGCCCTTGATGTAGATCTCACCTTCGTTGATGGGATACATTCCGTAAAGGAGCTTCATCATGGTGGACTTACCGGCTCCGTTTTCACCGATCAGGGAATGTATCTCACCCTTTTTCAGGTTGAACTGTCCTTCCTTTACCGCGCGAACTTCGCCAAATGATTTGACGATATTTTTCATTTCAACTACATATTCGCTCATGTCTTTTCCTCTTAAGTAAATACGGGGGCCATCCGAAGACCCCCGTACCGCTTTGTGTTTCAGATATTATGCATTCGGACCGAAACCTTCATAGTTCTCTACTACGATCTCACCGGAGATGATCTTCTCAGCAAGCTCGTCGCACTGCTCTACGATATCCTCCGGGAACTTGTCGCCAAGAGCCTCTCTCATAACGGAGAAATCGGTCAGGCTGACACCGCCGTCTGCAAGGGTCAGGTACTGGGTGGTTCCACCCTGGAAGTTGCCCTCAACAACAGACTGGATGGTCAGGTAGCAGGCGTTGTCAACTCTCTTTACCATGGAGGTAAGGACGTGGCCCGGCTGGTCGTTATCCTGGTTCAGGTCAACACCGATGGCATACTTGCCGGACTCCTTTGCTGCCTCCAGGACACCGGGGCCGGTACCTGATGCAACGTTCATGACGATGTCTGCACCCTGCTCATACTGTGCCAGGGTAAGCTCCTTTCCCTTAAGGGGATCAGACCAGGAACCTGCGAAAGCCTGCAGGATCGTAACGTCCGGATCAACGTACTTTGCGCCCTGCTCATAACCTACATAGAAGTCGTGAAGCACCGGAACGTCCATTCCGCCTACCCAGCCGATCACATGATCTGCATTAACGCCTTCGATGTCCGTCTTCTGGGTGAAGAGGGCTGCTGCCGCACCTGCCAGGAAGGAACCCTGGTTCTGAGCAAAGCTGATGGACTGAACGTTGGGCTGATCAACGGTGGTGTCGATAACTGCGAACTTGATGTCCGGATAATCCGGTGCGTACTTTGCGATGTGGTCCGCATTGTTGGAAGATGCGCCGATGATCAGGTCATAGCCTTCCTCACAGGCTGCTACCAGGTTTGCTTCCCACTCCTGAGCGGTGGTACCCTCAAGGGACTTCAGCTCGATACCGAAATCCTCAACTGCCTTCTGAGCACCTGCGTTACAGGAGTCATTATAGGACTTGTCGCCCAGGTTTCCGGAATAAACGATGCAGACACGGATGGGGCCGTCGCTTTCAGCGGTGTCTCCGCCTGCTTCAGCTGCTCCGGCAGCCTCGGTTGCCGCAGCGGTAGCGTCCGCTTCCTTGGAAGCTGCCACTTCACTTGCTGAGGGACCGCAGGCTACAAGGCTCAGACCCATAAGTCCGGCGAGCGTTACGCTCAATACTTTTTTCATTTACTTCTCCTCCTTTAAAAAATAGTTTCACTGCTTTTGAAAATGTTGGGAAATTGTTTTCCTACAACATTTTCCTTATGAAGTTACTATACTGCCGCAGGGAACATTTGTCAATAGAATTTTATTCATTTTAAATAATATATTCCTTTTCAGAATTTATTTTTTGATTTATAATAACTAACAGATATGTGATCACTGATTTTTTATGATCTTTTTTTGTGTTGATTTTAGACAAAAGGTGCAGTATGACGATTCGGGACATTGCAAAGCTTGCCGGCGTTTCGGTTTCCACCGTTTCAAAGGTAATGAACAAAAAGGACAGCAGCATAAGCCAGGAGACCAGGGAAAAGGTCCTGCGCATCGTAAAGGAGTATAACTACAGCCCCTATGCTTCCATCATCACTCCCCGGACAAAGACCTTCCAGATCGGGGTCCTGTTCCGGGGCATGGATAATTCCCAGGCCATCCTGGCGGGGATCATGGCGGAGGCCGGCCGGCACGGCTATACCCTGTCCGTGGCTTCCTATTCCGAGGACCAGGACGACGAGCTGAAGGCCATCACCGCCTTCTGCAAGAACAAGGTGGACGCCCTTTTGTGGGAAAAGTCCCCCCAGGCTCCCGATGCCTGTACCGAGCAGCTGGAGGATGCAGACATTCCTTTTTTTGTTTTCAATTCCCCGGAGCCCGGCGCCGAGAACATCGACTACAGCAGCATCGGCTATCAGGCGGTACAGACCCTCATCGACCGGGGCCATACGGACATTGCCTGCATCCTTGCCAACGGCACCCGTACTCCCGGCTTCTTCGAGGGATACCGGAAGTGTCTCTTCGACCACCAGCTTCCCTTCCGGGGAGAGCTTGTGTTCCACGAGGCCAGCCCGAACCTTCTTTATAAGATCTCCAGTCACTCTGTCAGTGCCATCGTCTGCTCCCACTTTTCCGAGACCCTGAAGCTCTATGGAAAATGCAGCGACCTCCACTGCCAGATCCCGGAGGATGTATCCCTGATCTCCCTGAAGGACGACGCAAGGCCCAGCACCAACTACCCCATGGTCTCCACCTACACGATCCCCCATTGCCTCTTCGGCTCCTACCTCTGCCGGAAGACCATCCTCCATATCGAGCAGGATGCCCCCTCCTCCGAGGCCTTTGAACCGGAGATCCGGATCGATAACCTGTCCACCGTGGATATCCCCTTCCTGCACCGTTCCAAGAAGATCACGGTGATTGGAAGTATCAATATCGATAATTATCTGAATGTGCCGGAGCTTCCCGTTTCCGGAAAGTCCGTGCGTACCTCCGTTTCCTCCCTCTACCCCGGAGGAAAGGCCACCAATGAAGCGGTGGGAGCCGCAAAGCTGGGACACCATGTGTCCCTTCTGGGAAATGTCGGCGGAGACACGGACTCCGCCCTGATCTATGACGCCCTGCGGGATTACTCCATCGATACCAGCGCTCTCATGTCCTGTCCCGGACAGCTGACGGGCCGGGCCTATATCATCGTGGACTCCCGGGGCGACTCCCTGATCTCCATCCTGTCGGGGGCCAGCGGCCGCCTGCGGCCGGAGGACGTCCGCAACCGGGAACGGGTCTTCCGGAACACGGGCTATACCCTGATCAATACGGAGATCTCCATGGACACGGTGGCGGAGGCCTGTATCCTGACCCACCAGCATGGGGGCCAGACCATTGTGAAGCCCTCCTCCTGCGGACATATCCCGGAGAAGGTACTGCGGGACATCGACATCCTGGTGCCGAACCAGAGCGAGCTGGAGGAGATCGCTCCCACAGGGGAGACCCTGTCGGAAAAGGCGGACTATTTCCTCCGCCAGGGCGTCCGGATCGTCATCGTGACCCTGGGGGCCGAGGGCTGCTTCCTGAAGACCGGGACCCAGGAAAAATACTATCCCGCCATGGACTTTGCAGCCATCGACAACACGGGAGCCGGCGACGCCTTCATCGCCGCCCTGAGTTCCTATCTCCTTTACGGCTATGACCTGGACCGCTCCATCCGCATCGCCGGCTACGCCGCAGGCTTCAGCATCACCCGGGAGGGAGTGGTTCCCGCCCTGATCGACCGGAACACCCTGGAGTCCTATATCCGGCAGAAGGAGCCGGAGCTTCTGGAGTAAAAATCATTTTTTGTACAAAAATTCAGGCAACATAAAACCGGCCTTCCAAGACTCAGAATTTTCTTCTGATCTATGGAAGACCGGTTCTTTTCGTCTTATAAATTTTTATTCCGCAATCTCCATGCCGGCCTTCAGAAGCCGAAACAATCTGCGGGCGGCACTCAGATACAATTCTTCAGCTCTGCCAAGTGCCTCGTCCAGAACCATTGGTGCATTTACCGTGGTCATGATGGATTGAATGCCACATGCAAAAATGTCTTCAGCACCATTTCCCATGCTGCCTACAATCGCCACTGCCGGGATCCCGGCTTTTTTGCAGCGCATTCCGACACCCTGCATTACTTTTCCGAAAACAGACTGCCAGTCCACCGCGCCTTCTCCGGTCACCACCAGAGAGACGCCCTGCAGTTTCTGATCAAAACCCACCAGGTCCAGGACTGTCTCGATCCCGGATCTTAGTCTTCCATGCAGAAAGACCATCAGGGACGCACCCAGCCCGCCGGCAGCCCCTGCTCCCGGCACTTCATCCATATTGATTCCGAATTGCTTTTGCAGAATATTTCTGTAATTGCACATCCCGGCTTCCAGCCTCTGCAGTTTTTCCGGAGTTCCACCTTTTTGTTTCCCAAAGGTATAGGTGGCACCATCTTTTCCACAAAGGGGATTTTTTACATCGCACATGACTGTAAAACGGCACTCTGCGATCCTGGGATCCAAGCCGGAGACATCAATACTCCGTATGTTTATCAAATCTGCTCCGCATCCATTAAGCTCCGCACCATTTTCGTCCAGGAAGCGAACTCCCAGTGCTTTCATGCAGCCGATACCTCCATCGTTGGTGGCGGACCCTCCAATGGCAATGGAAATATCCCGAAAGCCCTTCTCAAGGGCATCCCGGATCAGTTCTCCCGTTCCATAGGAAGTTGTTCGTTCCGGATCCCTTTTTCCCTCCGGCACCAAAGGCAAGCCGGAAGCCTCCGCCATCTCCATAACGGCCCGACAGTTGTCTATCTTTCCGTAAAAAGCCCGGACTTCCTCCCACAGGGGACCCTGGACACATACTTCTATCCTTTCTCCCCTGACTGCTGCCAGTATAGCATCCGTGGTTCCTTCTCCGCCGTCCGCCACCTCGATACTATCGCAGCTGCAGTCCGGAAAGATTTCCCGGGCAGCCTGGGTCAAAAGCTCTCCAGTCCGTTGGGAGGAAAGAGTTCCTTTGAAGGAGTCTGATGCAAACAGAAACTTCATTATGCTGTTTCCCCCTTATCAATGCAGGATTAGAGAAAGAATAAATATCTCCACCATGCTGGAAACGCCAAGAATCAGCGTGGCAGTGGTTTGGGTCTTGTAACCCTTTTCCGGCGTCATGGCGCCAAAATTCGTTACCACCCAGAAATAGGAGTCATTAGCGTGAGATACCGTCATAGCACCTGCGCCAATCGCCATAACCGTAAGAGCTGTCCGCACCGGTGAATCCAGCCCTAATACCGGAAGGATCGGAGCTACGATACCTGCAGTCGTAGTAAGAGCGACTGTAGAAGATCCCTGGGCTGTCTTGAGAATCGCTGCCAGAATAAACGGGAAGAAAATACCGATGGTCTCCAGAAGAGTCGCGTTCTGAGTGATATAGTTGACCAGATCCGTAGAGGCGATCACCTTACCCAGTACACCTCCTGCTGCCGTAACGAAAAGGATCGGTCCTACAGTTTTTAATGTATCGTCCGTCAGTTTATAGAAACTGCCAAGCTGCTGCGCCGTTGCAAGCTGGAACACGCCGAAGACGGTTCCAACTGCCAGTGCAATAATAGGCGTACCAAGGAACTGCAGAAGCTCACTCACTGCACCAGTCCAGCCTGCCATTGAGGCTATTGAGCTTAGTCCCATAAGGATGATTGGAACGATAATGGGGGCCAGGGCATTCAGGCCGTTTGGAAGATGTCCGTATTCTGCCACCAGTTCCTCATATGTTTTTTTCACATCGCTGGCATTGGCTTCATCATCTGAAGTCACCTTTTTTCCGATATAGGTGGCATAGAAATAACCTGCGATCAGCGGGAAGATAGAGCAGAGAGCTCCCATACCCATAACAAGCAGCATATTATTTCCAATTCCAAGGGTCGAAGCTGCCGCAATAGGACCCGGGGTAGGCGGAATGAATACATGGGAAATATACAGGCCGCTGGACAGTGCCACAGTCATGGCCACAGAAGATACTCCAGTACGATTTACAAGGGCCTTACGGATGGGATTCAGGATAACAAAACCGGAATCGCAGAATACCGGTATGGAAACAACCCATCCCATAAGCTCAATAGCAAGCTCCGGATGATTTTTTCCAACCAGATGAATCACCATATCCGCAAGCTTCAGAGCGGCTCCCGTTTTTTCCAGAATGGTTCCGATCAGAGCTCCCAGGATAATCACGATACCGATGCTCGTAAAGGTTCCCGAGAATCCGGCTCCGATCACGTTGGCAAGTCCCTGGGTCACGGTTCCGTCTGCTGCGGTCTGATCCGTAAGCGGGATGCCCGCCACAAGTCCCAGGATCAGGGAAATCGTCATGATCGCCAAAAACGGATGGATCTTGAATTTCGAGATCGCTATGATCATAACAATTATGGCAATTACAAAAGCAATAATAAGTGGAAAACCGGTCATAAAACAGGACCTCCTTTTTTAAGATATACTCTATCTTAACAAGAAGGTCCTTTAAATTGCAGGATACGGGTGCATAAATTCCGAGACATTTTTTGTGTTCCAAACACAAATCATATGTTCGTTTTTTATTTACGGATTCAAATAAAAGTACAGATACAGCAACAGCCATTTTTCCCAAGAGGAAGCCTGGGGATTCACGTTGAGCATATCCCTGATTTTATTGTAACGGTAAACGAATGTGTTTTTATGCATAAAAGTCTGCTTTGCAGCCGTTGTTATATTGAAATCATTTTCCAGTAAGCTCCCAATCAATGTACAGTAATCTTTTTTGAAATCGGCCGTCAGATTTCCTCCGAATACATTGAATATCTGCTGCAGTTCATTCTTCTGGATCAGCCTTTGCATATACTGTCCTACATGGTCGTAAAAGTAAACCGTGGAATGTTCTGTCCGGATATTTTCCAAAAGCCAGCGGCAATGCCTGTAGGCATAGTAGTACTGGGTAAGATTATTCTGAAAGGTCCCCACGAAAAAACGACATCCAAGTTCCTCTTCCCGCAGCCAGCGCAGGGCGTTTCTCAGATAGTCTGCAATGATATATTTGTAATCGGAAAAATTGTTTGCCACCGAAGGAGCCAGCGTTTTAAAGATCAAAATGTATTTATCCTCCAGGATAAAACTGATATCTTCGCTACTGTGGGAATCGCTGTTTTTGATCTTTTCCAGCAAACTGCCAAGAAACCGCGGCCTGGATGGCTGGCAAAGAATCGGGATCCGGATAAGATCTTCTCTGTACTTCAGTTCCTTTGCCAGTTCGCGGATATAATTCGGGTCCGGTTTTTCCTCATGGGTCAGGATTTCCGCAAACCGTTCCTTCCTGGTCTGTCTTCGCAGGGACTGAAGTTTTTGGTTTTCGTATTTGATCATGGTTTCAATCGCCATCTTCATGATCAATGCGACAGGACGGATCTCCTCCGGATCTCCGGTCACGCCCACTACACCTTCCCGCTCGCCGTCAATATCGATTACCATATTGATCCCCCGCAGCACTCCCGGATACTCATCATCAAACTCGACGTTGATAATGTCTTTTTTGCCATGAAGAACCTGATAGGCAGCCTCATGGAAACTTCCGATACGTTCCGGATTCCGGCTGGCAATAATCACCCCGTTTTCATCCATGATATTCACATTGTAAGATGTGTATTCCGTTACTCTTTCAATCAGTTTTCTTGCCAGTGCTACATCCAGCATACGAACATCCCGCTTTTATTCTTTACTCTGCTTCTGAAGTCGCTTCCGCTCCGCTTTCCTCCGGGTCTCCGGACAGCTTCACGGGCTGGTTCGCTTCCTGCTCCATATAGCGGTCCAGCCCCTCCTGCCATTCCTCCTCGTAGGTCTCGATGTCAGGATTCAGGGGGATCTCATCCCCTGCTGCAAGCTGCAGGTTCACCAGATAGGTGGAAGGATCGTCCTTGGTGCTCTCAGGTCTTACGGTGAGGGTCAGAGCGTACTTGTCAAAGAGGTTGCCGAAGCTCTCCTGGGAGCTCACCTCATACTCCGTGGACTGGATCACCGCCGAATCATTGGCATGGCGAAGGGCTGCTGCCGCAAACTGCTCCGCTTCCTCCTTGGTGGTGTCGTCCATGCAGACAGCATCGATGCTGATGGTCTTTGCATCGTTGTCTCCGGATACGTTTACATCCAGGATATATACATAGGGGTTCTCCTCGGCTCCCCCGAAGCACTCCAGGGTGTCGTTATGGAGCTGAACGAAGTCCAGGGCCACGTTCTCCGTCTCGCTGAAGTCCGGTCCTCTCTGTACCACCGTCTGCTCTGTGGGAGCACAGCCTGCCAGGGCTGCTGCGGACAGGATGGCTGCTGCAAAAAGGGCTGCTGCTTTTTTCTTTATCATAAGATCTCCTCCGAAGTCATGTTCGCTTATTTATTTTCAGGCCGTTACCGACTGATATCGAAAAATCGGCTGTTTCAAAGTATAACATAAAACAGCCGATCCTTCTCTTACAAATTTGTTATTTTTTCCTGACAGGCATCTGCCCGTCCTGTTTTAGTTCTGGTACTGCTCCAGGAAGTTCCGGAAGAGGTCGTAGATATCTCCGTTGGGGTTATCCGCACCCTGCATCTGCTCATCCTCCTGGCTTTCCGGCTGAGTCTGGGCATTTGCATCCGGGTTGGCTCCCAGTGTTACCTGGATCTCCTGCTCCTTGTAGCTTCCGTCCTCCAGGCGCTGTACCGTTACGGTAACGGTGGAGCCTGCTTCATAGTACTTCACCAGTCCCGTAAGTTCCTCTGCGGTGCTTACCCCCTGTCCGTCGAACTTCGTGATGATATCGTTCATCTTGATGCCGGCTTCCTCTGCTGCGGAGGTCTTTCCGTCCTCGTTGTCAAAGCCCACTACCAGCACGCCCTCCGGCATGTTCAGGGCCTTTGAGACCTGTGCGTCCACGGTGTTCACATAGACCCCCAGACGTCCCTGCTGGTCCTCCGGGATGGCCACCTTGGTCTTTGCGTTGGACAGGTTGTCGATGACGTTCATGGCTTTATAGATGGGGATGGCATAGCCAACGCCCTCTACCTTGGAGTCTGCCACCTTGGCTACATTGATGCCAATGAGCTCTCCCTCCATGTTCAGAAGGGCTCCGCCGGAGTTTCCGGGGTTGATGGCCGCGTCTACCTGGATCAGGTTGGAGTTCGTTCCTTCCTCCGTTGTGATCTCACGGTCCAGGGCGGAAATATAGCCAACGGTTACGGACTGCCCGAAACCAAGGGCATTACCGATGGCGATGACGCCCTGGCCCGGCTTCAGGTCTTCCGTGTCATGCAGGCTGGCCACCTTGATCTTGTCCATGGTGCCCTCCGGCATATCCGACAGCTTTACTGCCACGATGGCCAGGTCCATGGTGGAATCGGTGCCCTTGATGGCTGCATCCACGGTTTCTCCGTCGATGAAGGTAACGGAGATCTCACTCGCATCCTCCACTACGTGGTTGTTGGTCACGATCAGAAGCTCGTCCCCCGTCTGCTTTACAATGACACCGGAGCCCGCTGCCTCCGCCATATATTCCTGTGGTACGCCGCCGCCATAGAAGTAATCGAAGATACTGCCGTAGCCCTGCTGCTGGATCACCATCTTGTTGGTAATGCTGACTACAGAGGGCATGGCCTCTTCAACGATGTCCGATACATCCAGCACATCCGCTGCCGTCTGAGATCCTGTCTCCTTCCCGCTTTCGGAAGCCGGCTGGGTCTCCGTCTCCCCTGCTTCCGGAGCTGTTTCCGGGCTGCTTTCCTGTATCTCTTCAAGCTGTGACAGGCCCGGGATCACATTCTCCGCCATAACATTGATGCCTACCATGGTTCCACCTGCCAGTGCGCCGAAAAGTACGGCGCTCAGTGCAACTGCCAGTACCTTTTTTGCTTTCATAGATTTATTCCTCCATGTCTCTGATCGCTCAGTTCTTTCTGTATCTCTTTGTTACGCTACACATTAAACACCTTTAATATGTATAAATTGTGTCCAGTTTCACAATTTTGGGAGATTTTATATTTTTTTTAGAAATCAGGGCACAGGAAAGGCCGGAGGACAGACACGCTGTCTCATCCGGCCCTGTCCGGACTGCCAAAGGGGCTCCCCCCTCCGCAGTGATATTCGATTATACGCCAGGTCCTGCCACCGGCTGTCCCTCAGGCGTAAGGCCTCCCTGAGAGCTGCTGCCTCCCGGTGCCGGAGAGACTGCTCCCGGACCGGAGTTGTCTACCGTAGGCGCAGGCTTCGTGGGAGATACCACCTCTGCTCCGCCCGGAGAAGGTGCTACGGTCTGAGGCTCATCCGGGATCACCTCCGTAGGTCTTGCCGCAGTAGTCTCTGCAGGGGTAACCGTTGAAGGCCTGGTAGAGCTCGTAGGATTGGTACTGTGGCTTCCGCCAGGTGTGTTGCTTCCCGGTGTGTTTCCTCCAGGTGTGTTTCCTCCCGTAGGATCGACAGTGGAGGTAGGCCTGTTATGGCTGCTGCTTCCACTCTGTCCCGGAACCGGAGAAGTGCCGAGCACATTACCCTCATCGTCCACGATCTCAGAGCCGGCATCTCCCTCTGTGGTCTCCTCGTCTCCCTCCATCAGAGAGGTGGGCCTTGTGGGCCTTGTGGAGGCCTGGCTGCTTTCGCTGGGCTTTATGGGCTTACCGTCTTCATCCGTGGGATAAATGGTCTCCCCGTCCTCATCGGTCTCATAGATCCGGTTTCCATCCTCGTCGGTCTCGTAGGTCTTATCCTTGTCCCGATCCTTCGTGGTCTCCTTCTCGTCTTCATCCTCATCCGCTGCCGTAGTCTTCGGCTTCTGGATCACGCCGTTGTCCGTTCCTACGGATTCCACGGGCTTTCCTTCCTTATAGAGGCTTGAGTCCTCCTTGATCTTCTCGGAGTAGCGGAGCACCGCGTCGGAGGGCTGATAGTCCTCGTCCCCAAAGAGGAATTCATGAAGCATCTTGACGTTGGATTCCAGGCTTGTGGGGATGACGCAGGCACCCTTCTTGGGAATGTTTGCGTCGCCTCTTGACCAGGGGAATCCGCCGGTGTCTGCGATGTTATACTTGGTAATGCTCTGGGCCATCCGCACCAGATCGCTCAGGGGGATATCGATGGCCACCATGGGGAAGCAGTCCACCAGGATGTTGTTCAGGACTGCAAAGTCAGCGGTCTTGGCCTTCTTGAAGCAGGCCTCAATGATCTCCCTCTGGCGCTCCGTCCTTGCAAAGTCGGAGTCCATGAGACGGAGTCTCGCATAAGACACTGCCTGAATGCCGTCCAGGTGCTGAGGGCCCGTATGGGTCAGCTGGTGGGAGCCGATACCCGTAGCCTTTACCGTCTCGGTGATGTAGGCATTGATATAGTAGAGCTCTGCCTTGGAGATGTCGATGTCATCCACGCCCCCAAGGATGTTGATGCCGTGGGCCACCGCCTCCCAGTTGAAGGTCACGTAGTTGGTCACGTTCAGGTCCAGGTTCTTGTTGAGGGCTGCAATGGCCTGCTCCGGTCCGCCCTGGGCATAAGCCTGGTTGATTTTGTTATACTGGTTCTTTTCGCTGATATTCAGGTAGGTATCCCGGAAAATGGATACCAGCTTGATATCTCCCGTATCCTGGTTGATGCTGGCCAGCATAATGACATCGGAGTTCAGACCCTTGCCGACGGCACTGTTCCTTCCGTCCACACCGAATACATAGAAATTCCAGTAGCCTTCCATTTCCTTTTTCTTTTCCATGGAAAGGTTCTCGTTCTCGATGGCTGCCCGGTTCACCTCCGGGTGGGGCATACGGCTGAAGGTCCGGATCACGAATCCATAGCCGAAAATCAGGCACAGAGTAAAGAGCTCCAGCACGGTCCAGAAGATGATCTTCCTGACTCTGGATTTCTTCTTCTGCTCCTGCTCCCGCTTAAGGCGCTTCTGGTCTACGGTGCTTCCGGCGGTATTCAGCTCCCTGGGGGCCTTCCTTCCGGAGCCTCCGTTCCGGTCCCGCTTATCGGACATGGCCTGGCCGAAGATCTTGTCCTCCATACCGGGATCCCCGGCAATGCTGGAATCCTCCTGGATGGCTCCTTCCTGGTCCAGATCCACATCGTCAAACAGGTCCAGGTCCTCCGTCAGATCCTCCTCGGGAAAATCTCCCTCCGGAAAATCCTCATCCTGATAGTCCTCGTCCAGGAAATCCTCGTCCAGATAATCCTCATCCCGGTAGTCTTCGTCCAGAAAATCTTCCTCCGGAGGCCTTCTGCGGTTCTCCCGCCTGGGCCTTGGGTCCGCGCCCCTGCCCCCGCCGTTACGGGCGGCCTTTCTTCCTTTTTTCGTGTATCCGTCTTCAATGCTCATATGTTTTTCCTTTTTCGCACAGATCAATATGCATTTTTGAAGCCCTTGTAAATCGTCATGAACAGGATCTTGATGTCCAGTCCCAGGGTCCAGTTCTCAATATAATAAAGGTCGTATTCGATCCGCTTCTGTATGGAGGTGTCTCCCCGGTAGCCGTTAACCTGGGCCCAGCCGGTCATACCCGGCCGTACCTGGTGCTTGATCATGTACCTGGGGATCTCCTCCCGGAACTTCTCCACAAACTGGGGCCGCTCCGGTCTCGGTCCCACCAGGCTCATGTCTCCCATCAGCACGTTAAAGAGCTGCGGGGTCTCATCCAGATTCGTTCCCCGGATAAAATGTCCGATGGGGGTGATCCGGGGATCCCCCTTGGTGGTCCATTTCGTCATCTCCTCATCCGGCTTCTGCTCGTACATGGAGCGGAACTTGTACATCTTGAAGGGCTTGTTATGAAGCCCCACCCGTTCCTGGGTGAAGATCACCGGGCCCTTGCTGGTACAGCGGATGATGATGGCCACTGCGATCATCACGGGGCTGAACAGGATCAGGGCACAGAGGGCCCCCAGGATATCCATGGCCCGTTTGACGATCATGTTGAAGGGCTGGGTCAGGGGCACATGCCGGATGTTGATGACAGGCAGCCCCTCCAGGTCCTCCATATAGGGTGTTGTGGGAATGATGTTGAGATAATCCGGTATGAACTTCGTATGAACGCCGGATTTTTCACAGACATTCACCACAGGTTTCAGGTATTCGTATTTTTCCAGGGGCAGGGTCACTGCGATCTCATCCAGCTGGTTCTCCGAAAGAATCCCCCGAAGCTCCGTCAGCTCCCCCAGGACCCGGACGCCCTTGTAGGTGCTTCCCTTTTCCAGGTCGTCGTCCAGGATCCCGTAAATGTGGTATCCCCATTCCGGGTTCTGGCGTACCCGCTCGATAAAGCCGTCCGCCGCTCCGGAAAAGCCCACCAGCAGGATGTGCTTCTGGTTGAAGCCCTTTGCCCGGATGTCCCGGAGCAGGGTCCTGACCAGATTCCGGACCAGGGTCATCAGCAGGATGTTGATGCCGAAGAAGGCAATGATCATCCTGGCGGAGAAGTTATCCAGATAAGGTCCAAGACTCCTGAAGTTTCGTCCGCCGAAGAGGACGAAGGTAAAGATCATCAGGCCTACGATGTTCGCCCGGCAGATATTTGCCAGCTCGTACCGCCTGGACTGTACCCGTTTTGGCGAGTACAGGTTAAAGGCCGCATAAAGGAGCAGATAGACCGGGATGATGATGATCAGGGCCGATGCATAGACTTCCAGAGGAAGGGCCCTTCCCGGTGTGGTGCTTCTTCCCAGGATCAGATACCAGGCGATCAGATAGGAGACCGCCGTGATGACCGCATCCAGCACCACATGCATGAAATTCAGTTTTGTCTGATTGTTCTTGATCATTTTTCCTTCTGCTTTACGGCCCGCCGGCTGCGGAATGCAGCCATTATCGTCTTATTATAGCGCACTCCCCCTCATATGGCTATTACAAAAGGTTTAAGTTTTGTAAAAATTTCTTTTTGCCCGTTCCACTTCCTTAAGCTGTTTTTCCACATCCAGCTCCAGCTTATAGGGCTCCCCGATCTTCTCCTTTGTCAGGTCCCGCAGGGCAAAATTGGATTTCCTCAAGGTCAGGTTGGGATTGTAATAGGGATCCCCCTTCTGCAGGATCTCCGGCCAGCGGCTGGCAAATACGGCGATCTCCCCGTTAAAGCGCTTTACCTTCTCCGGGGTATCCTCCAGGCCTCTGGACTTGGATTCGTAGTGGTGGAGCACCGCATAGGGATCATAGACGCAGAGAAGCCCCAGGGCCCGCACCTTCATGCAGAAGTCCACGTCGTTGAAGGCCACCGCCAGATCCTCCGTAAAGCCTCCTGCCCTGCGGAACACCTCCCGCTTCGTCATCATGCAGGCTGCCGTTACGGCGCTGTAATCCTGGGCGCACATCATCCGGTGCATATAGCTGTTTTCCTTTTCGTGAAGGCCGATGAAGCAGCCTCCGGCGATGCCGCCGAAGCCCACCACGATGCCGCCGTGCTGCACCGTGTCGTCCTCGTAAAGGAGCCTTGCTCCCACGATGCCCACATCCGGCCGCTCCGCATACCCCAGCATATCCGTCAGGGTCTCCGGGGCCAGAAGCTCCACGTCGTTGTTCAGGAAGAGGAGATACTCTCCCGTGGCGGACTCCACGCCGAAATTATTGATGGCAGAGTAGTTGAATTCCCTCTCCCAGCGGATCACATGGAGGGTGATCCGGGAGATGTCCGGCTGTTCTCCTTCAGACCCCTCCAGAAAATACCCGGGATTTCCCTCGATCTTCTCATAATAGGAAAAGGTCTCCGGCTCCGTGGAGTTATTCTCCACAACGATGAATTCCAGCTCCCTGTGTTCCGAACGCTGGATTATGGAACGGATGCAGAGGTCCAGATCCCTGATATGGTCCTTGTTTGGGATGATAACGGAGATCTTCTCCCCGGACTTCGGGAAAATGGTACGGTAGAAGCCGTAGGTGACTCCGTCCGTCACCTTCTCTGCCCGGATCCCAAGCCGCTTCTCATGGGCCAGTACCGCCCGCTTTCCTGCCTCAAAGGCATAAAGCTTTGATTCCGGATTGGAGGAGGTGCTGTTCTTATGGCAGCGCCAGTGATAGCAGACCTTCGGGATATGAAGCACCCGCTCAGAAGTAAAGCGTCCGGCCTTAAGCTCCTCTCCGGCATGGCCCGGAAGCTCCTCTCCCTGAATCAGGGCCTCCCGCTCCTCCCTGGTGGCCTCCTCGGTGCAGCGCAGAAAGAAGTCGTAGTCCTGGGCCCCGTCATAGGCCGGGTCAAAGGCCAGTCCCTCCGGATGTTTTTTCCGGACCCTCTGCAGAAGCTCTTTTTTCAGGATGCTTAGATGACAGATATAGTTGACGCTCCGGAGAAGGTCCGGATCGTAGTCTGCTTTGAAATGGGGCTCAAAGAGAGCCTTCCCGTCAAAATCGATCTTGTCCTCGTCCGTGTAAAGGAACTCTGCGGCGGGATGGTCCGCAATGGCCTTTGCCGCCTCGTAAAGGGCGTCCGGCGTCAGCTCGTCGTCATGATCGCAGAGGACGATGTAGTCGCCCTTTGCAAGCTCCAGGGCTGCGTTGGTATTTTCCGCGATCCCCAGGTTCCGGTAAAGGGGCTCATAGCGAAAGCGCTGATCCGCTGCGGCATATTCCTCCAGCACCTTCTGAACGCTGCGGTCCGCCTCCTCCGAGCCGTCCGCAAGGATGACCTCAAATCGGGGATAGGTCTGGGCCTGCAGGGAATCGCAGAGCATCCGCAGGTATTTTTCCGGTGTATGGTAGGCTGGGATCACGATGCTGAAAAGAGGTTCATCTCCCTCTGGAAAGAGCTCCTTCCAGGTCTCCCGCTGCCGCTCCAGTGTCTCCTCGGTGACCCTGGTCTTTTCGTACCATTCTCCGTAGTCGTAGTCCTCCTCGATCCCCTGGATCTTGTGCAGGGACTTCTTCCACAGGGCCCGAAGGCCGTTCTCCCGGTAAAAGTCCCAGGCCACCTTCAGGGTCTCCGTATTGCAGAGGGCCAGAAGCTTTTCCTTCTTTCTGTGGGCTACGGAATTCCTTTTTGCGATCACTTCCTCATTCACTGGGATCCGGACCCGTTCCCCTGCCGCTTCTATGGTCAGGAAATAGGAGCCTCCCCGTTCATAGGGAAACTGCAGGTCAAAGCCGCACATGGGATCGCTTTTATAGATCTGGGCCACGTCCTCCCGGAGCATGGGCACATACTGCAGAGGAAGCCGGTTGCCGCCCCTGTCCGTCACGGAAAACTGAAGCCCGCCGGCCCTTTTTCCACTGCTCTGTTCCGAAGGGATCTCCGTATAATTCTTTTCCTTCCGTCCCTTTGGAATGGCCCAGCCGTTTAAGGTCATGGTCCCTTCCCGAAGACGCATAACATCGATTCTGTATTTCATGATCTCTCCTGCTCCTCTTTTTTCTGAAGTCTCCTGCGAAGGAAATCCCCTGCATAGGAAAAGGTATCCGCAAGCAGCCTCAGCTCGATGGCTGCATAATGAGGCAGATTTTTCCAGGAAAAGGGCACCTTCCTGCAGGCAGGCAGGGTCCGGAGCCCCTCCAGAAATCCCTTTCCGTATTCCTTTCCAAAGCCGATCCGCAGGAAAAACAGCTGCTTGATCAGGACTCCCAGGAGGATCCCCGGCAGGTTGATCAGAAGCTGCAGCAGAGGCATATTTTTATAATTCAGATAAACGTTGTTCCTTGCCGCAAGGCGGACCTTGAAGGCGTTATACCGGGAACCGGAGGTGCCGCTTCCCACGTGGTACACCTCTGCCTCCGGGCAGTAAAGGATCCGGTAGCCCCTGATCCGGGCCCGGTAGCTCAGGTCGATATCCTCCAGATAGGCAAAGTGCTGCAGATCGAAGCACTCCGGGTCCCGGGAGGTACCGGGCAGGGCCAGCTTCAGCAGAAGCTCCCTGCGGTAGGCCGCCGCTCCGGCGCAGGCGGAAAAGACCTGCCGCCGGCGGTTATAGGCCTTTGCGGTGACAGGCTGCCCCACGCCCCGCTGGAAGCCCCAGCCCAGGAGGTTATAGCCGTCCCCTGCATCATCCAGCAGGTCCTTGTGGTAAAGCTGTATCATCTTCGGGGTAACGGCAAAGACCCTGCCCTCCCGGTCTGCATTCAGCTCCCGGCAAAGGGCCTCCAGGTAACCGGGCTCTGCCTCCGTATCGTTGTTCAGAAGGACCACGTATTCCCCTGAGGCGGCGCCGATGCCGGCGTTCACCGCCCCGGAAAAGCCCGTGTTCTCCGAAAGGAAGATCCCCTTTACGGGAAAGGGAAAGCTCCCCTCCATCTCCCGGATCAGCTCCGGAGAGCCGTCGGAGGAACCGTTATCCACGATCAATACTTCAAAATCCGTATATGTCTGCCTGCGAAGGGCTTCCATACACGGATACAAGAAGTTTTTTCCGTTATAATTTGGTATGACTACCGTTGCTTTCTTCATGATTTATGAAAGGATTTCCTTCTTAAAGCTCTCTCCCGGGATCCCGTCGGCCTCCACATCAAAGAGGTCCAGGATGGTTCTTGCGATATCCGTAAAGCCGACCCTGGTCCCCAGGTCCACGTTCTGCTTCAGCTGCTTGCCGCAGGCCAGGAAGGGAATATACTCCCTGGTATGATCCGTTCCCTTAAAGCCCGGATCGCAGCCATGGTCCGCCGTGATCATCAGGACATCGCCCTCCTCCATCTTCGGGATGAAGTCTCCCAGCCAGCGGTCAAACTCCGTAATGGCGTTGGCATAACCGTCCACGTCCCTTCTGTGGCCGTAGGTCATGTCCGTCTCCACCAGGTTTACGAAGGCAAGGCCCCTGAAGTCCTCTGCCAGAAGGCCCATGGTCTTCTCCATGCCGTCTGCATTGGACACGGTAGGCGTGGTGAGGCCATTGTCGTCTACACCCCGGCCTGCAAAGATATCCCGGATCTTTCCGATGCCGATGGAAGCCAGGCCCTTCTGCTGCAGAAGGTCCAGCATGGTAACACCGGGAGGCAGGATGGAGAAGTCGTGCCGTCTGGGGGTCCGTTTGAAGTTCTCCCGGCAGGTCCCCTCAAAGGGGCGGGCGATCACCCGGCCTACGCCGTGCTCTCCCTTAAGCATCTCCCTTGCGATACGGCAATATTTATAGAGCTGCTCCACCGGTACCACCGCCTCGTTTGCCGCGATCTGGAAAACGGAATCCGCTGAGGTATAGACGATCAGGGCTCCGGTCTTCATGTGCTCCTCTCCGTAGTCCTTGATGACCTCGGTCCCGGAGTAGGGCTTGTTGCAGATCACCTTTCTTCCGGTCTTTTCCTCAAACTGCCGGATCACCTCCTCCGGGAAGCCCTCCGGATAGGTGGGAAGGGGCTTCGGGGAGATGATGCCTGCGATCTCCCAGTGGCCCACGGTGGTGTCCTTTCCCATGGACCGCTCCTGGAGCCTTCCGTAAACGCCCTCCGGCGCTCCCTGATAATCATCTCCGGGCTCCGGAGAGAAGCCGTCGATATGGAAAAGGCCCAGCCGCTCCATGTTGGGGCAGTGGAATTTATCTGATTTACGGATGCTGGCCAGGGTATTGGCCCCCACATCCCCGAAAAGCTCTGCGTCCGGCTCATAGCCGCAGCCGCAGCTGTCAAGTACGATTAAAAAAACTCTTTTGATCCTGTCTGTCATGATTCCCGTCCTTTTGTCCTTAATCCTGTCTGGTCCTGTCCTGACTGTCTTTGTCCTGTCTATTCCCATCCTGGGCGATCAGATCCCGGATGGCTTCGATGGCCACCCGGATGGGGATCTCCGTGTCATAGACCTGGGGATCCTCAAGGCCCAGCTCCCGTCTCGTCTGGTTTGCGATCACCAGCATCACGGAGCCTGCCCGGACGCCCCTGGCGGCAGCCACGGTAAAGAGGGCCGCCGATTCCATCTCCGAGCAAAGGCAGCCGAGGCGCTTCCAGGCCTCCCATTTTTCCTTCAGGAGGCTGTCCACCGGCATGGACTCAGGGCTGTGCTGGCCGTAAAAGCTGTCCTTGCACTGCACTACGCCCACGTGGTTGGGGATCCCCAGCCGGTCCGCACCGTCCTTAAGGGCCCGGACCACCTCAAAGGTGGCTGTGGCGGGCCACTCCGGCGGCGCATATTCATGACTGGTGCCCTCGAAGCGAATGGCACCCGTGGCAATGCAGACATCGCCGCCCATGACTTCCTTCTGCATGCCCCCTGAGGTGCCCACCCGGATAAAGGTGTCGGCTCCGCAGTGGATCAGCTCCTCCATGGCGATCGCCGCAGAGGGGCCTCCGATGCCTGTGGAGGTCACGCTGACCGGAACGCCTTCCAGGGTACCGGTGTAGGTCACATATTCCCGGTTCCGGGCCACAAGCTTCGGCTCATCCAGGTATTTTGCGATCTTCTCGCATCTGCCCGGGTCTCCCGGCAGGATCACGTACCTGCCCACCTCCCCCGGCGCCACATGGATGTGAAATTCCCGGTTATCATGATTATATGCCAATGCCATCCTTCTGCCTCTCTTTCCGCCGTTTTCTGCCGGCTTTTTTTCTGAAACTGTTACGGCAAGTATACCCTATTTCCGGCAGATAGACAAATTAAATTTTTATCACGGATGTGTCCTGAAAATCGGAAGTCCCGCTTTTAAAGGCGGGACTTCCGTGCTACACTAGGGATCATAGGACAGATCTCAGGGTAGATCTTAAGATAGATCCCGGGGGCAGATCTTAAGACAGGGAGGAAGAGACATGAAGGAAGTACGGGAAGAAACAACTGGTCAGGCCATCAATCAGATCACGGAGGGCGTTATCTGGAAGCAGCTTCTGATCTTCTTTTTCCCGATCCTTTTCGGGACCTTTTTTCAGCAGCTGTACAACACCACCGACGCGGTGATCGTAGGTAATTTTGTGGGAAAGGAGGCCCTGGCCGCAGTAGGCGGTCCCGCCTCCACCATCATCAATCTCCTGGTGGGCTTCTTCGTGGGGCTTTCCTCCGGCGCCGGGGTGGTGATCTCCCAGTATTACGGCTCCGGTGACCATAAGCGGCTGCAGCTGGCGGTCCACACCTCCATGGCCCTTGCCATCCTGGGCGGCGCCCTGATGATGGTCCTGGGCCTTGTTTCCGCCGCCGGGACCCTGCGGCTCCTGGATACTCCTGAGGATATCATGGCGGACTCCATCACCTACATGCGGATCTATTTTCTCGGCATGATCCCCTCCATGATCTACAACATGGGAGCCGGCATCCTCCGGGCCATCGGAGATTCCCGCCGCCCCCTTTATTTCCTCATTGCCTCCTGCGGCATCAACATCGTCCTGGACCTTTTCTTCGTGGTGGTCCTGGATATGGCGGTGGCTGGCGTGGGAATCGCCACGGTCCTGTCCCAGGTGCTGTCTGCGGTCATGACCCTCTTTGTGCTGCTGCGGACCAAGGAATCCTACCGGGTGCAGATCCCCAGGATCCGCATCCACAACCAGCTCCTTTCCACCATCCTGTATATCGGACTTCCCGCTGGACTTCAGTCCGCCATGTATTCCATCTCCAACCTGGTGATCCAGGCTGCCATCAACGGCTACGGCACCGACACCGTCGCCGCCTGGACTGCCTACGGCAAGGTGGACAGCTTTTTCTGGATGATCATGAGCGCTTACGGCATCGCCATAACCACCTTTGCAGGGCAGAATTTCGGAGCAGGCAAGCTGGACCGGGTGAAGAAGAGCGTCCGGGTCTGCCTGGCTATGGCGGCGGTAACCAGCATCTTCTTCAGTATCCTGGTGGTATCCGGCGGCCATATCATCCTGCGGCTCTTTACCAGTGACGCTGCGGTAATCGACATCTGCATGGGCATGATCCGGATCGTATCCCCCGCCTATATCACCTATATCTGTATCGAGATCCTCTCCGGCGCCTGCCGCGGCTGCGGCGACGCCCTGATGCCCATGATCCTGACCTGCTTCGGGGTCTGCATCCTCCGGGTGATATGGGTGCTTGCGGTGGGGGTCCTGAACCCTGGGGTCTCCCGGATCGTCTTCTCCTATCCCCTGACCTGGACCATTACCTCGATCCTGTTTATCATCTATTATAAAAAAGGAAAATGGATGCGGTACCGCTAACCGCATCCATTCGTTTTCCTGTCCTTCTCCTTACAGCCTTCCCAGGGCATCCATTGCCAGAGCAGACCGCTCACATTCCTCGGCGGACATGGTGATCTGCCAGCAGAGGGGACTTCCCTTCATATGCTCTGCCGCATAGCTCAGGCCGTTGGTCCGCTCATCCAGGAAGCTTCGATCGATCTGATTAGGGTCTCCCAGAAGGATAATCTTGGTTCCTTCTCCCGCTCTGGTAATGATCCCCTTGACCTGATTCGGAGTCATGTTCTGTGCCTCGTCTATGATCAGATAGGTTTTAACGATAGAACGTCCCCGGATAAAGTTCAGGGCTTCCGTCTGAATGATACCCCGTTCGAATATCTCATCGATCTTATCCCTCAGTTCCTCCTCATCCTGATAGCGCTCCTCCTTGCTGGAATCGATCAGCTGTTCCAGGTTATCGATCACCGGCCGCATCAGGGGAGAGATCTTTTCCTGCTCGTCTCCGGGAAGAAAGCCGATGTCCTCATCAAACTGGGCATTGGGCCGGCAGATGAGGATCCGGCGATATTCTCCCGTGGGGTGGTTGTGCAGCTTTTCAAGACCCACCGCCAGAGAATAAAAGGTCTTGCTGGTTCCCGCCATTCCTTTCACGATCACAAGAGGTGCCTTCTCTGCCGGCTGCATCAGGGCTTCCTGCAGGAAGTACTGGCCCGCATTTCTCGGGCTGATGCCATACGGGGTGCTTTTCCGATATTCCAGCTTCCGGATCATACCCTGTTCCACTCTTCCCAGCTGGGTCTTTTTTTCACTCTGATCGGATACCAGAAGGACGAATTCGTTTTCGAACAATTCCGGTCTGACTGCCTCTCCAGCCTCATTTACCTGATAGACCGCTTCTACCGGGATCCCCTTTTTCTTAAAGTCCTTGAACAGTGCCTCCGGCGCATAGACCCTGCTTCTTCCCTGGTACTGTTCTTCCTGCCGGTGTACCTGCTCTGCTGCGAAGTCCTCCGCCCTAATCCCCATGATCTGGGCCTTGATCCGCAAAAGCAGATCCTTCGTAACCAGCACGGTCTCATAGGTCCCTTTTTCCGAGATCCCTTTCAGGACCCGAAGGATCCTGTTGTCCGCCTTGTTTTCCGGAAGGTCCAGAGGCAGCTCCACATCCTTGCAGTTGGTTTCCACAAAAATCATACCGCCGTTTTCCAACGGAACGCCATTCCTCAAGTCTCCCTGCAGCCGCAGTTCCTCCAGCAGCCGGATGGCTGTCCGGGCATTGGCCCCCAGTTCTCCTTCCGCCTTCTTGATGGCATCCAGCTCCTCCAGTACTACCAAAGGCAGTATCACATAGTTGTCTGCAAAGGCAAACATGGCCTTTGGAGACTGCAGCAGTACATTTGTGTCCAGCACATAATATTTGATCATGGCGCCTCCTGAATCTATTCTTTTTTCATTTATGTCCACATAAGTGCCCGAAGCCTGGGTTCTTCAAAACAGCCAAGGCCGATCCGGGCAAATCCGTTCCGGGTCAGCAGGTTCGTACAGGTAAAGCCTGCGGACCGGGCTGCCTGGCAAGCCTCATCAAAACCGAAGCAGATGCCCTCCCGGCTGTGAGCGTCGGAATTGATCATGATCTCCCCACCCAGAACATACAGGAGCCCCAGAAGGCCCTCCCTCGGATAGGGGGTGTTCCGGTAACCCCTTGCCATGGCCCCGGTATTCACTTCCAGCACCATGCTCTGCTGTACCAGATACTCCAGCACTTCTCCTGCCCTCCGCAGATAGCGGGGGTCTGTCTCGTCGAAAAAGCGGTTTCCTTCATTGAACTTCGTCACCAGATCAAAGTGGCCGATGATGTCGCAGCCTGTTTTCTCCGGAAGCTTTGCCACCAGATCAAAGTAGGCATCCGTCATACGGTACCAGTTGCCTCCAAAATATTCCGAAACGATCCATTCCAGTTTTTCCGGACTCTCATCGATGCAAAGGTAATCCCCCTCCTGCTTCAGAAAATGAACGGAACCGATGGTATAGTCCAGGCCCCTTGCAGGCTCACTGAAGAGGTCCTGCTCCACGCCCACCAGGATCTCCGTCCTGCGGCCTTCCTGTTCAAACAAAGCCTGGATATCCCTTGCCTCCCGGAGATATTCCCGGAACCTGTTTCTCTTGATGCAGAAGCTCTCATCAAAGCTCTGGCTGGCATGGCCGGAAAAGCCAAAATATAACAGGCCCTTTTCCTCCGCAGCCTCCGCCATTTCCAGAAGCGTGTTTTTCCCGTCGTCAAAAATGGAATGTGTATGATAGTCTCCCCGCATGCCGCACCTCCCTGTCTGTCATTCTTTTCCCAGTATAATGTTGTCGATGATATTTTTCTATCTGTTTCCGGTAAAGAGCGCGTAAGCTTTCTGTAAATTCATTCTATTCCGGTCTGCCATGCCCGTCGGACTGCCCCGCTGATTTGTCCCGCTAGGCTACCGTCAAACCGCCCGCTGCATATCCATTGCATTTTCCGCTGCTTTATGCTACACTATCCCCCGCACCAAGGTCGTGGCGCGGCAAAGGAGAGACCCAGCCTTTGGCCTGTATCCACAAAATCAGACCCGTCAGTTCGAGACCTTCCTGACGAAAAACAAAACTAAAGGAGACAACTGAATATGAAAAACACAAGCAACACCACGGGGAACACCCTGTTCCTCACCCAGGCTGCAGTGATCGCGGCCCTCTACCTGGCACTGTTTCTGCCCTTCCAGCCCATCGCTTTCGGGCCGATCCAGTTCCGTATCAGCGAGATGCTCTGCGTACTGCCCTTATTTACGGCTGCAGGCATTCCCGGCGTGACCATCGGCTGCCTGCTGGCAAACTTCATCGGCGGCGCACCTCTTCCGGATATCATCTTCGGAACTCTGGCCACTCTGATCGGCGCTGCAGGAACCTGGTGGATCGGAAAGCAGGCTCTGCCCCACGGGAAGCAGCTGGCTCTGCTGCCCCCCATCTTAAGCAATGCCCTGATCATCCCCTTTGTTCTGAAGTATGCCTACGGCGCTGCAGAACTGGTGCCCTTCATGATGCTGACGGTAGGCATCGGAGAGATCCTGGCAGTGGGTGTGCTGGGTTCCGTGCTGATGGGTGTCCTGGAAAAGTACGGTACGCTCTTGTTCCGGCCCCGGCAGGTGATGTAAGTCGCTGATATAATTTTGATGTTTTTTACAGTAAAAGCGGAGTAACAAGGCATTCAGCCCTGCTGCTCCGCTTTTTTATTTCATATTACAGATCCTGTTACGGATCCCAAAGATCCCTTTTACTTTATGATCTCCTGGTAGGTCTTATGCTGCTCCAGGGCCTCTGTCATCTCCGCCATGCGGCTGGTATCTCCCAGAAGGATCACGCCGCAGAGACGGTTGTTCCGGAAGTAGTACTTCTGGTACTGTTTCCTGGAGGGATCCCGGTATTCCGCCGTCTTATAGATCAGATCCGGCTGCTTTCCGTTGTCCCCTGCTGCAAAGAGGGCAGTCTTCATGCCGTTGAAGCTGAGGGCCCCGGACACAGGCTTGTAGGTCACGGAAGTGTCTCCTGCTGCCTGGGCTCCCGCCACAGCGCCCTCTTCCACTGCCTGGGGCCAGAGGCCCAGGTTCACGCCCTCATACTGGGCGCAGTCTCCGCAGGCATAAATGTCCGGAAGGCTGGTCTCCATCTTCTCATTCACCACGACGGACCGGTCTGTCTGGATCCCCGCTTCCTTTGCCAGGGCGATATTGGCCCGGACACCGGCAGAGATCACCACCAGTTCCGCAGGAATGACGCTGCCGTCGGAAAGTCTTACGCCCTCCGCTTCGGCTCCGCCTTCGATGGCCTCGATCTGGACACCGGTGCGGATCTGGACGCCCTGGGCCTCGCTGATCTCCTTCAGCATATCTCCTGCCGCTGCGTCCAGCTGACGGCCCATGAGCACCGGCGCCATCTCCAGTACCGTCACCTCACAGCCTGTCTTCCGCAGTTCCCAGGCGGCCTCAAGACCCAGCACACCGCCTCCGATGACTGCCGCATGCTTTGCCTTCTTCAGCCGTTCCGCCACCTTCTCCGTATCGGAAAGCCGGCGGATGGCATATACCCCTGCCTTGCCCGTTCCCGGAATGGGCGGGATAAAGCACTCGGAGCCCAGGGCATAGATCAGCTTTGTATAGTGGTAGCTGTTGCCGTCATCCAGAAGGATCTTATGGTGCTCCGTGTCGATCTTCTTCACTTCCCTGCCCAGGATCTGATAGATCCCCTTCTCCTCATACCAGGTCCCAGGCTCGATCTGGATCTGCTCCGCCTGAAGGCCCGACAGAATGGACTTTGTCAGCATGGGCCGGTTATAGCTCGGCCAGGGCTCGTTGGAGATCATGATCACGGTACCGGTCTTGTCCCGTTCCCGGATGGCCTTCGCCGCATGGAAGCCCGCGGCTCCGTTTCCAAGGATCACATAGAACTCCTCCGTATTGTTGGTGAAGGTATTCTCCTCTGCCTCCACCTCCACGAAGTTCTCCTTTCCGACGCCGCAGACCGGACAGATCTCCAGGGAAGCGTCGAAGATAGCTCCGCAGACCAGGCATTTTACCAGCCTGCGGCCGCCCTTCTGCTTTCTGGGATTTTCCTTCTCCAGAAGGGTGCAGCCGAAGTCATATCCGTAATCATAGGCGTCCTGCAGCTTGTTGTCATCCGGCTTGAAGCGTACCCGGAAGCCATCCACCACCCGCATCCGCAGCTGCCGGAGCCGCTCCGTCAGATGGGGGACCGCCTCGCCGCTCCAGCCGTAGCTGCCGAAGGCTCCCGCCAGTTTTTTTCCGTGGGTCTCGGCGAACATGGAGGTGGTCAGATCCCAGATGGGCTTTAAGGCCTCTCCCACAATGGTGGGGGATCCCAGCAGGATACCGTCGGCATAGCCCAATTCCTCCAGGACCTTTCCCTGGTCCGCTTCCACCATGTCGTAAAGCCGCACATCCACGTCTCCGCTGTCCCGGATTCCCTCTGCGATCTTCTCTGCCAGGCTTCTGGTATAACCGTAGGCGCTGACGTAGGGCATGATCACGGTCTTCCTGGGATTCGGAGAGTCGGTTCTGCTCCACTCCCGGTAAGTATTCAGGATGAAATCCACCTTCTCATCGATCACGGGTCCGTGTCCCGTACAGATCATGGAGATCTCCATACCCTCCAGCTTCTTGAGGGCCTTCTGCATAAAGGGCTTGAAGGGTCCGATGATGTTGTCGAAGTAATACTTCGTGGCCTTCATATAGTCATCCCACTTCGTGACCTTGCTCAGGAGCACGTCCTCGCAGGCGTAATGGGAGCCGAAGGAATCGCAGGTCACAAGGATCTGGTCCTCCTCGATGTAGGTATAGATGGTATCCGGCCAGTGCAGATTCGGTACAGAAAGGAAGCGCAGGGTCCGGTCGCCGATCTTCATCTCCTGTCCGTCGGACACAGGGATCCCCACGAAGTCCCGGTTTACGATCTCCCGCAGGAAGCCCAGGGCGCAGGCGGATCCAAGGATCTTAAGACCCGGATTGTATTCCAGAAGGCGCTGGATGCTGCCGGCATGATCCGGCTCCGTATGGTCCACCACCAGATAGTCGATGGCGGAAAGCTCCGTCAGCTCCGAAAGCTCCGCAAAGTATTCGTCGGCAAACTTCTCCTTTGCGGTCTCAAAGAGGACCGTCTTGTCGCCTGCCTTCAGGATATAGGAATTATAGGTGGTTCCGAATTCCGTATACATGACGATGTCAAATACCCTGAGATCTGCGTCAACGATGCCGGTCCAGTAAAAGTTATCTCTAAGTTTCAGTGTATGCATGCCGCACCTCCTTTATGGCAAGTCATTGCGTTTCATGTTATGAAATTTATCTTATGGCAGGATCCGGGAGAGCTTCAGCAGCAGGCCTCCAAAGGGCATCCGTCGAAGCTCCGGCTCCGTTACCGCCTTCAGTTTCAGAAGCAGCACTCCGTAGATCAGCACCGCCAGGGCCGCAGCCGCAAGCACACAGACCGTATTGGAGGGAAGCAGGTAATAAAGGCCTCTGTAGATCAGAAGGGCCAGAACACCCATGATCAGGGACGCCAGAAAGGGAAGCAGGAAGGTGGTCCTGACCTCCTGACGATAGTCCAGGGCCCTGCCGATGGCGATCCAGTTCAGGATGCAGACCACCAGGGCAAAGGTCACATTTCCGATCACAAGTCCGTATACCCCCAGCTCCAGCTTCTCCAGCATCACATAAACGAGCCCTGCATGGATCACCAGGGAGATGGCGGAATGGGTCACGGATTTCCGCATCTGATCTATCCCCTGAAGCACCGCATTGGTCACGGTGGACAGGGAGAAAAAGATCACCGCCGAAGCTCCCAGCATAAGGAGCCGGGCCGTCATGGCCCTGCCGTCTCCGAATACCAGCTGCATCACCGGAGAGGCCAGGAAAAACATGCCTGCCGCACAGGGAATGGCAATGAGCATGTTGAATTTGATGGTCATGTAGATCTTCTGCCGGACCTCCTGCTGCTCTCCCCGTACCCGGGAGATGACGATGCTGGGGATCATGGAAGCCCCCAGGGAGGAGGCGATGGCAACGGGAACGTTGGTCAGAAGCCGGTACTTTCCTCCGTAGATCCCCAGAAGAGACAGCCTCTGGCTCTCATCCAGGCCCTTTCCACCCATGATCAGTCCAAACATGGAGTTATCCACGGAGCCGCTCAGCTGATACACAAACTGGCTCAGGATAATGGGAGCGAAGGTTAGCAGCAGAAGCCGCATGATCTCCCCGTAGCCCTGGACGGATCCGATCTTCCTTGCGATCCGGTAATTCCCCCGTTCCTGGAACATCAGGAAGGCCAGCAGCAAAAAGGCTGCCAGAGCCCCTGCCAGGGTTCCCAGGGTACCTCCCGCCGCTCCGTAGGAGGCCGGGTTCCCGCTCTGGGCGAAGCGCCGCATAAAGTCATAGGATGCCCAGATGCTGACGCCTGCATGGACCACCTGCTCGATCACCTGGGAGACGGAGGTGGGGATCATGTTTCCGTGGCCCTGGAAATAACCCCGGAACACGCCCATCACCGCAAACACCAGGATCGTAGGAGCCATGACCCGAAGGGGCAGGGCGCTTCCCGGGCTGTTGAAGATCCCGGTGGCGATCCAGTTGGCCCCGAAAATCAGGAGGGCCGTCATAAGGCCTCCTGAAAATACACCCACGGCAATGCCGCAGTTAAAGACCCGGGCCGCGTCTCCCGGTCTGTCCTCCTGCTCCTTCTGGGCAATGAGCTTGGAAACTGCCAGAGGCAGGCTGTAGGAGGACAGGATCAGGCCGATGTTATAGATCTCATAAGCCGTGTTATAATATCCGATTCCTTCATCCCCCAGGATCCTGGTCATGGGGATCTTGTAAAGCAGTCCGATCAGCCGCACGATCAGTCCCGCCGCCGCCAGGATGCTTCCCTGGAGGAGGAAATTGGAGGATGCTCTCTGCTGCTTCATCAGGCGAATTTCTCCACCAGGTTCTTCAGGATCTCCACGGACTTCTCCATGGACTGGATCGGAATGAATTCATGGCGTCCATGGCAGGCGTGTCCGCCGGTGCCCAGGTTCGGACAGGGAAGCCCCATATAGGATAAGGTGGCGCCGTCGGTACCGCCCCGGATGGGATCCTCGATGGGGGTCACCCCTGCTGCCAGGATCGCATCCCTGGCATAGCTGATCAGCTCCTCATGCTCCGGAACGATCTTCTCATACATATTCCGGTAGGAGTCCTTAAAGCTGATCTCCACGGTGCCCTCCCCGTACTTTTCGTTCAGGAAGGCGGCCGCCTTCTTCATCAGCTCCATCTTCTCCTTCAGCTTTCCGGCGTCATGATCCCTCAGGATGTAGGACAGCTTTGCGGTCTCCACCTTGCCCTCCATCTCATTGAGATGATAGAAGCCCATCCTGCCCTCCGTGGAGGCAGGATTCTCAAATACGGGAAGGAGGCTCTGGTACTCCATTCCGATCAGAAGGGCATTCTTCATGATACCGAAGGCGGAACCGGTATGAACGCACACACCGTGGACCGTCACCTCCGCTGAGGCTGCGTTGAAGTTCTCGTACTCCAGCTGTCCGATCTCCTCGCCGTCCACGGTGTAGCCGTAGCTGGCCCTAACCTTCTCCATATTGATATGCTCCACGCCCCGGCCGATCTCCTCGTCGGGGGTGAATACGATCCGTACCTCCGGGTGGCGGATCTGTCCTGCCAGCATCAGCTCCGCTGCGGTCATGATCTCCGCGATGCCCGCCTTGTCGTCTGCTCCAAGGAGGGTGGTGCCGTCCGTTACGATCAGATCCTGGCCCACGTACTTCTTAAGGGCCGGAAAATCCTCTGTCTTCGTCACGATGGAAAGCTCCTGATTCAGCAGGATGTCCTTTCCGTCGTAGTTCTCGATGATCCGGGCCTTTACGTCCTTTCCGGACATGTCAAGGGCCGTATCCATGTGGGCCACCAGGGCCAACACCGGTCTTCCCTCGCTGCCTTCGGAGGCCGGGATCGTGGCGTAAACGTAACCGTTTTCATCCAGCTCAGCCCCGGAGGCTCCCAGCTCCTGAAGCTCTGCAAGCAGCTCCTTTGCCAGAAGCAGCTGCTTCTCCGTGGAAGGAGAGGTCTCGCTCCTGTCATCTGACTGTGTGTCAAAGGAAATGTATTTTAAAAATCTGTCCTGTACCTTCATCATCTCTCCATAGCTCCTTTCGCTTCCTTTTCAATGGCCATGATCATATCCACCCGTCTCTGATGGCGGCCTCCCAGAAACTCTGCAGACAGCCACTCATCCACGATCATCTTGGCGAGCTCCGTACCAACGACCCTGGCTCCGAAGCAAAGGACATTGGTGTCGTTATGCATACGGGAGAGCTTTGCGCTGTAAGGCTCGGAGCAAACGGCTGCCCGGATCCCCGGTACCTTGTTGGCTGCCAGGGAGATCCCGATGCCGGTGCCGCAGATGGCAATGCCAAGGTCTGCTTCTCCGCTGGCCACGGCCTGTCCTACCTTCTCCCCGTAGAGAGGATAGTCGCAGCTTTCGCTGCTGTCCGTTCCCAGATTCAGTACCTCATATCCCTTTTCCCGGAGATATGCCATGATCTCCTGCTTCATTTCCACGGCTGCATGGTCGTTTCCCATTGCGATCTTCATCTGTATGTCTCCTTTTCTCTGATCCGGACCCTGCCCGGATGTTAATCTTCTTCAGTCTCTTTTCCTGTCCGGGGCTCATAGGCCTCCGGGGCGTAATGGATCACGGAGGTTCCGTTGTTTTCAAACTCAAAGGGAATGTAGAGAAGGTCCTCCATGGCCGCTCTTACCGCCGCCTGATGATCCGGCTCCACATAGAAGAGCAGGAATCCGCCTCCTCCTGCTCCCAGGAGCTTTCCTCCCAGGGCGCCTGCCTCCATGCCCTTTTTGTACATGGCGTCGATGGAGCCGGTGGTGATACCTCCGGCAATGCCCCGCTTCAGCTCCCAGGTGTGATGGAGCAGTCTGCCGAATTCACTGAGGCTCCGGTTCTGATTGACCAGGATCTGCTCTGCCTCATCCACCAGGGCATACATCTCCAGAAGCTCCGCGGTCTTATCCCGCATGGCCTTTTTCGTGCCCTCCTGGATATCGGAGGAAAATCTGGAAAAGCCGGTGAAGAATAACAGCAGGTTCCGATTCAGCTCCTTCTTCCGTTCCGGGCTTATGATGATGGGATTCACCTGGTAGCCCTCGGCACTGAAGTCGATCCGGTTCAGGCCGCCGAAGGCCGCTGCGATCTGGTCCTGGACGCCGCCGCTCTCTCCGCAGAGCTCCCGCTCCAGACGGATCGCCTCATCCGCCAGCCTGCGCTTATCCGCATATTTTCCCTTCAGGGCATAAAAGGCATTCAGCATGCCCACCGCAAAGGAGCTGGAGGTGCCCAGGCCGCTTCTGGCGGGAAGGTCCGCGTCATAGGTCAGGCGCAGCTCATGCATGTCCATCATCTCCATGGCGTTGCGGATGGCCGGATGCTGGATGTCCGCCCTGTGGCCCACCCGTTCGATCTTTGAATAGATCAGCTCGTTGGTATAGTCAAAAAAACGCGGAAGATGCCGCACGCTGACATAGCAGTATTTATCAAAGGTGGTGGAGATCACCGCTCCCCCGTGCTCCCTGTAAAAGTCAGGAAAATCCGTTCCCCCTCCGAAAAAGGACATGCGGAAGGGCGTCTGTGTAATGACCATAGTTCCTCTTTCCCGCGCAGTCTGCGCGCAGCTTTTTCTTTTTTATCCGTCACAGCAAAAGGGCTGCCATCAGAACCTGGCAGCCCATGCTGTATTACTCGGCCGAAGCTTCGGTCTCCGCTCCGGTCGTTGCTGTTTCACCAGCTGTATCGTCCGTATAGGTAATGTTGGCGTTCTCCACCAGATAGTCCATAACCATCTGCTGGGTCACGATCTCCTTGAGCTCCTCCTCGGAATACTGGGCTCTCAGGTCCTCTGTGGTCATGCCGTAGTCCTCTGCGAACTTCTGGATGGACGCGTCGTCCGCCGTAATGTTTTCCTGGGCTGCGATGGCCTCGGAAACCAGGAGGATGTTCACCTCCTGCTCTGCAGAGGTCCGCATATTCTCCCGGAAATCATCCAGACTCATGCCCTGCAGGGCGATCATGTCCGCAAGGCCGAAGCCGTAGTACTGCTGATAGAGCTCATCATAGGTCAGGATCATGTCGGAGATCTTCCAGTCGATGGCTTCCTCGGAGGCCTGTACATCAGACTGCTCGATCACCTTGGAAACTGCCAGGTAGGAAAGGTTCTGCTGCTCCAGGATATCCTCGTTCTGCTGGAGGCTGTCCTTGATCTTCTGGCGGTACTGCTCCGCCGTGGTGCACTCCGGATCGATCTCTGCTGCCAGGCCGTCGGTAAGCTCCGGGATCCGCTTTACGTCGTTGATGGTCACATCAAAGGTAACGTCTGCCCCTGCCAGGTCTGCATTTCCATAGTTCTCCGGGAAGGTCAGGTTCAGCTGGACCTCCTCGCCCTTCTTATGGCCCACAAGGCCCTCTTCAAAGCCGTCGATAAAGGTGCCTGAGCCAAGGCTTAAGTCCGTGCCCTCGGCAGTGCCGCCGTCAAAGGCCACTCCGTCCTTCTTGCCCACGTAGTCGATGTTCACCGTGTCGCCGATCTCCGCCGGTTCGTCCACGGAAGCCATGTAGTTGGGGAGGACAGAGTACTCGATGTGGCTGTCCACATCCTCATCCGTGATCACATAAGGGGGATAGGTGGAGATCTCCACTCCCTTATATTCTCCCAGCTCCACCGTTCCCAGGGAAGCGGGGCGTTCCGCCGTCATGTTGGCGATGGCCTCTGCGTCCTCGGAATTGTTCAGGGGATCTGTGCTGTCGCTCTCTGCTTCAGCGGCAGTCTCACTCTCCGCAGCGGTGCTCTCCTCCTGATCCTTTCCGCAGGCGGAAAGAGCAAATACAGCCGCAGCAGCCAGAAGTGCCGCAGTCTTCAGGGTTTTCTTTTTCATAATAACTCCTCTTATATATCCTTTTCTTTTTTTACTTCAACAGTCCCGGATCCGGGAAATATCTGAGTAGGACCTTGGCCACCATCTTGTCCTCGCTGATGTAGGGATTCTGCCAGTAGCGGGCATCCTGGGAGTTGTTCCGGTTGTCTCCCATCATGAAATAGCAGTCCTCCGGCACCTCATAGTGCAGGTCTCCGGTGTAGAGCATGGGCTCTGCCAGATAGGGCTCCTCCAGCTTCTCACCGTTGACATAGACCTCTGCCGTCACAAGCTCCGCGTCATCCGAGGGTCCGTCCACGAATCCCGGGGGGATCTCCGTAAGGTCCGAAGCCCTGACGGTGCCGCCCTGGCGGATGTCGATCTCGTCTCCGGGCACCCCGATCACCCGCTTTACGTAGTAGAGGGTCTTTGGCCTTGAGATGGTCTCTCCGCAGAGGGGGCAGGTCTCAGGGGCCGTTCCCTCTCCCATGGCACTCTTACAGTGCTCGCAGATCCAGCCGAATTTGAAGATGGCGATGTCGCCCCGCTCCGGTTCTCCGAAGGTATAACTCAGTCTGGAGCCGATGACCCTGTCATGCTCGTTGATGGTGGGGATCATGGAGCCCGTAGGCACCTCTGAATTAGCAATGATGAAATTGGTCAGGACAAAGGCGATGACCGCCGCCATCACAATGACCTGAAGCCAGCTGAAAAGCTCCGATAAAAAACGGTTCTTTACGGGCTTTTCTTCTTTTTTTTCTTCCTGTTCAGCTCTAAATTTTTCTTCACCCATAATGACATAATCATACTCTAAAGGCGCTCTAATTGCAAGCCGGAAGCTTCTTAAGAAAACTTAATTTTCAATAAAAAAAGATGCTGCCGCATCTTCGGTCTTCCGACCGTCTGATGAGGCAGCACCGGGAACCCGTCCTTTCCCGAAGGAAAAGAATCAGCTTAATAGTTTTCGCACAATCTCTCAAAATATGCCTTCGGGTGGTCACAGCAGGGGCACTTCTCCGGTGCCTCGGTTCCCTCGAAAACATAGCCGCAGTTCCGGCACTTCCAGAGGATCGGAACGTCGTTCTTGAAGGTGGTTCCTTCTGTGTACTTCTTCAGAAGCTCCTTATAGCGGGCCTCATGATGCGCCTCCACGGAAGCAACCATACGGAACTTTGCCGCAAGCTCCGGGAAGCCCTCCTCCTCGGCCTCTCTTGCCATGCGGGCATACATATCCGTCCACTCGTAGTTCTCGCCGGCAGCAGCGTCCTTCAGATTCTCAGCAGGATCTGAAATGTCATGAAGCTCCTTGAACCAGAGCTCGGCATGCTCCTTCTCGTTGGCTGCGGTCTCCAGGTAGAGGGCTGCCATCTGCTCGTATCCGGCCTTTTTCGCCTTGGATGCGTAGAAGGTGTACTTGTTCCTTGCCATGGACTCACCGGCAAAGGCCTCCTGAAGGTTCTTCTCCGTCCTGGTTCCTGCATACTTGTTTCCCATTTTCAAAATACCTCCTGTGATCTTTTATTTGCAGACAGGTCTGCCTGATCCCATTGTAATACAGACCGGCTTCCTTTTGCAAGGGCTTCCGGAAGGTTTAAGGTAAGAACACCGGGATTCTCTCATGGCCGTACTGCAGGAGCCTTTCCGCAGCCTCCTGCGAAATCAGCTCCCCCGGCACCACAAGGGGAATGGCAGGGGGACAGGAAACGGTGATGCCGCCGCAGATCCGGCCTGCCGCAAGGCTTACGGGGACCGTCTCCTGGGGCGCCAGCATGGCCTCCCGAAGACTCATGACCGCCTGTCCTCCCTCCGGCAGGGAAAGATGGGGCCTGGCCTTGCCGGGGACGATCCCCAAAAGGGCTTTCCGGACTGCCCGGAAGGCGGCCTCCTCCGTATCCCCGGAGAACATAAGCACCAGAAAGTCCCGGTCCGCAAACTCCGGTTCCACACCCTGCTCCCGAAGGAGGTCTGCCAGCTCTTCTCCCCCATGTCCCATGGCGGCTGCATCCACCGTAAGCTTCAGGGGCTCTCCCGGCCGCACCGGGATCCCCCGGGCAAGAATCTCCTCCTTCAGTTCCGTAAGGGCCTCCGCGCAGGCAGAAATCTGATCCGGAAGCTTCCCCGCCAGGGCCCCGTTGCAGGCGTCCAGGGAGGAAAGGATCAGATAGGAGGGACTGGAGGACCCGAAGAGGGCCAGAGCCTGTCTTGCCTCCGCCTCATAGGGAGCCTCTGCCCCCTTTGCAATATGAAGATAAGCCCCGCCCGTCAGGACCGGCAGGGTCTTGTGGGCGGAGTCCGTGCACATGGAGGCCCCAAGCTCCAGGGGATGACGAAATCCCTTCTTCTTAAGCGTCTCCGGAAGGAAGCGGAGGTAGGCGCCGTGGGCATTGTCCACCAGCAGGGGGACCCCCGCCTCCCGGCACACCTGTGCCAGGGCTCCCATGTCCGGGCTTCCTCCCAGGTAGTCCGGAGCTGTGATGTAAACCGCAAGGGGCGGCGTTTTTTCCTGTTCCAGGGCCTTCCGCAGGCCCTCCGGAGAGATCTCGCAGGCACAGAGGCTGTCCCTTTTCTCCGGCCACAGCCATACCGGCTCCAGCCCCAGAAGACCGCAGCCCTGGATAAAGGCCTTGTGGGCATTCCGGCCCGCCAGGATCCTGAGATCCGTCCCCGGCTTCCTGTGGAGCAGGGCCAGGTAAAGCATGGCCTTGATGCACTGGGAGCTTCCTCCGGTACTGTAAAAGGTATGCCGGCTGTCAAACAGCTCTCCGGCATACCTCTCGCTTTCTTCTATGATCCCATCCGGGGCCGACAGGTCGTCCGCCCCGGTGATCTCCGTGATATCAAAACGTTCAAATCCAAGGGGGCCTCTGCCCTTATGTCCCGGCATATGCAGGCGCTGGATCCCGCTGTCCCCATAGCTGCGGACAAAATCCCAGATCGGCGTTTTCATTCCTTTTATTCCTCCGCGCTGAGGGCTGCCTGCAGCATGATGGCGCATTCGATCCGCTTCTTGAAGAGCTCGCAGCCGTATTTGTATACGCCCTGGATGGATCCGGTGGCATGGTAGCTGTTGGCAGCGCAGCCTCCGGAGCAGTAAAGCCGTGCCCAGCAGTCCTTGCATTCCGGTCTGGAGTAGGCGTTGCAGGAACGGAACTTCTCCTGGACCTCCGTGTTGGTGACCCCATCCCAGATATTTCCCAGGCTGTAGGCATTGTCTCCCACGAACTGATGACAGGGGAAAAGCTCTCCCCAGGGGGTCACTGCCATGTATTCCGTACCGCTTCCGCAGCCGGTGATACGCTTATAGATGCAGGGGCCGTTCTTCAGGTCCAGGATGTAGTGATAGAAGGTAAAGGGATGGCCCTCTCTGTGGCGGCGGAGCATCTCCTTTGCCAGGATCTCGTACTGCTCAAAGAGCACCGGCATATCCTCCTCCGTCAGGGCGCAGGGATCGGAGGGGTCGCAGACCACCGGCTCCATGCTGAGCTCCGTAAAGCCCAGATCCGCCATATGGAAGATGTCATTGGTAAAGTCCGTATTGTAATGGGTGAAGGTTCCCCGCATGTAGTAGCTCTTGTCTCCCCGCTTTTCCACAAAGCGCTGGAACTTGGGCACGATCACGTCATAGCTGCCGTGTCCCGCATAGTCCTTCCGGAAACGGTCATGGACCTCCTTGCGGCCATCCAGGGACAGCACCACGTTGTGCATCTCTTTATTACAGAAGTCGATAACCTCGTCGTCCAGCAGCACGCCGTTGGTGGTCAGGGTGAAACGGAAGTTCTTCCCGTGCTCCTTCTCGATGCTTCTGGCATAGGCCACCAGCTGCTTCACCATCTCCCAGTTCATAAGGGGCTCTCCGCCGAAGAAATCCACTTCCAGATTTCTCCGGTCTCCGGAATGCTCGATCAGAAAATCGATGGCCCGCTTCCCCACCTCAAGGGTCATAAGGGCCCGGTCTCCGTGATACTTGCCCTGGCTTGCAAAGCAGTAGCTGCAGTTTAAGTTGCAGGTATGGGCCACGTGAAGGCAGAGGGCCTTCACCACGTTGCTGCGGTTCTTGTATTCTCCCGCAATTGGCTCATAGGTATCCGGGGTAAAGAGCTGCTTATGCTCCTTCAGGGATGTAACGTCCTCGATGCAGGCTGCGATCTCCTCCGGGGTCACGTCCTCCCGGTCCGGGTACTTCTCCAGGATGATCCGGGTGATCTCCTCCGGGGTATGGTCCTGGTAAAGGCCGATGATGTCATAGGCCACGTCGTCCACCAGGTGGACCGCACCGCTGCAGGTATCCAGAACGATGTTGTAGCCATTCAATTTATACTGATGATGCATGTTTTCCTCCGAATGCTTGATTGACGAAAAAACGCCGCCTTGTTCCAGGCGGCGCCAAATCATTTGTTTCGTAATTACTTACGGTTCTTGTTCTCGCAAGGCTGGTTTGCAACTCCGCAGCTTGTCTTGCATGCTGACTGGCAGGAGGTCTGGCACTCACCGCATCCGCCGCTGCATACGCTTTCGCACAGATTACGAGTCTCGATGGTCTTGATTCTTTCCATAGCTTTTCTCTCCAATCTTTTTATTTTATAGCGATGCCGCTGTAAGCGGCCCTTATAATCTTATTTATCTTATAGCAAGGCGGGGAAAATGTCAATGCCCAACCGCTTCGGGCTTTATTCCTGGAATTTGTAACGTAACTGCTTGCAATCAACCGGCAATCGCCGTATAGTTGAGTTATCTCAATCATCAGGAGGAATACCATGTCAGACAGCGCTAAGATCAAAAATACCGCAGAACTGGAGTTTGTCGTATTCTGCATAGAAAATATCGCGATCCGGCTGGGAAAGCATGGAGAAGAAGTTTACCGTGCCCTGACAGAAGAAAGCAGCATTCTGGATGATTACATCATACCGGAATATGACATCCTTCATACGCAAAGCAAGGATTACATCGTAGATGACATTATCAGCCTCATGAAAGAAAGGGGTATCCAACTATGATTTTATATCACGGCTCTTATCTGGACATCCCAACTCCAGATCTAACACACTCCCGGGCAAATGTTGATTTTGGACGCGGTTTTTATACAACGCCCATTTATGAACAGGCGGTAAAGTGGTGTGAAAAATTCAAGCGCCGGGGCAAAGATGGCATCGTTTCCCGTTACCGCTTTGATGAAAGGGCTTATCAGGAACTTGAGGCTTTGATTTTTGATTCTTACTCTGAGGACTGGCTCGATTTCATCCTGAGCTGCCGGACCGGCAATGACTCCAGCAATTACGATATCGTTGTCGGCGGCGTGGCTAATGATAAGGTTTTCAATACAGTCGAGCTGTATTTTGATCACCTCATTGATAAAGCAGAAGCACTTCGACGCTTGCGTTATGAAAAGCCAAATTTGCAAATATGTTTTCGAACTCAAAAAGCTCTGGATGAGTATCTGCATTATGAAGGGAGTGAAAAGCTTTGACCGCCAATCCTATCCTGCTGCAAAAAAAATATGTCCGGCTCATTGAAAATTTCTCGAAAAAAGAGCATATTTCTTTAAGTGATGCACTGGAATTCTTTTATCACTCGGAAACCTATCGTTTCATGAGCGAAGGTGTATCTGATCTTCATTGCATGAGTGATGATTATCTGACAGAGGAACTTATTTCAGAGTACCAAAAGGTTTAGCTTATGACAGGGATCTTTCCATATCTGCAAAACAGAAATGAACAGCTGAAGCAGGTCATCGCCCTCAGTATACCGGCCATTCTGGCACAGATCAGCTCCATCGCCATGCAGTACATCGACGCTGCCATGGTGGGAAGCATGGGGGCTCAGGCCTCCGCCTCCATCGGCCTGGTATCCACTACCACCTGGCTGATGAACGGTTTCTGCATTTCCGCCGCCACCGGTTATTCCGTTCAGGTGGCCCACATGATCGGCGCAAAAAAGGAAGCCGAGGCGAAAAATGTTTTCCGCCAGTCTCTGATCACCACACTGCTCATGGGACTCCTGCTGGCAGCCATCGGCGTTGCCATCAGCTCCCGCCTGCCTGTATGGCTTGGGGGCGAGGCGGACATCCTGAAGGATGCCACCAGCTACTTTCTCATCTACGCCACCGCTCTTCCTGCCGTCCAGATACGGCAGCTCACAAGCAGTATGCTGCAGTGCAGCGGGAACATGCGCACCCCCAGTATGCTGAATGCCATGATGTGCGGATTTGACGTGATCTTCAACTGGTTCCTGATCTTCCCCTCCATCCATATGCCGGAGCTGGGGATCACCATTCCCCGGGCGGATATGGGGGTTGCGGGAGCGGCCCTGGGAACGGCTCTGGCAGAGTGGGTAACGGCGAGCCTGATGCTCTTTGCAGCCTGCGTCCGGTCACCGAAGCTGCGGCTGATCCGGCAGGAAGGGGCCGGCAGCTGGCGGCTTACCAGGGAATGTTCCATCACTGCAGCCCGGATTGCCCTGCCCATGGCCTTTGAGCGTACGATCCTTTCCGGTGCCCAGATCGCTTCTACCAGGATCGTCTCCCCCCTTGGCACCATCTCCATTGCGGCAAATTCCCTGGCTGTCACCGCGGAAAGCCTGTGCTACATGCCCGGCTTCGGTATCGCCACGGCGGCCACCACACTGGTGGGCCAGAGCCTTGGGGCAAAGGACAAGCAGCAGGCCCGGCAATTCGCCCGACTCTCTGTGGGACTGGCTGTATTTCTCATGTCCATTATGGGTGTCCTCATGTTCTTCCTGGCCCCCTTTGTGTTCCGTCTCCTGACGCCGGATCCGGAGGTACAGGAGCTGGGTGTCAAAGTTCTTCGGATCGAAGCCTTTGCAGAGCCCCTTTATGCGGTTTCCATTGCAGCCGCCGGCGTCATGCGGGGTGCCGGAGACACGCTGATCCCAAGCATCCTGAATCTGGTGAGCATGTGGGGCGTGCGGATCACTACCGCTGCTTTGCTTGCACCTCATCTGGGGCTTACCGGCGTCTGGATCGCCATGTGCGGCGAGCTGTGCTTCAGGGGCATTCTGTTCCTGATCCGTCTGCTGCGGGAGAAGTGGCTGGAGAACGGAGTGCTGGCGCGATAAAGATATGCTTATAAAAGCAGCAGGGCCATCCTTTTCTGGATGGCCCTGTTTTTTATTCCGACATTTATTCCGACATTTATTCCGACATGACGAGCCATCTTTTCTCGGTTTAGCTTCTTGATGGCTCCATAACAGGTCATATTCTTCCCAAAACACTATGCAGCCAGCGCATTGTTTTTTCCCAAAATATGTATATGTTTTATAGAAAGAAGGGAGGTTATAAATTTTATGAAAAGATCTTATATCGTCTTACTTCTTGCATCTGTTTCTCTTATGGCCACAGCCTGTGGCAGCGGAGCTTCTGAACCGGAAACCACTGAAAAAGTAGTAACAACCGTCCAGGAAGCAACAGAGGCAACAGAAGCTGTATCAAGGGCGGCATCAAGCTATAGTTCCAACTCCTATCAGCGGCACGAGGAAGCAGACAGCGATTTTGAGGAATTTTTAAAAGAAAACGATCCGGATTCCTACAACAGCTATCAAACGTTGGAAGACAACTGGAATTCCGGGAACTGGGATCCAGAGAACGGATTTTTCGGTGAAACCGAAGGAGATAGTGGATTCGAGGAATATTTAAAGGAGAACGATCCGGATTCCTACGACTTCTATCAGGAACTGGAAGATAACTGGGATGCCGGGAACTGGACTCCGGAAAACGGATTTTTAGGAGGGTATTAAATTTTCAAAAAATATATTATATAAGGAGGATATCAAAATGTCATTAGGTCCTAGTAATGATTACTTAGTAAAAATGGCTTCAGCAGGAGGCCCCCGTGCTTATGAAAAACAGCAGCGCAGGGAAGCCAATGCAGGTGCAAAATCTATTATAACCGGCGGAGTTATTGGTGGTATTATAGGTGGCCCTGCTGGCGCGGTTGTTGGCGCTATGGCTGGTAAAGCGAAACATGACGCTAAGAGAAAATATTGATAATCGAGAGGACGGTGCGCAAGTATCGTCCTTTTCCATCCTACAAAAAAAGGAGCGGACGTCTCCGCCGCCTTTCGGTGTCTACACAAGCCATGCCACCATCTCGATTCCGCCGCTTCGCGGCTGCATCTCGCTGGACGGCTGTCGCCGTATAAGGCTGAAAAAAATGACGCCGGGTTGGAAATGCAAGCATTTCCCTCCCGGCGCCGATTTTATTTCAGCCTTGCATGGCTTGTAGCTTAACCAAAGTATCTCTTAAGAAGTCCTGCAAATGCCTTTCCATGGCGGGCCTCATCCCTTGCCATTTCATGCACGGTGTCGTGGATCGCATCAAGGTTCAGAGCCTTTGCTCTCTTTGCCAGATCGGTCTTTCCTGCGGTTGCGCCGTTCTCAGCTGCAACTCTCATCTCCAGGTTCTTCTTGGTGCTGTCGGTCAGTACCTCGCCCAGAAGCTCAGCAAACTTTGCAGCGTGCTCTGCTTCCTCAAGGGCAGCTCTTCTCCAGTACTCACCGATCTCCGGATAACCCTCTCTGTGGGCAACTCTTGCCATTGCCAGATACATTCCTACCTCGGTGCACTCGCCTTCGAAGTTTGCTCTCAGGTCAGCCTTGATGTCTTCCGGAGCGTCAGATGCTACGCCTACAACGTGCTCTGCAGCCCAGGTCATGCCGTCCTCTTCCTGTAATTTGAACTTTGATGCCGGTGCATGGCAAACCGGGCACTCTGCCGGCGGATTCTCGCCCTGTGCTACATAACCACAAACTGTGCAAACCCAAGTCTTCATAAGTTTTTTCTCCTTTTTTAAAAAGTTATTTTTTCTGCTTCGTTGTATGGATAAATGTGTTGCCACATTTATACGCTGTTTGGTTCCAGGTGTTCCTTTGGATCAGGCGCTGATGGTCCCTCTCCCCAGGCAGGCGTTGCATACTCCGTAGAATACCAGTTCATGGGAATCCACGGCTCCCGGAGCGTACTCCTCCGCCGCCCGGTTCACTGCTTCTATACTCTCCAGGGGCATGTCATAGACCCGTCCGCATTCCCTGCAGACAAAGTGATAATGCCTGGAGGTGTCATAGTCGAAGTGGTCCGGCCCTGTTGTATAACTGAGTTTTTTGATCTCTCCACTTTCGGAAAGCAGGTTCAGATTCCGGTAAACCGTTCCGAGACTGATGCTCGGAAACTGCCTGCGAATTGCCGCATACACCTCATCCGCCGTGGGATGGGATGTATTTCCCATAAGGAATTCCCGGATTGCCTCCCTCTGTCTCGAATACTTTACTGTTTTCATATAAGGCTCCGTTATCAATCTGCTTTTCAGAAACAGTAATCATTACTGTTATTGATATAATAGCAAAGCAGCTGACGATTGTCAACTGCTTTTTCTATTTTTTGGATTGATTTTTAAAGCTTTACGAAACGAATGCAGTTGGGCTGATTGACCTGGATGCTCCGGTCGCTCATAACCAGAAGACCCTTCTCAAAGTCCAGCTTGAAGAAGGATATCTCGTTGGACTGATGATTTGCCACTGCCAGGTGCCTGCCGTCCGGGAAGATGCTGATATCCTTCGGATAATCTCCGCTGATGGGCATGGAGGAACGGAACTTCAGAAGTCCTGTCTCCGTGTCCCGGTCGAACATGGTTACGGTATTCTCTCCCGCATTGGAGACCAGCACATGCTTTCCGTCACTGGTGAGCCGTACCGCACAGGCGGCATTCATGCTCTCGTCTCCCAGTCCGCTGGTGGTGCCGATGGTCTGGATCTTCTCAAAGGAGGGCGCCCTGTCTCCGGGGTCGTAGGTATATACCTCAATCACGTTCTTGATCTCATAGATCAGATACATGAACCTGCCGTCCGGGCTGAACCGGAAAAATCTGGGAGAGGACCCCCGCTCGCAGCGGATGGCATCCACCTGTCTCAGCATCTCGTCCAGGGGATTGTATTTGAAGATCTTCACCTGGTCGATCCCGGAATCGCAGCTCATGATATACTTGACATCCGGCGTGAATCGGGTGCAGGTCATGTGGGGACGGAAGTTCCGCTCAGCCACGCTTCCGTAGCCGCTGTCATAGTACTCGTATTTGATCCGTCCTACGGACCCGTCCGGATTGATGGACAGGATCGTCGTTTTTCCATCGTGATAGCCGGATACGCAGATATATTTGTCATGGGGGCTGATGCTCAGATGGCAACCCCTCAGGCCATTGATCCTTACGCTGTTCAGTCTCTGCAGCGTACCGTTCGGCAGAATCCGGAAGGCTACCACGCCCTCATCCGCAATGGAATACAGCCGGTCCAGCGAATGGGAATTGATCAGATAGGAGGGATTGTCCACCTCCACCTCGCAGCGTTCCGTAAAATGCCCCCGTTCCAGATCCACATCATAGCAGGTGATTCCCTTTTCCTTTCCAAGATAGGAGTAGGAACCAACGTACGCCATATATTTCCCTGTCATAGTATGTTCCCCCTGTCGTTTTTCGTTCTGAAATAAGATACTGCCATTTTACCACAAATCCGGGATTTTAAAATCCACTTTGCAGAAAATCAGGCCTCATTTTCAAAAAAGGAGGCAAAAGCCTGTTCCACCGCTTCCCGGGAAAAGCCCCTGCGGTAAAGGGCCGCGCAGATCTTCTGTTTTTCCTGATAGGGAAGCTCCTGAAGCCGGTCCGGAGCGTTCTTTCCCCCCAGGCGGCTCTTAAGGGCCTTCCTGCAGGCCTCCGCCTCCTCCTGCCCTGGGATCAGTTCCTCCAGAAGCTCCCGTGCCGCCTGCTCCGGGACCCCCTTTTCCAGAAGCTTGTACAGGATCTCCCTTCCGGACTTTTTCCCCTTTGCGGACAGGATATACTGCTCCGCAAAGCGGCGGTCATCCACGAAATGATGCTGCTCCAGAAAGTCCATCACAGCTTCCACGGCCTCCGCCGGGTAAAAGCCCTGCCGGAGTTTTTCCCGGACCTGGGACCGGCTCTTGTCGCTGTCCTTCAGGTAGTAAAGGGCCTTCTTTTTCCCCCTGGGAATCAGGACCTCCTGCAGGAGCCTGTCCCACTCCTCCTCCCGGATGGTATCCCCTTCGGAAAGCCGGGCCTCCTTAAGCTCCGAGTGATAAAGCAGCAGCACTTCCTCCCCGTCGTTCAGAATGAGCTTCTTCCTTTTTTTGTCATACTCCCTGATCTCTGAAATGTAATACATGCCTTCTCTCCAAATACAAAGGGCGCTTCCCCCATGGGACGCGCCCCTACTGTGATCCGTTCCTGTATGCCGCTCCGGTGGAGCCGGTCCTTATTCTTCTTCCGTCTCCCCGGCCTCGTCCTCGGAAGGCAGGAGTCCCTTTGCCACCCGGATCTTGTGGTCCAGGTCTGCAAATACCTCCGGATGCTCCGCCAGATAGAGCTTTGCGTTCTCCCGGCCCTGGCCGATCTTCTCTCCGCCGTAGGCAAACCAGGCTCCGCTCTTTTCCACCAGTCCTTCCCGGACTGCCAGATCCAGCACATCCCCCTCCTTGGAGATGCCCTTACCGTACATGATATCGAACTCTGCCTCCTTAAAGGGCGGTGCGATCTTGTTCTTGACGATCTTTACCTTTACGTGGTTGCCCACTGCTTCCGTGCCCTGCTTGATGGTCTCCACCCTGCGGACATCCATCCGGACGGAGGCATAGAACTTCAGAGCCCGGCCGCCGGTGGTGGTCTCCGGGTTACCGAACATGACGCCCACCTTTTCACGCAGCTGGTTGATGAACACAACGATGCAGTTGGACTTTGCGATAACGCCCGTCAGCTTTCTCAGGGCCTGGGACATAAGCCTTGCCTGAAGGCCCACAACGGAGTCTCCCATCTCTCCCTCGATCTCCTTCTTGGGGACCAGGGCTGCCACGGAGTCGATGATGATGATGTCCACGGCGCCGCTGCGCACCATGGTGTCTGCGATCTCCAGGGCCTGTTCACCGTTATCCGGCTGGGAAATGTAAAGGTTGTCGATGTCCACACCGATGTTCCCTGCATATACCGGGTCAAGGGCATGCTCCGCGTCGATGAAGCCTGCGATGCCGCCCCGCTTCTGTACCTCGGCCACCATGTGCAGTGCCACCGTGGTCTTACCGGAGGACTCCGGACCGTAGATCTCGATCACCCTACCTCTGGGAACGCCGCCCAGGCCCAGGGCAATATCCAGGCTCAGGGAACCCGTGGGTATGGTCTCAATGTTCATATTGCGGCTGGAATCTCCCAGCTTCATAACGGCGCCTTCGCCGAAATCTCTCTGGATCTGTTTGATCGCGGCATCCAGCGCCCGCATCTTGTCATCCTTGTTGATTGCCATTTGACAGTTTTCCTCTTCTTGATCTTTCTTTTTATCGAACATCCTTTTGAATATACCATATCATAGCACAAAGGCGCGCCCGCCCGCAAGGGCTGACGCGCCTCAATTCCTCTTCAATTTCCGCTCCGGTGTTCCCGGGAATCAGGGGTCTCAGTCAAGGGTGACCACACCGTCCACAGCCCACTGATAGGTGTTGATGGACTGGAAAAGGTTCAGCTTTGCCAGCTTATAGGAAGCCTCGTAGCTGATATAGGCCAGCTCCTGGGCCTCGTACTCGCTGCGGCCAAGCATTCCCAGCTCATAACGCCTTTCCGCGGACTCCTTTGTGAGCCTTGCCTTCTCCAGGGTCGTTTCCGCCGCCGTAAAGAGGGCCTTCTTTTCTTTCATGTCCGCGTACAGGGTGTCCATCTTTGCCACCAGCATCCCGGTCTTTTCGTTTTCCGTCCTGTCCCGGAGCTCATAGCCGTAGCTGGAGCTGTAAGCCGGCTTCCCCGCTGCCCGGACCTCACTGTTATGCATGATGGCCGCCGTCTTGTCCGCGTCCGGATTGGTGGTATCCACAAAGTCCACCTCCGGTTCCGGCACCTCTCCGATCTCCGGCAGGCCTGCTGCGTCCCAGCCCAGCTGGAGCCCTATGGAACGGCGGACCGTCTCCATGCCGGAATCGATCTGCGTGAGGGAAGCCCTGGCCTGCTCCAGGCTGTTCTTTGCGGCAAGCACGTCATAGCTTGTGGCAAGGCCCTGCTGCTCCATGCTCTGCTGCGTGGCGTACACGGTCTCATAGAGCTTTACCTGGGCTGCCACCATCTCCCGGTTGATCTTCAGCTGCTCATAGCTGATGACAACGCCCTCCATGGCGAAGGTCATGCTCTTTTTTACCGGCATCAGCTGCCGCTCGATCCGCTTCGGGGTATTGTTAACGGTATCAGAGGTCTTCCGGATCCCGGATGCGATCTGGCTGCGTCCGTCCTTCGCCTGCTCCAGGCCCTTCTCCAGCTGAGCCAGAGCCTGTTCCTTTGTTACTTCCGGAGTCGTCTCCGTAGCAGGGGTCACAACCGTTCCTGCGGGAAGTCCCAGAAGCTGTTTCTGCTGTTCTCTCAGGCCGTCGATGGTCGTATCCGTGGTCTCCAGGGTCTCCTGCATGTCCTTTACAAAGGAAGAGTAAGCCCCGGACAGCATCACTGCACTTTCGTTCGCAACGTCAAAGGCTGCTGTATAGGTGGGGTTGTAATATTGCACCAGATCCCCGATCTCATCCCACTCCACCAGATCGTCCTGCATCCGGTTCCAGGTCTCCTCGGAGCAGCCCTCCGGGATATGGTCGTAGGGGGGCATGCCGTAGGCAGGTGCCGCCCAGGCAGTCACAAGGGCCGTAAGGAGCAGCAGACAGGTACCCCTTCGGGCCCGTTTCCGCCGGCTCTGGCCTGTGTATTTCTGATCAAAGTTTCTCTGTTTCATATCCGTCGCCTTCTTACTGCGCGCTTCCCGTGGAGGCAAGGCCGTTTACGGCACCCTGGTAGGCCGTCCATGCGGAGAACACGGCGATCTCATTCAGCCTCTGGGTATGCTCCAGGCCCGTGGTCTCATTCTCCGCCGTCCGGTACTCCATCCGGCTGATCACCCCAAGGGACAGCTGGCGGCTGCTCTTTTCCAGGTTCTGGCGGCTTAAGTTCAGCTGCTCTGCCCCGGTGTCATAGGTCCGCTTCGCCTGCACCAGGGTGTCGTAGGCCGATCTGACGGAGGCCTTGATCTGCTGCCTGTCATTGTCTACCGTCTTGGTGTACTGATCCCGCAGAGTGGCGTCCGGTGCGTTCTGGAGCTTCCGCTCGTCGATCCGCAGCTGCCAGTTATTGGAGAGGGCCTTTTCCGTATCTGCCTCAAGGTCGATCCGGCCGATCTCCTCCATGTCGAAGTCCGGAAGAGCTCCGATCTCTGCATCTGACGTATATTCCCAGCCGCAGAGTACCTGCAGTTTTTTCTTTTCGGCGTTTATTTTCGCGTCGGCGGAGGTCAGGGCTGCCTGGCCGTTCTGCAGAGCTTCCTTTGCCGTCAGAACTTCCAGCTCCGTCCCCATCCCCACGTTCTTCCGGTTCTGGGCGGAGGCCAGGGACTCCTCCAGATAGCCGATCTTTGCCTGATCCGCTTCCTTCTGGGCTATGGCCTGATAGTATGCGATAAAGCTCTCCCGGACGGTCTGGGCAATGGTGTCCTCCACCTGCTCATACTGCCAGAGGATCACCTGGCTGTCGGAGACATTGCTTTCCGCCTGCTGCCGGAGGGAGGCTGCCTGGCTGCGATAGTTTGCGCCAATCATGGCGCCCCCCTCTTCCGCCTCAGCATCTATGGCCAGGGACTCCATGTCGTCCGCCGCCTCCAGCAGGGCGTCCCGGATCTCCTCCGCGTTCTGGCCGGAGTCCTTCTGGTAGGCCTTCCGATTGTTCAGCACCGTGGCGTTGTATTCATTTACAAGGGCCGGGATCTCCTCCCACTCCAGGCGGTTATCCGAAAGGCTCGCCCATTCCTCCTGGCTCCGGGCAAACTCCGGGGAGGCCATGGCGCTCATGCCTTCTGCGGAAATGCAGAGGGCCGTAAGGAGCAGCAGTGCCATCCCTTTTCTTCTTTTTCGTTTCATCATATATCTGTCCTTATCTTTCCCTGTGTCAATTGACCGGTTCTTCAAAAACAGGGGAGACAAAGCCTCCGCTCTGCTCCCTGTTTTTATTATAAGATCCTCCAATCAGGGCTTCAACTTACGTTTACCTTACGGTTTCCGGGATGCGTCAGTCAAACTCATAGCGGCCCACATCCACGGACTGAAGCTTCTTCTGCTTCTTCCTGTCCATCAGGATATAGTACACCGGAAGCACCAGAAGGGCCATGATGGTAGAAGCCGTCAGGCCTCCCACTGCCACCAGGGCAAGGCCCTGCATCAGCTCACCGGAGTCTCCGTAGCCTACCGCCATGGGCACCATGGATACCACAGTGGTCAGGGTCGTCATGAGGATGGGACGAAGTCTCGTGGCTCCCGCCTCAATGACTGCCGTCTTAAAGGGCATCTTCTCCCGGTACTGGTTTGCCGTGTCCACATACAGGATACCGTTATTCACCACGGTACCGATGAGCATCAGGAAACCGATGAGGGAAGGCATGGAGATGGGTGCGTCGAAGAGCCACAGCAGCAGGAAGGATCCGATCAGGGCAAAGGGGATCGTCGTCATGACCATGAGGGAGAATCTGGGGGATTCAAACTGGGCTGCCATAACCACGAATACCAGGAATACTGCAATGGCCAGGGCCATGAACAGGTTTCCGAACTCCTCATTCATCATCTCCGTCATGGCATTCTCCTCCAGGGAGACGCCATTGGTCAGGTTCGGCACCACATAGGTATCATAGAGAGCCTGATAGGTGCTCTGATCTGCCAGATCCGTATAATCTGCGGTGATCTGCGCCTGATACTGCTTGTCCACACGGGTCAGGCTCTTGGGGCTGTCCTCGAAGCGGATCTCCGCGATATCCTTAAGGAGTACCCCCTGCCCCGTGGCAGAGCTCAGGAGGATGTTCTCCACCTGGTTGATGTCCTGGAACTCCTCCTTGGGATATTCCACCCGGACGGAAAGCTCATCTCCATCCACATCCATGGTATCTGCTTCCGTGCCGCTGAGCATCAGGTTCAGGCCTGCTGCCACCTGGGCCGGAACCAGGCCCTCCGCTCCCGCTGCAATGGGATCGATGTCAACCTTGATCAGGGGAGAAGCGTTGGCCAGGGAGGAGTTCACCCTGGTCACCCTAGGATCGTTGATCAGGCCCTCCGTGATCCTGTCGGCTGCCTCCTTCAGGGAGTCGTAATCGGAGTCCACAAGGGTCAGATCAAAATTATTTCCGGTATTCATCATGCTGGTGGTGGAATAAGCCTCCACCGTAATGTCACAGTTATCAATGGCCTGGAGCTGATCCTTCCAGAGCCTTACCGCCTCATCGGTGGTCTTCTGCCGGTCTGACTTCAGATAGGCCGTCATGGAGGCGCTGCCGCCGGAGGAAAGAAGGCTTCCGCCGGAGGAGAGCATATAGGAATCCAGGTCCGGATCCGCCGTCACCACCGCTTCGATCTGCCGGTAAGTCTCGTCCTGCTCCGCAAGGGTCAGGTTAGGCTTCATGTCGATGCTGATGTTGACGGTGCCCTCATCGATCTCCGGCATCAGCACTGTCTTAAGCTGGCTGGCCAGCACAAAGGAGAAGGCCAGCAGTGCCACGGTCACAGCCATGACGGTCTTCTTCCTGGGCAGGATCTTTTCCATCAGATGCCTGTAGCCGTTCTGCATATCCCGGATCACCCGGTAGGCTGCCGCCTTTGCGTTCTCCTGGGGCCTGTAGTAAACGAAGCACAGGGGAACGATCATGATGGCGGAGAAGAAGGAGGCCGCCATACAGAAGACGATGGTCATACCCAGGGGCTGGAAGAACTGGCCGGAAAGGCCGCTCAGAAAGCCCAGAGGCAGGAAAACGACACAGGTGGTAAGGGTGGAACCCAGAACGGAGGCACCCACGGTCTTTGCCCCCTTCAGGGCGGCGCTGACATAGCTTCCGAACTCCCGCCGGGGCTCCTCACCCATGGCTCTGAAGCAGGCCTCCAGGATAACGATGGAGTTATCCACCATCATGCCGACGCCCAGTACCAGTGAGCTTAAGGTGATGACGTTCAGGGAATACCCCATGGCCCACATCATTACAAGGGCCGCCAGGATGGAAATGGGGATGGAGGTGGCTACGATCAGGGATCCCTTGATATCTCCGAAGAAGAGGAACAGGATCACCGTGGAGATCAGCACCGCCATGACCATGGTGGACATGACGGACTCAAGAGAGCTCCGGATCTGATCGGCGCTGTCGTTTACCACCGTGACCTCCAGGTTGGGGTCCTGCTGCTGAATCTCAGAGAGGGTATCCATTACCTGATTGGATACGTCCACCGCCGTATACTTCTGGTTTCTGTTGATGGCAAGGACTACCGTGTCCTGGCCGTTATACCGTCCGATGGCCTCCGGGTCCTCCTGCTTCTGGGAGACCACTGCAATGTCCTCCAGATAGATCACGTTGCCGTTCCCCAGGGAGATGGGGATCTGCTTCAGGCTTTCCGGCGTCTTGTACTCCACGCCTGCGGACACGTTCAGGTCCGTGCTGCCCACCCCGGTGCTTCCTGCCGGATAGGTGAAGGATGCAGAGCCCACCAGCTGGGCCACGGTGCTGATGTCCAGATGGTACTGGGACAGCTTCTCCGGGATCAGCTGGATACTGATATAGTCCTTGGTGCCTCCGGAAAGGTCCACGGAAGCTACGGCGGAGAGCTTTTCCAGCTCCGGAACGATATTTTTATCCACGTAGTTGTAGACGTTGTTGACTGCCTTGTTGTTGACGCTCAGATACACGGAAGCCATGGAATTCACATCCATTTCCAGGATGGTGGGCTCCTCTGCGTCCTCCGGCAGGCTGGAAAGCACCAGGTCCAGGCGCTTCCTCAGGTCGGAATAAGCGTTGTCCATGTCTGTGCCGTATTCGTACTGCAGCAGGACCATGGAATAGTTGTCCGAGGACTGGGAGGTCATGGTATCGATACCGCTGAGGGTATTGACCTGCTCCTCTATGGGCTTTGTGATCAGCTCGTTCACATCCTCCGGGCCTGCTCCCGGGTAGACGGTGGTGACCACCAGCATGGGCATGTTGATCTCCGGGGTCAGCTCAAGCCTTGCGGAGATCAGGGACATCAAGCCGAAGAAGATCAGGCACAGGACCCCCAAAAGGGTCGTTACCGGTCTTTTCAGCACAAATCTTGTTATCTTCATCTGCCCGCCTCCTTATTCCTCGGAGGCTTCGGATTCTGCCCCTGCTGAAAGCACCTGGACCTGGGCTCCCTCATAAAGCTGGTTCGTCCAGGTGAGGATCACCGTATCCTCCTGGCTGATGCCGGAGCGGATCTCCGTCCGCTCTCCGTCGGAAAGTCCTGTCTCCACCTCGATCTTATGGACCTCAGCCGGAGTATTTCCCTCCATGACGGTTGCCACGGTGCCGGATCCGGTATCGGAGAGCTCCTCCTTTGAGATCTCGCTTACGGTATAGACATAGTTCTTTCCTCCATCATAATAGATGGCGTCGGTGGGGACCGTCAGCACGTCCTCCGCCTTTTCCGAGGTAAAATAGACCTTTACGCTGGCTCCTGCGGGGATGGCTCCGTTATCAGCCACCGTAGCCTCCAGGGGATAAAGCCCGCTGGCTGCGCTCACCATGGTGGAGATGCTGCTGATGGTGCCCTCATAGGTCTCCCCCTGCTTTTCCACCCGGATGGTCTCCCCCAGGCTGAAGGCAGGAAGGAGCCGGTCCGTTACCCCGAACTGGACCTTCTTGGCGCTGTCTCCGGAGATCACGCAAAGCTGGGTGCTCTGGGCAGCCAGGGCGTTGATCTCCATGCTCTCCGATTCGATCTTTCCGCTGACCGGAGCCGTTACGGTGGCGTATTCCACCTGGGTATCATACTGCAGCTGTGCAGCCTCCAGCTGGAGCTTTGCCCCCTCCAGGCCTGCCGCGGCCTGGTCATAGGCTGCCTTTGTCTGCTCGTAGGTCTGGCTGGAGATATCTCCCGTATTCAGCAGGGCTGCCATCCGGTCCAGGTTGGTCTTTGCGGTAGCCACGCTGTCCTGATAGGTATCCACGGATACCTGGGCGCTGTCCAGGCTGATCTTTGCGGCGTCGATCTGCTTCTGATTGTCGATCTCGCAGATAGGGTCACCTTCCTCCACGAAGTCCCCCTGCTCCACATAGATCTCCCGGATCTCTCCGGCTGCCTTCGGGGTTACATAATAGAGGTCCCCCGGCACCATCTGGCCGATCAGACTGGTCTCGATGCCGATGCTTGCGATCTCAGGCCTGGTCACGGAGACCGTAGGCAGCGGCGTGGTCTCCACCGCCTCCTCAGGCCTTGTGAGCCTGTAGGCGGCTCCTCCTGCCAGGGCAAGGGCGCAGAGCACCAGAAGCCCCCGCCAGACCTTTCTTCCTGTATTCTTTTCTCCGGAATTTTCCTTACTCATGGTTTAAAACTCCTTCCTGCAAAAATCTCATCCTGATGTTATGCATTTTTAAAAGCTCCTCTTCCTGTCCCGGTCTCATACACAGCTCAATGGCTGTTACCATGATGTTGATATAGCAGACCACCAGAAGAGATTGGAACTCCCTTTGATCCGCCACCTTCAGCTTTGACCGGTCCACATGGTCATATATCCAGTTTGAAAGCTCCGTAAAACGGGATTCCTTCCCCTCGGAGGACAGTTCCTCCAGCACATAAAGCGGATTGGCGTTCGCCTGCATGGCCACATTTTTCTGCAGGGAACAGATGTTGTTTTTTTTCAGATAGCTCCAGGCCTCCTGAATGAACAGTTCCAGGGCCCTGAAAAAATCTCCCTCCGCTAAACAGATGCAGTTTTTCAGGGACTCGTCATTTCCGCGCCGCAGCTCCATTCCGATATAGGAGAGGGCGTCCTGCTTGTCTTCAAAATAGGTATAGAAGCTGCCGCGGCTGATCCCCGCATCTCTTATGATCCGGTTGATGGAGACGGATTCCAGGGGTTCGTCGCAGAATTCCCGGATCAGTGCCTCCAGGATCTTCTCCTTTTTTTCTTCCGGAAGCTTCAAAAATCGTTCCGTAGGCATTTTTCTTCCTTCTTTCCTGCTATATTTTCCATGTCTGGGCAGGAATTTCCCAAACAAAAAGTGACATCATGTCACATTTTAGATGACACCATGTCACTCGTCAATACGTTTTCAGAAATTTTATATTTTTTTCAGAATTCCGGAGATCAGCTTATTTCTTTTTCGGCTTTTTCTCCCGCTCCAGGTTTTCCTGACGGACCCGGCCGATCACGGCCCGTTCCTGATTCGCGATGTGGGTGTCCGTCACCTCCAGGCCCTTCTCCAGGTCGTTCGCCCTGAAGGCCTCGATGATGGCGTTATGCTCCTCCATCAGGGATCTGCGGTAATTCTCATCCTTCAGGTACTCCAGTCTGTAGCGGTACATGTTCTCCTTCAGGCTGTTGAGAAGCTCCCGGAGCTTATCGTTGTCCGCTGCTTCATAGATCAGGAAATGGAAATGCTCGTCAGCCTCCGCCATATCGATGAGCTTTTCCCCCTCGATGGCGTCCTGGAAGGTCTGTTCCGCCGCCTCCAGCTTCTCGATGAGATCCGTTCCCTGCCGCTTGAAGGCAAGGCGCAGGGCCAGCTTCTCAAGGGTCATGCGCACCTCCAGCACATCCCGGAGCATCTTCTCGGAGATCCCTGCCACTTCGGCACCCTTCCTGGGCACCATGATCACCAGTCCTTCCCGCTCCAGCTTCCGGATGGCCTCCCGGATGGGGGTACGGCTGACGCCCATCTTCTCCGCCAGCTGGATCTCCATCAGGCGTTCCCCGGGAAGCAGCTCTCCCTTCAGGATGGCCTGCCGCAGGGTGGTGAACACCAGATCCCGCAGGGGCATATATTCATTAAATTTGACTGTAAAATTTGTTCCCATGTCATGTCCTTCCCATGATTTCTTCTCACCCGTATATTGTATAAAAAAAAGTACAATTTCGCAAGAGCATTTTCCTGAGAAACTGTACCTTTCCGATCACAGTGCCGTAAAGCGGTAGAATTCCGTTTCGATCACATCCTTTGCAAGACCCCGGAAGCTGCCCTCCCGGAAGGCCTCCGCCGCCTGATGTCTGGAGTCTGCATCCGTATACAGGCCAAAGACCGTGGGACCGCTGCCGCTCATCAGAGCCGCCATCGCCCCCATGGATAACAGGGCCTTTCGGATGGTCTCGATCTCCGGGACCATGGGAAGGGCCGCAAGCTCCAGGATGTTTCCCATGCGTGCCGCAAGCTTTTTGAAATTTTTTCCCTGCAGGGCGGACATCACCCCGTCGATATCCGGATGGGCCTCTGCCGGGCGCTCATTCACCCGGAGGCTCTCATACACTTCTCTGGTGGAGATCCCCGCCTCCGGTTTTACCAGGAGCACCTGGCACATGGGAGCCGGGGGAAGCTTTGTCAGCCGTTCCCCGATCCCCTCTGCAAGGGCCGTGCCCCCCATAAGGCAGTAGGGAACGTCTGCGCCGACGGAAAGCCCCACCTCACTGAGCAGGGGGAAGCCGGCATGGATGTCGAAGAGCTCATTCATGCCAAGGATCACGGCAGCCGCGTCTGCAGAGCCTCCTGCAAGGCCGGCCGCAGAGGGGATCCGCTTCAGAAGCTGAAGCTCAACGCCCTCCTTGATGCCGAAGCGTTCCTTCATCAGGGCTGCCGCCTGATACATCAGGTTTTTTTCGTCATAGGGAACCCCTGGGCAGGCCTCTCCCCCATAGGGAGACAGACTGATCCTGTCCTCCGGACAGGCCCGCATCCAGACCTCATCGCAGAGCCCCAGGGACTGCATGATCATCCGGACTTCATGATAGCCATCCTCCCGCTTCCGCAGTACATCCAGGCTCAGATTGATTTTCGCATGTGCTTCCAGTCGGATCCATTCCGTGTTCATATCCCGTTCACAATTCCTTTAATTTTTTTTTACTTCCTGCACATAGTTTCGACACGTTTACTTTCTATACTCATAATCGTAAACAGCAGATACTGTTACTGCAGTGCTAATAAGATTTTTTCATAATACTTGCCCCAATAGCTTCGGTTATTGGGGCTCCTCCCATTTTAAGGAAGTTTTTTCAAAGGATCCCGGGCTCCGGGATCCTTTTTTGTTTCGGCTCTTATCTGATGTTCGGCTCTGATGTCCTTAGCCGTAATACTGTTCAAAATTTCCAAGGCTGTCCAGAAGGATATAGGTGCTTCCCTCCTGATAATGCCGCAGGATCTCCGTCATGGCAGCCTCCGGGATGGCGATACAGCCTCCCGTGTTCTTTCCTGCAGAGCAGTGAAGGAACAGGGCGGATCCCTTATAGGGGGTTCCCTCCGGATTGTAACCCGTATCGATGCAGTAGTGGTAAGCCACGCCGCCGTAGGTGCTCAGGTGCTCGGATTTTCCCCGGTCAAAGGCAGTGTATTCATCCGTGTTCACAAGCTTGTTATAGCGGTCTGACTGGGAGTCTCCGTTCCAGTAGTAGCGGCTGTCCACCTGAAGGTAGTTCTCCGGGAAGCCCTCCTGCTTCGGCTCCGTTCCGAAGGGGGTGTTCATCTTGTAAAGGCCCGCGGGAGTCTTCTCGTCTCCCTCCCGGGTCTTCCCCATGCCCTTTCTTCCGATCAGGCCCTCGGAGGTACTTACGATCTCCTTCCAGACCGTCTTTGTCTCCGGTGCCGGGACCCCGGGCCCGATCTCCCCGGTGCCCTCGGAAGAAAGGCTCTCTGTTTTCTCATACATGGTGACCGTGGCCTTTAAGCCCTCTGCCTCCACTACCACCAGCCGGTCCGCATCCTCCGGCAGTGCCAGCCGTTCTACCTGGCAGCCTGCGGCTTCCGTTTCCGCCGCCTCCGCCCGGACCGTGCCGTTAAAGGGCAGCATAAGCCCTGCAAAAAGGACTGCAGCGGCAGCTGCTCCGGCTCCGATATATCTTCTGAACATTTTTCCGTCCTCCATTTCAAAAACTCAATGTAACTATAGCATAAAAAACCGCATTATGCTAAGATTAGCTTGAAATTGTCAGATATTTGTAAGAGACGCCGGGGCGTTTGTCCCGGTCCTCATCAGGGAGTGTTTTATGCCCGGATTTACAACACATTATATTATGGGAATGAAGGCCCTCCATGACTTTCTTCCCGGAGATTTTCAGGACATGGTGAGCCGCCACCGCTTTATCTTCCAGCTGGGGCTCCAGGGGCCGGATATCTTCTTTTATAACGTTCCCCTGGCCCGGCACAGGAACCACCGCAACATCGGCGTGTTCATGCACGAGGCCCACATCGAGAACTTCTTCCGCTGCCTCTTGCTGTCCATCTCCAGGGTGGAATCCCCCCAGAAGCGGGAGCAGGCCGTGGCCTATGCCGCCGGCTACATGTGCCATTACATCGGGGACTCCATCGTCCATCCCTATGTCTATGCCAGGATCGGCCATAACCCGAAAATAAAGGGCAGCGCCAAGACCCTGACCCAGAGCCTCCACTGTCAGCTGGAGAACGATATCGACGCCATCCTGCTTTTGCGCTACAAACAAAAAAAGCCCTCGGAGTTCAATCAGGCCGCCAGCATCCTGCTGACGCCCTCAGAGAAGTTCTTCCTTTCGGACTTTTTGAGCAAGGTCATTACGGAGGCCTATTATCCTCCCATTTATGATAAGCGCTTCACCGTCTCCCGGGGGATCGTCTCCCGTTCCATCTGGGCCACCCAGTTCGGCTGTAAGACTCTCTCTGATCCAGAAGAGCGAAAAAAGAGGAAGATCAACCGTCTGGAAACCATCCTGGGAAGGCACCCGGTCCTCGCCAACAAGCTGGTCACCGACAGCATCAGCGACATGCGCTGGGCCCTGAATTCGGACCACGAGCCCTGGGCCAACCCCTGGGACCGGAGCCTGGTGTCCACCCAGTCCTTTACGGACCTGTTTCATCAGTGCCTCATGAAGTGCCGGGACTGCTACTACCAGTTCGAGCTCCTGCTGGAAAAGCCCGTTCCCTGGTCCGAGGAGGACATAAGGCCCCTCCTGACGGCCCTTGGAAATTACAGCTTCCACAGCGGGCTTCCTGTAGGATAAGTTCCCTTAAAAGATACTGCCCACTGCCAGTACCTCTTCCGCCAGGTCCCTGCGGTAATCCAGGTCCTCCTCATGGAAGGAGTTGATCACGACCCCGTCGGAGCCTGCCTTTCCGGTGGAGTGGATGTATTTTCCCTCTCCCAGGTACATGGTGATATGTCCCTTATAATAGATCAGATCCCCTGGCTTCATACGGGCCAGGGCTTTTTTTCTGTCTGCCTGCCATTCTTCTCCGGAGACGATCTCATGGACCGGATAGCCCTCCTCCATCCTGGCGTCCCGGAAGATATATACGCCGTTGAGCATATAGGCCATGGAGCAGAGGCCGGAGCAGTCGATGCCCGCCACCGTCTTCCCTGCCCAGCGGTACTGGGTCCCCAGATACAGCTTTGCAGTCTCCGTCACGTTCCTTCGGAAGGCCTCCTCATCCAGGGGGCGGACCCTTCCGTAGACGGCGCAGTCCTCCATGCGGGTCTCTTCGTCATAGTCCACATCCACCAGCTCAAAGGGCGGGCAAAGGGCGCTGCTCCGGATATAGAAGGCGCCGTCATAGGCCTCCTCTTCTTCCTCGAAGCCCTCCTCCCCAAAGAACATGGCCGTGGCGGGATAGACCCGGGTCCATCCCTCTTTGACTCCCTCCTGGTCCTCCGGTACGTAGAGCTTTGCTCCCCGGTAGAGGGTCATGCGCCGGCATACGGTATCGGTGATGTCCGGCTTCTCCAGAAGGTCCGCACAGCCTGCCCAGACGGTCTTAAGGCCAGCATGCTTATTGTAGATGTTCCCGTAGCCCTTTTCCTCCACCTCCCGGTAGGCCTCCAGGTACTTTTCGCAGATCCCTGCATACTGCCCCCAGAGGTTCTCCAGGCGCTCCGCGTCCATGGCTCCCATATCCTGGGAAGTCTGGAATTCGGAAAGGTAGGTCTCCGTCTGGATCCGCTCCTCCCCGTCGGCAATGTATCCCTCATAGCCATAATCCGTTACATAATGGAAGAAACGGCCGAAACGGGCCACGGTATAGATCTCCCTATCGTCATAGCTTTCGTCGGGGCAGACCTCCGTCACCCGCACCAGCTGTCCGTGGAGCAGCACATCCTCCGTTTCCGGGATCTGCCGGAAGACTGCCGGCCTGTCAAAGACCTGCTGCAGGGGCTGCTGGATCAAAGCCGGGATCAGCTCCGTTTCATGGCGTTCAATGGATGTTTTCATAGATCCTTCCTCTATCCTCAGGAGCCCGGAGGCTCCCTTTTTCTTTTTATAAATGTCCGCAAAGGGCCAGGTACTGGTCGAAGACCAGTCTGGATACGGCGCTTCCGTAGGTGTAGGCCGGATGATCGTTGTGATAGGAGATATCCGAGAACTCCTTATTCATCAGCACGATGACATATTCTCCGTAGGGAGTATGGATGATGCCGCCGTCATTCCGGCAGGCGTTCATGCTTCCGGACTTGGAGGCCACCCAGATCAGCTGATTCTCCGGGGCCCCATAGTTATCCTCGTCCATGTAATAGCAGGGGAATTTTCCGGTCAGCATGGAATGGTACTGCTGCTTTCTGCAGATGGCCAGCATCTCCTCCGAAGCCCTTTTGCTGATGAGCTCCCGCTTTGCGATCCGCACCCAGAGGGAGGCATAGTCCGCCGGAGTGGTGGTGCCCAGCCTGCTGTATTTTTCAAAGTCAATGGGATTGTGGAGCCTGGAATCCTGAAGGCCCAGCTTTTCTATGACCTCGTTAATATAGGCGAGGCCCAGATAGTCGATGAGCATGTTGGTGGCGATGTTGTCGCTTACGATGATCATGAGGGTGGCGGTATTGCCCACGCTCAGACGGCTCCCAAGCTCCAAAGAGGACAGAACGCCGCTTCCGTTTATCACATACTGCTCCGAGAGGGTCAGCATATCCGTCAGGGAAGCCTCTCCCTTTTCAATCTTGTCAAAGAGGGCTGCCAGGATAAACATTTTGCAGCAGCTGGCGGTCTCGTAGCGCTCCTTCTCGTTGATGGCCACCACGTGGCCCTGAAGGTCGTCGATATAGATCCCCATGGTGCCGTCATAGCCGTAGAGCTCGGCCCGGATCCTTTTTTCCAGCGTCAGGTCCTTATGCATGCTTCTCCTTTCCCAGGATGAAGTGTTCGATGGCCTGGGCCACTCCATCCTCGTCGTTGGTGACGGTCACAAAATCCGCCGCCTCCCGGGTCTCCCGGCATCCGTTCTTCATGGCTACGGAAAGCCCGGCATACTGCATCATGGGGATGTCGTTGTATCCGTCTCCCATGGCCATGATCTGATCCTTCGTGATGCCAAGATACTCGGCGATCCTGCTGAGTCCGAAGGACTTTTCGATCTCCTTCGGCACGATCTCCATAAAATAGGGCTCTGAAAAGAACAGGTTCACATCCCCGCCGAAGCGCTCCCGGAAGATGGGAAGCACCTCCCGGAGGAAATCCGGCTCATCGGCAGCGATGAACTTAACGGGATCCTGCTCCAGGGCCTCCTCCAGCCGTTCTGCCCTGCAGATCTTCGTCCTGCAGCAGAAGGCCTCCTTCTGCACATAGTGCCCCTCAGGCCGTTCGGAAATGATCTCATTGTCGTTGTAGCTGATGAGATGGAGCCCCAGCTCTCTGCCCAGGGCGCAGATCTCCGGGACCAGCTCCCGTTTCAGGGTCTTCCGGAAAATGATCTTCCCCGTTTCGCAGTCCACGATCTCGCCGCCGTTATATGCCATGATGAAGCCCCGCCGCTTGGACAGCCACAGCTCGTCCGCAAGGCGCCGGATTCCCAGGGCCGGCCTTCCGGAGGCCAGGGCCACCCGGACCCCCTGCTTTTCCGCCTGGTACAGGGCGATCTTGTTTTTTCCGCTGATCTCCTTCTGGCTGTTGGTCAGGGTCCCATCCAGATCCAATGCCAGAAGCCTGATGTCATAAGGTTCCATAAATCAATCCTCTTTTCTCTTTTCAGAGAGCTCCTTTCTGTTTTGCATATCCTTTATGATATAGATCGGCCGATCCTTCAGCTCGCTGAAGATCACGGAGATATACTCGCCGATGATCCCCACCACCACAAACAGCATGGCAAACATGAAACATAGCAGGATCACGATGGTGGCATAGCCGCTGGGGGCGCCTCCTCTGGTAAACAGGGTGTAAAGGATCAGGATCACCCCCAGAAGGGCGGAAAAAAGCCCCGCGTAGATCCCCAGCTTCAGGGGCAGATTGGAAAAGCAGATGATGGTGTCCACGGAAAAACGCCACAGCTTCCGCAGACTGTAATGGCTCTTCCCCGCCACCCTGGGAGCCGCCTCATAGGGCAGGGCCGCCTTCCGGAAGCCGATGTTCTGTACGTAGCCCCGGAGGAAGCGGACCTTTTCCCGGTAATTCCTCCGAAGGACCTCCGCCGCTCTCCGGTCCAGAGCAAAGAAATCCGAAGCTCCCGGCTCCAGATGCATATCCGACATCCGGTTAATAAGCCGGTAAAAGGCATCGGAGGTGATGTTCTTGATCAGTCCTGCGGTCCGGTTCTCCGTGCGGACCATGCTGACGATCTCACAGCCCTCCCGGAACTGCTCCATGATCTCCGGAATGCAGGCCGGAGGATGCTGAAGGTCCGCATCCATAAAGATGAGATAGTCCCCTGCGGCGTAGTCCAGACCGGCGGTCATGGCCGCCTCGTGGCCGAAATTCCTGGAAAATGCGATTACCCGCACATGGTCCCGGTCCTCCTCAGCCAGCCTGCGGAGGATCTCCCCGCTTCCGTCGCTGCTTCCGTCGTCCACAAAGAGGATCTCGTAGTCTCCGGGAAGCTTCTCCAGCCATCCCTTCGTTTCCCTATAAAACTGTTCCAGTCCCTGTTCCTCGTTGTACACAGAGACGATGACGCTTACCTGTTCCACGCTTTTCTGTTCTCCCTGTTCTCTTCCTGCAGCTGCGCCTTCCCCTTAGAAAACCTCCAGGCCGTCGGAATGGGAGGGCACCCGGCTCTCCTCCGGGGGAAGCTGCATATAGTCCCCGTAGATCTCCCGAAGGACCTGGTCATAGCCTGCAGGGGCCATCAGCATATGTCCTTCAAAGGGCAGCTCCGTGACCTCCTCACTCCATTCCCGCTTTACGGTATCCTGCAGGAAGTCCGGCTGGTAGTTGCTGTAGTACAGATTTTTTGTATGCCTTTTCTCATATTTTCTGGAGAGCCTCTCCTGCATGGAAAAGAGCTTCCTCATGGGGAAAAATCTCCCTGCCGCCTTCAGGAGGCTCACCTTCAGCCGGTCCGAGGGGCTGTATTTTCCAAGGTCCAGCCTCCAGCGCTTCGGCATGGAAAGGCCGTAGATCACCTTCTGCCGAAAGCGGACCCACCGGTCCAGAAGGGGGCTGTCGGGGATGTTGTCCAGGATGAAGATATCCACCCACAGATGGTTGAGCTTCCCCTCGTAGTAATCCATCTCCCGGCTGTCCCCGTGGCGCCGGGAGTTCTTATAGATGATCCTGGGAGTAAAATCGTAAAAGGCTCTGCCGTTCCTGTATTCATCCGGAAGGATCAGCTCCATGTTCTCCGGAAGGAGCTTCTTTCCGCTTCGCAACAGCCTCTTTAAGGCCTCGTAATCCTTCCTGGTCATGGCGATGTCGATGTCGTCGTCCCAGGGGATAAAGCCCTGATGCCGCACCGCTCCCAGAAGGGTGCCGGCATCCAGCAGATACCGGATGCCGTTTTCCCGGCAGATCCGGTCCACCGCCAGCAGGATCTCCAGGGAGGCCTGCTGCGCCTTTTTCAGTGTTTCCTTATTATAATCAGGAGTCATTTCCTTCTCCTCGCTGCTTAAGGGGCCCGTTCCCGGGCCGCTTCTTCCTTACTGCTGCCGCAGTGCTTCCTTTACGGTCTTTGCCATATACAGGAGCCGGTCCTCCGTCATGCCCGGATAGACGCCGATCCAGAAGGTGTTGGTCATGATCCGGTCCGTCTCCGTCAGGGGGCCGCTTACCCGGTAGATCCTGTCGTCTCCCCTGAAGCCGTCGAAGCAGGGCTGCTTTACCATGTTTCCTGCAAAGAGGAGCCGGGTCTGAACGCCGTGGTCCTCCACGTAGTTGATGACCTTCGTCCTGTCGATGCCATCCGCCACCGTCATGCAGAAGCCGAACCAGCTGGGGTCGGAATGCTCCGCAGCCTCCGGCAGGATCAGCCTGTCAGACACATCCTTCAGGTTCTCGTAAAGCACCTTCCAGTTGGCCTTCCGCTTCTCCACAAAGGTGGGGAACTTCTTCAGCTGGGCGCAGCCCACCGCCGCCTGCATATCCGTGGCCTGCAGGTTATATCCGAAATGCGAGTATACGTATTTATGGTCATAGCCGAAGGGCAGTTCTCCGAACTGGCCGGAGAAACGGTGTCCGCAGCGGTTGTCCTGGCCGGACTCGCAGACGCAGTCCCTGCCCCAGTCCCGGATGCTCCTCATGATCTTGTGCAGAAGGGGATCGCTGGTATAGGTGGCGCCGCCCTCTCCCATGGTCATGTGATGGGGCGGATAGAAGGAGGAGGTTCCGATATCTCCTACAGCTCCCGTAAGCTGCCACCGGTCCTCCAGGAAATAGCGGCTTCCCAGAGCGTCGCAGTTATCCTCGATGAGCCAGAGGCCGTGCTTCTTACAGAAGGCCTTCACAGCTTCGAGATCGAAGGGATTTCCCAGGGTATGGGCCAGCATCACCGCCTTGGTCCTGTCGGAAAGGGCTCCCTCCAGCTTTGTCACGTCCACGTTATACTGGGGGATGGTCACATCCACGAAGACCGGGACCGCTCCGTAATTCAGGATCGGGGTCACGGTGGTGGGGAAGCCCGCCGCCACGGTGATCACCTCATCTCCCCGCCTGATCCGCCGCTCTCCCAGAAGGGGGGAGGTCAGGGTCATGAAGGCCAGAAGGTTCGCCGAAGACCCGGAATTCACCAGGCTTGCAAAGCGCACGTTTTCGTACTCTGCAAACTTCTTTTCAAATTCTCTGGCATATCTTCCCGTGGTCAGCCAGAACTCCAGGGCGGAGTCCACCAGGTTCACCATCTCCTCATGGTCATAGACTCTGGAGGCATAGGGGATCCTGTCTCCCTCCCGGTAAGGCTTGTCCTTTTCCGTGTTGTGATATCTGTCGCAATAGGCTGCCGTAAGCTTCAGTATGGCTTCATGGGCCTGCTGCTCGTTCATATCTCCGAAAAATTCCCTGTAATCCATTTCGTTCATTTTCTGTTTCCTCTCCTGCGTTCCGCACTCCGATATGCCTGAAATCGGCGCTCCGGAGAGCCTCCCGAGCGCCGTTTCCCTTATCCGATTTGTAGTCCATCATATCATATCCGGGGCAAAAGATAAACCTCGGAGGATAAAATATAAGTGCGGAACCAAAAGGATTGCGTCGAAAAGGGTAATTCAATGCCGGTGCGGCTCTTGACAGGTCCCTGTGGTTAGCATATACTAACTATCAGAGATGGTGATTTACATCTGCGGGTTCATAGACTACAACCACAGATGAGTACACCGCAGAAAGGAAGAATTTCTCATGATGAAGCATTATGTCAGACTGGCCTGCTTCGTAGGCGGCGCTCTATTCGGCTCCGCCGGTGTGAAGCTTCTCACCAGCAAGGATGCCAAGAAAGCCTATACTCACATTACCGCCGCCGGCCTGCGGATGAAAGATAGTGTGATGGAGACGGTCACCGGCCTTCAGGAGAACACCGCCGACATCCTGGCCGCCGCCAAGGGCATCAACGAGGTACGGGCTGCCAGGGAAGCCGATACCCAGGTGGAGGGGCCGGAGGCTTAAGAAACTGCGGAAGGGAGCCGGAAAGCGGCTCCTTTTTCCATGAGGAGAGATTTGTAATGAAAGCGACTATCGTACATGAGATCCGGGGCCGGATGCGTCTGAGGCTCCGGCAGAAAAATATGACCCTCCGGCAGGCTGACCTGTTGGAAACCTGGCTGAAAAATCAGCCCTGGTCAAAAGAGGCTGTCGTTCACGAACGCACCGGCTGCGTCATCGTGACCTATACCGGGGAACGGGAGACCGTTCTTTCCGCTCTCGGCGCGTTCACCTGGGCCGGGGCGGAGTCCTCTGTCACCCTTCCGGACCACAGCACCCGAGCCCTGAACCGGGAATTCCAGGAGAAGCTGACAGGTAAGGTGCTGATGAAGGGAACCGCCGCTCTGTTCCTGCCCGCCCCTCTGCGGGCAGCCCGGGTGATCTGGCATATGGTACCCTTCCTCCATAAGGGGCTCCGATGCCTGGAACGGCGGAAAATCAAGGTGGAACTGCTGGATGCCCTGTCCATCGGCATCTCTGTGGGCCGCCGGGACTTCGGCACTGCAGGCATGGTGATGTTCCTGTTGGAGATCGGGGAGCTGCTGGAGGACTGGACGAGGAAGAAATCCGTGGCCGATTTGGCGGAGAGCCTCTCCCTCCATGTAGACCGGGTATGGCTGAAAGCAGAAGCCGGAGAGGTGCTCGTCCCCATCAGACAGGTATGTCCCGGCGACCGGATACTGGTCCGGGCCGGAGGAATTATCCCACTTGACGGCCTGGTGGCTGAGGGAGAAATCACCGTCAACCAGGCCTCTCTTACCGGCGAATCCGTTCCCGTAGCCAAGAGACCCGGCGGTGCTGTATATGCCGGCACCATAGTAGAAGAGGGGGAATGCGTCCTGGAGGTACGCCAGGCCTCCGGCCAAGGCCGATATGACCAGATCGTAGAGATGATCCAGCGGTCTGAGCAGATGAAATCCTCTGCTGAAGTCAGGGCCTCCGGCCTGGCGGATAAGCTGGTGCCCTACACCTTTGCCGGGAGTCTCCTGAGTCTTGCCCTCACCCGGAACATAGCCCGGGCTTTGTCGGTGCTGATGGTGGATTTTTCCTGCGCCCTGAAGCTGGCTATGCCCCTGGCGGTGCTCTCTGCCATGCGGGAGGCAGGACGGGATCACATCACCGTAAAAGGCGGCAGATTCCTGGAAGCGGTGGCAAAGGCTGACACCATTGTCTTTGACAAAACCGGCACCCTCACCCATGCCTGTCCCCAGGTGGCGAAGCTCGTTCCTTTCAACGGAAATGATGAGGAGGAAATGCTCCGTCTGGCCGCCTGCCTGGAGGAGCACTTCCCCCACTCCATGGCCAACGCCGTGGTGGAGGAAGCCCGCCGCCGTGGCCTGCACCATGAGGAGCGCCACGCCAAGGTAGAGTACCTGGTGGCTCATGGCATCGCCAGCTCGATTGACGGAAAGCAGGTACGCATCGGCAGCGCCCACTTTATCTTTGAGGACGAAAAGTGCGTAATCCCGGAAGAAGAGCAGGGCAAATTCGATTCCCTGCCCACGGAGTGCTCCCAGCTTTATCTGGCCATCGCCGGGGTGCTCTCCGCCGTGATCTGCATCTCCGACCCCCTGCGGGAAGAGGCGGGAGACGTGCTCTCCGCTCTCCGGGGACTGGGGATTCAGAATGCCGTCATGCTCACCGGGGACAGTCCCCGCACCGCCGCCGCTATTGCGGAGCAGTTGGGAGTGGATGATTTTAAGGCTGGAGTACTTCCGGCAGACAAGGCGGAATATGTGGCTGCCCTGCGGCGGAAGGGCCACACCGTTCTCATGGTAGGGGACGGTATCAATGATTCCCCTGCCCTCTCCGAGGCGGACGCCGGCATTGCCATCAGCGATGGGGCGGCCATCGCAAGGGAGATCGCCGACATCACCATCGCCGCCGACAGTCTGTGGGAACTGGTGCGTCTGCGGCAGCTGGCCATGGCCCTCATGAGCCGCGTCCAGAATAACTACCGCTTCGTCATCGGCTTCAACGGGGCCCTCATCGGCCTTGGCGCGGCAGGCGCGCTGCCTCCAGCCACCTCTGCCCTGCTTCATAACCTATCTACCCTGGCCGTGAGCCTCCATAGCATGAGTGCCCTGCCCCTGTCAAAAACAAAATAACTTCCAACCCGGCGCAGCGCGCCGGGCTTTTTCATTTTTCTCTTGACAAATGAAACCATCCGCCATATCATAACATTGTTATATAACATCGTTACAAGGAGTATTTCCATGGAAGATAAATCTAGCGCCACTCTGGAAAAAATTCAGGAAGCCGCTTTGGTGGAGTTTCTGGACAAGGGCTTTCAGGGGGCCTCTCTGCGGCAGATCGTAAAAAATGCCGGAGTAACCACTGGGGCCTTCTACGGGTATTTTTCCAGCAAGGAGGCCTTGTTCAACGCCCTGGTGGAGCCCCATGCCGCTGCTCTTATGGGCAAGTTCATGGAAGCCCAGATCACCTTTGCTGAGCTGCCCGAGGAGGAGCAGCCCTCTCATATGGGGGTAGAATCAGCAACCTATCTGGACTGGATGGTGGACTATATCTGTGCCAACCGGGAACCGGTGAAGCTGCTCCTCACCCGCTCGGAAGGCACCAGTTACGAGCACTTTGTCCACAACATGGTTGAGGTGGAGGTAGAGTACACTCTCCAGTACATGGAGGTTCTCCGCCACCTGGGGAAGGATATTCCCGCGTTGGACAAGTCCCTGTGCCATATCGTCGCCAGCGGAATGTTCAATGGCATCTTCGAGATCGTGATCCACGATATGCCCCGGGAGCAGTCTCTGCGGGACGTGGATCAGCTCCGGGAATTTTACACCGCCGGATGGCTGAAATTGATGGGGGGATAACCCCTATCTTTTTTGGATATGAGTTAGTGATAGCTAACTATTTGATAAGGAGGAATCACTTTGAAGCAAAAGAAACCAAGCAGCCTTGCCCGCATCCTGGGTTATGCAGGCAGGCACAAAAACCTGACGATCCTGGGCTGTATCCTGTCCGCCCTATCGGCGGTGCTGGGGCTGGCGCCATATCTGTGTGTCTGGCTGGTGGCCAGAAGCGTGCTGTCTGCCTGGCCCAGTCTGCACGGAGCCGGGGATCTGGGCCACTGGGGCTGGATGGCGGTGTGGACTGCCACCGGCAGCATTCTGCTGTACTTTGCCGCCCTTATGTCCACCCATATCGCGGCCTTCCGCACCGCCCGGAACATCCGGCGCGCCGCCATGACCCATGTGCTGAAGCTTCCCCTGGGCTTTTTCACCGGGAACCAGTCGGGGCGGCTGCGGAAGCTCATCGACGACAACGCCGGGCTCACTGAAGACCTGCTGGCCCACAAGCTCCCCGATCTGGCCGCAACGGCAGTAACACCTGTTGCCGCCATCGTCGTACTGTTCCTTTTTGACTGGCGGATGGGCCTTTTATGTCTGCTCACCATGGTGCTGGCACTGCTGTCCATGTGCCTGATGATGGGCGGCAAAAACGCAGGATTTTTCCACCGCTATCAACAGGAGATCGAGCGCATGAGCGGCGAGGCGGTGGAATATGTCCGGGGCATCCCTGTGGTGAAGATGTTCCAGCAGACCGTTTACTCCTTTAAGGCCTTCTATGCCGCCATCCAGGATTACAGCGATCTGGCCAGCCAGTACGCCATGAGCTGCCGGACGGGCCAGACCTGTTTCCTTACCTTCATCAACGGGGCCTTTGCCCTGCTGATCCCGGCGGCGCTGCTCATCGCCTCCGGCGGGGATGTGCGTACCGCGCTGGTGAACCTGATCTTCTATGCCCTGTTTGCCCCCGCCTGCGGTCAGATGATCAACCGCATCATGTATATGAGCGAGGCGGTGATGGAGGCCGACGAGGCCATCGGCCGCCTGGACGAGATCCTGAGCCAGCAGCCCATGGAGGAGCCGAAGGTCCAAAAAAGGCCAGCCAGTGACGCCGTGGCCTTTGACCATGTGACCTTCACCTACCCCGGCGCGGACCGGCCCGCGCTGGAGGATGTGAGTTTTTCTGTCCGGCCCGGTGAAGTGGTGGCTCTGGTGGGACCCTCCGGCGGGGGCAAGACCACCGCCGCCAGCCTGATCCCCCGGTTCTGGGATGTGGACAGCGGCAGCGTCACCGTAGGCGGCGCGGACGT